>QZKF01000033.1 GCA_003599455.1 Comamonadaceae bacterium
GGAGACCGGTTCGCGCCTGGTGGCCGATGCGGGCCAGACCATGAGCGAGATCGTGGGCTCGGTGCAGCGTGTCTCGGACATCATTGGCGAGATCACGGCAGCGGCCGGCGAGCAGAGCGACGGCATCGGACAGGTGAACGTGGCGGTGACGCAGCTGGACCAGATGACGCAGCAGAACGCCGCGCTGGTCGAAGAGAGCGCGGCCGCCGCTGAGAGCCTGAAGGACCAGGCCGCCCGCCTCACCCAGGTCGTGCAGATCTTCCGCATCGAGGGTGCGCGCTGAGCATCCCATCCCCCATTTCCATTCACCTTCAGAAGAAACAAGACCATGCAAGCTTTGATGCGCCAGTTTTCCATTCGCACCCGCATGATGGGTGCCATCGGCGTGGTCCTCATGTTGCTGGTGCTGGTCGGCGGCGCTGGCTGGTGGGGCATGGGCCGTCTGCACGCGCTCAACGAGGCCTTCGTCGAGAACGCCTTTGAAGAGACGCTCACGCTCTCGCGCCTGCAGGTGGCGCTGGGCGACATGGGCCGCTTCGAGAAGGACATGATCATTGCCTACGAAAAGCCCGAGGAGGTGGTGAAGATCAAGGCGTCCTGGCAGGCCTCGCGCGAGGAGGCGCAGCGCCAGCTGGAGCACATGCTCAAGGGCGAAGAGGACGAGGACAACGTCCTGGTGCGCCAGATGCAGGAGCAGCTCACGCAGTACGTCGCCGCGGTGGAGCCGGTGACCCGCCAGCTCGAATCCAACGGCTACGACTCGGCCACGGTGGCCAACCGCATGCTCAACCGCGCGCACGCCAACTACGGCGACCTGCTCAAGAGCCTCAAGCGCACCGAAGAACTGTTGATGGCCGAGGCCGCCAGCGCGCGCCAGGCCGG
The DNA here is from genome assembly GCA_003599455.1 of Comamonadaceae bacterium. Classification (GTDB taxonomy): domain Bacteria; phylum Pseudomonadota; class Gammaproteobacteria; order Burkholderiales; family Burkholderiaceae_C; genus Hydrogenophaga. The sequence goes on from QZKF01000033.1 coordinate 883, forward strand.
CCAGGAGGCCAACCAGCAGACCCTGATGCTGTTCGGCCTGGCCGTGGCGCTCGCCGCCCTGGTGGTGGTGCCGACCACGCTGTCCAACATGCGCAGCATCTGCCGCCCGCTTGACGATGCCCAGCGCCTGGCCACGGCCATTGCGCAGGGCGACCTGACGCGCCCGGTGCAGGTGGAAGGCAAGGACGAACTCGCCTCGCTGATGCAGGCCCTGGGCCACATGCAGGCCTCGCTCGCGCGCATCGTTGGCGAGGTGCGCAGTTCGACCGACAGCATCGGCACCGCGAGCCAGCAGATCGCCAGCGGCAACCAGGACCTCTCCAGCCGCACCGAGCAGGCCGCCAGCAGCCTGGAAGAGACGGCGGCGAGCATGGAGCAGCTCACCAGCACGGTGCGACAGAGCGCCGACGCGGCGCGCCAGGCCACGCAGATGGCGGTGGCCAACGCCGAGGTCGCCGTGCGCGGTGGCCAGGTGGTCGGTCAGGTGGTCACGACCATGAACGAGATCAACCACAGCAGCAAGAAGATCGGCGACATCATTGGTGTCATCGACGGCATTGCCTTCCAGACCAACATCCTGGCGCTGAACGCCGCGGTGGAAGCCGCTCGCGCCGGTGAACAGGGCCGCGGCTTCGCGGTGGTGGCTGGCGAGGTGCGCAACCTGGCTCAGCGCAGTGCGCAGGCGGCCAAGGAAATCAAGGGCCTGATCGAGACCAGCGTGGGCAAGGTGGAAGACGGCTCGCGCCTGGTGGCCCAGGCCGGCAGCACCATCAGCGAGATCGTGGCCAACGCCGAGAAGGTCTCGGCCTTCATCAGCGACATCACCACGGCCGCCGGCGAGCAGAGCGACGGCATCGGCCAGGTGAACGTGGCGGTGACGCAGCTGGACCAGATGACGCAGCAGAACGCCGCGCTGGTCGAGGAGAGCGCGGCCGCCGCTGAAAGCCTGAAAGACCAGGCCAGCCGCCTGGCCGACGTGGTGCGCGTGTTCCGCCTGTCGGACGCACAGGGCCACGCCCTGGCCTGATGGCCTGAGCGCGCGCGCACACCGCGCCGCGTGTCAGGCCGGCGCCGGGGCGCACAAAGCGCCGCGCTTGCCTATACTTGTTTCCTCGGCCACCGGCCCGGGGACAGGCTCCCCGGACGTCGGCGCCCCACCGCCTCGCACCCCGGAGACCGACGCCATGAACGCCCGCCTGCCCCACGCCTCGCCCCTGCTCGATCCTTCGGCCCTGCAGGCCCACGTCGAAGCCAGCTGGTCGGGCGGCATCATTTCCGAACTCACGCGCTACATCGAGGTGCCGGCCAAGTCGCCCGCCTTCGACCCCGACTGGGCCGCCCACGGCCTGCTCGAGCGCGTGCTGCAGAACGCCGCCGACTGGGTGCGGGCGCAGAAGGTGGAGGGCCTCACGCTCGAGGTGGTGCGCCTGAACGACGCCCGCGGCACACCCCGCACCCCGGTGCTGTTCTTCGAGGTGCCGGCCTGTGCGGGCCAGGACGGCACACCCGCCCCGGCCTCGGGCCAGGACGGCACACCCGCCCCGGCCTCGGGCCAGACCGTGCTGATGTACGGCCACCTCGACAAACAACCCGAGTTCACCGGCTGGCGCAGCGACATCGGCCCCTGGACCCCAAAGATCGACAGCGGCAAGCTGTACGGCCGTGGCGGCGCGGACGACGGTTACGCGGTCTACGCCAGCATCGCCGCGCTGCAGGCGCTCAAGGCCCAGGGCGTGGCGCACCCGCGCATCGTCGGCCTGATCGAAACCTGCGAAGAGAGCGGCTCGGGCGACCTGCTGCCCTATGTGGACGCGCTGCGCGCGCGGCTGGGTGATGTCGGCCTGGTGATCTGCCTGGACAGTGGCGCCGGCAACTACGACCAGCTCTGGCTCACCACCAGCCTGCGCGGCATGGCCAGCGGCGTGCTCAAGGTCGAGGTGCTCACCGAGGGCATTCACTCCGGCGACGCCTCGGGTCTGGTGCCCTCGAGTTTTCGCATCATGCGGCAGGTGCTGGACCGGCTGGAAGACAGCGCCACCGGCCGCCTGCTGCCGGCCAGCTTCCACTGCGAGGTGCCGGCCGAGCGCATCGAGCAGGCGCGTGCCACCGCCGCCATCCTGGGCGACGAGATTTACAAGCGCTTTCCCTGGGCGCACCACGACTGCGGGGGCTCCACCGTGTTCGCCCTGCCCACCACCACCGACCCGGTGGACGCGCTGCTCAACCGCACCTGGCGGCCCACGCTCTCGGTCACCGGCGCCGAAGGTTTTCCCGAGCTGCGCAACGCCGGCAACGTGCTGCGGCCCTACACCGCGTTCAAGCTCAGCCTGCGCCTGCCGCCGCTGGTGGACGCACCCGCTGCCGTGCAGGAACTCAAGGCCCTGCTGGAAGACAACGCGCCCTACCAGGCCAGGGTCACGTTCGAAGGCGAGGGCGCGGCCAGCGGCTGGAACGCGCCGACCACCGCGCCCTGGTTCGAGCAGGCGCTGCAGGACGCCTCGCAGGCGCACTTCGGCGCCGGCTGCGGCACCATCGGCCAGGGCGGCACCATCCCGCTCATGAACATGCTCAGCAAGGGGTTTCCGACCGCGCAGATGATGGTCTGCGGCGTGCTCGGGCCCAAGAGCAACGCGCACGGCCCCAACGAGTTCCTGCACCTGGACTACGCGCAGCGCCTCACGGCCACCGTGGCCCAGGTGATGGCCCGCATGCCCTGAGCGCTTGCCATGTCCGACACCACCCAGGCGCCTTTCACCCTGCGCGATGGCCTGAACCTGGCCCTGTTCGACTGGCCGCTGCCGATGCGCTGGCGCCCGCGCGCGGTGGTGCTGATCGTGCACGGCCTGGGTGAACACGCCTGGCGCTACGACCCGGTGGCGCAGCGCCTGAACGAATGGGGCTTCTGCGTGCGCGCCTACGACCAGCGCGGCCACGGCGAATCGGGCGGGGCGCGCGGCGTGCTGCCCGAGGAAGACACCCTGCTCGACGACCTCGCCGAGGTGCTGGAAGACACGCGCAGCCACATCGCCGAGCCCTGGGCCTGCCCGCTGATCCTGCTGGGCCACAGCATGGGAGGCCTGATCGCCGCCACCTTCGTGCAGCGCGGCATGGCCCCGGTCGACGGCCTGGTGCTGTCCTCGCCCGCGCTGGACGCGGGCATCGGTGCGCTGCAGAAGAAGCTGATTGCGCTGCTCTACCGCTTCGCGCCCAACCTGGCCATCGGCAATGGCCTGGACGCCAGCAAGATCTCGCACAACCCCGCGACCGTGGAGGCGTACCGGAAAGACCCGCTGGTGCACGACCGCATCAGCGCGCGGCTGGCGCTGTTCATCGACAGCAACGGCCCGAGGGTGGTGGCGGCCGCGCCGCGCTGGCGCGTGCCCACGCTGCTGATGTACGCCGGCGCCGACAGCCTGGTGCGGCCCGCAGGGAGCAAGGCGTTTGCCGCGGCCGCGCCGCGCGACAAGGTGCACAGCCATGCCTTCGACGGGCTGTACCACGAGATCTTCAACGAGGCCGATCCCTCGGCCGTGTTCGGCACGCTCAAGGCCTGGCTGGACGTGCAGGCGCCGGCCCCGGCCTGATCGCCGTCAGCGGCGGGACTGCATCAACCCGCCGAGCATGCCCATGAGGTCGCCCGCGTTGCCGGCGCCATTGCCGCCGCCGAGCAGGGCGCCCAGCCCGCCCAGGCCGTCGTCGGCCGGCAGCTGACCCTGGGGCGTGAGCTGGTCGATCAGCCCGGGCAGCAGCTCGGCCAGCGTGCCCGAGGCCTGCTCCCGGCTGCCGCCGAGTTGCCCCGCGATCATGCCCATGAGGTCGGGACCGAGCGCGCTGCCCAGCTGGTCACCCGTCACCGGCTGGTTGGCGCCGGTGCCCACCCACGACTGCGCCGCCTCGCCCAGCCCACCCGACTGCAGTTTGGCCAGCAGGCCTTGCAGCCCACCCGAGCTGGCCAGCAACGAGCCGACCAGGGTGATCAGCAGTTGCGGGTCCAGGCCACCGGGCATGCCGTTCGCCGGGTCCTGCGACCCTGGCCGCGAGCCCTGGGCAGCGCTGGTGGCCGCTCCGATCAACGAATCCAGAAGTCCCATGGTGTTCCCCTTGTCGTCTGCCGGCACGGCGCCCGCGGTTCAGGCCGGATTGTGGGCCTGGCGGCGCACCCAGGCAAGCCACAGCAGGGCCAGGCCGGTCAGGGCCACCGGCACCAGCGAACCCAGGTTGAGCCACCACCAGCCCTGGGTGGTGACCAGGGCGCCCGAGGCGAACGAGGTCAGCGCCATGGTGGCGAACACGCAGAAGTTGATGGCCGCCTGCGCGCGGTTCTTTTCCTCGGGCCGCCAGGCCTGCAGCGAGAGCGTGGTGCTGCCGGTGAAGAGGAAATTCCAGCCCACACCCAGCAGGAACAGCGCGATCAGGAACTGGTGCAGGTCCACGCCCGAGAGCGCGACCGCGATGCAGGCGATGTTGAGCGCCACGCCCACGCCCATGATGGGCAGCGCGCCGAAGCGCGCGATCAGGTGGCCGGTGAAGAAGCCGGGCGCGAACATGCCGATCACGTGCCATTCGAGCACCAGGGCCGCGTCCTCGAACGGGTAGCCGCAGACCTGCATGGCCAGCGGCGTGGCCGCCATCAGCAGGTTCATCACGCCGTAGCCCAGGGCCGCGCCCGCGGCGGCCACGATGAACACCGGCTGGCGCACGATCACCGACAGCGGACGGCCCCGGTCGGCGCCCGCGACCGGCTTCGGCACCGGCGGGAAACGCATGAAGGCCATGACCGCCATCGAGAGCAGCGCCACCACGGCCAGCGCCACATAGGCACCGGCGAACGGCACGCCCAGCCAGTCTTTCGCGCGCACGGCCAGGTTGGGCCCGAGCACCGCGCCCGCCAGGCCTCCCGCGAGCACCAGCGAGACCGCCTTGTCGCGAAACGCCGGCGCGCTGAGCTCGGCCGCGGCGAAGCGGTAGAGCTGGCCGTTGGCGCTGTAGTAGCCCGCGACCACGGTGGCGGCCACCAGCAGCCAGAAGTTCTTGTCCATCACCGCCCAGGCGCACAGCAGCGCCGAAGCCAGCGCCACCAGCAGGCCGATCTGGAACGACACCTGGCGCCCGAACGCGCTTTGCGTGCGCGCCACCAGCGGCGTGGACAGCGCACCGCCCACCACATAGCCCATCACCGGCAGCGTGGCCATCCAGCCCAACGGCGCGAGCGAGAGGCCCACCAGGCCGTTGATGGCGATGAAGACCACGTTGTTGGTGAGAAACAGGCCTTGCGCGGCGGCCAGCAGCCAGAGGTTCTTGTTCATAAGCCACTGTTTATACATGGAGGTTGTCCGGACCGCCCGCCCTGACCCACAATCGCCGGCAGGTGACTTCCTGCAAAGGCCCTGGCATGCAACTCGATCGATGGGGCCGCGCCGCGCGCGCGGGCGTTTTCCTGCTGCTGGCGTGCTGCGCCGCCGGGTCGCCGGCGCGTGCGCAGGCGCAAGCGCAGCCGTCGGCCGGGGCGGCCATCACCCGACCGGGCGAACACCGCTTCACCCTGCAGCACGGTGGCCTGGAGCGCGAGTACCTGGTGCATGTGCCGGCGCGCTACCGCGCGGGCACGCCGATGCCGCTGGTGCTGTCGTTCCACGGCGGTGGCGGCAACATGGAGATCCAGGCCAACGACCGTTACTACGGCCTGATCTCGCACGCGGAGAAGGCCGGTTACGTGGCGGTGTTTCCCAACGGTTTCAGCCGCTTGCGCTCGGGCAAGCTCGCCACCTGGAACGCCGGCCTGTGCTGTGGGCGGGCGCGCGACCGCAACGTGGACGACGTCGGTTTCGTGCGCGCCGTGGTGGCCGATGTGCGCCAGCGCCTGAGCATCGACCCGGACCGCATCTTTGCGCAGGGCATGAGCAACGGCGGCATGCTGTCGTACCGCCTGGCCTGCGAGATGGCCGACACTTTCCGGGCGATCGCGGCCGTGGCGGGCACCGACGGCTCGCCGGCCTGCGCACCGTCGCGCCCGGTCTCGGTGCTGCACATCCACGCGCGCGACGACGACCGCGTGCTGTTCAACGGGGGCTCGGGCAGCGCCTCGGCCACGCACGCGAACTTCGTCTCGGTGCCGGAGACGGTGGCGAAGTGGGCGCGGCTCAACGGTTGCGAGGCCGCGCCCCGGCGTGTGCTGGAGGTGCCCGGCGCCTGGTGCGAGACGCGCGCGCCCTGCCGAGGCGGCAGCGAGGTGCAGCTCTGCGTGACGGAGACCGGTGGCCACGCCTGGCCGGGCGGGCGCAAGGTGCTTGGCGGGCAACAGGGCTCGACCGCCCTCGTCGCCAACGACGTGATCTGGGATTTCTTCAGCCGCCGCTAGCGGCCTGCACCAGCGCGGCGAGCGCGGCGGTTTCGGCGCGCAGCACGCGCGGGCCCAGCGTGACCGGCAGGAAGCCGCTGGCGCGCGCCAGCGCGTCTTCCTGCGGGCTCAGGCCCCCTTCGGGGCCGCTGAGGAACAGCACCGGGGTGTCGGCCCGGGCCGCCGCAAGCGCCTCACCCAGGGCTTGCGTGCCCTCGGCCAGCGAGAGCAGGCAGCGCAGCACGGGCTGCGCCGCGTCGATGTCCGGCAAGCCCTTGAGCCAGCCCGCGAGATCGGCCACCGGTTGCACCGCGGGCACGCGGTTGCCGCCGCATTGTTCACAGGCCGCGACCGCCACCGACTGCCAGTGCGCCTGCTTCTTCGTGGCGCGCTCGCCCGCCAGTCGCAGCACGCTGTGCGCGGTGTGCAGCGGCTGCAGGCTGGCCACGCCGAGCTCGGCCGCCTTCTCCACCAGCCAGTCCATGCGCTCGTTGGCCGGCATGCCCAGGGCCAGGTGCACCGCGCGGGCCGGCTCGCGCTCGGTGGCGTGGTGCGCGCCCAGGCTCACGTCCACGTCGGAGCGGCCCATGCGGGTGATGGTGGCGTCCCACTCGCCGCCCTCGCCATTGAACAGCGTGATGGCCTGGCCGGGCTGCAGGCGCAGCACCTGCACATGGCGCGCCGCGGACGCGGGCAGGGCCAGGCTCTGGCCGTCGAGCAGCGGCGCCGGGCAGAAGAAGCGCGGCATGCTCAGACGCGCCCGAAGGCGTAGCCCGAGGCGGCCTGCAGGCCCTCGATCTCGTCGAGCATCCTGAGGAAAGGCCCGAGCTCTCGATAGCGGTGCGCGGTGTGGCGGATGTAGCCGATGAAGCGCGGCGCGTCGGCCAGGTACTTGGGCTTGCCGTCGCGCAGCGTGAGACGCGCGAAGATGCCGGCCACCTTCAGGTGGCGCTGCAGGCCCATCCACTCGACGCCGCGGTAGAAGGCGCCGAAGTCGCTGTGCCAGTCTTCAAAATCCATCAGCCCGGCCGCGCGCGCCTTCTCCCAGTAGCGCACGGTGACGTCGATCACGAAGTCCTCGTCCCAGCTCAGGAAGGCGTCGCGCATCAGGCTGGCGATGTCGTAGGTGATGGGGCCGTGCACCGCGTCCTGGAAGTCGAGCACGCCGAGCTGCTGCGCGGGGGTGTCGCCGGGTTGCAGCGGCAGCATCAGGTTGCGCGGCATGAAGTCGCGGTGCACGTACACGCCGGGGGCGGCGAGGTTGTGCGCGACCACGGCGTCGAAGGTCTTCTGCAGCGTCTGCGCCTGCGCCTCGGTCAGCGTGAGGCCCTTGTGCCGCTGCAGGTACCAGTCGGGAAACAGCTGCAGCTCGCGCCGCAGCAGGGCGTCGTTGTAGGGCGGCAGCACGCCGGGCTTCGACGCGAGCTGCCAGGCCAGCAGCGCGTCGAGCGCCTGCATGTAGCGCGCGTGGTTGGCCTGCGGGTTCGTGGCATCGATGCCGTCGAGCATGGTCTGGTGGCCGAGGTCGCTCAGCAGCATGAAGCCCAGCGGCTCGTCCCAGGCCAGCACCTCGGGCACCAGCAGGCCACCCTCGCGCATCAGCCTGGCCACGTGCACGAAGGGCTGGCAGTTTTCGTGCGCGGGTGGCGCGTCCATCACGATCAGGCTGCCGCCGGCCTGCACGTCGACGCGCAGGTAGCGGCGAAAGCTCGCGTCGGCCGATGCCGGGCGCAGCGTGTGCGGCAGCAGGCCCAGGCGCGCGCTCAGGGGTGCCAGCCACGCATGAAAGGCGGCTTCGCGAGCGGGTTCGGCCCAGGCGACAGCGGGGTGGGACGGGGTCATGTGGGTGGGTGTTCGGGCGGGGGTTTCCGTGCGGCTCGACCGGGTGTCGGGCAGTGGATAATCGCCAGTGATTCTACAAACCCCCCTGCATGGCGGCTGCTGGCTCCCGTGCCTGTCCTGGCAGCCGGGCCTTCGAAGTCCATCCCCTTGAACCGCCGCACCGACCCGCCGCCTTGCGACCGCCCGCGCGGAGCGCCCACCACCCCGCTTTTCGTGACGGCGCCCGTGGCGCGCGCCGTGCATGGCCTGCTCACCCTGATTGCCCTGGGCGCGCTGGTGGCGCCCGGTTGGGCGCAGGCCCAGTCGGGCGATGGCGACGAGGTGCCGGCGCCCGGCGTGAGCCTCAAGGCCAGCCGCGCGCTGCAGGACAACCTGCCCGAAGACGCGCTCCAGCAGGCGCCGACCTTCGTGTCGGGCGACCGCATCGAAGGGCAGACCGGCGGTGTCGTCACGGTCGAGGGCGCCGCCGAGCTGCGCCGCCACGACACCGTGATCCGCGCCGACCGGCTCCAGCTCGACCAGCGCACCAACGAGGCCCAGGCCCGCGGCCAGGTGCTGATCAACCGCAATGGCGACCGCTTCGAAGGCCCCGAGCTGCAGCTCAACGTGGAGACCTTCCAGGGCCATTTCGAGAAACCGAGCTTCACGCTGCTCAAGAACGAGGGCAAGGGCGACGCCAGCCGCGTGGATTTCCAGGGCGAGGACAAGGCGGTGGCGCACGATGCGCGCTACTCGACCTGCCCGCGCACGCCGGGCGCCGACTGGATGCCCGACTGGCTGGTGCGCGCCACGCGCATCGAATTCGACAACGTGGCCGAGGTGGGCACCGCCACCGGCGGCGTGCTGGAGTTCAAGGGCGTGCCCATCCTGGGCGCGCCCTACTTCACGTTCCCGCTGACCGACACCCGCAAGTCGGGCCTGCTGCCGCCGACGCTGAACATCGACAACATCAGCGGGCTCGAGTTCACGCTGCCGTATTACCTCAACATCGCGCCGCACCTCGACGCCACGCTCTACCCCACCTTCATGAGCAAGCGCGGCGTCGACCTCGGTGGCGAGCTGCGCTACCTGCAGCCCGACTACGCAGGCCAGGTGCGCGGCGCCTTCATGCCGTCGGACCAGCTGCGCGATGCCGACCGCTGGGGCTACACGCTGCAGCACGACCAGCGCCTGTCCGCCTCGCGGCTGGGACTGGACGGCAACGTGGGCCTGCGGCTCAACCTCAACCGCGTGAGCGACGACGACTACTGGCGCGACTTCCCGCGCGCCACCTCCTCGCTGACCACCCGCCTGCTGGCGAGCGACGCGGTGCTGAGCTGGGCCCGCGGCCCCTGGGCGGTGAGCGCGGGCACCTACAGCTGGCAGACGCTGCAGGACATCGACGCGCCCATCATCCCGCCTTACGACCGCCTGCCGTCCCTGGCCCTGCGCTACAGCCGCGACGACGCCCGCATCGCCGGCCTGAACGACTGGAACTGGACCCTGCAGAGCGAGTACACGCGCTTCGAGTCCGATCCCCTGCTCACGCGGCAGACCAACGGCTCGCGCTCGCTGGCGGTGGCCGAGCTCAGCCGGCGCTGGCTCGCGCCGGGCTGGTTCGTCAAGCCGCGTGCCCAGCTGCACGCCACGCGCTACAACTTCGACAACCCGCTGGCCAACGGCGCGCGCAGCGCCACCCGCGTGGTGCCCACGGTCAGCCTGGACAGCGGCCTGATCTTCGAGCGCGAGGCCAGTTATCTCGGCCGGAATTTCGTGCAGACGCTGGAGCCGCGCGCCTTCTTCACCTGGACACCCTTCCGCGACCAGAGCCTGCTGCCCAACTACGACTCGGCGGCGAACGACTTCAACTTCGCGTCCATCTTTTCGGAGAACGTGTTCGGCGGCAACGACCGCATCTCCGACACGCGCGCCCTCACGGTGGGTGCGAGCTCGCGCCTGCTCGACCCCGGCACCGGTGCCGAGGTGGTGCGCGTGGGCCTGGCGCAGCGCTACCTGTTCCGCGACCAGAACGTGTTCCTGCCCAACGCCACCGGCCTGCCCGGCGGCGATCCGGTGGCCGAGCGGCTGAGCGACATCCTGCTCGCCACGCGCGTGCAGTGGAGCCCGCGCTGGTCGGTCGACACCAATTTCCAGTGGAGCCCGGGCAGCCGCGAGTCGGTGCGCACCACGCTGGGCGGGCGCTACACGCCGGGCAAATACCGCGTGTTCAGCGCCGCCTACCGCCTGCAGCGCGGCAGCAGCGAGCAGTACGACTTCGGCTGGCAGTGGCCGCTCAACGACCTGTGGGGCGAACCGGCCCGCACCGGCGTGCCGGGCGGTGGACTGGGCGCCGGCCAGTGGTACAGCGTGGGACGCATCAACTACAGCGTGCCCGACAAGAAGGTGGTCGATCTGGTTGCCGGCTTTGAGTACGATGCCGGGTGCTGGCTCGGGCGCATCGTGCTCGAGCGCCTGCAGCGCAGCGGCGCTTCGGCCAACCAGCGTATCCTGTTCCAGCTGGAATTCACCGGCTTCTCCCGCATCGGCTCCAACCCGTTGAGGACGCTCAAGGACAACGTGCCGCGCTACCAGTACCTGCGCGAAGAAATCAACCCGCCAAGCCGGTTCCAACAATATGACTGACCGCCTCACCGCCCCCTTCCGCCTGTCCACCTGGTTGCTGTGCGCGCCCCTGCTCTGGGCCTGTGCGGTCCAGGCACAGGGCCTGCGCCCCTCGGGCCAGCTCAACCTGCCGCGCAGCACGGCGGCTGCCTCGTCGCCGGTGCAGAGCACGGCCGACTTCATCGTGGCCCTGGTCAACTCCGAGCCCGTGACCAACAACGAGGTGCGCCAGCGCCTGCTGCGCGTGGAGCAGCAGATTGCCCAGCAAGGCTCGGCCATGCCGGCGCGCGAGCTGCTGGTGCGCGAGGTGCTGGAGCAGATCATCAACGAGCGCGCGCAGCTGCAGCAGGCCACCGAGCTGGGCATTACCGTCGACGAAGCCGCGGTCACGCAGGCCGAGCAGTCCATCGCCGCGCAGAACCAGCTGACCCCCGAGGCGCTGCGCCGCCGCATCGCGGCCGAAGGCATCGACATCAACCGCCTGCGCAACGACCTGCGCAACCAGATCCTGCTGCAGCGCGTGCGCGAGCGCCAGGTGGACTCGCGCGTGCGCGTGACCGACGCCGACATCGACGACTTCATCCGCGAGCAGCAGGGCAACAACGACCTCTCCAACCTGGAGCTGAACCTGGCCCATGTGCTGGTGGTGGTGCCCGAAGGCGCGAGCGCCGAGCGCATCCAGGAGCTGCAGGCCCGTGCCCAGGGCGTGGCTGACCGCGCGCGCGCGGGCGCCGAATTCGCCGCGCTGGCGCGCGAATTTTCCGAGGCACCCGAGCGCACCAACGGCGGTCTGTTCGGCCTGCGCCCAGCCACCCGCCTGCCCACGCTGTTCGTGGAGGCCACCCGCTCGCTCGGCACGGGCGCCGTGGCCGGGCCGCTGCGCAGCCCGGCGGGCTTTCACGTGCTCAAGGTGATCGAAAAGCGCCAGTCCGGCGTGCCCGACACCGTCGTCACCCAGACCCGCGCGCGCCACATCCTGCTGCGCACCAGCGCCCAGCTCAGCCAGGCCGACGCCGTGGCGCGGCTGGCCGGCTACCGCCAGCAGATCGCCAGCGGCCAGGCCAACTTCGAGGCGCTGGCGCGCGAGCACAGCCAGGACGGCTCGGCCAGCCAGGGCGGTGACCTCGGCTGGGCCGGCCCGGGGCAGTTCGTGCCCGAGTTCGAACAAACCATGAACGCGCTGCGCCCGGGCGAGGTGTCGGCTCCGCTGGTGTCGCGCTTTGGCGTGCACCTGATCCGCGTCGACGAGCGCCGCCAGACCACGCTGAGCCAGCGCGAGCAGCGCGACATCGTGCGCGGCATGGTGCGCGAGAAGAAGACGGAAGAAGCCCTGCAGGCCTGGGGGCAGGACGTGCGCAGCCGCGCCTACGTCGAATACCGCGACGCGCCCCAGCCGTGAGGCGGCGAAGGGCAGGCATGGCACGGGCCTGCGCATGAAACACATCGCGCGCAAGCGCTTCGGCCAGCACTTCCTGACCGATGGCGCCATCATCGGCGCCATCGTGGAGGCCATCGCGCCCCAGCCCGGCGACGCCATGGTCGAGATCGGCCCCGGGCTGGCCGCGCTCACCCAGCCCCTGGTGGAGCGCCTGGGCCGGCTCACCGTGATCGAACTCGACCGCGACCTCGCGCTGCGCCTGCGCGGCCATGGCCAGCTCGACGTGATCGAATCCGACGTGCTGAAGGTGGATTTCTCCGCGCTGGCGGCGCGCCTGGGCGCGGGGAAACTCAGGGTGGTTGGCAACCTGCCATACAACATCTCCACGCCGATCCTGTTCCACCTGCTCGACCACGTGGCGGTGGTGCAGGACCAGCACTTCATGCTGCAGAAGGAAGTGATCGACCGCATGGTCGCGCGGCCCGCCACGGCGGACTACAGCCGCCTGTCGGTCATGCTGCAGTGGCGCTACGCGATGGACAACGTGTTGTTCGTGCCGCCGCAGAGCTTCGACCCGCCGCCGCGCGTGGACAGCGCCATCGTGCGCATGCTGCCGCTGGCCGATCCGCCGGCCATCGACCTCGCGCGCTACGGTGCGCTGGTACAGGTCGCTTTCAGCCAGCGCCGGAAAATCCTGCGCAACACGCTCGGGCGCTGGCTCGACGAACAGGGGTTTTCGGGGGAGTTCGACCTGCAGCGCCGGGCGGAAGAAGTGCCGGTGAGCGAATACGTCGCGCTGGCGCAATCGCTTCAGGCATGAAAAAAGCCGCTGCAGATGCAGCGGCTTTTTCCGGGGGGCGCGGGATCAGGCCGCAGCCAGCCAGTAGCCCGCGTTGAACGGGCTGCTCATGCGCAAGGCCATCGGGCTCACGTCCAGGATCTTGTCGGTGGGCATGGGCTCGTCGCTCTGCACCTCGATCGGCTCCTCGCCCTTGGGCGAACGCGCGACCGAGAACGAGTAGAAGCAGCGGAACGGGATCTTGCGGTCCGACCAGTAGTCGGCGGCGTCGCGGAAGATGTCGAGCAACTGCTCGCGCGCTTCCTTGTCGAACTTGGCGTGCGCGGGGATGTGCTCCAGCACCACGATGAACCCGGTCTGCGGCCCCGACTTGTGAACCATGTCGGTCATGCAGTCGTAGAGCGCGTCGAAGTTCTTGCCGAAGTGCGACGGCAAGGTGTATTGGGCGGCGATCAATTCCAGCACGTCCTGCTTGCTCTGGGCCTTGGCCAGGTTGGCGTACAGGAAGTGATGCCCCAGATGCTCGGCCGCGGCCTGCAGGTCTTTCACGCCATGGGCGCGAATCGACTGAACGATATTGGGGCGTACGTTACGAAGTGGCGTATCCATCTCCGCGTCTCTTTCTAAGGTCAAAGTTAAAAATCTGCTCACACCACCCGAAGCTCACTGCACGATCAGCCTGAAGCTGCTGTAGTGGTCTTCGGTGTAATAACACGCTTCAGGGGCTCGGGGCTGGAACCCGCCACACACGATCCGCCGGGCTCCCCGGTGATCCAGTCCTGGGGTGGGCACCGTGTATTCCCGGTAGTACCCACGCTTTTCACCAGGCAACAGGCGCTCGCGATTGCCGAACACCGAGCCGTCTTTCTCGTAGCGGAAAGGGCCGCCCTGCCGGATCCGGCCCATCACTTCCTGGCCTTGCAAGGGCAGGCCGGAGAGCACCATGGAGGCCGCGCCCGGTCCCGCCGCTGTTGCTTCGGGTGCACGGGCCTGCACCGCAATGGTGCCCAGCGTCGCGACCACCACAGCCGCGAGGGCCGCCACGGCCACTCCCCTTGCGCTCCCGAAACGAGCCCGGATCCGTCGCAGATCCATGAAATTCCCAGCTCCTGAAGTCATCAACCCGCTGCCGGTACCCGGCAAAAGCAGCACTAAAGCACGCATTTGCAGGGCATTGGGGGGCGGGTTAACCCTGAAATCCAAGCGCGCTAGTGTGCCTGAGGCGGGGGGAAATTGCAAGCACTTGCTGAAAAAATCAGCAAAACCCCAGGCGGAAAATGTATGAAAAAGTTAGCGCTTGCTTTTTTCGCGGGCATCAGCGCGAAACGTTCGCGTCCGCCACGGTCAGGGCTGTCATGTTGACGATCCGTCGCACCGTGGCGCTGGCGGTGAGGATGTGCACCGGCTTGTCCGCGCCCAGCAGCACCGGCCCGACGGCGATGTTGCCGCCGGCCGCGGTCTTGAGCAGGTTGTAGGCGATGTTGGCCGCGTCGATGTTGGGCAGCACCAGCAGGTTGGCCGCACCCTTCAGGGTGGAGTTGGGCATCATCGCGAGGCGCGCGTCGGCATCCAGTGCCACATCTCCGTGCATTTCGCCGTCGGCCTCCAGCCAGGGCGCCTGCTCGCGCAGCAACTCCAGCGTGCGGCGCATCTTCATGGCGCTGGGTTCGTCGCTGGAGCCGAAGTTGGAATGCGACAGCAGGGCGGCCTTGGGCTGCAGGCCGAAGCGCAGCATCTCCTCGGCCGCCATCACGGTGATCTCGCACAGCTCTTCGGCCGTGGGGTCGTAGTTGACGTGCGTGTCCACCAGGAACACCTGGCGGCCCGGCAGCATCAGGCCGTTCATGCAGGCGTAGATGCGCACGTCCTGTTCGGTGCTGGGGCTGCCGCCCTCGCGCTTGCCGATCACCTGGTCGATGTACTTCAGGTGGTGCTGGGTGGAGCCCCAGGTGCCGCAGATCATGCCGTCGACCTCGCCCTTGTGCAGCAGCATCGCGCCGATCAGCGTGAGGCGGCGGCGCATCTCGATCTTGGCGAGTTGCTGGGTCACGCCCTTGCGCTCGGTCATGCGGTGGTAGGTCTGCCAGAAGTCGCGGTAGCGGCTGTCCTGCTCGACGTTGACGATGTCGTAGTCCAGCTCCTCCTTCAGGCGCAGGCCGAACTTCTCAATGCGCTGCGCGATCACGGCCGGGCGGCCGATCAGCGTCGGGCGCGCCAGGCCTTCGTCGACCACGATCTGGCAGGCGCGCAGCACGCGCTCCTCTTCGCCTTCGGCATAGGCCACGCGCTTGCGCTCGGCCGTCTTGGCCGCCGCGAAGATCGGCTTCATGATGGTGCCCGAGGCAAACACGAAGCTCTGCAGGCGCTGGCGGTAGGCCGGCATGTCGGTGATGGGCCGCAGGGCCACGCCGCAGTCGGCGGCCGCTTGCGCCACGGCCGGCGCGATCTTCATCATCAGGCGCGGGTCGAAGGGCTTGGGGATGAGGTACTCGGGGCCGAAGGCCAGCTTCTCGCCGGCATAGGCCGCGGCCACCACCTCGCTCTGCTCGGCCTGTGCCAGTTCCGCGATCGCGCGCACCGCGGCGATCTCCATCTCGTCGGTGATCGTGGTCGCGCCGCAATCGAGCGCGCCGCGGAAGATATAGGGGAAGCACAGGACGTTGTTGACCTGGTTCGGGTAGTCCGTGCGCCCCGTGGCCATGATGACGTCGCTGCGCACCGCGTGCGCGTCCTCGGGGGCGATCTCGGGATTGGGGTTGGCCAGCGCGAAGATCACCGGCTTGGCTGCCATCGACGCCACCATCGCAGGCTTGAGCACACCGCCGGCCGAGAGGCCGAGGAACACGTCGGCGCCCTCCATCACCTCGGCGAGCTTGCGCTTGTCGGTCTTCTGCATGTACTGGCGCTTGTCGTCGTCCATGAGCTCCTCGCGGCCCTCGTAGACCACGCCGGCCAGGTCGGTGACGAACACGTTCTCGCGCTTCAGGCCGACCTTGAGCAGCAGGTTCAGGCAGGCCAGCGCCGCCGCGCCCGCGCCCGAGGTGACCAGCTTGACCTGGCCGATGTCCTTGCCCGCGACCTTCAGGCCGTTGAGCATCGCCGCCGCCACCGTGATGGCCGTGCCGTGCTGGTCGTCGTGGAACACGGGGATCTTCATGCGCTTGCGCAGCTCGCGCTCCACGTAGAAGCAGTCCGGTGCCTTGATGTCCTCGAGGTTGATCGCGCCGAAGGTCGGCTCCAGCGCGGCAATGATCTCGACCAGTCTGGCCGGGTCCTTCTCGTCGATCTCGATGTCGAACACGTCGACACCGGCGAACTTCTTGAACAGAACGCCCTTGCCTTCCATCACCGGCTTGGCCGCGAGCGGGCCGATGTCGCCCAGGCCCAGCACGGCGGTGCCGTTGGTGATGACGCCGACCAGATTGCCGCGGGCGGTGTACTTGAATGCGTTGACCGGGTCGGCCACGATTTCTTCGCAGGGGGCTGCCACGCCGGGCGAGTAGGCCAGCGCGAGGTCGCGCTGGTTGGTGAGCTGCTTGGTGGCGGCGATCGCCACCTTGCCCGGGGTCGGGAACTCGTGGTATTCGAGCGCGGCGCGGCGCAGTTCGGCGCGTTTGTTCTCGAGGCTGTTTTCCTTGCTCATGCTCTTGTCTCCAGCGATTGTTATCTTGCGATGCGGAAATGAATTGCGCATTCTAAAGCGGTGCACGGGAAAACCCTAGTCCGTAAAACCGCGTAAAGCGTCCGGGCGCCTGTGACATTTCGGAAGGGAATGGCGCCGCGCGGCCGGGCGCAAACGCCCACGCCGCAGTATGGAGCAGCGCGGCCGGGCGATGCGGCCCGGGCAGGGAAAGTCAGGGGGTATCGGGCCGCCGGGCGGGCAGCCTTCAGACTGCGGCGGCCTGGGCCGGCAGCGCGGCCGGGTGCAACTGCAGGTGCACCACCGACTGGTGCGGCGTGCACTCCGACCACAGCGAGCGGGCGCAGGACTCGCACTGGCCGCACTGGGTGGCAACGCCGAGCTCGAGCTGGATGTCGTCGAACGCCATGCCCGACCGCGCGCAACGTGCGATGGTCTGGTCACTGACGCGGTGGCAAACGCAAACGATCATGGTTCGGGCGGGGTGGATAGGCGCGGTCAAACGGGATGAGACGTGCAAATGATAATTGATCGTATTCAATAAGCGAAAAAAAGCCCCGCAATCTGCGGGGCTTTGTACGGGAGGGGCACGGGTGGCCGGTCAGCTCACCGAGCCCATCTGGCTCTGCAGGTAGTTCTGCAGCCCGACTTTTTCGACCAGTTCGATCTGGGTTTCCAGGAAGTCGATGTGCTCTTCCGTGTCGTCCAGGATCTCCTGCAGCAGGTCGCGCGAGACATAGTCGCGCACCGTCTCGCAGTGCGCGATGCCGTCCTTGATGGTCTTCTGCGCGCCGGTCTCCAGCGCCAGGTCGCTCTTGAGGATCTCGGGCACGTCCTCGCCGATGTGCAGCTTGCCCAGGTCCTGCAGGTTGGGCAGGCCGTCGAGCGTGAAGATGCGGTCCATGAGCTTGTCGGCGTGCTTCATCTCGCCGATGGACTCGGCGTATTCCTTGCCGGCCAGCTTTTCCAGGCCCCAGTGCTTGAGCATGCGGTAGTGGACGAAATACTGGTTGATCGCGGTCAGCTCGTTCTTGAGCTGGGCCTGCAGGTGGCCGATGGCCTTGGCGTCGCCTTTCATGGCAGCACTCCTTTCATGTTGTTCGGGACAGGCCGCATTGTGCGCGCCACGCCCGGGCGCCTCGGCGTTGAGAATCGCTCCATTTTGCAAATGAGAATCGTTCGTATATAATACGATCTCGCCAGCCAGCATCCGGGTGACACGCCCGAGGTCGCGACGCCAGCCTTGTCCTCCAACCCTCTGGATCCAGGTGCCGTCGTGACCCCCTTGCGCATTGCCGTTCCCGCCGCTTTTCCCCGTCCGCGGCTCAGCCCGCTGTTCCTCGCCTGCATCGCCGTCATGGCCGGGCCCGCGCTCGCCCAGGGCGTGCCCGCCGCAGCCCCCACCCAGCTCGCCCAGGCCGGCAGCGCCAGCGCCTTGCGCGAAGTCGTCGTCAGCGGCGCGCGCAGCGAGCGCACGCTGGACGAGGTGCCGGCCGCCATCGACGTGCTGACCGGCGAAGACCTCGACCCGGCGCGGGTGCAGAACATCCGCGACCTGGTGCAGGAGCTGCCCAACGTCAGCGTCAAACGCGCGCCGGTGCGCTTCGGCGGCGTCACCGGCAACGTCGGGCGCGACGGCAACGCGGGCTTCAACATCCGCGGCCTCGAAGGCAACCGCGTCTTGCTGACCATCGACGGCATCCGTGTGCCGCGCGAGCTCAGCAGCGGCGTGTTCGGCCCCGCCGCGTTCGGGCGCGACTACTACGACATCGGCCTCATCTCGCGCGTGGAAATCCTGCGCGGCGCGAACTCCGCGCTCTACGGCTCCGACGGCCTGGCGGGTATGGTCGCCATGTTCACCACCGAACCCAAGGACCTGCTCAAGCCAGGCCAGACCCTGGGTGGCCGGGCGAGCCTGAGCCTGGACGGCCAGGACGACACCCGCCGCATCGGCGTCACGCTGGCCGGCATCGCCAGCGAGCGCCTGCAGTGGCTGGGCAGCGTGCAGGTCGGGCGCAGCGAGGCGCTGGACAACCAGGGCGGCAACTTCGCGCTGAACAGCAACCGCACCGCGCCCAACCCGCAGAAGGACGACCAGGTGTCGGCCATGGGCAAGCTGGTCTTCACGCCCGGCGGCGGCCAGCGCCATGTCTTCACGGCCGAGCACGTGGACAAGAGCAGCGAGGTCGAGGCCTACACCGGCCGCGCGCCGGTGGTCTCCGCGCCCACCCACGTGGGCGACCTGGACGGCCGCTCCGACATGGTGCGCTCCCGCGTGAGCTGGGACGGCCGTTTCCCGGTCATCTCGGCGTGGGCCGACGAGCTGCGTGCCATGGTGGGCTACCAGGCTTCGGAGTCGCGGGAAACGACGCACGAGTTCCGCCCGCTGCAGCCCGCCGCCACGCAGAACCGGGTGCGTGACGTGACCTACAACGAGCGCATCCTCCAGGCCGTGCTGCAGGCCGAAAAGCTGCGCCCGCTCGGCGGCGCCTGGTCGCAGAAGCTGGTGTACGGCGTCGACCTCTCGCGCTCCAGCCTGGACAACCTCGTCACCGGCGTCAACGGTCCCTCGTACGAGAGCTACCCGCTGCAGCGTTTCCCCGAGACCGTCGAGACCACCACGGCGCTGTTCGTGCAGAGCGAGTACGCCAGCGAACGCTGGAGCGTGATTCCCGCGCTGCGCTACGACCGGGTCGCGCTGGACGCCCGCACCAGCCCGCTGTACCCGCTGCAGCCGGCCTCGCTCTCCAACGGCGCGCTCACGCCCAAGCTGGGCGTGATCTGGCGCGGCAGCGAGCACTGGAGCCTGTTCGGCAACCTGGCCGCGGGCTTCAAGTCGCCCAGCCCCCTGCAACTGAACAACTTCTTCCAGAACCCGTTCGGCAACTACGAGTCCATTCCCAACCCCCAGCTGCGGCCCGAAAAAAGCCGCACCCTGGAACTGGGCACGCGCGGCCGTTCGGGCGGCCTTGAC
This sequence comes from Comamonadaceae bacterium, assembly GCA_003599455.1. Classification (GTDB taxonomy): domain Bacteria; phylum Pseudomonadota; class Gammaproteobacteria; order Burkholderiales; family Burkholderiaceae_C; genus Hydrogenophaga. Next base: position 20,454 of record QZKF01000033.1, read on the forward strand.
TGGGAGGCGGTCGCCTTCACCGGCCGCTACAAGGACTTCATCGAAGACCTGGTCACCGTGCAGACCGTGCCGAGGCTGCAGTTCCAGTCGGTCAACCGGCAATCGGTCACGCTGCGCGGCTTCGAGCTCAAGGGCTCGGCGCGGCTCTCGGCCCGCACCACCCTGCGCGCGGCCTACGGCCAGACCACCGGCACCGACACCGCGCGCGGCCTGCCGCTGAACTCGGTCAACCCCGCCAAGCTGGTGCTGGGCGTCGACCACCGCCTGGGCGACTGGTCGCTCGGCGCCTCGCTGGCGCACAGCGCGAAGAAATCGGCCAGCGACATCGACACCACCGGCGCCGCCAACCAGTTCGCCACCCCCGCCTGGACCACGCTCGACCTGCGCGCGAGCTGGCAGGTCACGCGCGCCACCCGCCTCAGTGCCGCCATCCACAACCTGACCGATCGCAGGTACTGGGAGTGGACCAACGTGCGCGGCATCGCCGCGAACTCACCCGTGCTCGACAGCTACACCGCGCCGGGCCGCAGTGTCTCGGTGGCGCTGGTCACCGATTTCTAGCCACCTCACAGGAGCCACCACCATGCAAGCCGACCACCACACCGAGACCGCCGACGAGGAATACACCCTGCCCAGCGTGGAGGCCCTGCTGGCCGGCACGCTGGCGCTCATGACGGGCTATGCGCAGAGCGCGCGCGAGTGCCCGCACCGCCCGCTGATGGCGCGCAAGCTGGTGTCCAACCTGTTCTTCCTGTCGGGCCACCCCCAGCTCTCGGTACCCATGCAGACCATGGTGTCCAACCTGCGCACGCGCTGGCAGCTCGAGGTGGAAAACGCCGCCGATGCCGCCGCCGCCCACGCCGTTCCATCGCCCTTGTGGCACGCCGTTCCCGCCAGCGTGCAGTAGCGCGCGCCGGCCCCACCCCCACCGAGGACACGACCATGAACACCCCCGACATCCGCACCGCATTCCAAGCCGCCCGCGCCCGCGGCCTGCGGGCCAGGGAAGCCGCCGAAGCCATAGGCCTGAGCGAAGGCGCCGCCATCGCCGCGCACCAGGGCGCGACCGATGCACCCTTGCAGGCGCAGGCCCTCAAGCCCGACTGGCTGGGCCTGCTGCAATCGCTCGAAGCCTGTGGCCCGCTGATGGCGCTCACGCGCAACGACACCGTGGTGCACGAGAAGACCGGCGTGTACCAGAAGGTCTCGGCCACTGGCCACGTGGGACTGGCGCTGGGCGAAGACATCGACCTGCGCCTGTTCTTCCACCAGTGGCACGCCGGCTTCGCGGTCACCGAGGCCTTGGCGTCCGGTCCCGGCACGGCGCCGCCCAGCCTGCAGTTCTTCGACCGCCATGGCACGGCGGTGCACAAGATCTTCGTGCGCGAGCAGACCGACCTCGCCGCATGGCAGGCCGTGATCGTGCGGCACAGCGATGCACAAGCCGCGCGCGACTTCGTGCCCCGCGCCGCGCCCGCCGCCGCCGCGCCCCAGGCAGCGCCCGATGCCACGGCCTTCGCCGCGGCCTGGGGCGCGATGACCGACACCCACCAGTTCTTTCCGCTGCTCAAGCAGTTCGGCCTCGAGCGCCAGCAGGGCTTTCGCCTGGTCGAGGGCCGCTACACCCAGCGCGTGGAAAACGCAGCGGTGCGCGAGATGCTGATGGAGGCCGCGTTCGACGGCACGCCCATCATGGTCTTCGTGGGCAGCCCCGGCTGCATCCAGATCCACACCGGCCCGGTGCAACGCGTCGAGCCGATGGAGGTGCACGGCAAGACCTGGCTCAACGTGCTCGACCCCGGCTTCAACCTGCACCTGCGCGAAGACCTGATCGCCGACGTGTGGGTGGTCGAGAAGCCCACCAGCGACGGCGTGGTCACCTCGGTCGAGGCCTTCGACGCGCGCGGCGAACTCATGGCCATGTTCTTCGGCGCGCGCAAGCCCGGCCAGAGCGAGCTGGTGGCCTGGCGAAACATCGTGGCGCACCTGCAGTCCGCCGGCCAGCCGAGCGACGCGGTGAGCGCATGACGCCCGTTTCCACGAACCACACCCCACGCCATGACACCCCTGCTCCCACCCCTTCCATCCGCGACCACCTCGCGCAGAAGCGCGCTGCGTCGCGTCTCGGCCGCCGCACTGGCTGGCTCGGCAGCGGCAACCGCTGGATGGCCCTTGCTGCTGAGGGCTGCGCCTGCGGCTGCGGCGAGCCCACCGCCCGCGGACCCGCGCAGCCAGGCCGCCCCGGGCGCTGAAGCGCGCCGCGCCGGTCTGCCGCGCCTGATCACCGTGGGTGGCGGCATCACCGAGGTGGTCTATGCGCTGGGCGCGCAGGACCAGCTGGTGGGCACCGACACCACCAGTCTGTACCCGGCGGCGGCGCAGGCCACGCCCAAGGTCGGCTACATGCGCCAGCTCTCGGCCGAAGGCCTGCTCGCGCTGCGGCCCGATGCGCTGATCGCCGGCACCGACGCCGGCCCGCCGGTGGTGCTCGACCAGCTGCGCAGCGCTGGCGTGCGCGTGGAGCTTGTGAACGCCGACCACAGCTGGGGCGAGGTGGGGCGCAAGGTCGCGGCGGTGGGCCGCGCCTCGGGGCGCGAGGCCGCGGCGCGCGAGCTGCAGGCCCGGCTCGACGCGCGCTGGCAGGCCGTAGGCGCGCGCGTGCAGGCCGCCCGGGGCACGGGCCCGCGCGTGCTGTTCGTGCTCTCGCACAGCGGCAGCCCGATGGTTTCTGGCGAGCAGACCGCGGCCGACGCGCTGATCCGCTTCATCGGCGCGCGCAACCCGCTCGCCGGCTTCAAGGGCTACCGGCCCATGACGGCCGAGGCCATGGCCCAGGCCGCGCCCGACGTGATCCTGACCACCACGCAAGGCCTGGAGGCGATCGGCGGTGAGGCGAAATTCTGGCAACGGCCCGAGCTGGCGCTCACGCCGGCGTTCCGGCGGCGCGCCTCAGTGGGCGCGCTGGTGCACCTGGACGCGCTCGAGCTGCTGGGCTTCGGCCCGCGCCTGCCCGACGTGGTCGAGCGCCTGCACGAGCGGGTGGTGCGCGCATGAGCGCCGCGCCGGGCCGTTCCCAAGCAAGCTCGCACCGCAGCCCGCAGGGCGAAGGTACCCCAGCGAGCCCGGTGTCCGTGGCCGATGTGCGCACGCCCTGCCTGCGGCGCGCCGTGGCCGACTACACGCAGGTGCTGGGCTTCCAGTGCCTGCAGCATGTGCCGGGAGTGGTTGCGCGTCTGGTGCACGGGCCTCTGTGCGTGCAGCTCTGGGCCTGCGGCGCGGTGCCGGGCCGGTGGGAGCGGCCCGCGCCGGGCGATCGCGGTTTCGAGCCCGGCCACCACCGCGTGGAAATCGCGGGCATCCATGCGCTGCAGGCCAGCCTGCGCCAGGCGGTGCTCGCGCCGTGCCGCACCGGCCTGGCGGGCCGCACCCTGCTGCACGCGCACCGGCTCGCCGCCGACGCACCGCAATGGCAGCCCTGGGGCGCGTGGGAAACCACGCTCACCGACATCGACGGCAACGTGCTGCACCTGATCGACCGCGCCGCGCGGCGCCCCGGCGCCCCGGCACCGCAGCGGCCTGGCGCCGAGGTGCGCGGGT
>QZKF01000069.1 GCA_003599455.1 Comamonadaceae bacterium
GGCAGTGCTCAATGGTGGCGAATTGTGCGGGCGTGATCTCCATGCCCCAGATTGTCCGACGCAATCGCAGCCATCGCTATTAGTGTTAACACGCCCTAGCTCCCGAGCAAGCGCGGTTAGCCGAAATGGGGCGGGAGTACCACTCTGCCCCGAACGAAACTGGTCCTTCACCTAGGGCTTGGAGCCATCCAGCGGCAAGTACCCGGTGTTGTTGATCAAGCGGTCGCTGGTGTGGTCGATCCATGAATGACCGCTGACGATCGTCCCTTCCGTTCGGACCGCTGTCCCCGAGCGACACAGATCAGTCTTAAGCTGCCAATATGACTGACCGTCTCCAAGTGGGATCCACACCGCAAGCACATGGCAAGCTCGACGCTCACCCGTTCAGTCAGCAACCCCTCCCATCTGTCTCAGTCGCTCTTGCAGCGATTTGACCTGCTCGCGGAGTACCTTCAACTCGGCCAAGCGTCCTTCTCTAGAAATACGCGCCTGCCTTGCCTGGCTTGATGACGCGTAACGATAGAACTGATCTGGGTCATCATGCCCCAGCTTCATCGCCGCAGCTGCAGCAATTGATCTGTTACTGGTATCCAGGCCGAGCTCACGCCGTTCGGCTAGTTCTTCATCGACGAAGGTCGAAGTGAACTTTCCCCGCAAGGCATGAGGGCCGACACCCTTGTCGAAGCCGAGCGACCTAAAAGCACGTGAAATCGACTGGGTCATCGAACGCTCCAGGATGGGCTTGCCCGTCTTCTCCGAGAGGAAGAGCGCGTTCTCATGAACACCCTGAGGAATCGCATGTTCCTTCACCCATGGTTTCCAGTAGTTTTCGATGAATTCGTATATCCGAAAAGCGAGGGAAAGCTCAATACCAAAAGTCTTCGTGTAGCCGAGCTTTTGTTTGGACGGGCGTACTAGGTACTCACCGTTAGCCATCTCAATCTCGCTGATCTTGAATTGATCAATACGAAGCGAGCAAATCGACCCTCGACGAAACCCTGCCGACTCCGCGATATCGGCGAAGAGACTATTACGCTGCGCAATAAATGGCTCAAATAGCTCGCTGAACCGAGCCATCATGTCACTCACATTTTGGTCCGTGACTACCGATGCCGCAGCATTGTGCTTAGCGTTGCGCTTGCTGACCTTATAAAGCAGGGGGTACTTGCGGCCGCTCTTGGCGACCCAGCTCCCACTGCTGCGCTTTCGCATGACCGGCGACTCAATGATTGCTATAACCAGCCCGCGCCGACCAATCGTGCCGAGTGGCACCCGACCTGTCTCCTGCAGCCACACGATCCATTGATAGATCCGCTCGAGCTTGATGTTCACCGTCTGCTTGGCTTGATCCTCTCCGCCGCGATGTGCCTTTGATTTTCTGACCTTCCTGAAATTCTCTACCTTGAACTTGCGAATCGTCGCATTGGATATCGCATGAAGACCTGTTTCCTCGTGCTGCAAAAATTTCCAGAACTCGACGAGCTGGTACAGCCCTTGACCAACAGTCAGGGGGGAGTTGTTTCGCTCATCAATCAGGTAGGTCGCATAGTCCGTGAGCTCGCGGACTATGCACTCCTTCTTGAGGTCATAGACAAGGAAGGCCGGGCGACCATCTTGCACAGGCACTTGGGACAAGACGTAGCGGATGCTAGACATCCTTGCGAAGCACCTTGATTGTTGAGGGCGTCGATCTGATCAGCTCGGCGTTGCGAGATCTCACCTTTTGCAGCTCTTCCTCGTACGCGTCGCGGATCGAGGCTAACTCGTCGCTCATGGAGTTGATCTGCGACCTCAGAGCCTCGATATCGCGCCGGAGTTCTTCGTTCTCAGACATAACTTGGAGCGCATGCCGTTCAGCGATCTGCCGCAACTTCAGGTGCAGTTCTGACCGTTCCCGAGCCCGCTTCACGGAAAGCTCGCGCGCTGGCGGCGTTTGCTTTGCTGCCTTCTTTGCGAGCCGGGTGAGTTCATCCGCGTCAGACCTCAGGGGTGAGTACTTCGTGAGCGTCTCATGAGCATTCCTAGCGAATGACTCGTGCACACTGTCGCCTACAAAACTCCATGCGTTGAACTGGCGGAGGCTCTTCGGTGCGGCTGCAATCTGCGCACCGTTGTTCAGCATGGTGGCCAGATACTTCAGCTTGCGTTCGATATTCGTTCGTCCGGCCTCCTCGTTTTTGAACGCCACACTAGGCTTGGTCATCATTCGCATCCCTGTGACAACGCGGCTTCGGGTTGGGTTTTCCTTCGATAGAAGGCCACCAACTTTTCGGTGGCCACAAGCGCCGTTCTCTCCGCCAAGGTCTGAAGAGAGTCCGGACGCTGCAAAAGGTGCGCACGCTGCCGGTCTAGATCGTCCTCGACCGCCCGTTGATGTGTCGCCTTCATCTGGTGATACGGGCACGGGCCACAAACGATGGGAGATGCCAGCTCGCGAGCCAACTGTCCTTCTCGAAAGCACCGTGCACCGGGTTTGGGACCACCGGCGTTGCAATTGCCATGGCGAAACGGAATGACCGTATGACCCCTATCGATCAGCACGCTTGAGACCTTCTTTGCAGCTAGCTTGAGGTCTGCGTCGTCGTAACTGATCCGCCCAAGCATCTTCCGAGTGAATCGCTGGATCAGTCGCGGAAATCCTCCTGCTACAGCGGTTCCGCCCTGGAGGATTTCCAGCACGTCATCATGCAGCTTGACGCGGCCAAACTCTCTTACCTCAGATGCCAGCTCGGCCGCCTGCACGGCTCTTGCCTTCTTCGCCTCGCCGCCATCACCCCACAGCTTCGCAGCGTGATGCGCGAGGGCGCGACTAGGTCCCTCGAGCACATAATGCAAGGTCATCCCCAGATCGAAGTGTGCAAGCTGCTGCGAGAGCGCGTACAAATCTGCATTCTCATAGCGATAGTGGAAGACTACCGCGTAGGCCCGTCGGAACATGTGGGCGTTTGGTGCGATTGAACTGCCTGAACCCATGGCTCGCTGGCACAACAGTTCGACTCCTGGGTCCATGGAGTAGTCATACCAAGTTGGCGTGTCCTCACGACCTCGCGGAGGCATACAAAAAACCTTCCGCATCCGGTCGGTTTGCTGCGCACCTCCGTTTCGCGATACCTCGCTCCACGCAATGTCCGAGATGGCCTTGGCTACTTTGAGCGCCTTGAAGGAAATCTCATTGATGTAGAACTGGCGATAGTCGTGCACCGTCTTCTCACAATAGAAGTAGGACTGGTACAGACCAAGGCCTTCGTCGATGCACTCAAAGCCATCGGAATAAAGGCCGGTGGACCTGGATGCGATCTCGTCCTTTCGCCTGCCATTGAAGACACCCAAAAGCACAAAACACGCAGCCAGCAGCGTACGCACAAGTCCGAGCAGGCCCATCCCGCGCTGCCAGTCACCGAGTCTCGCCACGGTAAGGACGCGGACTCCGAGAAGTTGCTCAAGCGCTTTTGCCTCCGGCGCCTCTAGCAGCCTAATAATTCTTGACTCATCGATTTCCTCTTGCTCATATGCGGTCAAGTCTGAATAAACTTGACCGACTAACTGAATGATTGGCTCCGAGTAGATCGAAACCCAGCGGTATGCCTCGCACACTAGCGATGAGAGCTGAGCCGGATCAAAATTCTCGGTCCGGTTCTTTGCTGATGTCACTGAAGATTCCGCGAATGCAGTTGGACTCTGGTGTGCTACACACTGGGCCCGCATATCCTTTGGCAGTTCAACCAGATTGTTTAAGCTCGAGACAAGTGCGGCGATACTTGAGACACCAGGCGCGTTTTCTGCTCGCGCCTTATGGAGCTGACCGTACACGTCGCCGCGTCGGTACTCAAGCCGGACCTGACCCGGCCCCATGTTCGCGCCCATTGCGGCGATCAGACTGTCGCAGCTGTACTCGATCACACCTTGCTTCTTCTTTCTTCTAGAGAGCGGTAGGGTCCTCAAATCGATGACCGAAGCGCGTCGCTCCAGATCCAACGCGAGGTACCAGCCGCCCTTCACAAACTTGTCCAATAGGTCTTCCCAGTGCGCTGACGTGACCCACTTAAGGTGGTAGATGTCGTTAAGCCAAAAATATTCAAGGGCGCGGATAATGGTGCGTCCAAGGCTGACGGCAGTCTGTGCGGTGCTCTTAGTGTTCTGCTGCCGCAACATGTATGTGTCGATCACCGCAACGACGACGCGAGCAAGATCAGGGCGATCCTTTAGAAGCGTTACCGCAGGATGCAGTCGGTTTGGGGGCAGGTAGGTCGTAGCAAAGTTAATTCTGCGTTCACCCGTTGCGTCGTTCTCGGGAAACTTGAGTCCGACTCCAATGACGTCATCCGCGAAGGTCAAAGATCGACACCGGATGGCATATTCGTATGCGACGAGCCCTGGGGCATCATCGGGCCGGGCACGTTCGGATGGCGGAATGTAGGCGGCTTTTCGTTTAGTCATTGATCAGGTGCCGGTAAGGGCTCTTCTTGAGGTATTCGACCAGATACATGTTGAATTCCAGCCTCGGTACGTGGACCCTCGCGAAGGCGTGCGGGTTCTCAGCGTACAGGCGGTTCCAATTAGCGTCGTAGTAGCGGCGCGTAAGTACGGCCTCTTCAACTCGATCCCGATCGATGACAAGCTTACGATTCGGGCACCCACCCCCCTGATGACAGTGCAATCCATCGCAGACTCCACCACTCAGCCAAGCGTCGTCGGACGGCATTGACGGGTTAGAGCATGAAGCGCCGTCTCCGGTTGGCATCAGCGGTATCCCCAATGGCTTCATCTCTATCGTGGCCGCGACTTCTACCTCCCACCTGCGCTGGAACTCTAAATTGACTGAAGAGTTGATGCGGCGAGTGATGAGGTGGTCGATATACACGCCAATGGTTGCGAAGGTACTGTGCCCTGCCGTCTCCGCTGCTGCGATGGGCCCCTGTTCAACGCTGATTAAGGTCAACTTCTGTGTGCGAATCATTTCGAACGTGAAGTACGGGAGCGCATACCTTTCTCGTATCGTTTCCAAGGCCTTCGCCAAGTTGGAAATTGGCATGCCACGATACTTGTCGAAGTTGCTCTCTGAACTCAGCCATAGACATTGCTCGTCGACATCTGCCCAACCGCGCTGCACTAAACCCGCCAGCCGTTCCAGCGCGAAGCGCAAAGCCCGGACGCCAGGGTTGTCGTGTCCCTCCACAAGCACTATCGGCGTGTCATCCCCCGTCTTGGTCTTGATCGACTGAATCATGTACCCGCCTTCTGGCAAGGGGCGTACATCTTGCTTTCTCAACTCCATTACCGCACCTATGTTCCAAGCCGTAGCGATCTGAATCAAGAGGATCGCGCCGACGAGAACCGTCTGATGGGGGTAGTGACGATATCGAAGACACCTTTGGAGATCTAAAGGCTCAATGCCCATCCGATGCGCGAATTCAAGGCCAAGGACCGCGCCTCCCTTGTTACCCACACGCTTGAACGGCGTTCCCGGCCTGCCGTCGGCCTGAAGGTAATATGCAATGAGTGCCCGACGTTCTTTGGATCCAAGCGCACGAACGTGTTCGACGAGGCCACGCTTGGGCAGATTGTTGATCACTGCGTGAGTAAAGGCTGGGCTTCCCCCAGTTTCCCGGACACATCCAATGACATGATGTGTTCAGGAGATAGGCATGACAAGAACCCGAAGGAGCTTCACGGACGAATTCAAACGTGAGGCAGTGAAGCTGTGCAAGCAGCCAGGAGCCACGGTCACGAACATTGCACGGGACCTGGGTATTCAGACCAGCGTGCTCAGACGTTGGGTCACCCAGGAGCGTGGCGGGGTGTTGGACCTCAGGCCGAACCGGCCGCTTCGCAGTGAGGCCGCCACCGAGGTGGAGCGGCTGCAACGCGAACTGCGCCGCGTGACCACGGAGCGCGACATCCTAAAAAAAGCGCTCGGCTACTTTGCAAAGGACCCGCAGTGAAGTACGGCTTCATCGCGCGGCATCGTAGTGTCTGGCCCACCCGCACCATGTGCCGGGTTCTGGCGGTCTCCCACAGCGGCTTCTATGAATGGATGGACAGAGCGCCGAGTCAGCGCAGCCAGGACGACGCCAGGCTCACCCGGCTCATCCGAGAGAGCTTCGAGCTCAGCGACCGCACCTACGGCAGTCCACGCGTCTGGCACGACCTTCGAGCGCTGGGCGAGAGTTGCGGGATGAACCGGGTCATCCGGCTGATGCATCTGGCCAAGCTGCAAGCCCGTCACAAGCGACGCAGGCTACCAGGAGATACGGGCAGCAGGCTTGAGAACCACATCGCGCCCAACCATCTGCAGCGCGACTTCCAGGCCATTGGTCCGAACCAGAAGTGGGTGGCCGACTTCACCTACATCTGGACGGCCGAGGGCTGGCTGTATGCGGCAGCGGTGATGGACCTGTACTCACGTCGCATCGTGGGGTGGTCGATGAGCGACACCATGCAGGCCAAGATGGTGAGCGACGCATTGCTGATGGCCCTTTGGCGGCGCGGCAAACCCAGCTCGCTGATGCACCACTCGGACCAGGGCAGTCAATACACCAGCGACGACTTCCAGCAACTACTCAAAGCACAAGGCATCACCTGCAGCATGAGCCGTCGCGGTGAATGCTGGGACAACGCCGCGATGGAGAGCTTCTTCTCATCCATGAAGACCGAACGGCTCAGCCGCAAGGTCTACCGGACAAGGGAAGAAGCCAGGTCCGACGTGTTCGATTACATCGAGCGCTTCTACAACCCGGTGCGCAAACACTCAAAGCTAGACTTCCTCAGCCCAGTCGACTTTGAGCAAGGCTTAATAGGCTAAGCAAACCGTCCGGGAAACTGGGGGAAGCCCAGGCTGGGTCCATCTTCTCGGCGAGGATCGCATCCTGCACCGCACACGCCTTGTAGTACGCATCAAGCTCGTGACAGCAAGCGTTTGAGATCTTTTCAAGGTCAGCATTCATGCGCTTCGAATGCAATTCCTTGAGCTCCGCGGGATTAGTGTGCGGCATGGCTCCGAGAGGAGCACCCGTTGCCTTTCCATCTTCATAACGCACCTGGTCGCTGATCAGGGGTCTTGGGGTGTGATTTGCGCGGCCCTTGGGTCTAAATGCCATGCTGGCGCGGGCTAAAGCGCCGTCTGGCCGCAACTCAAGGAGGTGGTCAGTAAGGAACTTTCGGGTACCGGAGGAGCGGAGTGCCCCTCTGTCTGCTCCCCAAAGCCTATGGAATGCATCGTCGAGATCCATGTAAAGGTCTCGTACGTTCTCCATTTCCAACTCCGTGATCGGAATCCTTGTAAAGGCGCTCCAACTCGGAACTTCGGCCAGTCCGGGAAGCCCGAAAGAGAGCACGTCCCACAGCGTGTTGTGCGGTGGCTCAAGGTCGGTGTCCTTGGCGAACTGTTCAAGGGCGGGCCACAGCCAGCGCATTACCACTGGCTCCCAGTCGTCGTATGAGACCGCATATTCTTTGAATGTAGTTCGACCGTAACGTTTGGCGCGAAATCGGAGAGTCACCTTTTTTGCCATCTATCCCTCACGTTCATAGTAAAGTGTTAGAGCCATTCCCCTCGTGGGGGATTACCTTGCACGAATGTCGATACTACATAGTGTCGTACGGTCAACCTCGCGCCGGCCGACCTGCCCAAGGACTCGGGCCGCTTCGACCTGCCGATCGCGCTCGGCATCCTCGCGGCCAGCGGCCAGGTCGACGCCGCGCGGCTGGCGGGCTGGGAGTTCGCGGGTGAGCTGTCCCTGGGCGGCGAACTGCGCCCCGTGCGCGGCGCCCTCGCGATGAGCCTGGCGCAGCACCAGGGCGGCGATGCGGCCGATGCCACCCGCACCCGCCTGGTGCTGCCCCCCGGCAGCGCCGAAGAAGCCGCGCTGGTGCCGCAGGCCCAGGTCTACCGCGCGCGCCATCTGCTGGATGTGGTCGCGCGCTTCCTGCCCGAAGCCGCGGCAGCCGCGGCCGAGCCGCCCGACGAAGCCGGCTGGAGCCGCCTCGCGCCCACCGCCATCGGCGCCACACCGGCCGGCGCCGACCTGGCCGACGTCAAGGGCCAGGCCGCCGCCAGACGCGCGCTCGAGATCGCGGCGGCGGGTGGCCACAGCATCCTCATGCTGGGTACTATTGACCCATGACTTCCACGCGACCCAAGGCTTACAGCTACCTCCGTTTCAGCACCGCCGAGCAGATGCACGGCGACAGCCGCCGACGCCAGACCGACCTCGCCACGCTGTACGCGGCCAAGCACGGACTCGACCTGGATACGACCAGCTTTCAAGACCTGGGCGTATCGGCGTTCAGAGGCGACAACGCCCGCACGGGTGCTCTTGCGGCGTTCAACAATTATGTCCAGACGGGGGTCATTGCCCCGGGCAGTTACCTGCTTATGGAGTCTCTCGACCGCTTGAGTCGTGGCGACATTGTCATGGCTCAGGGCCTCCTCATGACCATCGTCGCCGCAGGAATCATCGTCGTTACCCTTCAGCCGGGGAGCGAACGCATTTACTCCAGGGAGAGCCTTGGGCAGAACCCCACCGAACTCATCATCGCCATCGTCGAGCTGATGCGTGCTCACAGCGAGAGCGCCGTGAAGTCGTCGCGGTTGAAAGAAGCGTGGAAGGCGAAGCGCAACGACATCACCACCAAGCCGCTGACCAGCATTGCCCCCGCATGGCTTCGACTTCGGGCCGACCGCACCGGCTTCGAGGTGATTGAACCGCGCGGGCAGGTGGTGCAGCGCATCTTTAAGAAGTACCTGTCAGGGGTCGGGCAGGAGTCGATTGCGGAACAGCTCAACCGAGACGGCGTGGAGCCGTTCGGCCGTGGCCTCCACTGGCGACGCTCGTACATCGCAAAAATCCTCATCAACCCTGCCGTGATGGGCACCTTCACGCCACACGAGGAGATGACTGCACTCGGGCGCACGCGGCGCATCCCATGCGAGCCAGTCCTCAACTACTTCCCGGCGGTCGTCGACGAGCAGACCTTCAAGTCCGCGCAGGCAATGCGAGGTGAGTCCTCCGGGGCGCCTGCACGACCACCGAAGTCAGGCGTGAAGCACCTCCTCGCGGGCCTCGCCAAGTGCCCTCTCTGTGGCCAGACTATGACCCGCATCAGTAAGGGCACGAGCTCCAAGGCAGGGCCCCCATACCTCGTGTGCACGAAGGCCAAGGAGGGCGCCGGATGCACCTACAAGGCTGTACGAGTGGAAAACGTCCACCACGCTTTGGTTTCCAATGCATCATTCATCGCAGGTTCAGCCCCATCCGGGCTGACCGACCTGGACCAGCAACTGGAAGCCGCCATCGCCTACAGGGAGAGCGTCGAGGACGCACAAGGGCACCTCGTGGAGGCGTTGAGTCGTGGGGACTCCCCAGCGATTCGACGCAAGCTGGATGCTCTCCAGAAGGAACACGACGAGGCGACGCGGCGGGTCAACACGCTCTCCTCGGAGATGGTTACGAAGGGCTCCGTGTTCGTCGCCAAGGGAATCGAGGAAGTGGAGGCTGCCCTGCTCAGTGACAGCCCGCTGGACGTACCCCGGGCCAACGCAGCGTTGCGAAGGGTCCTACAAGCCGCCATCGTGAACTACCAAGGCGGGATGCTGGAGTTGGTTTGGAAACAAGGCGGCCGCACCGAGGTGACCTTCGCTTGGCCGCAGGATGTGACCGGGCCTTGTTAACACAAGTGGCTCGGCGACGGGGCCAACGCCAGACTCGAAACCAGATTCTTCAGTATGCGGTGGCGTCTATGTCGACTTCCCACCCTGAATGAGTTCAAGAGTCTTGGGCGTCGCCTGCCGTGCGAGGTCTTCAGCCTCCCGCTGCTGCCGGGTTTCAAGCTCCTGGCGTGAGAGTTTGTCGGCGGCCCTTACGAGGCCCGCAAGGTCATAGATGTTCGACTTGTTGTCGCCCGCCTCGGCCTTGCGGTACCTCCGCTGCACGTAACCCAGCCGCTCCATGCGCTGGATGCTGCGCCGGATTGTGCTCGGGTCCACGTCGAGACCGGCAGCGATGCGTGCCTTCGAGGGCCAGGGCAACTCGTTCGGCCTCCACCAGTAGCTGGCGAGATGTAGGAGTACGAGCACATCGAGATGCGTCAGCCCCAGTGCCTTCATGTTTCGGAAGATGACGTCGGGAAATGCCGTGAAGCCAGCCTGCATGGAGGCGGCGCCCCACTTCTCTGTCAACACCCTGTCGGTTTCGCCCTTTGGGGGCTTCGGTTTCGGCTCGGCCATTGCAGTTTCTCCATGTGTTGGCAGCAATTCTCGGGGCGGACATGCAGCCCTGCAACGCATCAACGGCATGGACGGGGAGGCGCGGGTGCCGCCCCCCGAGGACGTATGCTGCGTATGCGACGTTGGTCTGCTACTCGGCGTGTGCGTCAGCGGCGTCTGCTTTGGGGGACGCTCCTGCCCCCCCAGGGGAGAAGCTGGGGCCTCCCCGGGGCGATTTCAATGCCCCCCAGGGGAGATTTTCTAGCCTCCCCTCCTCGAATCACTTTCCGGCAAGGAATGACAGCCCTTCTCGGACAATTCGGGACATGCTCGGAGCACGCCAATGCCTTCATTCCCACGACCCGACCCCCACGACCGCCTGAAGCACTTCAAGAACGACAGCCCCGGTTGGCGACTTGCTGGCTTGTTCTTGGAAAAGCTGCCCTCCATTATCGCGAGTGCTGGCGTCCTGGCGTTCTCGGTCTGGTCCATGCTGAAGATGACGGCCTGATCAACCGACGACAGCGTCCCTTCACGTCACCGTGTCTTGAGTTCACCATGCCAGCGACCATGCGCCCAATTTTGGCGCAAAAATCTGAGCGGGTCTTCGATCAACTTCGGCCGCAAAAATCCCCCGTGCCGGGTCCCCAGCTACCAACATCAGGCGGCAGGCTGCACTCCAACTCGAAGTGCAAGTCCCGCGATGAGCCGTAAGTAGGCCGAGCCGGAACTCAGGACGTACACCGCAAACTCCTCGGTCGGAGGGGTGATGCTGTCCACCTGCCCATGCCGGTACTCGTGCATGCTCTGAACCCAGTGGGCCATCCCCTCAAACATGCCGGCCAACACTCGTTTCTCCACTGCGTCACCTGTACTCGCAGCGAGGTACTGGTCCTTCAAGTTCTCCCGGCACAGGTTCGCGTGTAGGTTCCTGGCACCTGGGTTCAACTGACGAGCGACGACTTCCAGCGCCTCGAACGTCGACCTCATGGCAGCCTTGGTATCCGCAGGATGTCGGTCAAGGTACCCGAAGGCGGCTTCGTAAGCGCCCCGAGCAACGGCCAGCACGGGGGCGTTCAGCACCGACAAAGTCGCACCCCTCATTCCCTCGAAGACCTCGTCCACGGCGTAGTGGATGACCCCTTGTTCATCGATGCGAAACCCCATGTGCTCATCCGCAAGCGCCCGGGCGATGGCGAGACGGTACACCTCTGCAAACCGCCCTCCCACACCAGTCAGAACGCGGTGGGTGACCGTAATGGAAGTTAGGACCTCCTCCATCGCAGCCTCCTTGAAGAACTCTTCCCAGAGCGCCCCCCACTGACCCATTGGCACGTCGATGCCCGCTTGCTCTCGCATGGCAACCCAGAGCTTGGACGGGATATCGAACCGGTCGGGAAGCGCAGCGCTAACGCGAATGCGAAAACGTGGACTGTCTCCGCGAGGGGCAGCGCGGTCCATGTAGCGGTAGATGAACAAGGGGTGGTCGTTTGCCATGCCTCATCCTACCGGCTCAGTGACCGAAACCGACCGCTTGCGGACCCCACCTTGCAGGGATGACCGGAAGTTAGCCTTGACAAGTTTCGTACGTCCTGTATGATACGTACATCCCTTTCGGACTTACCATCACAGCCCCACCATGTCACGCACTTTCGCCTATCTACGCGTCAGCACCACGGAGCAGACCACAGACAACCAGCTCGCGGAAATTGCCGCCAGCGGCTTTAGCGTCCACCCCCGCAGGGTCATCCGCGAGACCATCTCGGGGTCCGTGCCGGCCAGCCAGCGGCCCGCCTTCGGCCTCCTGGTTGGCAAGCTCGAAGAGGGAGACATCCTGGTGGTCACCAAGCTCGACCGCCTGGGGCGCAACGCGATGGACGTGCGGGCCACTGTAGAGGCCCTGGCGGGTCTGGGCGTGCGTGTGCACTGCCTCGCCCTCGGGGGCATGGACCTGGGCAGCCCAGCCGGCAAGATGACCATGGGCGTCATCGCAGCCGTGGCCGAATTCGAGCGCGACCTGCTCCTGGAGCGCACCCATACCGGCATCGCGCGGGCCAAGGCCGAGGGCAAGCACATGGGTCGTCCTGCCACCTTCTCCCCGAAGCAGGCCGAAGAGGTACGCGAGAAGCTCGACCAGGGGGCCACCGTGGCGGGGCTCGCCCGTGAGTACAAGACCACCCGCCAGACCATCATGCGGGCGCGTTCGGCGGGCGAAGTCACTGCCGCCGCATAGACTCCCACCCTCCAAACCTCCCACCGCGACCCATTTCGTGCCTGCCCCTGACAGGGGACGGGGACAAGAATTCACAAGTAGTTGATGCCAAGACATTGCCGCACACCCGGCTGCCAGGAGGCAGCGCACGGATACTCCCCGTTCTGCGAAAACCACAAGAAAACCATACGCCGCCATGGCGCACCGACCCAGCAGGGGGTCACCGTCCACGAGCTGAAGCCCTACGTGGCCCTCGTCGATGCCCGCAAGGCCAAGAACCCCGACAGCGAGGCATGGGCCATCCTCACAGCCCGCTGGGAGACCGTTCTGGGACACGCACAGGGCGTACTTCAGCGTCACGCAGAGGGCCGCGCTGGGTTCCGCTGGGAGCGCCTTGCGGCGCACCACTTGGTTACCATCGGCCGTGATGTGGAGCCGTGGTCGGTGGTCAAGACTGCGATTGCCATGTACCTGATGCAGGACCAGCGGCCCACGCGGTTCGCCTCCGATGCTGCCTTCGACCACCAACTCGTGCGGCGCGTGCGCGGCCTCACGGACACCAATGCGGGGGCCTACTGGGACCACCAGGAGCAACGCTCCAAGCGCGTGTACCGGGACATCCCTCCCAGGGTGATTCAGGCCATGGCGCAGCCCCTGAAGGCCGCCTTTGGTGCCCCTGGGTTGACCCTGGCGGCCAAGGAGCGCGAGGAAATCGACAAGGCCAACGAGGAGCGCCGCCGGCTGGCGAACGCCCTGGAGGGATTGGCATGAGCTTCTCTGGCGGCAAGGTCCTGGTCAACGTCTCGGACATCATCAAGGAGCCCTCGTGGCAGGTGCGTGAGAAGCTCACAGCCAGCCGCGTGAAGGCGTACCGCACCTCCTACAACTCTGGTGCGGACATGCCCCCTGTTCGCCTTGCAGACGTGCGAGGTGCGCTGTACTTGGTTGACGGGTGGCACCGCATGGCGGCGCAGGAAGAACTAAGTCGCAAGCAGGTCGAAGCGACCATCATGCCCATGACCCGCAAGGAGGCCATGTGGGCCGCCGCTTCAGCCAACCTGACGCACGGGGAGGCTTACCGGAAGGACGAGCGCCGCAAGGCTTTCTCGGTCTTCATCACGACCAAGCAGCACGTCCAGCGCGGCAAGCCGCTGTCGTATCGCGAGATGGCAGCGGCCTTCGGGGGAAATCCGTCCCACGTCACCCTACGCAACTGGATCAAGCAGGACTTTCCAGATGTCTTCAGGGCGCTGGAGAAGCACCGCTCGGGCGAGTGGAGTCCTGACATGATTCAGCGCCGGGAGGTGCCGTCCGAAGAGGTATTCGCGCTCGGAAAGGTCGATGAGTTACTCGCCAAGGCGGTGGGCCATGCCAGGGCCATCTCCGCTCCTTCAGCCCGGCGCAGGCTTGCTGCAATGGTCGAGCGGGCACAGCAGGCAATCGAGAGGGGTGCCGTGTACGCCGCTACACCCATCGAGAACGACGACTTCTGAGACGCCATGCGGCTTCCGCGAGGCAGGCTGTTAAGAATTAACAGTTCAGGGAAGAAAAATCGGCCTACAGCCCGCGCCAGGGCTCGCTTTTCCTTCTGTTAAGGCACCTGAAGTTTGAGCACTACTGCCCGCTTCAGGCCGCAGAAGTTATGCGGGTGGTTTCGGGAAGCGAATCGTTGTCGCGGCTGCCGCAATCTCAACTGCCAGCGCGATTCGCGCATCTTTTCTTTCGTCGCCCTCAGGCCACCCAACAATCACCGAGTGCTCGGGATAGTCCGTTTTGGGTGCTGAATGTCCCATCAAGGTCAAGTCGTTTATGACAGCCATGCCTACGTCCGCTCGTCCGTGAACGTTCCTGCCGGGCCGGCATGTGCTCCCAATGCCCCAGATGCGCTCCTCGCTCACGCCTTCTTTCCTGCACACAGACGTTTCATGGACTCCTTGCCACGTTTCCGGTTCAAAAACATAAGGCCTTGTGGTGCCGTCCGTGGTCAGGTCCCTTCGACTATGAAGAAATCTCGCAACATGCTCTTCGCGTTGAAGAAGTTGGACTGCGGCGCACGCAGCAGCTTGCTCTACCGGGAGCGCTTCTTCGGGAGCCCCTTGAGGAGCGTCGGCCGCTGAGCCCTTACTGCTGAAGTTCCCGAACCGCGCGAACAATCTTTTCAGGTATTGCATCGTCAAAGACTTCAACCCCATGTGTTGCTCTCCGAGCGCCAAGACGCACTGCATATGCCACGCGTCCGTCGGAGCGCAAACTGACGGAGAGCATGCGGCGGAGGGGGGCTGTCCAGTCAAACCTCAACTCCCCATCACGGTCCAAGCCGAGTGACGGCACAGGCAAAGACTTGGGAAGGGCAAGAAGAAAGCGCTTCCCCAATTCCAGCGTCGCATCGTCAAGCATCGCGTCGTGCTCGCCCGCTGCAGCTTCAGACTGCAATGCGTGGAGGTCGTCAAGCGCCGCGTCTGTGCCCGACTGCGTGGCAAGGGGTTGGAAGGCGTTCAACGTTAGTAACGCCAAGGTTGCAGCCTCCGGCCCCCCGCTGAAACTGCCAAGACGGATGCCGATCGGTTCGTAATCGGTGGCGAGCGTGCTCATTTGTACAACTCCACTGTTGCTTCTTTGATGTGTTCAAAAAAGATTGAATTCTTGAAATCCCGCAACGAATCCAAGGCTTCCCATAGCTCCGCATCCGCTGCCGCAAACTGCTTGGTCCTGAACGTGTCAATGTCCAGGAACATTGCAACGCCCTCGGAGGTCCTTGCGGCTTGTGACTCCTCAAGCGCCTGCGTGACGATGGCGCGGTTGGACGTCTTGTGGTCGATCATGACCACACGCTGAATGAAGGCGCTCATTGCTTGAGGCAACTTTTCGGGAATCTCGGGCGCGGCACTAAGGTAATAGGAGAAGGGCTGCCCCTCCTTGAGAGGCAAGTGGAGCGCGTTTATATACCGTACTGCCACCCTGTTGATTACCTCGGGTTGAACAACCTCAAGGAACCTCTGCCATACCGCCATCGCGCTCTCGCGCAGTTGCTCCCAATCTTTGTATGGTTCGAGACGGCTGTAAGTGAAGCCCGATGTACGGGTCAGCACTACATGCGGGGGGCCTGACTTCGGCGACTCGAAACGCATACCGACCGGCGGCAGATTGACGTCTTCGGATTGCGTGCCCTTGCCGTCGGTCAGGTTAATTTCTATCCGCTGACGGCGAATGAGGCTCACTTTTTCGTACTGGTCGCCTATCTGCTTCGCGAACTCTTCCAAGGCCGCCATCGCGACAGGCGCCTCAAACTGAAAATCAATCAGACCTTCCTTGATAGGCGCGCGACTCAGGTACTGAGGTGCCACCATCTCAGCGGCCCACCTTCGCTGAGCCACTACCGCCCGCCAGCGCCACGCCTTGCCTCAGTAGCTTCTCTTCGTTATCCCACATCCACCCGCGAAGGATGAAGCAGGCGACTTCGGATCGAGTGCTCCCATTGATTCCACGCGCAGCCATTTCGTCCAGCACCCTATCTATAGTCTGGTCGACGGTCACTTGCAGCTTGTGCGTTGCAGCCTTCGCGTTGGATGCCAATGGATTCTTTCTGGATTGCATTCAGATTCTTAGTGTAGTTGCCCTTCCTGTGTAAGTACAGTCGCAGTCGGGGTCTTTTGTCCCTTCTATGCTGATGGTCGGGCCGCCCGGCTCGGGCAAGTCCATGCTGGCGCAGCGCTTCGCCGGCCTGCTGCCACCCATGAGCACGCAGGAGGCACTGGAGTCGGCGGCGGTGGCCTCGCTGGCCGGGCGCTTCAGCCTCGAACACTGGGGCCAGCGACCCACCTGCGCACCGCACCACAGCGCCAGCGCGGTCGCGCTGGTGGGTGGGGGCTCACCACCCCGGCCGGGTGAGATCTCGCTGGCGCACCACGGCGTGCTGTTCCTCGACGAGCTGCCCGAGTTTCCGCGCGCCGCGCTGGAGGCCCTGCGCGAGCCGCTGGAGAGTGGCCACATCCGCATTTCGCGCGCCGCCATGCAGAGCGAGTTCCCGGCGCGCTTCCAGCTCATCGGCGCCATGAACCCCTGCCCCTGCGGTTTTCTCGGCCACCCCACACAGGCCTGTCGCGACACGCCCGACCAGATCGCGCGCTACCAGGGCAAGCTCAGCGGCCCGCTGCTCGACCGCATCGACCTGCATGTGGAGGTGCCCGCGCTGCCGCCCCACGACCTGCTGCGCGGCGAGGCCGGCGAGCCCAGTGCGGCCGTGCGCGAACGCGTGCAGGCCGCCCGGCAGCGCGCCCAGACCCGCCAGGGCACAACCAACCAGGCGCTCGCGGGCCAGGCGCTGGACCGGCAGGTCAACGCCGAGCCCGCCGCGCTGAAGTTCCTGCACACCGCCGCCGCGCGCCTGGGCTGGAGCGCGCGCAGCACCCACCGCGCGCTGCGCGTGGCGCGCACGATTGCCGACCTCGCGGGCATGGACGCCGTGGGCGTGGGGCATGTGGCCGAGGCGGTGCAGTACCGCCGGGTGTTCAGGGCCGGCACCTGATCGCGGGGCGCCAGGCCCCGGGGTCACTTGTTCGGGCCGATGCGGTGCGTCAGAGCCACCACCAGTGCCGTGACGAAGAAGAAGGCCTGCAGTTCGAGGCGCCAGCCACCGGAGGCGGTCAGGTCGAGGAAGTGGCCCATGTGGGCCAGGCCCACGGCGAACGCCATGTTGATCGCGATGACCAGGGCCGCCGGCACCACCCACACACCCGCGAGCAGCATCAGGGGGGCGATGAGTTCGCCGAGGTACACGCCGTAGGCCAGCAAGCCAGGCAAGCCGTTGGCCACCAGCATGCCCTCGATGCCACCGACGCCACCGCGCACCTTGGCCCAGCCGTGAAAGACCATCAGGATGGCCAGCGTCCAGCGCAACAGGAGGATGCCGGCGCGGGGGTGGTTGAAGAGGGCGTTCAGTGCGTTCATGGATCCGTGGTGCGTTGAAGGTGAAAGAAAGGAAGGGGTGAGCGAAGGCTGACCCGCAGGGCCGCGATCGGTTCCGCAGGCAGCGGAAAAAGACCTAGAGGTTGGGCGCGAGCCAGCGCTGCAGCTCGTCGCGCGCCACCGCGCTGCGCGCGGCCAGGTCGGCCACCTGGTCTTCGCCGACCTTGCCCACGTTGAAGTAGGTGCTCTGCGGGTGGGCCAGGTAGAAGCCGCTCACGCTGGCCGCCGGCGTCATGGCCAGGCTCTCGGTCAGGGCCATGCCGATGTCCTCGCACTGCAGCAGATCGAACATCGGGCGCTTGACGGAATGGTCCGGGCACGCGGGGTAGCCCGGCGCCGGGCGGATGCCCTGGTACTTTTCCTTGATCAGGTCTTCGTTGCTCAGCGCCTCGTCGGCCGCGTAGCCCCAGAGGTCGGTGCGCACGCGGTGGTGCAGGCACTCGGCCAGCGCCTCGGCCATGCGGTCGGCGATCGCCTTGAGCATGATGGCCGAGTAGTCGTCGTGGTCGTCGAGGAACTGCTTTTCCTTCTTCTCCACGCCCAGGCCGGACGTCACGGCAAACAGGCCCACGTAGTCGTCGGCCACACCTTTGGGCGCCACGAAGTCGGCCAGGCAGCGGCTGGGCCGCATCACGCCGTCGATCTCGTGTTTCTCGGCCTGCTGGCGCAGGCCGTGCCAGGTCAGCGCGACCTCGCTGCGGCTCTCGTCGGTGTAGAGCTCGATGTCGTCGTCGCGCACGCTGTTGGCCGGGTACAGGCCCACCACCGCGCTGGCGCTGAGCCAGCGCCCTTCGATCAGGCGCTGCAGCATGCGCTTGCCGTCGCTGAACACGCGCCGCGCCTCTTCGCCCACCACCTCGTCCTTCAGGATCTCGGGGAACGGGCCGGCCAGGTCCCAGGTCTGGAAGAACGGGCCCCAGTCGATGTACTTCGCGATCTCGGTCAGGTCGAAGTTCCTGAACACGCGCTTGCCGATGAAGCGGGGCTTGTGCGGCGTGTACGCACGCCAGTCGATCGGCGTCTTGTTGGCGCGCGCCTGGGCCAGCGGCCACAGCGGCACCTGCTTCTTGCTGGCGTGCTGGGTGCGCACCTTGTCGTAGTCAGCGCGCAGCTCGGCGATGTAGGCCGCGGCCTGGTCGGACAGCAGCCCCTGCGCCACGCTCACGCTGCGCGAGGCGTCGGGCACGTAGACCACCGGGCCTTCGTAGTGCGGCGCGATCTTCACCGCGGTGTGCACGCGGCTGGTGGTGGCGCCGCCGATCAGCAGCGGAATGCGGCGCTCACGGAAATGCGCGTCCTTCTGCATCTCGCCGGCCACGTACTGCATCTCTTCCAGGCTGGGCGTGATCAGGCCCGACAGGCCCACGATGTCGGCGCCCTCGGCCTTGGCCATGGCCAGGATCTCATGGCAGGGCACCATCACGCCCATGTTCACCACCTCGTAGTTGTTGCACTGGAGCACGACGGTGACGATGTTCTTGCCGATGTCGTGCACGTCGCCCTTGACGGTGGCGATCACGATCTTGCCCTTGGCCTTCACGTCGGCGCCCGAGGCCTGCATCGCCAGCTTCTCGGCCTCGATGTAGGGCAGCAGGTGCGCCACGGCCTGCTTCATCACGCGCGCGCTCTTCACCACCTGCGGCAAAAACATCTTGCCCTGGCCGAACAGGTCGCCGACCACGTTCATGCCGTCCATCAGCGGGCCTTCGATCACGTTGAGCGGGCGGCCTCCGCCAGCCTCGATCTCGCGCCACATCTCCTCCGTGTCTTCGGTGATGAAGTCGTTGATGCCGCGCACCAGCGCGTGCGAGAGGCGCTCGCGGATCGGCAGCGCGCGCCACTCGTTCTTCTTGCTGTCGTCGCGCGCCGCGCCCTTGGCGTTCTCGGCCACTTCGACCAGGCGCTCGCCGGCGTCGGGCCTTCTGTTGAGCACCACGTCTTCCACGCGCTCGCGCAGCTCGGGTTCGAGCTCGTCGTACACGCCCACCATGCCGGCGTTGACGATGCCCATGTCCATGCCGGCCTGGATGGCGTGGTACAGGAACACGGTGTGGATGGCTTCGCGCACCGGGTCGTTGCCGCGGAAGCTGAACGACACGTTGGACACCCCCCCGCTGACCTTGGCGCCCGGCAGGTGCTGCTTGATCCAGCGCGTGGCGTTGATGAAGTCGACCGCGTAGTTGTTGTGTTCCTCGATGCCGGTGGCGATGGCGAAGATGTTGGGGTCGAAGATGATGTCTTCCGGCGGGAAGCCGACCTCGTCCACCAGGATGCGGTAGGCGCGCTCGCAGATCTCGACCTTGCGCTCGTAGGTGTCGGCCTGGCCTTTTTCGTCGAAGGCCATCACCACCGCGGCCGCGCCGTAGCGCTTGACCAGCCGCGCCTGGCGCTTGAACTCGTCCACGCCCTCCTTCATGCTGATCGAGTTGACGACACCCTTGCCCTGCACGCAGCGCAGGCCGGCCTCGATGACGTCCCACTTGGAGGAATCCACCATGACCGGCACGCGCGCGATGTCGGGCTCGCCCGCGATCAGGTTGAGGAAACGCACCATGGCGGCCTTGCTGTCGAGCATGGCCTCGTCCATGTTGACGTCGATGATCTGGGCGCCGTTTTCCACCTGCTGGCGCGCCACGGCCAGCGCGTCTTCGAAACGCCCTTCCAGGATCATGCGGGCGAAGGCCTTGGAGCCGGTGACGTTGGTGCGTTCACCGACGTTGACGAACAGGCTGTCCTCGCCGATGCGCAGCGGCTCCAGGCCGGAAAGCAGCATGGGCGGCACGGGGTTGGACGACGGGGAAGCGTTTTCGGAGGACATGGGACTCACCAAGGCAGTTTTTCGGACAACAGACCGGTGAGCGCCGTTTTGGGCCTGTTCGCGCCCACTCAAGCCTGACGCACGGTGGGGGCTGAAAAGCCCGCCGGCGCTGCAACGCTCCTTGAGAAGCAGCAATTTTAGCTGGTGATGCAGCGCAAGGCCGACATCTCGTCAGTTCGTTGCCTGGTGCTGTGCCAGCAGAATGCCGTTAAGCGCCACGTTCACGTAGTAGTTGCTGCGGCCCACCTTCTGCTTGCCGACGAAACCGCCGACAACCAAAGCCTCCAGGTACTTGGTGGCCGTCAACCGAGACACCTGCAAGTCCCGCTGCACAAACTCGATCTTGGTGTAGGGATGCATGAACAGGTTGTTGATCAGGTCCTGGCTGTAGAACTTGTAGCCATCGCGGATGCGGTGTTTGTAGTCGAACAACGCCGCCTTGATGGCCTGCACCGTCATCACGGTCTGCCGGGCCGTGGTCTCCACCGCTTGCAGCATGTAAAGCACCCATTCTTCCCAGGTGTCGTTGTCGCGCACGGTCTGCAGCAAGCGGTAATAGTCGGCCTTGGTCTGCACGATGTGGCTGCTCAGGTAGAGCACCGGAATCTCCAGCAAACCTTCTTTCACCAAGTACAGCACGTTCAGGATGCGCCCGGTGCGGCCGTTGCCGTCGTAGAACGGGTGGATGCTCTCGAATTGGTGGTGCATCAGCGCCATCTTGATCAGCGGGTCGGCGGGGAACAGCGCATCGTCGTTCATGAAACGCTCCAGGCCGCTCATCAGCGCCACGATCTCCGCCGGGTCCTGTGGCGGGGTGTACACCGTCTGCCCTCCGCCGTCCTTCAGTGCCGTGCCCGGCAGCTTGCGAAAGCCAGCGTTGTTGCGCTCCAGCTCGCCCTGAATGCCCACGATATGGTTGACTGTCAGCAGCCCACTGGTGCGCACCTGCTCGAAGCCGAAGCGCAACGCCTGCCGGTAACGCAGCACCTCCTTGGTGGCCGGGTTGGCAAAGGTGTCAGGGTGCACGTCACCCTTGAACAGCTCGTCGTGCGTGGTGACGATGTTCTCGATCTCGGAGCTGTCCTTGGCCTCCTGCAGACCCAAGGTGTTGATGAGGATGCCCTGATTTGGAATCGACGCAGCCATGCCCTTGAGCTCGGCCAACTGTCGGCTGCTGCTGGCGAGCTTTTTCAGGATGGCCGGCGTGTCAAAACGGGCCGGGTCCAGCTGTTCTAGCGGTTTCAGCGTTGGCATGGTGTTCCCTCTGGCCTGTCTATATGCATAGAAAATTTAATTTTTTATACATATTAAACGCCATGTGTATAGAAAGCGAAGCCTTTTCATCGCTGGGCGGTACCTGGGCACTGGTGCGATGTTTGCTTGCCGTCCGCCATGGCCCCCCACCGCAGCGACCCCGACGCCCCCGGCACCGACTGGCATGCCCAGGAGCTGCTGCTCATGCGCGAGGTGATGAAGCTGGTGGGCCGCAGCTTGGCGCCGGCCTTCGTGCTGCGCGAGATGCTGCACCTCATGAGCGAGCTGCTGGGCCTGAACCGCGGCCGCATGGTGCTGGCCAACGACGCACCGCCCGGCGGCGAGCGCAGCGCCTCGGTGCGCCACGCCTACGGCCTCACGGCCGAGGAGGTGCAGCGTGGCAACTTCCGCTGGGGCGAGGGCATCACCGGGCGCGTGCTGGCCTCGGGCCTGCCGGCCATCGTGCAGGACGTGGACGCCGAGCCGCTGTTCCTGTTTCGCACCGTGCCGCGCGATCGCCTGCCGCCCCAGACCGTGGCCTTCATCGCGCTGCCGATCGAGGTCAATGGCGCGACCATCGGCGTGCTCGCCTGCCACCGCATCCGCAGCCGCCAGCGCCACCTCAACGACGACCTCGCGGTGCTGCGCATCCTGGCGACGCTGGCCGGCCAGCTGCTGCGGCTGGAGCAGCTGGTGGCCGAGCAGACGCGCCAGCTCATGGCGCGCAACGCCGCGCTGGCCCGCGCGCTGGACAGCGCCAGCGCGCGCTACGGCCTCATCGGCCGCTCGCCCGCGCTGCTGCAGGCGCTGGGTGAACTCGAGCGCGTGTCGCAGACGCAGGCCACGGTGCTGCTGCTGGGCGAGTCGGGCACCGGCAAGGAGCTGTTCGCGCGCGCCGTGCACCTTGCCAGCGGCCGGCACGACCAGCCCTTCATCAAGGTCAACTGCTCGGCGATTCCCGAGACGCTGTTCGAGTCCGAGCTGTTCGGTTACGAGAAGGGGGCCTTCACCGGCGCGAGCGCGGCGCGCGCGGGCTGGTTCGAGCAGGCCCACGGCGGCAGCATCTTTCTCGACGAGATCGGCGAGCTGCCGCTGGCCATGCAGTCCAAGCTGCTGCGCACCCTGCAGGAAGGCACGCTGGTGCGCCTGGGCAGCACGCGCGAGGTGAAGGTGAACGTGCGCCTGGTGGCCGCGACCAACCGCGACCTGGCGCTGGAGGTGCAGGCCGGGCGCTTCAGGCAAGACCTGTACTACCGGCTCAACGTGATCCCGATCCGCCTGCCCAGCCTGCGCGAGCGCGGCGAGGACATCCGCGCGCTGGCCCTGCATTTCGTGAACCGCGCCAACCAGGCGCACCAGCGCAACGTGAACCTCGCGCCCGACGCGCTGGCCCGGCTCGAAGCCCATGCATGGCCCGGCAACATCCGCGAGCTCGGCAACCTGATCGAGCGCCTGGTGCTGCTGGCCGACCACACGCTGGTGACGGCCGCCACACTGGAGCGCTTCATGCCCGAAGCCATGGGCGCGGCGCCACCACCAACGGCGCGCGCACCCGATGCCCCCGGCAACAGCGAATCGCTGGTGCGTGGCTACCAGAGCGCGCAATCGCACAGCGCGAAGGCCTTGCAGGATGCGCTGGCCCAGCACCAGGGCAACCAGTCGCGCGCGGCGCAGAGCCTGGGCCTCACGCTGCGCCAGTTCAGCTACCGCCTGCGCAAGGCCGGGCTGCGCTGACGGCCTCGCCAATGTGTTGACACAGTGTCGACACATTGCTCTGGCGGGGTGCTTGTCCAGACCGGGTCCAACCCCGAATTGCTCTCTTTTCAGGAGCATAAAGCGTCATGAATTCAAAGCCTTTCAGGCGATTTCAAGCGATCTGACGGAACTGGCACGTTGGTTGCGGACAGGCACCGCAGGCAATCCCGCCCGCCGCTTTTTTCGTGAGGTTTCCATGAGCATCGACGCCATCCTGATCGCCCCCGCCCAGTTGCAGGCCCTGCAGTCGACCGAACCCGTGGTGGTCATCGACACCCGCGACGCCGACACCTTTGCCGCCGGCCACATCCCCGGTGCCGTCAACCTGCGCGAGGTCTTCACCTACCTCGCCACTTCCACGCCCGAAGGCCTGCAGGCGCTCAAGGCCACCTTTGCCGCCGCGCTCGGCGCCGCCGGCCTCTCGGGCAAGGAGACCGCCGTGTTCTAC
>QZKF01000091.1 GCA_003599455.1 Comamonadaceae bacterium
AGTTGCACTTTCAGGCGGGGCGCGGTGGCGCTGCCGGCGCCCGCGGCGGGCGCGGGGTAACCGAGCACACCGAGGCCACCCTGCCATTCGGCTTTCAGGCCCGCGCTGCCCTCGGCTTGCAGGCCGGGCTGGCTGTCCAGCGCGGCGCGGATCTTCGGGCCCACGAGCGGCAGCGTCTGCAGGCTGCGCACCCAGGCCAGCACGCGGCGGGCATCGGTCATCTGCAGGTCGAGGTCGCCCTGGCCTTGCGCGTACGCCGCCTGGCCCTGCCAGTTGGCCTGGGCGCCGGGCAGTTGCAGCGCGACCTGGCCGTCGAAGCTGCGCGCGGCGGTGTCGAGCGTGCCGCGGCCGTCCAGTGTGGCGTCGGCCGCGCCCAGGCGCGCTTCGCGCAGCTCGAGCACGCCCTGCGTGGCGACGTCGGCCGAGGGCCGCCAGCGGCCCTTGAGGTCGAGTTCGCGCAGGCGCAGGCCGGCGAGCGCGCCGGCTTTGGGTTGGGTGCCCGAGGGCTGGACGCGCGCGGTGAGCTCGATGGACGGGCGCGCGCTGTCGGCGTCGACCGCGCGGGCCGCGAAGCGGCCGTCGAGCGCGGCCGGGGCGATGGTGCTCCAGAGCTGGGCCGGGTTGATGCGGCTGGCCTGGAGTTCACCCTGCCAGTTGCCCAGCGGCGAGGCCTGCGCGCCGCCGGCCGGCTCGCGCCAGCCCTGGCCTTGCAGGCGGCCACCCCCCAGTTGCGCGTCGAGCCGCGAGAGCGTCCAGCGCACGCCGCGTTGTTCGAGGTCGGCTTCCAGCCGGTCGAGCGGCAGGCGCTGCTGGTCGGCCGGGCCGCTGCCGGTGTTGCTCAGGCGCACTTCGGCGCGCCAGGCCTCGCCCTCGGGCCGCGCCTTCACGGTGCCGCTGAGACCGGTCACCGGCGCCTGCGGCCAGAGCGCGGCGAGGCTGAGCCGGTGCATGGTGGCGTCGGCCGATTCGACCGGTTGCGAGAGCCAGGGCCGCAAGCGGGCTGTCGCCTCGAGCGTGGGGGCATCGGCCGCCGGGGCGGTGCCCCCAGTGGTCTTGAGGCTGGCGGTGGCGTCGAGCGCGGCGTCCACCGTGGCGAGGGTGCCGGTGAGCTTCGCGACCGCCTGCAGCGTGATGTTTTCGCCGCCCCCGGGCACGCTGGTCTGCACCGTACCCTGTGCGTCCACGCGCAGCGGCATCGGGGCCTGCGCGCCCATCACGGCCTGCACCTGGTAGCGGCCGCCGGCGACCTGCAGGTTGTCCAGGTCGAGCTGGTGGGCGTCGACCACGCCGAGGTTCCAGAGGCTGTCGGCCGGGCGGTAGCGGTACTGGCCCTTCAGACCCGTGAGGGTCAGCGGATTCGCCCCGTCCATCACGAGTTCACCGATCGACCACGGCAGCGTGACGGGCAGCGGCAGGGTGATGGGCTGCAGCGGTTCGAGCGGCGTGGGCGGGCGCTGGTCGTCGATCTGCAGCCGGCCGATGTCGAGCTGCGACAGGCGCACGCCGCGGCCGAGCAGGGCGTCCAGCCAGAACCAGCCGCTCAGGCCGATGCGGGTGTCGGTGGCCCGCACCTTGAGGCCATCGCGCGCCCATTCCAGGTGCGCGATCCGCCCGCCCTGGAGCAGGCTGCCCTGCACCCCGGCGACGGTGATCGTGCCGGCGGCCGGACCCTGCTTTGCCATGGTGGACTGGCCCCAGGCGATGGCCTGGGCCAGCGAGCCCGATGAGCCAGCCCACAGACCGATGGCGAGCAGGGCCGCCAGCACCAGGCCCGCCAGCCCGCCGAAGGCCCACAGCGCAGCGCGGCCGAGACGGCGCCGCGCGGGCGGCGGCGGGGCCGGTGCGGCGGCTGCGGGTTCTGGCGTCGTGCTCATGCGCGGCTCAGAAGGCGAAGCCCACGATGAGGTGCAGGCGCAGGCGTCTGGTCTCCAGGCCGTAGGCCAGGTCGAGCTGCAGGGGGCCGACCGGGCTGTTGTAGCGGATGCCGGTGCCCACGCCCCACAGCGGCTTGAGGTCGCCGGCCTTGTTGGCGATGGCGCCGCCGTCGATGAAGAGCACGTTCTCCCAGTTGGAGCGCTGGTCGCTGTTCCAGATCGGGCGCTGCCACTCCAGGCTCACCACGCCCTTGTAGCGCCCCGGCCCGATGCTGCCGTCGGCGCGCCGCACGCCGATGTCGCGCAGGCCGTAGCCGCGCACGGTGTTGTCGCCGCCGGTGACGAAGAGCTGGGTGTCGGGGATGGGGGCCGCGTCGCGCGCGATCACCGCGCCGCCTTCGACGCGCAGCGCGAGGCGGCCGAGCTGGGTGCGCCTGACGGCGGTGGCCACCTCGCGCGCCTGGCCCGGCACCGGGTCGGACGCGACCGCGCGCGCGCCCAGCGGCCAGTAGGTGAGCCAGCGCGCCTGCGTGCGCCCGAACGGCAGGCGCACGGTGCCCAGCGTGTAGCCCAGGCCCAGTTCCACCGCGAGGCCATAGCCCCGGTTGGGAAAGATCAGGTCGTCGAAGCGGCGCCGCGTCCACGCGTAGTTGGCGCTGATGGACGAGTCGGCGATTTCGGCCACCGGGTCGCGGACCAGGCTGTTGACCACGCGGGCACGGTCGTACTGCAGGTAGAAGCTGCGGTCGTACTCGACGCCGTCCTGCGACTGGCCGACGCGCAGCCGCTGGCTGCTGGTGGTGTTGAAGTCGTCGAGCTGTTTGGCCAGTTGCGCGCCGACGATCTTGCGCCAGCCGTCGTTGTCGGGCGGGGAGCTCCATTCGGTGCTGGCGAGCTGGTCGATGCGCTCGAGCTGGAGCTTGCTCGTGGCGCGCCAGCCGATACCGGGCACGCTGTGGTGGGTGTGCTCCAGCGACAGGCGCGCGCCGTTGTCGGTGCTGCCGCCGATGCCGACCACCACCTTCTGGCGCTTGCTCTCGCGCAGCTGCACCATCACCGGCAGGGTCTCGCCGTCGAGCGAGGGGTCCACGTACACGAAGACCGAGTCGTAGTAGCCGCTCTCGGCGATGCGGCGCTGGGCTTCCTGCATCTTGTCGAGGTCGTAGTCGCTGCCCGGCGTGAGGCCCGAGAGCCGCACCAGCCGCTCGGCGGTGGCGCTGTCGTAGCGCTCGGTGCCGAGCACCACCACGTCGCCCATGCGCATGGGCTTGCCCGAGTCGAGTTCGATGTAGAGCCGCGCCTGGCGCGTCCCGGCGTCGATGTCGGCCAGGCTGTTCTGCAGGCGCCCGGCGGGGTAGCGCTGCGCGATCAGGCGGCGCAGCGCGGCGGTCTTGGCGCGGTCCCAGTCGGCCTGCGAAAACGGCAGGCCCTCGATCAGGCCGGCCTCGCGCTGGATCTCGGAGCGCTGGGCCGCGGCCTCGGGCGCGGTGGCGATGTCGCCCAGGAAGGACACGGTGACCGAGGCCACCTGGGTGACCGGGCCGGGGTCGACCTTGATCGTGATCGTGCCCAGTGGTTTCGGTGCGGCGCTGGCGCTGCCGCTGCCGGTGGTGTTGCCGTTGTCGGTGGCGGTATCGCCCAGCCCGGGCGGCGGCACGACCTCGACCACCGGCGAAAAATGGCCCAGCGTGGCGAGCAGCTCGCGCAGATTGGCGGGGGCCTGGGCGATCAGGCGCCCGAGCTCGTTGGCGTCGAGGTTGCGCAGCTCGCGAAAGCGCTGCAGCTCCATGTGGCGCAGCAGGAACTCGCTCACCGCCTCGGGCGCCTGCATGTCGATCTCGAAGCGCGGCCCCACCGGGGGGCGGGGGGTGCGCGGGCGGCGCGGCGCGGTGGGGGTGGCGGTCGGTGCGGCTTCGGCGGCATCGGCCGCGGCCTCAGCGGCCTCTTCGGCGGACACCGCGGGGGCGGTCCGGTCCTGGGCCCGCGCGGCGTGCGGGTGGGTGAGCGGCCACAGGAATGCCCCGCACAGCAGGAGTAACCGTGCCCATGGGGCACGGTCCGGGAGAAGAAATTTCATGCAGCGGTTATTTCGAGAGCAATCGCATCGTGTCCTCAAGCCCCTTGAGCGTCAGCGGGTACATGCGCTGGCTCACGAGTTGCTGGATCACGCTGATGCTCTGTCGATACTGCCATACCCCTTGAGGTTCCGGGTTTATCCAGGCGTATTTGGGGAAGGCGTGGGTGAGGCGCTGCATCCACTCGGCTCCGGCCTCCTCGTTGTTGTATTCCACGCTGCCGCCGGGCTGCAGGATTTCGTAAGGACTCATCGTGGCATCGCCGACGAAGATCAGTTTGTAGTCCTTGTTGTACTTGCGGATGATGTCCCAGGTCGGGAACTTCTCGGCGTAGCGCCGGCGGTTGTTCTTCCACATGAAGTCGTAGACGCAGTTGTGGAAGTAGTAGAACTCCAGGTGCTTGAACTCGCTCTTGACGGCGGAGAACAGCTCCTCGACGCGCTGGATGTGCTCGTCCATGGTGCCGCCCACGTCCATCAGCAGCAGCACCTTCACGTTGTTGTGCCGCTCCGGAATCATCTTGATGTCCAGGTAGCCGGCGTTGGCCGCGGTGGCGCGGATGGTGTCGGGCAGGTCGAGCTCGAATTCGTTGCCTTCGCGCGCGAACTTGCGCAGGCGGCGCAGCGCCACCTTGATGTTGCGCGTGCCGAGTTCCTGCGTGTCGTCGTAGTCGCGGTAGGCGCGCTGCTCCCACACCTTCACGCCGGTCTTGTTGCCGCCCTTGCCGCCGATGCGCACGCCCTGCGGGTTCTGCCCGCTGTTGCCGAACGGCGAGGTGCCGCCGGTGCCGATCCACTTGCTGCCGCCCTCGTGGCGCTCCTTCTGCTCTTCGAGCCGCTTCCTCAGCGTCTCCATGAGCTCGTCCCAGTCCATCTTGGGCGCGTTGGCCTTCTGCTCTTCGGAGAGGATGCGCTCCATCTCCTGGCGCAGCCAGTCGGCGGGAATGGGCTTGGTGAAGTCCGCGATCATCTCCACGCCCTTGAAGTAGGCGGCGAAGGCGCGGTCGAACTTGTCGTAGTGCTTCTCGTCCTTCACCAGCGCGGTGCGCGCCAGGAAGTAGAAGTCGTCCATGGAACAGGCGTCGGGGTTGCGCGGCCCGACCACGTCGGCCTGCAGCGCCTCGAGCAGCATCAGGTACTCCTTGACGGAGACCGGCAGCTTGGCCGAGCGCAGGGTGTAAAAGAAGTCGATCAGCATGGTGATCTCCCGGTTTCAGGCGTGAAGGCCGCGCAGGTACAGCAGCTGGGCTCTGGCCTCGGGCCATTCGCCCGCGCGCATGCTGTACATCACCGTGTCGCGGATGGTGCCGTCGCGGCGCAGCGCATGGCCGCGGATGACGCCGTCCTTTTTCGCGCCCAGCCGCTCGATGGCTTTCTGCGACGCGAAGTTGTAGTTGTCGGTGCGCCAGCCCACCACATGGCAGCCCAGCGTGTCGAAGGCGTGGCCCATCATGAGCAGCTTGCAGGTGGTGTTGACGTGGCTGCGTTGCACGCTCCTGGCGTACCAGGTGTAGCCGATCTCCACCCGCTTCACCGCGGGCAGGATGTCGTGGAAGCTGGTGCTGCCCAGCACCCGGCCGGTGGCTGCCTCGGTCACGGCGAAGGCGAAGCGGTGGCCTTCGGCGCGCATCTGCAGCGCGGACTCGATGTAGGCGCGCGTCTGCTCGGGCTCGGGCACCGAGGTGATGCGCAGCTTCCAGAGCTCCCCGTCGGCGGCGGCGGCGCGCAGGCCGTCCTCGTGGGCCAGTTCCAGCGGCACCAGGTGCAGGCCGCGGTCGGCCAGGGTCACGGGTTGCACGAAGGCCATGGCGCGGTGCCTCAGCGGTTGCGCTGGTTCATGAAGACGAGCTTCTCGAACAGCGTGGTGTCCTGCTCGTTCTTGAGCAGCGCGCCCACCAAGGGCGGCACGCTGACCTTGCTGTCGGCGCTCTGCAGGGCTTCGAGCGGGATGTCCTCGGCCATCAGCAGCTTGAGCCAGTCCAGCAGCTCGGAGGTGCTGGGCTTCTTCTTCAGGCCGGGCAGGTTGCGCACGTCGTAGAAGGTCTTCATGGCCGCGGTGAGCAATTCCTTCTTGAGCTTGGGGAAGTGCACGTCCACGATGCGCTGCATGGTCTCGGCATCGGGGAACTTGATGTAGTGGAAGAAGCAGCGGCGCAGGAAGGCGTCGGGCAGTTCCTTCTCGTTGTTGGAGGTGATGAACACCAGCGGGCGGTGCTTGGCGCGCACCATCTCGTGCGTTTCGTAGCAGTAGAACTCCATGCGGTCGAGTTCGCGCAGCAGGTCGTTGGGGAACTCGATGTCGGCCTTGTCGATTTCGTCGATCAGCAGCGCGACCGGCTCGTCGGCCGTGAAGGCCTGCCACAGCACGCCCTTGACGATGTAGTTGTGGATGTCCTTGACGCGCTCGTCGCCGAGCTGCGAGTCGCGCAGGCGGCTCACCGCGTCGTATTCGTACAGGCCCTGCTGTGCCTTGGTGGTGCTCTTGATGTGCCACTGCAGCAGCGGCAGCTTGAGCGCCTGCGCCACTTCCTCGGCCAGCATGGTCTTGCCGGTGCCGGGCTCGCCCTTGACGAGCAGCGGGCGCTTGAGCGTGATGGAGGCGTTCACGGCCAGCATCAGGTCTTGCGTGGCAACGTAGTTTTCAGAGCCTTGGAATTTCATGGGGTGCTTCGCAGGAAAGGTTGGACAGGATGCCGCACAGGGTGGACGCCGGTGCCGTGGCACAGGCCGGGGCCTGCCCCGCCGGCAGGTTTGTGCGGGCAGGGCGTTTGCCCATCTATATAATCAGAGGTTGATTTTTCACCAGCCGACCCATTCATTGTGCTTGCAAAATGATCCAACTGTTGCCCACGATCGTCCGTACCCTTGTCGCCGCTGCGACGTTTTCTGCGATGACCATGGCCGCCCATGCCCAGGGCGTCACGGGTGATGTGCAGGCGGGCCAGAAGAAGGCCGAGATGTGCATCGGCTGCCACGGCATCCAGGGGTACCAGAACAGCTTCCCCGAAATCCACAAGGTGCCCAAGATCTCGGGCCAGTCGGACAAGTACATCGTGTCGGCCCTCAACGCCTACAAGAAGGGCGACCGCAAGCACCCCTCCATGCGCGGCATCGCGGGCTCGCTGACCGAGCAGGACATGGCCGACCTGGGCGCGTTCTACGCCTCGCACGCCGACACCACCGCGCCCGAAGCCCCCAGGGCCGCAAACGCCAAGGCCGCCGCGCTGATCGAGAAGGGCGCCTGCGTGTCCTGCCACGGCGCCAACTTCAGCAAGCCGATCGACCCGAGCTACCCCAAGATCGGTGGCCAGCACGCCGACTACCTGTTCTTTGCACTCAAGGCCTACACGGTCGAGGGCAACAACGTGATCGGCCGCTCCAACGGCATCATGGCCGGCATCGCCAAGCAGTACACCCCGGCCGAGATGCGCGAGATCGCCAAGTACCTGGCCACGGTGGACGGCGAACTCAAGGTCGTGTCGCAGCCACGCTTCAAGTGAACTGAGGCAGCCTCCGAAAAAAAGCCGCTCGTCGAGCGGCTTTTTTCATGGGGCTTCAGTCCTGCGTGGCGCGGCGGCGCACCTGGTCGATGTAGGCCTGCCCGTCGGGCGGTCGCCCCGCGCGCTGGCTCTCCCAGAGCATGGTGCCCAGGCACTCCATCACCTCGTGGTGCGCGGCGTGCAGGTCGTCGCGCCGGGCGGCCAGCAGCTCCACCGCCTGGCGAATGCCCGGGGGCTGGTCGATGCTGCACTGCTCGCTGATCGACAGGTGCATGGACAGGTGCAGGAAGGGGTTGTCGCGGCCGGTGCCCGGCTCGCCCAGTCGGGCCAGGGCGGCGTCCACATCGGCCAGCTCGGCGTGGTATTCGGGGTGCTCGGCGATCCACTGGCCGGCCAGCGTCTCGATGGCCTCCATGGGCTGCTGCTGCAGGCGCTTGGCGTACACGGCGCAGAAAAAACGCCGCACATCGGCTTGGGAAGGGCTGAACATGGTGCGGGGATTGTCCCGCAAGCGGCCAACCCCGCGCCGGGCTTGGGTACAGTCGGGGATTACCCGAGGAGACCCCCATGAACCAAGCCTTCATCTGCGACGCGATTCGCACCCCCATCGGCCGCTACGGCGGCGCCCTCTCCAGCGTGCGCACCGACGACCTCGGTGCCATTCCGCTGCGCGCGCTGATGCAGCGCAACCCCGGCGTGGACTGGGCCGCCGTGGTCGACATCATCTACGGTTGCGCCAACCAGGCTGGCGAAGACAACCGCAACGTCGCGCGCATGGCCGGCCTGCTGGCCGGCCTGCCCATGGAAGTGCCCGGCGCCACCATCAACCGCCTGTGCGGCTCGGGCCTGGACGCCGTGGGCACGGCCGCGCGCGCCATCAAGGCCGGCGAGGCCGGTCTGATGATCGCCGGCGGTGTCGAGAGCATGAGCCGCGCGCCCTTCGTGATGCCCAAGGCCGAAACCGCCTTCAGCCGCGGCAACGCGGTCTACGACACCACCATCGGTTGGCGCTTCGTGAACAAGCTCATGAAGGCCCAGTACGGCGTGGACTCCATGCCCGAGACGGCCGAGAACGTGGCGACCGACCACAAGATCGAACGCGAGGCCCAGGACCGCATGGCCATGTCCAGCCAGCTCAAGGCCGTGGCGGCGCAGCAGGCCGGCCACCTGGCGCGCGAGATCGTGCCGGTGAGCATCCCGCAGAAGAAGGGGGACCCGGTGCTGGTGGAGCACGACGAACACCCGCGCGCGACCAGCCTGGAAGCGTTGGCCAAGCTCAAGGGCGTGGTGCGGCCCGACGGCACGGTGACCGCGGGCAACGCCAGCGGCGTGAACGACGGCGCCTGCGCGCTGCTGCTGGCCGACGAGGCCTCGGCGGCGAAGCACGGCCTGACGCCGAAGGCGCGCATCGTGGGCATGGCCACGGCCGGCGTGGCGCCACGCGTCATGGGCATCGGTCCGGCGCCGGCCACGCAGAAGGTGCTGGCGCTCACCGGTCTGAAGCTGGAGCAGCTGGACGTGATCGAACTCAACGAGGCCTTTGCCGCGCAAGGCCTGGCGGTGCTGCGCATGCTCGGTTTGAAGGACGAGGACGAGCGCGTGAACGCCTGGGGCGGCGCGATCGCGCTGGGCCACCCGCTGGGCGCCAGCGGCGCGCGGCTGGCGACCACGGCGGTCAACCGCCTGCACGCCACCGGCGGGCGCTACGCGTTGTGCACCATGTGCATCGGCGTGGGACAGGGCATCGCGCTGGTGCTCGAGCGGGTCTGACGCTCAGAGCTTCCATTCCGGGAGCTGCCAGTCACGCCACAACGCCAGGCCGCGCAGGCCGGCGGTGAAGACCACGCAGGCCGCCAGGGCCACCCAGCCCGGGGCCTGCAGCGTCCACAGGCCCACGTACAGCCAGCCGCCGGCAAACGCGCACAGCGCATAGGGCCGGTGGTCCTTGAAGGCGGTGGGGATCTCGTTGCAGACCACGTCGCGCAGCACGCCACCGAACACGCCGGTGATCAGGCCCATGAGCACGGCCACCAGCGCCGGCATGTCCAGCAGCAGCGCCTGGTGCACACCCGATGCGGTGAACAGCCCCAGGCCCAGCGCATCGGGCCACTGGATGGCGCGCTCGGTCAGCTTCATGTGCCGCCCGCGCAGGAACAGCATGGCCAGCACGCACAGCGCCAGCACGCCCCAGAGCATCTCCACATGGCGCACCCAGAAGAAGGGCCGCTGGTCCAGCAGCAGGTCGCGCAAGGTGCCGCCGCCGAACGCGGCCAGAAAGCCGACCACCGCCACGCCCACCGCGTCGAGCCGCATGCGCGCGCCCATCAGGATGCCCGACAGGGCGAACGCGGCGGTGGCCGCCAGCTCCACCAGCAGGCGCAGGGTTTCGCCCCAGAACTGAACGTTTTGCATCGCCGGATTGTCGCGCGGGGCGACGGTGCAGGGGCAAGGGCATTCGCGAGCAGCGACAATCGCGGGCTTGAACTTCCCTCTCATCACCGATCCCTATTTCTACGCCGTTGCCATTCCCGCCGTGCTGCTGCTGGGCGTCAGCAAGAGCGGCTTTGGCGCTGGCTTCGGCTCGCTGGCGGTCCCCATGATGGCGCTGGCGGTCACGGTGCCGCAGGCCGCCGCGATCCTCATGCCGGTGCTGCTGCTCATGGACCTGCTGGGCATGGCCGCGTTTCGCAAGAACGTGGACCGGCGCCTGCTGATGTTCCTGCTGCCGTCCGGCCTGCTGGGCATCGTGGTGGGCGCGCTGCTGTTCAAGCTGCTGGATGCGCGCGTGGTGGCGGGCATCGTCGGTGTCTTCACCCTGCTGTTCCTGGCGCAACGCCTGCTGTTCCCGCCGAGGCCCGACAGCGTGCCGCCGCCGAAGTGGGTGGGCGCGCTGCTCACCGCCACCTCGGGTTTCACCAGCTTCATTGCCCACGCGGGCGGACCACCGATCAACGCGTACGTGATTCCGCTGCGGCTCTCGCCCGTGGTCTTCACCGGCACGCTGGCGTTCTTCTTCTTCTTCATCAACCTGGCCAAGTGGATCCCCTATGCCTGGCTCGGGCTGCTTGACCTGCGCAACATGGCCACCTCGCTGGCGTTGCTGCCGTTTGCGCCGCTCGGGGTCTGGGCCGGCGTGCGCATCGCCCACCGCATCAAGCCCCGGTTGTTCTACCGGCTGATCTATGCCGGCATGTTCCTGACCGGCTGCAAACTGGTGTGGGATGCCGTGGCGATAACATAGGGCCCGAGATACCCCCCCATCCCCACCGCGCTGGCCGCGTGGTGCGTCCGCACACAAAGGAGCTTCACATGCCCATCGTGGTGGTTGCCAATCCCAAAGGAGGCGTGGGCAAGTCCACGCTGTCGACCAACGTCGCCGGCTACTTTGCCCGCAAAGGCCATTCGGTCATGCTCGGCGATGCGGACCGCCAGCAGTCGTCGGCCCTGTGGCTCAAGCTGCGCCCGCCCGAGGCCCGGCCGATCCAGACCTGGGATGTGTCGAAGGACCTGATCGCCCGCCCGCCCAAGGACGTCACCCACGTGGTGCTGGACACCCCCGCCGGCCTGCATGGCGGGCGCTTCAAGGAAGTGCTCAAGCTCGCCGACAAGGTGCTGGTGCCGCTGCAGCCCAGCATCTTCGACATCTACGCCACGCGCGACTTTCTCGACGAGCTGGCCGAATCGCGCCGCGCCGACAAGCTGCAGGTGGGCATCGTCGGCATGCGGGTGGACATGCGCACCATCTCGGCCGACAAGCTGGGCGAGTTCCTGACCGGCCTGGGCCTGCCCGTGCTCGGCGCCCTGCGCGATACGCAGAACTACGTGCACCTCGCTGCGCGCGGGCTCACGCTGTTCGACGTGACGCCCAGCCGGGTCGAGAAGGACCTGAAGCAGTGGCAGGGCATCTGCGACTGGCTCGACCGCTGAAGCTTGCCGGCCCTGTCGCCGGTCCGACATGCCGACCCCGGGGTGCGG
Source organism: Comamonadaceae bacterium (assembly GCA_003599455.1). Taxonomy (GTDB): domain Bacteria; phylum Pseudomonadota; class Gammaproteobacteria; order Burkholderiales; family Burkholderiaceae_C; genus Hydrogenophaga. Next base: position 11,424 of record QZKF01000091.1, read on the forward strand.
CGATACAGTGGACCGCATGAAAACCTTTGAATCCCTGGCCGATCTCGCGGCCTGCGTGGGCCAGGAAGTGGCCGTGAGCGACTGGGTGAGCATCACCCAGGAGCAGGTCAACCGCTTCGCCGAGGCCACCGGCGACCACCAGTGGATTCACGTCGACGTGGAGCGCGCGAAGGCCGGGCCGTTTGGCGCCCCCATTGCCCACGGCTTCCTCACGCTGTCGCTGCTGCCGGTGTTCTTCGAGTCGGCCCTGGACATCCGCGGCTCCAGCATGGGCGTGAACTACGGCCTGAACCGCGTGCGCTTCACCTCGCCGGTGCCGGTGGGCAGCCGATTGCGCGCGCGCATGACGCTGCAAGCCATCGAGCCGATCGAACACGGCGGCCAGCAGATGACCTGGGCGGTGGTGGTGGAGCGCGAGGGGGCGGACAAGCCGGTGTGCTTTGCCGAGTCGCTGGTGCGGCGCTACCCCTGAGCGCACGCGAGGGCCGCTGGCCCCTTACTTGATGCGCACGAGTTGCTTGGGCTCGAGCCAGCCGTCGAAGAACTGGATCAGGGTGTTGATGCGCTCGGCCGCGATCGACTGGTCGTGCTGCTGCGAGATCAACTGGTAGGCGTCGTTGCGCAGCAGCCAGAGTTCCTGGGGCGTGCGGGCCTGATCGATCTTCTTGCGCAGCCGCTGCGCAGACTCGCTCATGCAGTCGGCGATGCTGCGCTCAAGGTGGTTGCGGATGTTCGCCAGGTCCTTGAGACTGGCGTTGCGGGGTGTGCGCTGTCGGGGCGCGAGGTTCACCCGGAACATCCGTGCGATGGCAGTGATCAATGCGGTCTCCGTGCAGCCGTCTGGGTTGCGGGGGCTGGTCAGGCCGCCGCCGTTTGTGGCGGTCGGCGCCTGAATCAGGCTGACGGGATTATGTTGCGCGCTTGTGGCGGGATGTGGGGGGGTCTACCCACCCCGGACGTGATCTGCGTCACGGAACCGGCATCGCAAATTGCAGCTGGCGCCAGGCCTCGAACACCGTGACCGCCACCGCGTTGGACAGGTTGAGGCTGCGCTGGCCCTCGACCATGGGCAGGCGCAGCCGCTGCGCCGCGGGAAACGACTCGCGCAGTGTGTCAGGCAGGCCGCGGGTTTCCGATCCGAACACCAGCCAGTCACCGGCCTGGAACCGGTTGTCGAACACGCTGCGGCTGCCCCGCGTGGTGAAGGCAAACATGCGTTGCGGATCGGGCGCTTCGGCCTGCAGAAAGGCATTCCAGTCGGCGTGGCGGCGCAGCTCGGCGTACTCGTGGTAGTCGAGCCCGGCGCGGCGCATGTGCTTGTCGTCCATCGAGAACCCCAGCGGCTCGATCAGGTGGAGCGTGCAGCCCGTGTTCGCGCTCAGCCGGATCACGTTGCCGGTGTTGGGCGGGATTTCGGGTTCGACGAGGACGATGTGAAACATGGGGCGGGGCAGATGCGGTGGCGCGCGAGCTTACCGCGGCGGCGTGCGCGCGAACACCAGGGCGCTGACCCGCGCCGCGCCGGCCTGCCGCAGCGCCTGTGCCGCGGTGTGCAGGGTGGCGCCGGTGGTGCTCACGTCGTCCACCAGCAGCACGTGCGCGCTGGCGATCGACGCGGACCGCAGCGGGTGGGCGGCGAACACGCCCTGCAGGTTGTGCAGGCGCTGCTCGCGCGAGAGGCTGTGCTGGTCGGGCGTCTCGATCAGGCGCACCAGCGCATCGGGCTGCGTGGTGGCGGGCATGGCCATGCCTTTGCGCGGACCGAGGCGCCGCAAGGCCTTCACGAGTTCCCAAGCCTGGTTGTAGCCGCGCTCGGCCAGCCGGGTTGTGGTGAGCGGCACCGGCACCATGAGGCTGCATTGAGAGAGCAGTTCTGCGGCCTGCGGCGCGGCCAGCATCCGGCGGGCAAAGGGCGTGGCCCAGCCGGGTTCGCCGCGAAACTTGAAGCGCGCGATCAGGCCATCCCAGGGGTAGGCGTAGTCCACCGCTGCCGCGCAGGCCTGCAGTGGCGCCTGCGCGGGTCGGGCAAGGCAGGCGCCACACAGCGCCACGCCGGCGCGCAAGGGCGCCGCGCAACCGGTGCAGCGCAGGGGTTCGCCGGGGAAGCGCTCGACACAGTCCTCACACACGGGCCGGGACGGCCAGCCGCCGCACACCTGGCAGGTGCCGGGCAGGGCATTCCACAGGGCGCGCCAAGCGTTGAACATGGGGCCAATATACTGGGGCGCCCCGACCGCTCAGTCCCGTCTCGCCGCTCCGTGGCCTTCCCCTTGAACACCTCCAACACCCCTGAAACCGCCGTGCCAGGCCTGGACCCGGTGGCTGCGCTGCGCTGGCAACAGCGTGCCGCCTCGACCAGCCCATGGCTGCACGAGGAGGTGGCCTCGCGCATGGCCGAGCGTCTGAAGTGGTTTCGCGAACCCCCCGCGAGCTGGATGCACTGGGAGCCCCTGGCTGGCGGGCTGCTGGCGCACCAGCAGTTGCGCGCGCAGTTGCCCGACGCGACCTGCCACGTGGCGGCGCAACGCCTGCCCGAAGCCCTGCAAGCCACACGGGAAGCGGCCGGCACGGCCTGGAATCCGCTGAACTGGGGCCGTGGCAAAGGCCCCCGGGCCGCCGACGAGGGCACGCGGGTGCGCATGCTCTGGGCCAACATGGCCCTGCATCTGGAGCCTCGGCCGCAGACCCTGCTCAAGCGCTGGAACGCGCACATCGAAACCGACGGCTTCCTGATGTTCTCCTGCCTCGGCCCGGACAGCCTGCGCGAGTTGCGGGCGGTGTACGCGCAACAGGGCTGGCCAGAGCCGGCCCACGCGTTCACCGACATGCACGACTGGGGTGACATGCTGGTGCACAGCGGCTTTGCCGAGCCGGTGATGGACATGGAGCGCATCACCCTGTCGTACAGCGGCGCCGAGCCCTTGCTGGCCGAACTGCGCGGGCTGGGGCGCAACCTGCACTCGGACCGTTTTGCCGCCTGCCGCTCGCGTGCCTGGCGCGCGCGGCTGTGCGCGGCGATCGAGTCGGGGCTGCCGCGCGCGGCCGACGGCCGGCTGGTGCTGACCTTCGAGATCATCTACGGCCATGCCTTCAAGCCGGTGCCTCGGGTGCCCATGGGCCCGTCCACCACGGTGCCGATGGAGGACATGCGCGCCATGCTGCGGGGCCGCCGGGCCTGAGTCCTGGCGGGGCCAGCGGCCGGCGTGCCGCGCGAAGTCACCTTGTCCGACTCGGATGTGGCGGCTTTGCCGGGGGAAGGCCGGTCCAGCGCCGCTACAATTGGCGTCGATCCAGGATTCAAGGGTATTTTCCCTGCGTCTACGCGCGCGCCCTCGGGCCGAGCGCGGCTTGAACCGGTGGTGGGTGGTGAGCCTTGCCTGCAACGTTTTCCGTTTCGCGACCCCGTCTGAACAAGGCATGGAGTGGTCGCTGAAGCGCAACTGTTCGGTCACGCCCGCACAACTGGGATGGCTCTATGCCTCCATGTGTGTCGTGTCGCTCGGTGTGGCCGGGTTCTTCTGGTTGCAAGGCGCCACCCTGGTGCTGCCGTTTGCGGCGCTGGAATTGATCGCGGTGGGCTCGGCCTTTCTGGTGTACGCCCGCCACGCCACCGACGGCGAACGCATCAGGCTGCTGGAAGGCCGGCTGGTGGTGGAGCTGGAAACGGCGGGCAAGACGCAGCGGTGCGAGTTTGCCCGCGAGTGGGTGAGGGTCGAGCCGCGGGGTGACGACGGTCAGATGATCGAAGTCCGGGGAGGGGGCCAGTCGGTGCGGGTGGGGCGCTTCTTGCGCCCCGATCTGCGGCCGGTGCTGGCACGCGAGATACGCCTGGCGCTGCGTGGGGTGTGAGGGTGGAATGCGGGGCTCAACCCAGGGTGGGGCGGCCCCCGAAAAATTTGTTCTAATCGGCATTGATATAAATCAATACTTATATTTGAGGCGCTTAAAGTGAGTACGACGAAGAAAACGGTGCATTCCCTGCGAAACCGATGGGCAGCGCTCCGCGCTGCGGTCACCACGCTGGCGTTGGGCGCAGGCGCCTGGTCCACGGTCGCCGCTCAGGCGGTCAACGACCTGGCTGGCGGTCCGGCGGTCAACCAGCTGAACTTCCATCCCCCCGTGACCCGCATCGCCGAAGAGCAGCACTGGCTGCACTGGTTCATGATGATCCTGTGCGCCGTTATCTTCGTCATCGTCTTTGGCGTGATGTTCTATTCCATCCTCAAACACCGCAAGTCGGTGGGCCACAAGGCCGAGGCACTGGCCGAGCCGATCTGGGTGGAGCTGGGCTGGACCATCGTTCCCCTGCTCATCGTGATCGGCATGGCACTGCCCGCCACCAAGGTGCTGGTGGCGCAGAAGGACACGACCAACAGCGACCTGACCATCAAGGCCACGGGCATGCAGTGGAAGTGGGGCTACGACTACATCAAGGGTGAGGGCGAGGGCATCGGTTTCCTCTCCACCCTGGACACCAGCCACCGCGTGATGTCCAACAGCGGCAAGCCCGAAGCCACCGACGACTACCTGCTCAAGGTGGACAACCCGCTGGTGGTGCCCGTGGGCAAGAAGGTGCGCATCATCACCACCGCCAACGACGTGATCCACGCCTGGATGGTGCCGGCCTTCGGCGTCAAGCAGGACGCGATCCCCGGCTTCGTGCGCGACACCTGGTTCCGCGCCGAGAAGACCGGCGACTTCTACGGCCAGTGCGCCGAGCTGTGCGGCAAGGAGCACGCCTACATGCCGATCCACGTGAAGGTGGTCTCGGCCGAGGAATACACCGCCTGGGTCACCGGCAAGCAGAAGGCCATGGCCGCCGCCGCCGATGACCCGAGCAAGGTCTGGACCCTGGCCGATCTGGTCAAGCGCGGCGAGTCCGTGTACGCCGCCAACTGCGTGGCCTGCCACCAGGCCAACGGCAAGGGCGCCGGCCCGATCAAGCCGCTGGATGGCTCGGCCCTGGTGACCGCCGCCGACAAGGGTTTGATGATCAACGTGCTGCTCAACGGCGCGGCCGGCGGCTCCATGCCCGCCTGGAAGCAGCTCTCGGACACCGAGCTGGCCGCCGTCATGACCTATGCCAAGAACAACTGGTCCAACAAGACCGAGCAGATCGTGCAACCCGCCGACGTGGTCGCCGCCCGCAAGTGATCCGGTTGCAGAAAATTATTGAGTCTCAAAGGAATCGACCATGAGTGCAGTTCTTGACCACCACGACGCGCACGGCCACGACCACGACGATCACCACGCCCCCACCGGCTGGCGGCGCTGGGTCTACGCCACCAACCACAAGGACATCGGCACGCTGTACCTGCTGTTCGCCTTCACCATGCTCATGGTGGGTGGCGTGCTCGCGCTGCTGATCCGCGCCGAGCTGTTCCAGCCCGGCCTGCAGCTCGTCAACCCGGGCCTGTTCAACCAGCTCACCACGATGCACGGCCTGATCATGGTGTTCGGCGCCATCATGCCGGCCTTCGTGGGCTTCGCGAACTGGATGGTGCCGCTGCAGATCGGCGCGGCCGACATGGCCTTCGCCCGCATGAACAACTTCAGCTTCTGGCTGATGATCCCGGCGGCCATCATGCTGGTGGCTTCGTTCTTCATGCCCGGTGGCGCCCCCGCGGCCGGCTGGACGCTGTACGCACCGCTGACCCTGCAGATGGGCCCCTCGATGGACGCCGGCATCTTCGCCATGCACATCCTGGGCGCGTCCTCCATCATGGGCTCGATCAACATCATCGTGACCATCCTCAACATGCGCGCCCCCGGCATGACGCTGATGAAGATGCCGATGTTCTGCTGGACCTGGCTGATCACCGCCTACCTGCTGATCGCCGTGATGCCCGTGCTGGCCGGCGCCATCACCATGACGCTGACCGACCGCCACTTCGGCACCAGCTTCTTCAACCCCGCCGGCGGCGGCGACCCGGTGATGTACCAGCACATCTTCTGGTTCTTCGGCCACCCCGAGGTCTACATCATGATCCTGCCGGCGTTCGGCATCGTGAGCCAGGTCGTGCCCGCGTTCTCGCGCAAGAAGCTGTTCGGCTACGCCTCCATGGTGTACGCCACCGGCTCCATCGCCATCCTTTCCTTCGTCGTGTGGGCGCACCACATGTTCACCACCGGCATGCCGGTGACGGGCCAGCTGTTCTTCATGTACTCGACTATGCTGATCGCCGTGCCCACGGGCGTGAAGATCTTCAACTGGATCGCGACCATGTGGAAGGGCTCGATGACCTTCGAGACCCCGATGCTGTGGGCGGTGGGCTTCATCTTCGTGTTCACCATCGGTGGCTTCACCGGCCTGATCCTGTCGGTCGCGCCGATCGACACGCAGATGCAGGACACCTACTACGTGGTGGCGCACTTCCACTACGTGCTAGTGGCCGGCTCGCTGTTCGCCATGTTCGCCGGCATCTACTACTGGCTGCCCAAGTGGACAGGCGTGATGTACAAGGAATCGCGCGGCAAGATCCACTTCTGGTGGTCGATGATCTCGTTCAACATCACCTTCTTCCCGATGCACTTCCTGGGCCTGGCCGGCATGCCGCGCCGTTACGCCGACTACCCGATGCAGTTCGCCGACTTCAACGCCATTGCCTCGGTGGGCGCCTTCGGCTTCGGCATCGCGCAGGTGTATTTCTTCCTGTTCGTGGCCCTGCCCGCAATGCGCGGCCAGGGCGAGAAGGCCTCCCAGAAGCCCTGGGAAGGTGCCGAGGGCCTGGAATGGGAAGTGCCGTCCCCGGCGCCGTTCCACACCTTCGAAACCCCGCCCAGGCTCGATGCGACCGCCACCAAGGTGATCGGCTGATCCGCACACGTACGGAATGAAGCACATGACACCTGAACAAAAGAAGCACAACCTTCGTCTGGGCCTGATCCTGGCGTCGGTCGCGCTGGTCTTTTTCGCCGGCTTCGTGGGCAAGATGGTGTTCCTGGGCGGCTGACGCCGGCACCTCCTCAACCGACTGGACTTCCGTGGAACTGCGGCGCGAAAACTTCAAGATGGTGGGCAAGCTCGGCGTGATCGCGCTGAGCATGTTCGCCTTCGGCTATGCGCTGGTGCCGATCTACCGCCACATCTGCGAGGCGCTCGGCATCAACGTGCTGGCGGTGTCCGAACTGCGGGTGCCGGGTGCCGCGCCGACGAGCATGCCCGCCAACACGCAGGTCGACACGTCGCGCACCATCACGGTGGAGTTCGACGTCAATGCGCGTGGCCCCTGGCATTTCAAGCCGGCGGTGCGTTCGCTGCAGGTGCACCCGGGTGAACTCACCACGGTGATGTACGAGTTCCAGAACATCCAGAACCGCACCATGGCGGCCCAGGCCATTCCGAGCTATGCGCCCAAGCAGGCCGCCGCGCACTTCAACAAGCTGGAGTGCTTCTGCTTCACGCAGTACACGCTGCAGCCCGGCGAGAAGAAGGAGTGGCCGGTGGCTTTCGTGATCGATCCGCGCCTGTCCCGGGACGTGACGACCATCACCCTCTCGTACACTTTCTTCGAGGTGGGCGGCAAGGTGCCGGCCGCGCCGGCGGACCCCGCGCCGCTGGCAAAGAGCCCCGTGGCCGTGAAACCCGAGGGGGCCGTATGAACGAACCGCTGCACCAGCGCAAGGGCTCCTTCATCGGCACGGTGAAGGCCGTGCTGTGGGGTTTCCTCGGCGTGCGCCGCAATGCCGACTATCAGCGCGACATCGCGCGGCTCAATCCGCTGCACCTGATCGCGGTGGGCGTCGGCATGGCGTTCCTGTTCGTGCTGGGGCTGATCGTGCTGGTGAACTGGGTCGCCGGGTGAGCGCACAGCGCCGCCAGGCCAATTTTTTTGATTCTTTGACATTGATACAAGCGAAAGCACAACAGGAGTGAGCATGTCAGCAGCAACACACGGCACGACGCCCTATTACTTCGTCCCCGGTCCGTCGCGTCACCCGGTGATGGCCGCGATCGGCCTCTTCTTCGTCATCCTGGGCGCTGGTCAGTGGGTCAACGGCGTGGGCTGGGGTGCCTATTCCCTGGCGTTTGGCCTGGCCTTCTGGCTGGTCGTGCTGTTCCAGTGGTTCAGCCAGTCGGTGGGCGAGAGCGAGAGCGGCATGTACGGCCGCAAGGTCGACCTGTCGTTCCGCTGGAGCATGAGCTGGTTCATCTTCTCCGAGGTGATGTTTTTCGGCGCCTTCTTCACCGCGCTCTGGTGGACCCGCACGCACTCGGTGCCTGCGCTGGGCAGCATCGAGAACGCGCTGATCTGGCCCGACTTCACCGCCGTGTGGCCGAGCGTGCAGGCCGGTGCGACCGCGTCGCCCGCCGGCATCGTCGAGCCCTTCCAGACCATGGGCCCGTTCTGGCTGCCCACCATCAACACCGCGCTGCTGCTCAGCTCGGGCGTCACGCTGACCATCGCCCACCATGCCCTGCAGGCAGGCCAGCGCGGCAAGACCATCGGCTTCATGTGGATCACGGTGTTGCTCGGCATCGTCTTCCTGTGCGTGCAGGGCTATGAGTACGCGCATGCCTACGCCGACCTGAACCTCAAACTGTCGTCGGGCGTGTTCGGCTCCACTTTCTTCATGCTCACCGGCTTCCACGGCTTCCACGTCTTCATCGGCATGCTGATGCTGCTGTTCATCACCCTGCGCCTGCAGAAGGGCCATTTCACCGCCCAGCGCCACTTCGGCTTCGAAGGTGCGGCCTGGTACTGGCACTTCGTGGACGTGGTCTGGCTCGGTCTGTACATCCTGGTCTACTGGATGTAAGCCGCGAAGGTGGGAGAGCCACCTTCGGTCTACCCTCAAAAAAAGCGCCTCCCGGCGCTTTTTTGCTGAGAGGATCGGGGGCCTCAGCCGCGCAGGGGCAGCCCGGTGGGCTGGATCCAGCCCATCAGGTAGCTGATCAGCACGACGACGAAGAGCAGGATGGAGAAGCCGACACGAAACGCCAGCGCACGCGCCATGTGGTTCTTGCGCGGCGCACCGCCCTCGGCCTCGTCGGCCGTGCCGCCCCGCATCATGTACAGCAGTGCGGCCCCCAGACTTCCGATGATGGCGATGAATGCCACGATGACCAGATATTTCATGCTCCCGATTATCGGCGCTCGGCGCATCGCGCGTCGCGGTGCGGGCTGAGCCATGGCCCGCGCCACGCCGCGCTTCTGGGCTGTCACCGCCGCCACCGTGTTCACCATGGCGGTCACGGCCTCGCTGGGCCTGTGGCAACTCGACCGCGCGGCGCAGAAGCTGGCCCTGCAGGCGCAGATCAACGAGCGCGGCGCGCTCCCCGCCTGGACCAACCCCGACCTGCTTGGCGCCGCGGACGCCACCACCGGCGTGCACCGCCCGGTGCGCTTGAGTGGGCAGTGGGTGCCGCAGGCCAGCGTGTTCCTGGACAACCGCCAGATGAACGGGCGTGTGGGCCTCTACCTGGTCACGCCGTTGCGGCTGGACGGCAGCGGTCGGGCGGTGCTGGTGCAGCGCGGCTGGGTGCCCCGCGATTTCACCGACCGCAGCCGGGTGCCGGCCATCGCCACGCCGGCGGGCACGGTCCATGTCGAAGGCCGATTGGCCTCGTCGCCCAGCAAGCTATACGAGCTGGGTGAGGCGGGCACGGGCCCGATCCGGCAAAATATCGACCTTGCCGCCTTTGCGCAGGAGACGGGACTGGACCTGCTGGGCGTGTCCGTCCTGCAATCCGGCGACGCCGCCGACGGGCTCCAGCGCGACTGGCCCCGCATTGCGGTCGGCGTGCAAAAGCACCATGGGTACGCCTTCCAGTGGTTCGCCCTGTGCGCCCTCGCAGGCGTGCTGTATGTGTGGTTCCAGTTCATTTCCCCTCGCCGAAAGCGCAGTTCCCATGGCACAGACGCCCGATGAACCCCTGACCCTGACCGTGCACAGCCTGCCACGGCTGGACCAGGCCAGTGCCGACGCCGCAGCCAGCACCCGCGCCGGGCGCTGGAAGATGCTCGGCCTGATGCTGGTGTGCGCGGCGCCGGTGATCGCCTCGTACGTCACCTACTACCTGATCCGCCCGGAGGGCCGCCGCAACTACGGCGAGCTGATCGATCCGCAGCGCGCGCTGCCGGCCTTCACCGGCACCGATGCACTTGGGCAGGCGGTGCCTTTGAGCTCGCTCAAGGACCAGTGGCTGCTGGTCAGCGTGGCCGACAGCGCCTGCGACGCAGCCTGCCAGGAGCACCTGCTGCTGCAGCGCCAGCTGCGCGAAACGCTGGGTCGCGAGAAGGACCGGCTCGACTGGGTCTGGCTGCGCACGGGCGACGCCGCGCTGTCCGATCCGCTGAAGCAGGCCACCGCGGCCGCGCGGGTGCTGCATGTCGATGCGCAGGCGCTGGCCACCTGGCTGCAGCCCGCGCCCGGCCAGAAGATCGAAGACCACCTGTACGTGGTCGACCCGCTGGGCAACTGGATGATGCGTTTCCCGGCCAACATCGACCCCAAGCAGGCCAAGCGCGACCTCGACCGCCTGTTGCGCGCCTCCGCCTTCTGGGACAAGGAAGGCCGGCCGCAGTGATGTACCCCCACGCTCCGCACGTCGTGTCGTCGCTGCCCCCCATGGGGGCGCAGGCCCGCCTTGGGGCAGTCCGGCGGAGGGCCTGACTTGGACGCCCAGCCCCTGTACGACCTCGCCCCCGTGGCGCGCCTCATGCTTCTGGGCGTGGTGATCGCGCTCGGGCCGCTGGCCTGGGTGTGGCTGCGCAACCGCCACGCGCCGCCCGCGCAGCGCCTGCGCGTGCTCACGCTGGTGACGCTGTTCCTCACCTTCGACCTGGTGCTGTTCGGTGCCTTCACGCGCCTGACCGATTCGGGCCTGGGCTGCCCCGACTGGCCCGGTTGCTACGGCAGCGCCAGCCCGGTGGGTGCGAGCGCCTCGATCGCTGCCGCGCAGAGCGCCATGCCCACCGGCCCGGTGACGTTTTCCAAGGCCTGGATCGAAATGATCCACCGCTATCTGGCCACCGCCGTGGGCGTGCTGATCCTGGTGCTCGCGCTGGTGAGCTGGGTGGAGCGCAAGCGCCTGAGCGTGTCGTTCGTCTGGCCGCTGGTTACCCTGGTGTGGGTGTGCCTGCAGGGCGCGTTCGGCGCGCTCACGGTCACGATGAAGCTCTTTCCCGCCATCGTCACGCTGCACCTGCTCGGCGGCATGGGCCTGCTGGCGCTGTTGCGCGCGCAGTCGGTCGGCTATGCGCTGGCCGCGCCGGGCCACGCCGGACCGGTGGCCTTGCCGGGTCGCCTGAGGCTGGCACTGGTGGCGGTGTGCGTGCTGCTGTGGGCGCAGATCGCGCTCGGTGGCTGGGTCAGCACCAACTACGCCGTGTTGGCCTGCAACGAGTTTCCCACCTGCCAGGGCACGTGGTGGCCGACGATGGACTTCCGCCAGGGCTTCACCGTCTGGCGTGAACTGGGCGAGAACCACACGGGCGACGCCATCACCTTCCCGGCGCTCACCGCCATCCACTACGCACACCGCCTCATGGCCTACGCCGTGCTGGCCGCGATGGCCTGGCTGGGGTGGCGCCTGTGGTCCGTGCCGGGCATGCGCGCCACCGCGCGCGCGCTGCTGCTGCTGGCCGCGTGGCAGTTCGCCAGCGGCCTGACCAACGTGGTGCTCGACTGGCC
>QZKF01000005.1 GCA_003599455.1 Comamonadaceae bacterium
TCGTCTACGGCGTGCTCAAGTCCGGAATGCCCTTCGATCCCACGCGCTTCTCTCATGCCAACGCTTGACAGACACAACGGTGTCTTTACTTCGCTGCGCCGGCCACCCCACCCGGCGATGACCTCGTTGGCACTCGTCCGTGGGTATGCCAGCGTCACTTCTGGCGCGGGAGTGGTCGGCGTTCTGCGCAGCGGGGTAAAGGAGGAGACGGCACCAGCCGTCGGGGGACACCCGCGGAGCAGAGCGCCGGCCGCTCCCGTGCCCGCGAGGTGACAACGAGAAACCCCAACCTGCCAAAAATACCCGTTGACGACCCAATTTGGTACCGGTACCATTCGCTCCAGCTTCATTTGGTACCGGTACCAAATGCAGTCCATCCGCCGCCAGATTCCCAACGACAGGAGACAAGTCACCATGAAAAAACTGCTGTGCGCGCTCGGCGCGTCCATGACCCTCACCACGGCCATGGCCTGGCCCGACAAGACCGTCGCCCTCGTGGTGCCCTTCCCGCCCGGCGGCTCGACCGACCTGATCGCCCGCACCCTGCAGCCCAAGCTGCAGGAAAAGTTCGGCGGCACCTTCGTCGTGGAAAACAAGGCCGGCGCCACCGGCACCATCGGCGCCGCGCACGTGGTGCGCTCCGCGCCCGATGGCCACACCCTGTTCGTGTCCTCGCTCGGCCCCTTCGTGATCGCGCCGCACCTGTTCAAGGTGAGCTACGACGCGCTCAAGGAGTTCGACTACATCTCCGTCGCGGTGCAGGCGCCCAACGTGCTGGTGGTGCCCGCCGCCTCGCCCCACAAGAGCATGGCCGACGTGCTGGCGTTCCAGAAAGCCAACCCCGGCAAGATGACCTTTGCCTCCTCCGGCAACGGCAGCAGCGACCACCTGACCGCCGAACTCTACTGGCAGCAGACCGGCACCAGCGGCGTGCACGTGCCCTACAAGGGCGGTGGTCCGGTCATGACCGACCTGCTGGGCAACCAGGTGGATTCCTCGTTCATGAACATCAACACCGCCATGCCGCAGATCGTCGCCGGCAAGCTGCGCGCGCTCTCCATCACCAGCGCCCAGCGCTCGCCCCTGCTGCCGAGCGTGCCCACGCTCGACGAGCTCGGCATCAAGGACGCCAACGTCTACTCCTGGCAGGCGGTGGCCGGCCCCAAGGGCATGCCGGCCGACCTGAAGGTGAAGCTGCACGCCGCGATCCGCGACGCGCTCAACGACCCGGCCGTCAAGCCCAAGCTGCTGGAAGTGGGCTTCGAGATCGTGGCGAGCACGCCCGAGCAGTTCACCGCCTTCCAGGCCGCCGAGTTCGCGCGCTGGCAGAAGCTCATCCAGTCCCGCAACATCAAGGCAGATTGAGAATCCCTTCATGCTGAGCCCCGTCACCGTGTCCGCCACCACCCCCTGCGTCACCGAACTGCGCGTCATTCCCGTCGCGGGCCGCGACAGCATGCTGCTCAACCTGAGTGGCGCGCACGCGCCCTTCTTCACGCGCAACCTGCTCATCCTCACCGACAGCGCCGGCCACACCGGCGTGGGCGAGGTGCCGGGCGGCGAGAAGATCCGCCAGACGCTGGAGGACGCGCGCGCCCTGGTGGTGGGCCAGGCGATCGGCTCGCACCAGCAGGTGTTGCAGCAGCTGCAGACCCGCTTCGCCGACCGCGACGCCGGCGGACGCGGGCTGCAGACCTTCGACCTGCGCACCACCATCCACGCGGTGACGGCGGTGGAGTCGGCCCTGCTGGACCTGCTCGGCCAGCACCTGGAGGTGCCCGTGGCGGCGCTGCTCGGCGAAGGCCAGCAGCGCGACGCGGTGGAAATGCTGGGCTACCTGTTCTTCGTGGGCGACAGGAAAAAAACGAACCTGCCGTATGCGAGTGAACCGGGCGCCGACAACGCCTGGAGCCGCCTGCGGCACGAAGAAGCGATGACGCCCGAGGCCGTGGTGCGCCTGGCCGAGGCCGCGCGCGAGCGTTACGGTTTCAACGACTTCAAGCTCAAGGGCGGCGTGCTGCGCGGGGACGAGGAAGTGGATGCGGTGATCGCGCTGCACGAGCGCTTCCCCGACGCGCGCGTGACGCTCGACCCCAACGGCGGCTGGCTGCTGAAAGACGCGATCCGCCTGGGCCAGCGCATGCGCGGCGTGGTCGCCTACGCCGAAGACCCCTGCGGCGCCGAAGACGGCTTCTCGGGTCGCGAGGTGATGGCCGAGTTCCGCCGCGCCACCGGCCTGCCCACGGCCACCAACATGGTCGCCACCGACTGGCGCCAGCTCACGCACGCGCTCTCGCTGCAGAGCGTGGACATCCCGCTGGCCGACCCGCATTTCTGGACCATGGCCGGCAGCGTGCGCGTGGCGCAGACCTGCCGCGACTGGGGCCTGACCTGGGGCTCGCACTCCAACAACCACTTCGACGTCTCGCTCGCCATGTTCACCCACGTCGGCGCCGCCGCGCCCGGCAAGGTGACGGCGATCGACACGCACTGGATCTGGCAGGATGGCCAGCGCCTGACGAAAGATCCGCTGCAAATCGTGAACGGCCACGTGCAGGTGCCGCAGAAGCCAGGCCTGGGCGTGGAACTCGACATGGCCGAGGTCGAGAAGGCCAACCGCCTGTACCAGCAGTACGGCCTGGGCGCGCGCGACGACGCGATGGCCATGCAGAGCCTGGTCCCGAACTGGACCTTCAACCCCAAGCGCCCCGCGCTGGACCGATGAACGCACCCCACCCCACCAAGGAACACCGATGAGACCCAACCGATTGCGCGAGATCTGGGCCGGTGGCGGTGCGGTGGTCAATGGCTGGCTGGCGATCCCCAACAGCTTCTCGGCCGAGACCATGGCCCACCAGGGCTGGGACTCGCTGACCATCGACCTGCAGCACGGCGTGGTGGACTACCAGGCCATGATCCCCATGCTGCAGGCCATCAGCACCACCGACACCGTGCCCGTGGTGCGCGTGCCCTGGCTGGAGCCCGGCATCCTCATGAAGACGCTGGACGCCGGCGCCTACGGTGTGATCTGCCCGATGGTGAACACGCGCGAGGACGCGCAGAAGCTGGTGGCGTACACCCACTACGCGCCGCGCGGCACGCGCAGCTTCGGCCCGGTGCGCGCGCTGCTCTATGGCGGCGCCGATTACCCGCAGCACGCGAACGACACCATCGTCACCTTCGCCATGATCGAGACCGCGCAGGCGCTGGACAACCTCGACGACATCCTCTCGGTGCCCGGCCTGGACGCGATCTACATCGGCCCGTCCGACCTGTCGCTGGCGCTGGGCTGCAAGCCCACCTTCGACGACCTCGACCCCAAGGCCGCGCAGGCCGTGGAACACATCCTCGCGCGCGCCCAGGCGCACGGCCTCGTGGCCGGTATCCACAACGGCTCGCCCGAGGCCGCGCTCAAGCGCATCGCCATGGGCTTCCAGTTCGTCACCGTGAGCTCGGACGCGCGCCTCATGGCCGCGGGCGCACAGCAGGTGGTGGCCACCATGCGCGCACGCCACGCGCCCAAGGACGCTGGCGGCTACTGATCCCCATCCCATTCTGAACAAGGAAGCAGACAAATGAAGATCGGATTCATCGGCCTGGGCATCATGGGCACGCCCATGGCCCTGCACCTCGTCAACGCCGGGCATGCGCTGTACGTGCACACCCGCAGCCAGATTCCCGAGGCCATCCAGGTCGCCGGCGGCGTGCGCTGCGACAACGCCGCCGCCGTGGCGCGCGAGGCCGAGGTGGTGTTCACCATGGTGCCCGACACCCCCGACGTGGAGGCCGTGCTGTTCGGCGAGAACGGCGTGGCGCAGGGCCTGAGCAAGGGCAAGGGCAAGGTCGTGGTCGACATGAGCTCGATCAGCCCGATGGCCACCAAGGCCTTCGCGAAGAAGATCAACGCGCTCGGCGCCGACTACATCGATGCGCCGGTCTCGGGCGGCGAGGTTGGCGCCAAGGCCGGCTCGCTCACCATCATGTGCGGCGGCGACGCCGCCGTGTTCGAGCGCGTGCGCCCGCTGCTGGAGCTGATGGGCAAGAACATCACGCTGGTGGGCGGCAACGGCGACGGCCAGACCACCAAGGTGGCCAACCAGATCATCGTGGCGCTCAACATCGCGGCCGTGAGCGAGGCCCTGGTGTTCGCCAGCAAGGCCGGCGCCGACCCGGCCAAGGTGCGCCAGGCCCTCATGGGTGGCTTCGCCGCGAGCCGCATCCTGGAAGTGCACGGCGAACGCATGATCAAGCGCACCTTCAATCCGGGCTTTCGCATCAAGCTGCACCAGAAAGACCTGAACCTCGCGCTGCAGGGCGCGAAGGAAATCGGCGTGAGCCTGCCGCAGACCGCCAATGCCGCACAGCTCATGGGCGCCTGCGCCGCCAACGGCATGGCGGAGCTGGACCACTCCGCGCTGGTGAAAGCGCTGGAGTTGATGGCGAACCACGAGGTGGCGAAGGGGTGAGGGTGAGGTGGCTGGGTTGAGGACCAAACGGAAAACGCCGGCTTGTATGCCGGCGTTTTTTTGGAGTGAGAGTCGGCTATGCAGCGAGAGCTGTTCTCGGCGCGCAAGTCCCAATGCACGAGGCAATCTCCTTTTAGGTCATCTATCCCACCGCGGCATGCCGGATCGAACGTCTGATCTTGAGGATGGTCCTGACATTCGAAAGATGGTGGAACTGTGTGGTTTTCAAGACCGCTACAGACCTCCAGTCGATGACCACGGCTCAGGTTGCCACAGAGGTGGTTGCTACTCGCCGGTGCACTCGACTCGACGCCTGTTGGGCTCGGGCCCACTGAACCATGACAGCGAGCATCCGCGCATGCCATCATTGCTGTCACTGCAACGTGTGATGCCAACGCAGGGGAACAACGCTTGGAACTTCGGCAGCTGCGCTATTTTGTACGGATTGTGGAACTGGGCTCCATGGGACGGGCTGCGCTCGACCTGGACATGGTGCAGTCCGCACTGAGCCAACAGATCAGCAGATTGGAAGGGGAGCTTTGCACGCGCCTGCTGCAGCGCACGCCGCGAGGGGTGGTGCCTACCGAAGCCGGTGCTGCCTTCTTCCGCGAGGCCCAGCTCACCCTGCGCCACGCCGCACAGGCGGTGCGCGCAGCACAGCAGGCGCGCCTCTCGGGCACGGTGAGCGTAGGTCTGGCGCCCACCACTGCATCCATGCTCGGGTTACCCCTCATGCAGGCAATGCAGACCCGATACCCCGACGTGCGCCTGCACATGGTGGAGAGCATGTCTGGCCATCTCGCATCCCTGCTCAACGCACGCGAGCTTGACCTCGCTGTTTTGTTCGACGCGCGCCTGCAGACCCATCCCGACGCACCCGGCAGCCGAATGTGGCAGGTGGAGCCACTGCTTTCGGAAGAACTGTTCCTGATCGCTCCACGGCATAACACTTCACCGCGACCCACCGCCATGGGCCTTGCTGCACTGGGAGACGAGCCACTCATCTTGCCGACCGGGCCGCACGGCTTGCGCAGCACGCTGGATGCTGCCTTCGCTCGCGCCGGGGTGGTGCCGAATGTGGCGCTGGAAGTGGATTCACTCGCCATGCTGATGGCGGCGGTCGAATCCGGACTGGGCTCGACCTTGCAACCACGGGCCGCCGTGGGCCGTTTCCCTGACGCCGAACAGCGGTTTGTGCTGGTGCACATCGACGATGCGCAAGCCAGCCGTGTCAACCTGCTGTGCAGCCTGTCGGAAGACGAACTCTCCCCGGCAGCACTGGCCACCCGGGTGGTGGTTCGGGACACGGTGAAGGCACTGGTGGACAACGGACATTGGCCGGGCACACGGCTGTGGCATCACGAACCGTGATGGGCCCATGACCCCACGGGGGTTCACTGCGAGGGCGTGAATTTCTACAGTTCTCCTCACGACGGGCGCATGCAGCCTGTTGCAAGGAGCTCATGTGGAAATCGATGTTTTGGTGATTGGGGGCGGCAACGCAGCGCTGTGTGCAGCGCTGATGGCCCGCGAGGCCGGCGCCAGCGTGCTGTTGCTGGAAGCCGCACCGCGGGCATGGCGCGGCGGCAACTCGGGGCATACGCGCAATCTTCGATGCATGCACGACGCACCGCAGGATGTGCTGGTCGATGCCTACCCAGAAGAAGAGTTCTGGCAAGACCTGCTCAAAGTCACTGGCGGCAAGACCAACGAACAACTGGCACGCCTGACCATCCGTGCCTCGTCCAATTGCCGTGACTGGATGCGCCGCCACGGCGTGCACTTCCAGCCACCGCTCTCGGGCGCACTGCACGTAGCGCGCACCAACGCTTTCTTCATGGGCGGCGGCAAGGCACTTGTGAACGCCTACTACCGCAGCGCCGAAAGGCTGGGCGTGTGGATCCGCTACCAAACGCCGGTGGAGCGCATCGAGATTGAACACGGGCAGTTTGTAGCGGCGCACACCCGGGCTGGCGAGCGCATCACCGCGCGCACCTGCGTGCTGGCCGCTGGCGGATTTGAGTCCGACCGCGCCTGGCTGCGCGAGGCCTGGGGCCAGAACGAGCGCGGCGAATGGCCTGCCGACAACTTCCTCATTCGGGGCACCGCCTACAACCAGGGCGTGCTTCTGCGCCACCTGCTCGACGACCACGGCGCCGATCGCATTGGCGATCCGACGCAGGCGCACATGGTGGCCATCGACGCCCGCGCGCCGCTGTACGACGGCGGCATCTGCACACGCATTGATTGCGTTTCGCTCGGTGTGGTGGTGAACCAGGAGGCCCGGCGCTTTTACGACGAAGGCGAAGACTTCTGGCCCAAGCGCTACGCCATCTGGGGCCGGCTGGTAGCGCAGCAGCCGCAGCAGATCGGCTATTCGATCATCGACGCGAAGGCCATCGGCCGCTTCATGCCTCCGGTGTTTCCCGGGGTGAAAGCCGATACCTTGCCCGAGCTGGCGCGCCAGCTGGGTCTGGACGAAACCACCTTCATGCAGACCCTCAACGACTACAACACCGCCTGCCGCATCGGCACCTTTGACCACACCGCGCTCGACGACTGCCACACCGAAGGCCTGGCACCGGCCAAGACCCACTGGGCCCGGCCGATCGATACCGCGCCTTTCTACGGCTATGCATTGCGCCCCGGCGTGACCTTCACCTACCTCGGCCTGCGCACCGACGACACCGCCGCCGTGCGCTTCAACGACCAGCCGAGCCATAACCTGTTCGTGGCTGGCGAGATGATGGCCGGCAACGTGCTCGGCCAGGGCTACACCGCGGGGGTGGGCATGTCGATCGGCACCGCCTTCGGACGCATCGCTGGCACACAGGCAGCTCGATCCGCTGCCGCAAAACAGGGAGCTCGTCATGCAAGCGCTTGAAGCCCTCACGCGTGATGCGCGCGCGCTCGCCCAGGGCGAGATCGTGCTCACAGTTCCTGAAGCCGAGGTGGCGCGCCAGATGCAGATCTGCAATGCCTGCCGCTACTGCGAGGGCTTCTGCGCCGTGTTTCCTGCCATGACGCGCCGGCTCGAATTCGGCAAGGCCGACATCCACTTTATGGCCAACCTATGCCACAACTGCGGTGCCTGCCTGCACGCATGCCAGTACGCGCCGCCACACGAGCTCGCGGTCAACGTGCCTCAATCCATGGCCCAGGTGCGCGGGCAGACCTATGCCGACTACGCCTGGCCACCTGCGCTGGGCAAGCTCTATCAGCGCAACGGCCTGACGCTGTCGGTTGCGTTGGCCGCTGGCCTCGCGCTGTTCCTCCTGCTTGCTGTGGCCATGAAGGGCAGTCTCTGGCCCACCGACCTGGGTGGTAACTTCTACAACCTGTTCCCGCACAACCTGCTGGTGAGCATGTTCGCGCCGGTGTTCCTGTTTGTGGTGTTTGCACTCGGCATGGGCGTGACGCGCTTCTGGCGCGAGGTGACCCCGGCCACCAGCGGCGCACCGCTGAACCTGCCCGCCACCACCGAAGCCACGCGCGATGCGCTGCGCCTGAAGTACCTCGACGGTGGACACGGTGAAGGCTGTCACAACGAAGACGACGCCTACACGCTCTCGCGCCGTCGCTTCCACCACTTCACCTTCTACGGCTTCATGCTTTGTTTCGCCGCGACCAGTGTGGCCACGGTCTACCACTATCTGTTCGGATGGGTCGCGCCCTACGAACTGCCCAGCCTGCCGAAGCTGCTGGGTGTCGTCGGCGGTGTGAGCCTGCTGATCGGCACCGCAGGCCTGTGGTGGCTCAATTTGCGCCGCCATCCGCTGCACGGCGATGTGGCGCAAAAGCCCATGGACCTGGGATTCATTGCGCTGCTGTTCCTGACCAGTGCCACGGGTCTGGGACTGTGGCTCGGGCGCGGCACCCCTGCCCTGGCTGTGCTGCTGTGCCTGCACCTGGGTGCGGTCATGGCCCTGTTCGCAACGCTCCCCTACGGCAAGTTTGCACACGGGGTGTTTCGCACAGCTTCTCTGCTGCGTCACGCGGTGGAGAAGCGCTTGCCCAACCCAGTCGGCTTGAGTGCCGACTGACTTTCCTTCCATTTGTTCCACTACAAGGAGATCCAACATGAACAAGCGAAATTTGCTCCGGGCTGCAGCGCTCGCCACCGCCGCCATGGTGCTTGGCAGCGCACTGCAAGCCCAGGACTTTCCTCCCAAAAAGCCAGTCACGCTCGTGGTGGGCTTTGCGGCAGGCGGCGCTGCGGACGCGGCTGCGCGACTGATCGCAAAGAAGCTGGCAGCGAACATCGGCCAGTCGGTGGTGGTCGACAACAGGGGAGGCGCGGGCGGCAATATTGCGCACCAGTTCGTTGCCAACGCAGCACCCGATGGTTCGGTGCTGTTGTTCGGGTCCATCGGTCCGCTGACCATCGCGCCACACATCATGAAGCTGCCCTACGACCCGTTCAAGGACCTGGCCGCAATCTCGGGTGGAGTGAACTTCCCCAATGTGCTGGTGGCCCACAAGTCACTCGGCGTCAAGACCCTCGCCGAGTTCGTCGCCCTCGAGAAAAAGAAGCCTGGCACCCTGGACTATGCATCGACGGGAGCCGGATCTGCATCCCACCTGGCAGGCGAACTTTTCAACCAGCGTGCGGGTATCAACATGGTGCACGTACCCTACAAGGGCGGCGCACCCGCGCTGCAGGATCTGCTCGGCGAGCGGATCGCCTCTTACTTCGCTGCACCACCCACAGCACTCCCGCATATCGAAGCAGGCAAGCTCGTGCCGCTGGCCACCACCGGCTCCACACGCCCGGTCTACATGCCCAACATCCCCACCGTCGCAGAAGCGGGCTACCCGGGCTTCGAGGCGCTGAACTGGTATGCCTTCGTCGCACCAGGAAAGACGCCGGCGCCGCTGCTTGATCGCTGGAACCAGGAGATCGTCAAGGTGCTCAACGACCCTGGGGTGAAGGACGCACTCATCCACCACGGTATGACTCCTCAGCCCATGTCCCGTGCCGAACTGACGGATTTCATGAAGAAGGAAGACGCGAAGTGGAGTGCCATCGTGCGCGAACGCAAGATCACGTCGAACTGATTCCCCGTCGATACGACCAGATCGGAGCACGCGTCATCCATGCCTGCTTACCACTGGTTTTTCACCGCCTTAAGGTGGAAGGGTCAGGTTTTGACCTGATCTTCTGCATCCAGGATGCAGCGTCGGTCGAGCAAGCGAGCGAAGAGCGCAGCCGGCATCTTTGCTTCACCGGTCGTGCGTTTCGCTTGTTGGCGAAGGTTCCGGGCGTGTGGTTGAACTTGCAGCTCAGTCACCGACGCCTTGATTGCCGGCTTCTTGGGGCACATCAAGCGAGCTGGATCTCTGACGGCACCAAAAAACTGAAGGCCGTGGAGCGACCGGTTTGGAGGACGCTGCGGCCATTCAAGATGTTGTGCTTCCAACGACTGGGGGGTTGCCGTCGCGTCCGTCCAACGCCGCAGCGGCGAATGTCCGAGAGCAGTCTGAAACAGCCCTCAAGCCTGGAATCCCCAGCCACGCCGACCGTCCCCCTTGCACCACAAACGTTCAGCGCTTCGACGCCAGGTGATACGCCACCAGCGCATTGGCATGCCCGTGCCCCAGCCTATGCTCGGTCTTGAGCAGGGCCACCAGCTCCATGTGCTTCAGACCGTCGCCAGCGGATTGCAGGACGCCAAACCAGTGGGCGACGGGCTGGCCGTACTTCTTTTCGATGGACGGGAAGTACGACGCCGGTCCTTGAACTTTCTTCTCTGCGGTGGTCATGCGGTGCTCCATGGGGGGGTGTCTGCATGCACGACGAACCAGGGTGAGCGATTTCGACACCGGTCCCGGTGCCGACCGGGTGTTCACCCCCGCCAAGCCTTCTCGATGGCCGCCACGTCGATCTTGCGCATGGCGGCTCAGTCGGCCTTCACGTTGCCGATCTTGATCACCTGCGCCCAGCGCGGGATCTCGCGCGCGATCAGCTGGGCGAAGGCCTGCGGCGTGGTCGGCGTGGGCACGGCGCCCTCGTTGGCCAGGGCGCGCGCCACCTCGGGCGAGGCCAAGGCCTTGTTGATCTCCGTGTTGTACAGGGCCACCAGCGGCGCGGGCAGGCCCGCGGGCGCGACGATGCCGTACCACTGGTCGGCCTCGAAACCCGGGTAGCCGCTTTCGGCCACCGTGGGCACGTCGGGCAGGGCGGGCATGCGCTGCGGGCTCGACACCGCCAGCGCGCGCAGGCGGCCGCTGCGGATGTGCGAGATCAGCGCGGGCGAGCCGGTGAAGATGGTGTCGGCCTGGCCGCCCAGCACGTCGCTGATCGCCGGTGCCGCGCCCCGGTAGGGGATGTGCACCATGAAGGTTTTGGTCTGCTGCTTGAGGTACTCGAAGGTGATGTGGGCCGCGCTGCCGTTGCCACCCGAGGCGTAGTTCAGGCGACCCGGCTCGGCCCGGGCGCGCGCGATGAAGGCCTTGAAGTCGGCCGCCGGAAACTTCTCGTTGACCACCAGCACGTTGGGCACCTGGGCCACCAGCGCCAGCGGCGTGAAGCTCTTGATCGGGTCGTAGGTCAGCCTGGGGTAGATCGAGGGGTTGATCGCCAGCGTGCCGATGTGACCCATCATCAGCGTGTTGCCGTCCGGCGCCATGCGCGCCACCTCGCCCGCGCCCACCGAGCCGGCCGCGCCGCCCTTGTTCTCGATCACCACCGTGGCACCCATCTGCGTGGCCAGGCGCGCCCCGATGGCCCGCGCGAGGATGTCGGTCGAGCCGCCGGGCGGGAAGGGCACCACCAGCTTGATGGTGCGGGGCGCCTGCGACAGCGCGGGGCTGGCCACGAGGCCGGCGGCGGCGCCGAGAACCAGCTGACGCCGGGTGATCGGGTGGTGGGTGGGGGTCATGGGAGGAGCGGGGAGGGGATGGCTGAGGAGCCGGCAGTGTCGCGCGGCCGCGCGCTCGCAACAACCCCTGTTTTCCCGACACCCGATTCAAGAACCGGGCGAGCGGGCCGATACCAGAGGCACATGCCCGAGGCGCGCCGCAGGGCGACGCCCGGCCCCCCGGCTCTCAATTCTGGAAATGACCCGCATGAAACTCAACGACATCAAGGTCGGCAGCCGCCTGGCCCTCGCCTTCGGACTGGTCCTGCTCATCACCGCGGTGATCACGGGCATCGGCGTCTGGCGGCTTCAGGAACTGGCGCACACCACGCGCCAGCTGGCCACGATCGACAACGAGAAGCTGCAGCTGGCGGTGCAGTGGCGCCAGACCATCGACCTGAACTGGGTGCGCACCCGCGCGGCCATCCTCGATTCCGACACCAGCCGCATCGCGGCCTGGCAGGCCGACATGGACAAGACCTCCGAGGTCACGCTGGCCTCGCGCAAGCGCATCATCGAACTGGTGCAGACCGATGTGGGCAAGCAGCTGATCGCCGACATCGACGCCGCGCGCGAGGCCTACCGCACGCCGCGCGCCAACGTGATGAAGGCGCGCAAGGCCGGTGAAGATGTGAGCGCCGCGCTCGAGCGCGACCTCAAGCCGCTGGCCGAGGCCTATGTGAATTCGATCCTGAAGCTCGAACAGCGCCAGCAGGCCATCTACGACGCCACGCTGAAAGAAGCGGAAGAGAAGGCGTCCAGTGGCCGCACCATCCTGATCACCGGCGGTGTGCTGGCCATCCTGCTCGGCGCGGCCGCGGCCTTCGTGCTGAGCCGTTCCATCACCGTGCCCCTGCGCACGGCCGCCGACAGCGCGCGCCGCATCGCCGACGGCGATCTCACGCAGCCGATCGACACCGCTGGCCGCGACGAGGCCGCGCAACTGCTGCAGGCCCTCAAGGGCATGCAGGACAGCCTGGTGCGCGTGGTCTCCAACGTGCGCGGCAACGCCGAAGGCGTGGCCTCGGCCAGCGCCGAGATTTCCCAGGGCAACAACGACCTGTCCGCGCGCACCGAACAACAGGCCAGCGCGCTCGAAGAGACCGCCGCCTCGATGGAAGAGCTGAGCTCCACCGTGCGCCAGAACGCCGACAACGCGCAGCAGGCCAACCAGCTCGCCAAGAGCGCCTCCACCGTGGCCACCCAGGGTGGCGGCGTGGTGGCCCAGGTGGTGGACACCATGAAGGGCATCAACGACAGCTCGCGCAAGATCGCCGACATCATCAGCGTGATCGACGGCATCGCCTTCCAGACCAACATCCTGGCGCTCAACGCCGCGGTGGAAGCGGCGCGCGCGGGTGAGCAGGGCCGTGGTTTCGCGGTGGTGGCGGCCGAGGTGCGCAACCTGGCGCAGCGCAGCGCGCAGGCGGCCAAGGAGATCAAGGAGCTGATCACCGCCAGCGTGGACCGCGTGGCCCAGGGCACCACCCTGGTCGACCAGGCCGGCGTGACCATGGCCGAGGTGGTGGGCGCGATCCAGCGCGTGACCGACATCATGGGCGAGATCAGCGCGGCCAGCATCGAGCAGAGCTCGGGCGTGGCCCAGGTCGGCGAGGCAGTGACGCAGATGGACCAGGCCACGCAGCAGAACGCGGCGCTGGTCGAGCAGAGCGCGGCGGCGGCCTCCAGCCTGAAGGCGCAGGCCGAGCAGATGGTGCAGGCCGTGGCGGTGTTCAAGCTCGCCCACGCCTGATCGGGCGGGCGTCCGGCCGCGCCAGGTCCTGTCAGCCGGCGAGTCCGGCGGCGCGCAGGAAGGCGTTGTTCTCGGCCACCGTGCCCACCGTCACGCGCAAACACCCCTGCAGGCCGGGCAGGCTGTCCTGCCGCCGCACCAGCACGCCGTGCGCAAGCAGCTGCGCGTGGGCCGCGGCCGCGTCGGGCGTGCGCACCAGCAGGAAGTTCGCATGCGAGGGCAGGGGCCGCCAGCTGGGGTGGCGCTGCAGCGCGCTGAACAGGCGCTCGCGCTCGCTCAGCGTGGCCGCCACGCGCGCCTGCACATAGCCCGGCTGTTCCAGCGCCACCAGCGCGCACACCGTCTGCAGCACCGACACGCCGAACGGCGGCACCAGCTTGCGCAGCTGCCGCGCCACGCCGTTGGACGCGAGCGCGTAGCCCAGCCGCAGGCCGGCCAGGCCCCAGGCCTTGGAGAAGGTGCGCAGCAGTACCACGTGCGGGTGGCGGCGCGCGAGTTCGCGCGCGTCGGTGGGCGTGAAGTGGTGGTAGGCCTCGTCGACCACCAGCAGCCAGCCAGGGCTGGCGGCGGCCAGCCGCTCGAGTTCGTCCAGCTCGCACAGTGAACCGGTGGGCGCGTGCGGGCGCGGCAGGTAGATCACGCCGTGCGGGCCGTCGCCGGTGCCGGGGCCGAGCGCGGCGATCAGCGCGTCCATGTCCAGCGAGGCGTCGGCGTTCAGGGGCACTTCGGTGAGCGCGGCGCCGAGCAGCTTCGCGTCCAGCGCGTAGAGCGCGAAGTTGGGCGCGACCGTGACCACCCGGCCACCGAGCGCGCCGAGCTGGATCAGCAGCGCGATCAGCACGTTGCTGCCGGTGGTGACCACGGTGCCGCTGGCCGACCAGCCGTCGTGCGCGGCGATCGCCTCGCTCAGGGCCTCGGCGTTGAGGTCGGTGTAGCGGTGCCAGGGCAGCGCGCGCATGCGCTGCAGCGCGAGGTCCTTCAGCGCCTCGGGGAAGTCGGCGAAGGATTCGTTCTGGTCGAGCTTGACCGGGGCGTTCACCGGCACGAAGGGGTAGTCCGGGCTGGCGAGCACGGCGGGGCGGATGGGCAGCGTCATGCCCCCGATTGTCTGGCGAAAAAATGCCCGGGGCGGGTTCAGTCTTCGGCGCTTGCCGCCTCGCGGGGTTCGGTCAGCGTGAGCAGGATGTCGGCGTACCAGGCGCAGTTCAGGCCCAGCGATTCGTCGAGCACCAGGTCGCGGTTGCCCATGTCCATGCGCGAGGAGTGCACGCCGAGCAGCTTCCAGGGCAGCGCGGCGGTGGCCTCGGTGGGTGCGGTGTCGCGCGTCACGACGGCCGCGCCGCTGGTGCCGCGGTGCGTGCGCGCATCGGTCAGGAAATAGCCCTGGCCCTGGAAACGGATACCGAAGGGCGAGGCGATCACGGCGTGGCGCAGCACGGGCAGGTGGTGCACCACGTCGTGGAAACCGAGCGGGAAGCCCACCACCAGCAGCGACGCGTCGGTCGGCACGGCGCTGAATGCCGTCGGCAGGTGCGCCGGCGTGAAGGCCCGCACGACCGCCTCGCTCGGGAATGCGCTGCGGTCGAGCTCGATCACCGCCACATCGATCTCGCCGCCGCTGTCCTGGCCCTGGTGCCACACCGCGACGCCGTCCTCGTACAGCGGCACCGAGAAGCCGGTGGACAGGGTCAGGTTGGCCGGGTCCACGTGCAGGCCGATCTCGATGCGGTCGGGCCGGTGGTCGGTGTCCTCGTCGATCACCACATGCCGGCTGGTGACCAGGTACAGGCGCGCGTCGCGCTCGAAGAAGAAGCCGCTGGCGTTGGTCAGCGGATGCGTGCCCACGAAGGTGGACACGTGGGGCGCGGCCAGGAACAGCGGGTCGACCTGCGCCGGCGGCGGCGGGGCGGGCGTCCGCCCCGCGGTTCTGCTCGGGAGGGGGGAGGGGGTGTTCATCGTCATCGGGCCAGTGTGGCAGGTTTCCCCGGGGTCGGCTTCAGGTGCCGCTGCGCAGCAGCATGGCCGGGTTCAGGCGCATCTGCGCCAGCAGGTAACGCGCGCCCAGGCCCAGGCTGACCGCGCTCACGCCCACGGCGGTGAGCGCACCCATCCAGTACAGGCCGGCGGGGTCGAGGTCCAGGCGCCAGCGCAGCAGGCCGCTGGCCAGTGCGCTGCCCGCCAGCGTGGCGAAGCCC
This sequence comes from Comamonadaceae bacterium, assembly GCA_003599455.1. Taxonomy (GTDB): domain Bacteria; phylum Pseudomonadota; class Gammaproteobacteria; order Burkholderiales; family Burkholderiaceae_C; genus Hydrogenophaga. Next base: position 15,275 of record QZKF01000005.1, read on the forward strand.
GCGGTCAGCAGCGCAAGCAGCGCATATTCCCAGTACAGCACGCGCCGCAGGCTGGACAGGCGCGCACCCACCGCGTGCATCACGGTCGCGTCGTACACCTGCCGCGCGCGACTGCTCGCCACCACGCTGGCGAGCACCAGCAGGCTGGCCGCCAGGCACACGCCGGCCACCAGCGCCAGCCCGCTGCTGGCACGGGCCATGAGCGCGCGCGTCTCCACCAGCAGCGATTCGGTGCGCACGCTCGCGATGTTCGGCGCCACCGCGGCCAGCCGGTCCTGCGCGTCTTGCGCTTCGGCGGGGTCGAGGTACGCCGCGCCCACGTGGCGCGTGATGTGCGCATCGAGCACGCCCTCGCTGAAGATCGCCTCCAGCCACAGCCGCGCCTGCAGGCGGCGCTGGCTGTAGATGGCCACCAGCCCAGCCTCGACCGGCGCACCGAGCACCTCGAAGCGCAGCCTGTCGCCCACCTGCAGGCCGAGCTGGTCGGCCTCCCGGTCTTCCATCGCCACCAGTGGCGCCCCCCGGTGGTCCTCGGGCCACCATGCGCCGTCGCGGATCACCACGTCGTCGATGTTGCCCGCGCGGTTGCTCAGTTTCTGTTCGTCGCGCGCCTCGCGCACGCGCGCACCGTCGGCGCTCTCGCGCAGCGGCTCGCCGTTCACCGCCACCAGCCGGCCCAGCACCAGCGGCGCGGTGGTGAGCTGACGCAGGCTGGGCTGGGCCTTCAGCGTGGCCTGCAGCAGCGGGATCTGTTCGGTCTGCACGTCGTAAAGCACCAGCGCGGGCGCGTTGTCGGGCACGGTCTCGTTTACCGCACGCAGCAGCGCGGCCACCACCAGCGCGCAGGCCACCAGCAGCGTGAGCGCCGCGCCGAGCGAGAGCAGGGCGGCGCGCAGCGGCGAGTCGGCGCGCTGCAGGCCGGCCAGTGCCAGCCGCAACTCCAGCGGCAGATGGAGAACGGGCCGCGCGAGCAGGGCGCGTGCGCCGCGCCGCAGCCCACGCGTGAGGCCGTCGAGCAGCACCAGCAGCAGCGCCGTGGCGAGCACGAAGGCGAGGCCGAAGCGCGTATCGGGCACGCTGGCCACCAGCAGCGCGGTCACCGCCGCGGCCGCGCCACCCGTGAGCAGCCAGGCACTGCGCGGGGTCTTCAGGGCCTGGCCATCGAGACCACGGAACAGCGCGGCCGGTGAGACCGAGAGCGCGCGCCCCAGCGCGGGCAGGGCGAACGCCAGCGCCGTGAGCACGCCGAAGCCCAGGGCCACCAGCGAGGGCAGCCACAGGGCCTGCAGCAGCGGCGCCAGCGGCAGGCGCTGCGCGGCAGCCCAGGTGCCGGCCAGGGCGAGCGCGTTGCCGATCACGACACCGGCCAGGCTGGAGAGCAGCGCGAGCATGAGGATCTGCAGCAGCACCAGGGCGGCGAGGCGGCGGTCGCGCAGGCCGAGCGCGCGCAGCGTGGCCAGGGTGCCGAGCTTGCCCTGCAGGTAGGCCTGCACGCTGTTGAACACACCCAGGCCACCTATGAAGAGCGCCGAGAAACCGATCAGCAAGAGGCCCGAACCGATCTGGCCCAGCACCTCGGCCATGCGCTCGCTGCGTTCTTCGAAAGTGCTCACCTCGGCGTCGAGCGCGGGGAAGGCGGCCATGAAGGCGTCGCGCCAGGCGGTGGCGGGCATCGAGGTGCGCACGCGGTACTGGTACTCGACGCGGCTGAGCGGCTGCACCAGACCGGTGGCCCTGAGCGCGCCGTCGGCCACCAGCACCGGCGCGCCGCTCCAGTCGGCGCGCAGGCTGCGGTCGGGCTGGCGCAGCACGGTGGCGCGCACCTCCAGGGCGAGATCGCCCACCTCGACCCGGTCGCCCACGGCCAGGCCCAGGCGCCGGGCCAGCGCGCCGTCGATCGCCGCGCCCCAGGTGCCCTCGCGCTCGGCGAGCATGTCGGCCAGCGCGCCGGCGGGCGCGAGCTCCACCGCGCCGTAGAGCGGGTAGCGCGCGTCGGCGCTCTGCAGCTCGATCAGCTGGGCGCGGCCGTCGGGCGCGCGCAGCATGGTGCGCAGCTCGACCAGGCGCGAGACCTCGCCGCGCGCGCCCATCCAGGCCAGCACATCGGCGCCCAGCGGCTGGGTGTGCTCGACGTTGAGGTCGCCGCCGAACAGCAGGCGCGCGTCGTTGCGCAGCGCGTCGGCCACTTGGCGGTACAGGCCGCCGCCGGCGGCGACCAGGGCCACGCCCAGCACCAGACAGGCGCAGAAAATCCACAGGTGGCGGCCGCTGGCGCGCAGGTCGCGCCAGGCCAGGTCAAGCAGGAAGCGCATCGCTGGCCTGGTGGCGGACTGCTTCTTCGTGCAGCTGGCCGTCGTGCAGACGCAGCACGCGGTCGCAGCGCGCGGCGAACGCGGGGTCGTGCGTCACCAGCACCAGCGTGGTGCCGGTTTCGCGGTTGAGCTCGAACAGCAGCTCGCGAATGGCTTCGCCGGTGTGGTCATCGAGGTTGCCGGTGGGTTCGTCCGCCAGCAGCAGGCGGGGCCGGTGCACCAGGGCGCGCGCGATCGCCACGCGCTGCTGCTCACCGCCCGAGAGCTGGCCCGGGTAGTGCTGCTGGCGCTCGCCCAGTCCCACACGCTGGAGCAAGGCGGCCGCGCGGGTGTGGGCATCACGCTGGCCCGCCATCTGCAGCGGCAGCGCCACGTTGTCCAGCGCGCTCAGGCTGGGCAGCAGGTGGAAGGACTGGAACACGATGCCGATGTGGTCGCGCCGCAGGTCGGCCAGGGCGTCGGCGTCCAGCGTGCCCAGCTCGGTGCCCTGCACGCGGATGCGTCCCGCGGCCGGCCGCTCCAGGCCCGAGAGCAACAAGAGCAGCGAGGTCTTGCCCGAGCCAGAGGGGCCGGTGATGGCGACGCGTTCGCCAGCGGCGACATGGAGCCGGACCGAGCGCAACACCTCGATGCGTGTGTCGCCCAGGCGATAGTGGAGGGACAGGTCTTCCAGTTCGATCATGCGGTGTGGGGTGTGCCAACGCGGGAAAAGTTCAGTGTCCGGGGCGGGCGTGACCAGCGTGTGCACGATCTTTGTCAACAAAGCCATTTCTCCGCCGGAAACCGGGCTGATGGTGACAGAATGTTTCCATGGAAGATGGGGTGAGAGGCTCGGTCGACATAAACAGGGACTGCGGGGCGCGCCATGCCGTCCGGTCCCTGCGTGCCCGGCCTCTTTCGCGCTGGCTGCTCGCGCTGGGCCTGTCCCTGGGTCTGGTGGCCTGCGGCGAGCCGGTCAAGCCGCCGCTGGCGGTGGGCGTGAACACCTGGGTGGGGTATGACCCGCTGGTGCTGGCGCGCGACCGGGGACTGGCCGATGCGCGCCAGCTCAAGGTGGTCGAGCTGATTTCCAGCGCGGAAGCCCTGCGCAACCTGCGCAACGGCCTGCTCGACGCGGCCGCGCTGACCCTGGACGAAACCCTCAGGCTGGTTGACAGCGGCTTCGACGTGCGCATCGTCGCGCTGCTCGACACCTCGGCCGGCGCCGACATGGTGCTGGCCGCGCCGCGCATCACGGCGCTGCAGAAACTGCGCGGCGAGAGCATCGCGGTGGAGGACGCCACGGTGGGCGCGCTGATGCTGGAGCGCCTGCTGCAGAAGGCCGGCCTCGCGCGCACCGAGGTGACCGTGGTGGAGGTGGAGGCGACCCAGCACATGACCGCCCTGCTGAGCGACCGCGTGGCCGCGGCGATCAGCTACGCGCCGATCGACGGGCCGATCCGCGCCGCCGGCTTTCGCAGCATCTTCGACAGCCGCGAGATGCCGGGCGACATCGTGGACGTGCTGGTGGTGCGCACCGAGGTGCTGCAGCAGCGGCCCGAGGCGGTCGACGCGCTGCTGGCGGCCTGGTCGGCCGGCCTGGACGTGATGCGGCTCGACCCGATGGGTGCGGCCGCCGCGCTCGCGCCCGGGGCCGACCTGTCGGCGGCGCAGTACCAGGCCGTGCTCGGCGGCCTGCGCTTCTACACGCCCGAAGAATCGCTGGCCCAGCTCCAGGGCGACCCGCCCCCGCTGGCCCGCCAGGGCGAGGAGGTGGCGCGCCTGCTCATCGGCCTGAAGCTGCTGAGCCGGCCGCCGCGCTGGGCCGGGCTGATCGACACCGCGCCCGCCCTGCGCGCGGCCCAGGCCAGGTCTGCGCGATGAGGCGCGTGGCCAGCCTGCTGTCCATTCCGGGGCGCTGGCTGGCGCCGCTGCTGCTGGCGGCGTTTGCGCTCGCGTCCACCGCCATCGACATGGCGGTGCAGTGGCGCGAGGTCGACCTGCAGGTGACCGAGCAGGAAACCCGGCGCCTGCGCGAGCGCCTGAGCGTGGAGCAGAGCCGCCTGCATGCCGAGGTCGGTTCGGCCAACCCGCTGGCGGTGCGCCGGCTGGTCGGCAGCCTGGGTCTGTACAGCGGCATGCAGCACGCCTACCTGGTGGCCCCGAATGGCGTGGTGACCGCTTCGTTCGTGCGGGCCGACATCGGGCGCCCGTTCGTTGAGCTGCAAGGTCAGCGCGCCGAGCTCGCGGGGGTGAAGTCGGTGTTTGCCGAAGCCCGTGCCGGCACCACCATCCAGGTGGTTCGCCCGCCCGGCTCGCGGCTGCTGTTCGGCCGGGCCTCGTTCGAATCGGGCCGCCAGCTGCTTTCGGTGGTCGACCTGAGCCAGCCGATCGCCGCGCGCCATGCCGTGCTGCGCGCCCAGATGCTGCGCGACGGCCTGGTGCTGCTGGTGCTGGTCGGTCTGCTGGCGCTGGTGCTGCACTGGGTGTGGTTCCGGCGCGCCGAGCGCCTGGCCCGTGCCCTGGCCGCCATGGGCGAGGGCCACCTGGGCGTGCGCACCGGCGTGAGGGGGCGCGACGAACTGGCGCTGATCGGCGCCGAAGCCGACCGCATGGCCGAGCGCCTGCAGAAGGGGCAGGCGCAGATCCAGCGCATGACCGACGTGGTTGACCGCTCGCCCGTGGTGGTGATCGAATGGCTCAACGTGACCGGCTGCCCGATCAGCTACGTCAGCCCGTCGGTGGAGCAGTGGGGCTACCGGCCCGACCAGCTGCTGCAGGGGCAGGTGAAGTACGACGACCTGATCCACCCCGATGAGGTCGGGCGCGTGAACGACGAGATCGACCACTACATCGACCATGGCCCCGACGAGTACCGGCAGGAATACCGGCTGCGCCGCGCCGACGGCCGCTGGGCCTGGGTGGACGACCGCACCGCCCTCACGCGCGACGGATCGGGCAAGGTCACCGGCATCAGCGGCGTGCTGCTCGACATCACCGCGCAGAAGGAAGCCCAGCTGGCCCAGCGCGAGCAGGCCGAGATCCTGCGCCTGTTCTACGAGCTGCCCTTCATCGGCATGGCGATCTCCTCGCCGTACAGCAAGCACTGGCTGCAGGTCAACGACCGGCTGTGCGAAATCCTGGGCTACCCGCGCGAAGAACTGCTGTGCATCACCTGGGCCGAGATGACGCCCTCGCCCGACCTCGAGCGCAACCTCGAACTGCTGGACCAGATGAAGGCGGGCACGACCGACAGCTACCGGATGCAGAAGCGCTTCGTGCGCAAGGACGGCAGCCACGTGCACACCGATCTGCACGTGCGCGCGGTGCGCGACCCCGACGGCACGCTCAAGTACCTGTTTTCCACCATCCAGGACATCACCGAGCGCCTGCAGACCGCGCAGGCGCTGAGCGACCAGAAGAGCCTGCTGGAGCAGGCCGGTGCCATGGCCGGGCTGGGCAGCTGGCTGTACGAGACGCACACGCAACAGGTCTGGTGGTCGGCGCAGATGTACCGCAACATCGGCCGCGACGAAGCGCTCGGCCCGCCGCGCGACCTGGCGGCCTACCTCGACTGCATCCATCCCGAGGACCGCGACACGGCCGAGCAGTTCATGCGCGCCAGGCCTGGCAGCGAGGGCCTCATCCACGCCGAGTTCCGGCGCCACCCCGCGCTCGGGCCCGAGCGCTGGTTCCGCGGCAGCGTGGAGAGCCGCGCCCTGCCGGAGCGCGTCGGCTACCGGTACAGCGGCACGCTGCTCGACATCACCCTGCTCAAGCAGGCGCAGATGAACCTGGAGCGCATCAACGCCGTGCTGGAACAGCGCGTGACCGAGCGCACCGAGCAGCTCAGCGTGGCCAACCGCGAGCTGGAAGCCTTCTCCTACACCGTCTCGCACGACCTCAAGGCACCCTTGCGCGGCATCGACGGCTACAGCCAGCTGCTGCAGGAAGAGTACGGTGGCCGCATCGACGACGAGGGCCGGCATTTCATCGAACGCATCCGGCGCGGCGTGCAGCACATGGGCACGCTGATCGCCGACCTGCTGGACTACTCGCGCATGGAGCGCCGCACCATGGAGCAGCAGCAGGTCAACCTGCAGCCCGTGGTGGACCGGGTGCTGGAAGGCCATGCCGCGGACATCGCGGCGGCCCGCACCGCGGTGCATCTGCGGGTCGAGCCCATGACGCTGCAGCTCGACCGCGAGGGCCTGGCCGTGGTGCTGCGCAACCTCGTGGGCAACGCCATCAAGTTCAGCGCGGGCAACCCGAATCCCACGGTGGAGATCGGCGCACGAACCGAATCCGGCCGGCGTATCCTCTGGGTGCGCGACAACGGTGTCGGTTTCGACATGAAGTACCACGACCGCATCTTCGGTATCTTCCAGCGCCTGCAGCGCTCCGAGGACTACGCCGGCACCGGCGTCGGCCTGGCGCTGGTGGCCAAGGCCATGCAGCGCATGGGCGGCCGCGTCTGGGCCGAGAGCGCACCCGGCCAGGGCGCCACGTTTTATCTGGAGTTTCCGCCATGAATCTCACCGTGTCGCTGCCCCCCATCCTCCTGGTGGAAGACAACCCCATGGACCTCGACCTCACGTTGCGGGCCTTCAACAAGAAGAAGTTCTCCAACACCATCAACGTGGCGCGCGACGGCGAGGAAGCGCTCGCCTGGTTCCCGCGCTGGGAAGCCGGCGAACCGCTGCCGGCGGTGATCCTGCTCGACATCAACCTTCCCAAGCTCAATGGCCTGGAGGTGCTGCAGAAGCTCAAGGCCCACCCGCAGTTCCGACGCATACCGGTGGTGGTGCTGACCTCCTCGCGCGAGGACAGCGACCTCAAGGCCGCTTACGATCTGGGGGTCAGTTCCTACATCGAAAAGCCGGTGAGCTTCAGCAAGTTCATCGAAGTGGCCGAACACATCGAACTCTACTGGTGCGCGCTCAACGAGCGCCCCTATTGAACCCCTGTCATCCGAATTCGCGGAGCCTTCATGCTGAAAATCCTCATCCCTGTCGACGGTTCCACACACGCCTTGCTGGCGGTGCACCATGCGCTGCGCCTGGTGGGCGCGGGGCTCAAGGCGCGCTTCGTGGTGGCCAACGTGCAGGAGGCGGCCAACCTCTACGAGCTGGTGGTGGCGCACGACCCGACGGTGCTGCAGCAGGTGAGCGAGGCCGCCGGGCGCGACCTCGTCCGCCCGGCCGTGGCGCTGCTCAACGCCGCCGGGCTGCAGGTGGAGGTGGCGGTCGCCAGCGGCGATCCGGCCCACATGCTGGCCGAGATCCTGGAGAGCCACGGCTGCGACGCCGTCATCATGAGCGCGCGCGGCGGTGGCTTGAGCGCGGCGGTGCTGGGCTCGGTGTCGCAGGACATGGTGCAGCTCTCGCCCGTGCCGGTGACGCTGGTCAAGGTGCCCGAGGACGCGCAGCCCGACTGAGTCATCGGCGGGCAT
>QZKF01000001.1 GCA_003599455.1 Comamonadaceae bacterium
GCCGATCGGCCGCATCGGCGCCATGGCCGCCAAGCAGGTGATCCTGCAGAAGATCCGCGACGCCGAGCGCGAGATGCTGCTCAACGACTTCATGTCGCGTGGCGACAAGATCTTCGTGGGCACCGTCAAGCGCATGGACAAGGGCGACCTCATCATCGAGAGCGGCCGTGTCGAAGGCCGCCTGAAGCGTGGCGAGATGATCCCGAAGGAAAACTTCCGCACCGGCGACCGCGTGCGCGCCATGATCATGGACGTGGACCTGACGCTGCGCGGCGCGCCCATCCTGCTGTCGCGCTCGGCCCCGTCCTTCATGATCGAACTCTTCCGCCAGGAAGTGCCCGAGATCGAGCAGGGCCTGCTGGAGATCAAGACCTGCGCCCGCGACCCCGGTTCGCGCGCCAAGATCGCCGTGCACAGCAACGACCGCCGCATCGACCCGATCGGCACCTGCGTCGGTGTGCGCGGTTCGCGCGTCAACGGCGTGACCAACGAACTCGCTGGCGAGCGCGTGGACATCGTGCTGTGGTCGGAAGACCCGGCGCAGTTCGTCATCGGTGCGCTGGCTCCGGCCAATGTGGTCTCGATCGTGGTGGACGAAGAGCGCCACGCCATGGACGTCGTGGTGGACGAGGAGAACCTCGCCATTGCCATCGGCCGCGGTGGCCAGAACGTGCGCCTGGCGTCCGAGCTGACCGGCTGGCGCATCAACATCATGACGGCCGACGAATCCGCGCAGAAGCAGGCCGAAGAGGCCGACGGCATCCGCAAGATCTTCATGGCCAAGCTGGATGTGGACCAGGAGATTGCCGACATCCTGATCGAAGAAGGCTTCACCAGCCTCGAGGAAGTGGCCTACGTGCCGCTGCAGGAAATGCTGGAGATCGAGTCTTTTGACGAAGACACGGTCAACGAGCTGCGCACCCGCGCCAAGGATGCCCTGCTGACGATGGAGATCGCCCGGGAAGAAAGCGTCGAAGAAGTCTCGCAGGACCTGCGCGATCTCGAAGGCGTGACGCCCGAACTGATCGCCAAGCTGGCCGATGCAGGCATCCACACCCGCGACGAGCTGGCCGATCTGGCCACCGACGAGCTCACCGACATCACCGCACAGACGCCTGAAGAGGCCACGGCGCTGATCATGCTGGCACGCGCCCACTGGTTCGCCGGTGACGAAGCGCAATCCACGACCTGACCAGCGGAGGCCCCAGCGGAGAAAAGAACCCATGACCAGTACCACCGTCGCCGAATTGGCTGCCGAGCTGAACAAGCCCACCACCGTCCTGCTGGAGCAACTTACAGCAGCCGGGGTGCCCAAGACTTCCGGGACCGATCCGGTCACCGAATCCGACAAGCAGTCGCTGCTGGGCCACCTCAAGGCCAGCCACGGCACGGCCGGCGGTGAGCGCAAGAAGATCACCCTCGTCAAGAAATCGACCTCCGAGATCAAGCAGGCCGATGCGACCGGGCGCGCCCGCACCATCCAGGTGGAAGTGCGCAAGAAGCGCACCTTCATCAAGCGCGACGACGAAGTGGCGGTGCCCGAAGCCGTGCCCGAACCGGTGGCGGCCGAACCCGTGGTCGATACGCAGGAACTGGCCCGCCGCGAGGAAGACGCCCGCCGCCAGGCCGAGTTGCTGCGCCGCCAGGAAGAAGAACTGACGCAGAAGCGCCAGGCCCGCGAAGCCGAAGAGGCGCGCGAGGCACAAGCCCAGGCCGAACAGGAGCGTGCCTCGGCCGAGGCCGCCGAAGCCGCCGAGAGCGCGGCCCGCGCTCAGGCCGAAGCCGCCACGCCCGAGGGTATCGCCGAAGCCGCCGCCGTCAGGGCCGGCAAGGAAGCCAAGGCCAAGTCGGCCTCGCTGGAGCGCGAGTCCGCTGCCCGCGTGATTGCCGACAAGAACGCCGAAGTCAAGAAGGCCGACGACCTGCGCGCGCAAGACCTGGTCGAGCGCCGCCGCAAGGCCGAGTCCGAAGCCGCCAACATCCGCGCCATGATGGCCGCGCCCGCCAAGACGCTGGTGGCCAAGAAGCCGGAACCCGCGCCCGTGGCCGACCCGAAGGCCGGCATCAAGGGCACGCTGCACAAGCCTGCCGGCACGCCCGTCAAGGCACCCGGCACGGCCGGCGCGACCACCGCTGCCGGCGTGGCGGGCAAGAAGGAAATCAAGTCCGAGAACCTGTCCTCCACCTGGAAGGACGACGCCGCCAAGAAGAAGGAAATCAAGACCCGTGGCGACACCAGCGCCGGGCGCTCCAACTGGCGTGGTGGCCCGCGTGGCCGCCGCAACGACCGCGATGCGCGCGACAACGGCCAGGGCAGCTTCGTGGCGCCGACCGAGTTCAAGGCGATCGAGGTGCACGTGCCCGAGACCATCACCGTGGCCGAGCTGGCGCACAAGATGAGCCTGAAGTCATCCGAGGTGATCAAGCAGCTGATGAAGCTGGGCCAGATGGTGACCATCAACCAGCCGCTGGACCAGGACACCGCCATGATCGTGGTGGAGGAACTGGGCCACAAGGCCGTCGTGGCCGCGCTGGACGACCCGGAAGCCTTCACCGACGAAGAGGCCTCGCAACACGAGGTCGAATCGTTGCCGCGCGCGCCGGTCGTCACCGTCATGGGCCACGTGGACCACGGCAAGACCTCGCTGCTCGACTACATCCGCCGCGCCAAGGTGGCCGCGGGCGAAGCCGGCGGCATCACGCAGCACATCGGCGCGTACCACGTGGAGACCGAGCGCGGGATGATCTCCTTCCTCGACACCCCGGGCCACGAGGCGTTCACCGCCATGCGCGCCCGCGGCGCCCAGGCGACCGACATCGTGATTCTGGTCTGCGCGGCCGACGACGGCGTCATGCCGCAGACCAAGGAAGCCATCAAGCACGCGAAGGCGGCCGGTGTGCCCATCGTCGTGGCGCTGACCAAGATCGACAAGCCGGGCATCAACCTCGAGAAGGTGCGCTCCGAACTCGTCGCCGAAGAAGTCGTGCCGGAAGAGTTTGGCGGTGATGTGCCCTTCGTGGGCGTGTCCGCCAAGACCGGCGTCGGCATCGATGCACTGCTCGAGCAGGTGCTGCTGCAGGCCGAAGTGCTGGAGCTCAAGGCCCCGGTCGACTCGATGGCCAAGGGCCTGGTGATCGAAGCGCGTCTGGACAAGGGCCGCGGCGCGGTCGCCACGGTGCTGGTGCAGAGCGGCACGCTCAAGACCGGCGATGTGATCCTGGTCGGCCAGACCTCCGGCCGCGTGCGCGCCATGCTGGACGAGAACGGCAAGCCGATCAAGTCGGCCGGTCCGTCGATCCCGGTGGAAATCCAGGGCCTGTCGGAAGTGCCGCAGGCTGGCGATGACTTCATGGTGATGACCGACGAGCGCCGTGCGCGCGAGATCGCCACCTACCGGGCGGGCAAGTTCCGCAACACCAAGCTGGCGCGCCAGCAGGCCGCCAAGCTGGAGAACATGTTTTCCGACATGTCCGCCGGCGAAGTCAAGCTGTTGCCCATCATCGTCAAGGCCGACGTGCAGGGCTCGCAGGAAGCGCTTGCCGCCTCGCTGCTCAAGCTCTCGACCGACGAGGTCAAGGTGCAACTGGTGTTCGCCGGGGTCGGCGGCATCAGCGAGTCCGACGTCAACCTGGCCATCGCCTCCAAGGCGGTGATCATCGGCTTCAACGTGCGCGCCGACGTGGGTGCGCGCAAGCTGGCCGAAGGCAACGACGTGGACCTGCGCTACTACAACATCATCTACGACGCCGTGGACGAGTTGAAGGCGGCGATGTCCGGCATGCTGGCGCCCGAGAAGCGCGAAGAGGTCATCGGCTCGGCCGAGATCCGCACGGTGTTCGTGGCCACCAAGATCGGCACCATTGCCGGTTGCATGGTCACGGCCGGCCAGGTCACCCGCAGCGCTCATTTCCGCCTGCTGCGCGACAACGTGGTGGTCTACACCGGCGAGATCGACACGCTCAAGCGGCTCAAGGACGACGTGCGCGAAGTCAAGGAAGGCTTCGAGTGCGGTATCAAGCTGAAGAACTACAACGACATCAAGGAAGGCGACCAGCTCGAATTCTTCGAGGTCAAGGAAGTGGCGCGCACGCTGTAAACCACCATGCCCCGCAAAGCCTCATCCGTCCCCAACCGCGGTTTCCGCGTGGCCGACCAGATCCAGCGCGATCTGGCCGAGTTGATCGCGCGCGAGTTGAAAGACCCGCGGGTGGGCATGGTGACGATCAATGCGGTGGAGGTCACGCCCGACTACGCGCACGCCAAGGTGTTCTTCAGCCTGCTGACCGGTGATCCCGAAGAGACCCTGCAAGGCCTCAACGCGGCCGCTGGTTTCCTGCGCAGCGGCCTGTTCAAGCGCCTGCACATCCACACCGTGCCCACGCTGCACTTCGTGTTCGACCGCACCACCGAGCGCGCGGCCGACATGAACGCCTTGATTTCCAAGGCGGTCTCTTCCCGTTCAAAGGAAGAATGACCATGCACGCGCCACGCACCAGGGTGCAGCGGCGCCCTGTGCATGGGGTGCTGTTGCTCGACAAACCGCTGGGTCTCTCCAGCAACCAGGCCTTGCAAAAGGCCAAGTGGTTGCTGCGCGCGGAAAAGGCCGGCCATACCGGCACGCTCGACCCGCTGGCCACCGGTGTGCTGCCGCTGTGCTTCGGCGCGGCCACCAAGTTCAGCCAGATCCACCTGGACGCCGACAAGACCTACGAAACCACCGTGCGCCTGGGTGTGAAGACCGCCACCGGCGACGCCGAAGGCGATGTGATCGAAACCCGGGCGGTGAACTGCACGGCGGGGCAGGTGGTCGAGGTGCTCGACCACTTCATGGGCCCCATCAGCCAGGTGCCGCCCATGCACAGCGCCCTGAAGAAGGACGGCAAGCCCCTCTACGAATACGCCCGCGATGGCGAGACGGTGGAGCGCGAAGCGCGCCACGTCGTCATTCACGACCTCGAACTGCTGGACATGCAGCTCCAGGGCGATGCGCCGTATCTGCGCCTGCGCGTGTGCTGCAGCAAGGGCACCTACATCCGCACCCTGGGCGAAGACATCGGCGAGGCCCTGGGCTGTGGTGGCCACCTCACCATGCTGCGCCGCACCGCGACCGGCCCGTTCGACGCGTCGCAGTGCATCGCGCTCGACGCGCTGGAGGCCTTGAGCGAGACCGACCGCCTGGCCCGGCTGCTGCCGGTGCAGGTCTTGCTGGACGGACACGACCCCGTCACGCTCGACGCCGACCATGCCGGCAGATTCCTCAGTGGCCTGCGCCGCCGCGGCGACTGGGCCGACAGCGCGCGCGTGGCCGTGTTCGGCCCGGCACCCGCCGGCGCACACGACCCATCCACCTCACCGCCGGTGCTGCTCGGCAGCGCGCACACCACGGCCGGTGAACTGATCCCGGGGCGGCTGCTGAGCCCCATCGAAATACAGCAAATCCTGGAAACCTCACCGGAACTCGCATCATGAGCAAACAAATCCGCAACATCGCCATCATTGCCCACGTTGACCATGGCAAGACCACCATGGTGGACCAGCTGCTGCGCCAGTCGGGCACCTTCGCCGAGCACGAGAAGATCATCGACACGGTGATGGACAACAACGCGATCGAGCGCGAGCGCGGCATCACCATCCTGGCCAAGAACTGCGCCGTGAGCTGGGAAGGCACGCACATCAACATCGTCGACACCCCCGGCCACGCGGACTTCGGCGGCGAGGTCGAGCGCGCCCTGTCCATGGTGGACGGCGTGGTGCTGCTGATCGATGCGCAGGAAGGCCCGATGCCGCAAACCCGCTTTGTGACCAAGAAGGCGCTGGCGCTGGGCCTGCGCCCCATCCTGGTGGTGAACAAGGTCGACAAGCCGGGTGCGCGCCCGCAGCACGTGGTGAACGCCGCGTTCGACCTGTTCGACAAACTGGGCGCCACCGATGAACAACTGGACTTCCCCGTGGTCTACGCCTCGGGCATCAACGGCTGGACCTCGCTGGAAGAAGGCGCACCGGGCGAGCAGTGGGGTCCCGACATGTCGGCCCTGTTCGACACCGTGCTCAAGCACGTGCCGGCCCAGCGGGGTGACCCGAACGCACCGCTGCAGCTGCAGATTTCCGCGCTCGATTTCTCCACCTTCGTGGGCCGCATCGGCGTGGGCCGCATCAGCGCCGGCACCATCAAGCCCATGATGGATGTGGTGGTGATGGAAGGCCCGGATGGCAAGTCCGTCAAGGGACGCGTCAACCAGGTGCTCACCTTCCGTGGCCTGGACCGCGTGCAGGTGACCGAAGCCGGCCCCGGCGACATCGTGCTGATCAACGGCATCGCCGATATCGGCATCGGCGTGACCGTGACCGACCCGCTGACCCCGGCACCGTTGCCGATGCTCAAGATCGACGAGCCGACGCTGACCATGAACTTCTGCGTCAACACCAGCCCGCTGGCGGGCCGCGAAGGCAAGTACGTGACCAGCCGCCAGGTGTGGGACCGTTTGCAGAAGGAGCTGCAGAGCAACGTGGCGCTGCGCGTGAAGGAAACCAGCGAAGACGGCGTCTTCGAGGTGATGGGCCGCGGTGAACTGCACCTGACCATCCTGCTGGAGAACATGCGCCGCGAGGGCTACGAGCTGGCGGTGTCCAAGCCGCGCGTCGTGTTCCGCGACGTCGACGGCGTGCGCCACGAGCCCATTGAAATGGTGACGGCCGACATCGAAGAGCAGCACCAGGGCGGCGTGATGCAGGCGCTGGGCGAGCGCAAGGGCGAGCTGGTCAACATGGAACCCGATGGCCGCGGCCGCGTGCGCCTGGAATACCGCATTCCGGCGCGTGGCCTGATCGGCTTCACCAACGAATTCCTGAACCTGACGCGCGGCTCGGGCCTGATCGCCAACATCTTCGACGGCTACGAGCCGCACAAGGGCGACATCGGCAGCCGCAAGAACGGCGTGCTGATCTCCATGGACGACGGTGAAATCTTCACCTACGCCCTGGGCAAACTGGACGACCGCGGCCGCATGTTCGTGCGCGCGGGCGACCCGGTGTACGAAGGCATGATCGTCGGCATCCACAACCGCGACAACGACCTGGTGGTCAACGCCACGCGCACCAAGCAGCTCACCAACTTCCGCGTCAGCGGCAAGGAAGACGCGATCAAGATCACGCCGCCGATCGAATGCACGCTGGAGTACGGCGTGGAATTCATCGAGGACGACGAGCTGGTCGAAATCACGCCCAAGAGCATCCGACTGCGCAAGCGCTACCTGAAGGAACACGACCGCAAGCGCGCTTCGCGCGACGCCTGAGCCCGGGCGCCTGCGGGCGCCGTGGCCATTGCCCGACCGACCACCCCATGCCGTTTCGCCTGCTCAGCCGCCTGACCCACACGCAGGCGGTTTTCATGATGGTCGCGGTGACCCTGATGTGGTCGATCGCCGGGGTGGTCTCGCGCCAGCTCGAATCGGCCGCGCGCTTCGAAGTCACCTTCTGGCGCAGCGCCTTCACCGCGATCTCGCTGCTGGTGATCCTGCCCTGGTGGCGCGCCGCCGACCGCGCGGCGGGCCTCATCGCCGACGACCGCCGGCAAGGCATGCTGGAGCGCCACTGGGGCGTGCTGGCGCGCTCGAAGGCATTCTGGGTGTCCGGCGTCTGCTGGAGCGTGATGTTCACCGCCTTCATGCTGGCGCTGACCTTCACCACCGTGGCCAATGTGCTCATCATCATGTCGGTGGGCCCGCTGTTCACGGCGCTGGTGGCGCGCGTGGCCATCGGCCAGCGGCTGGCATTGCGCACCTGGCTGGCCATCGTGGCCGCCGGTGCCGGCATCGTCTACATGTACGGCAGCCAGTTCCTGCAGGCCTTCGGCCAGACGGGCGTCGACACCGGCGGGCTGGTGGCCGGTTCGCTGGCCGCGCTGTGTGTGCCGGTGGCTGGCGCCATCAACTGGACGGTGGTGCAGCGCGGCCAGACCCACGGCGAGAAGATCGATCTCGTGCCCTCGGTGCTGCTCGGCGGCATCCTTTCGTCGCTGATGACCCTGCCGCTGGCCGTGCCGTTCGCCGCCACCGGTGGCGACATCGCCTGGCTGGCCTTGCTCGGCCTCGTGCAACTGGCCATCCCTTGCGCGCTGGCGGTGGTCTGTGCGCGTTCGCTCAAGGCTCCCGAGGTCTCGCTGCTGGCCTTGCTCGAAGTCATTTTCGGCATCCTGCTCGCCTGGCTGGGCGCGGGCGAAGCGCCCGGTGCCGAAGTGCTTACCGGGGGGTCGCTGGTGATCGGCGCCCTGGTGCTCAACGAACTGCTGGGCTGGCGCTCGCGCGCGGCCACACCACGTATCCAGACGGTGGACAAACAGCCACAATGACCGATTGAACCGGAAACCCGAAGATGACCTCCACCGCCCCCGAAACCCATGTCGTTGCTGAAGTCCGGGGGCGCGTCGGTTGCCTCACGCTGAACCGGCCCAAGGCGCTCAACGCGCTCTCGCTCGACATGATCCGCAGCATCACCCAGGCCCTGCAAGCCTGGCGCGACGACGGCCTGGTGCTCGCGGTGGTGGTGCGCGGCATGAGCAAGGACGGTCCCTTCGGCACCTTCTGCGCGGGCGGCGACATCCGCTTTTTCCACCAGGCCGCGCTGGCGGGCGATGCCGCACTGGAGGCGTTCTTCACCGAGGAATACGCGCTCAACCACCTGGTGCACACCTACCCCAAGCCCTACATCGCGCTCATGGACGGCATCGTCATGGGCGGCGGCATGGGCATCAGCCAGGGCGCGAGCCTGCGCATCGTCACCGAGCGCAGCAAGCTGGCCATGCCGGAGACCCACATCGGCCTGTTTCCCGACGTGGGCGGCGGCTACTTCCTGAGCCGCTGCCCCGGCCGCCTGGGCGAGTACCTCGCGCTCACGGGGCATGTGCTGCACGCGCGCGATGCCATGGCCGCCGGCCTGGCCGACGGCTACATCGATTCCGGGCGCCTGCCGGGCCTGTGGAATTCGCTCGAACAAACCCCGTTCGAGAACGGCGCCTCGGTGGAGCGCTGGTGCGCGAGCCACCTCAGCACCACGGTCACCCCCGGCACATGGCCGGCCAAGGAGATCGAGCGCGTGTTCGGCCTGCCCGACATGCAGCAGATCATCGCCACACTGGAAGCCACCGACAGCGACTGGGCCCGGGCCACCGCGGTGTCGCTGCGCCTGCGCTCGCCGCTGATGCTGGGCGTGGTGCTCGAGCAGATCCGCCGCGCCCGTGCCCTGGGCCTGACCGACAACCTGCGCATGGAGCGCGACATGGTGCACCGCTGCTTCCACCTGCGACCAGGTGCTGCCAGCGAAACCGTGGAAGGCATCCGCGCACTCGCCGTGGACAAGGACCACGCGCCGAAGTGGAACCCCGCGCGCATCGAAGACGTGACACCGGCGCAGGTGGCGGCGTTCTTCGAGAGCCCCTGGGCGGCGGAAGCGCACCCGCTGAAGCACCTGGGCTGAAGGCGGGTCGCGGGACGCGGTCCCGTCAGCGGTTGCGCGACTTCATCACGCGCTCGACCTCGCGCTTGCCTTCGCGGTCCTTGATGGTGTCGCGCTTGTCGTGCTCCGCCTTGCCCTTGGCCAGCGCCAGTTCGCACTTCACCTTGCCGCTTTTCCAGTGCAGGTTCAGCGGCACCAGGGTGTAGCCCTTCTGCTCCACCTTGCCGGTCAGGCGGCGGATCTGTTCCTTGTGCAGCAGCAGCTTCTTGGTGCGCACCGCGTCCGGGCTCACATGGGTGGAGGCGGTGTGCAGCGGGTTGATCTGGCAGCCGATGAGGAACATCTCGCCTTCGCGGATCACCACGTAGCCGTCGGTGAGCTGCACCTTGCCTTCGCGCAGCGCCTTCACCTCCCAGCCTTCCAGCACCACACCGGCCTCGAAGCGTTCCTCGATGGCGTAGTTGAAGAACGCCTTCTTGTTGTCGGCGATGCGGCTGTCAACGCCCTTGGTGGGGGATTCTTTGCTGTTTTTGGTGGCCATGAAGCGCAAGGTGCGGCCGTTTCAGGCCAATACAATGAGTGGGCCTCTTCGCAATTGGAAAACGCAGGGTGAGCGAACAGGCCCTAGATTGTATGAAAACCATCCACAAGTCCGTTCTGCTCTGGCACAGCGCGCACGAGATGTTCGCATTGGTGACCGACATCGAGCGTTATCCGCAGTTCCTGCCGTGGTGCGACCACGGCGAGGTGATCGAGCAGGAACACGATGGCATGGTGGCCCGCGTGGGCATGGCCATCAGCGGCCTGCGCCAGAGCTTCACCACGCGCAACACCCACGAGACCGACCGCAAGGTGCTCATGGAGCTGGTCGACGGGCCGTTCTCCCGGCTCGATGGCGTCTGGGAATTCACCCCGCTGGGTGACGGCAGCCAGCGGGCCTGCAAGGTGGAGTTCCAGTTGAGCTACGGCTTCGCCAGCTCGGCGCTGGCCGCGCTGGTCGGCCCGGTGTTCGACAAGATCGCCGGCAGCCTGGTGGATGCGTTCGTGAAGCGCGCCGACCAGGTCTACGGCGCGGACTGAGTCCGCGAGAACCCCGCGATGAAGATCACCCTGATGTACGCGAGCGCGCCGCGCACGGTGGAAGAAACGGCGCTGGAGGTGCCCGAGGGCTGCACCCTGGTCCAGGCGCTGGCGCAGGCCGGCTGGCTGCAGCGTTTTCCCGAGATGCAGGCCGGGCCGCTCACGCTGGGCGTGTGGGGCCGCAAGGCGGCAATGGACAGGCCGCTGCGCGAAGGCGATCGGGTGGAGGTGGTGCGGGCGCTGCGCGTGGACCCGAAAGTGGCGCGGCGCGAACGCTTCGTGGGGCAGGGCGCGCGCAGCACGGGGCTGTTTGCGCGCCGGCGACCGGGATCGAAAGCGGGTTACTGAGCGCCCGCAGCCCGGTTACTGGATGCCGCTGGCGGTCTTGGGCATCGGCCCGCAGTCGCTGCGGATGATGCTGTCCATGCGCTGGGCTTCGGCCGCACGGGCCTTGTCGTCCATGATCTCGCGCTCGCCCTTGGCATTCGTGGTGGCCAGGCGCACGCCCGAATCCATGGTCGCCTTGGCCTTGCGGGCCTGCGCACAGGTCTCGGCACGGGCCTGGGCCACGCGCTGTTCTTCGGCCTTCTTGCGCGCTTCGTCGGCCTGTTCGGCCTGCTTCTTCTTGGCCTCAAGCTCCTTGTCAACCGTGGGCAGTTTCGGTGCCGCCGCCGCGGGCGCCGCACCCGGCACGGCCGCCACGGCAGCGCCTTCGGCCGGTGCGGTGGCGGGGGCAGGCGCCACCAGGGGAGCACCGGCGCCGGGGCGCTTGACGATGTTCTTGTCGGGCACGCTGGCCGGCGGCGCGGTGTCGCTGAACACCCGGCGGTCGCCTTCCTTCCAGACCCATTGCGCGGTGGCAGCCGAACAGGCCGCCAGCAAGAGACCCGTCACGAATGTGGCGCGCCAGGAGGGCATCAGAGAGGATTTTTCAGACATTTTGCGAGTGTATCCGGGGGGCTGTGGACGGCATGTGGGATGTTCACGGATGTGGCGAACCAGCCGCAGGAGCGGTAGGTTTTCATGCCTGAGCGGTACGCGGCATGGGACGGGGCCTCGGGGTTTGCCCGAGGGTCGGCCGGCTACAATCGACGCTTTTGGAGCTTTCACCCATGCGCCTCCTCGGCAAAGCGCTCACCTTCGACGACGTGTTGCTGGTGCCAGCGTACTCCCAGGTCCTGCCCAAGGACACCTCGCTTGCCACCCAGTTCTCCCGCAACATCAAGCTGAACCTGCCCCTGGTCTCGGCGGCCATGGACACCGTCACCGAAGCCCGGCTGGCGATCGCCATTGCCCAGGAGGGCGGCATCGGCATCATCCACAAGAACCTGACGCCGCAGGAGCAGGCGGCCCACGTGGCCAAGGTCAAACGCTACGAGTCGGGCGTGCTGCGCGACCCGGTGGTGATCACGCCCTCGACCACGATCCGCCAGGTCATGAAACTGTCGGACGACCTGGGCATCTCCGGCTTCCCGGTGGTCGACGGCGGCAAGGTGGTCGGCATCGTCACCGGCCGCGACCTGCGCTTCGAGACCCGCTACGACCTGCCGGTGAGCGAGATCATGACGCCGCGCGAGCGCCTGATCACCATGCCCGACGGCACCACGCCGGCCGAGGCCAAGACCCTGCTGAACAAGCACAAGCTGGAGCGCCTGCTGCTGGTCAACGAGGGCTTCGAGCTCAAGGGCCTGATCACGGTCAAGGACATCACCAAGCAGCTGAACTTCCCCAATGCCGCGCGCGACGCGGCTGGCCGTCTGCGCGTGGGCGCGGCGGTGGGCGTGGGCGAGGGCACCGAAGAGCGCGTGGAAGCGCTGGTCAAGGCCGGTGTGGACGCCATCGTGGTCGACACCGCGCACGGCCACAGCAAGGGCGTGCTCGACCGCGTGCGCTGGGTCAAGCAGAACTACCCGCAGATCGACGTGATCGGTGGCAACATCGCCACCGGCGGTGCTGCCATGGCGCTGGTCGAAGCGGGTGCCGACGCGGTCAAGGTCGGCATCGGCCCGGGCTCGATCTGCACCACCCGCATCGTGGCGGGCGTGGGCGTGCCGCAGATCATGGCGATCGACAACGTGGCCAGCGCCCTGCAGGGCACGGGCGTGCCGATGATCGCCGACGGCGGCATCCGCTACAGCGGTGACATCGCCAAGGCCATCGCGGCCGGCGCCAACACCGTGATGATGGGCGGCATGTTCGCCGGCACCGAAGAGGCGCCGGGCGAGATCGTGCTGTACCAGGGCCGCAGCTACAAGAGCTACCGCGGCATGGGCTCCATTGGCGCCATGCAGCAGGGCAGCGCCGACCGCTACTTCCAGGAAAGCAGCACCGGCAACCCCAATGCCGACAAGCTGGTGCCCGAGGGCATCGAAGGCCGCGTGCCCTACAAGGGCTCGGTGGTTTCCATCATCTTCCAGATGGCCGGCGGCCTGCGCGCGGCCATGGGCTACTGCGGTTGCCCCAGCATCGAGCACATGCGCCACAAGGCGGAGTTCGTCGAGATCACCTCGGCCGGCATCCGCGAGAGCCACGTGCACGACGTGCAGATCACGAAAGAGGCACCCAACTACCGGGCGGACTGACCAGGTCCACCCCACAGGCCGTCCAGCGCGACGGCCTTTTTCTTTTTCTCGCCGCACCCACCTACACCCCATGCAGCACCAGAAAATCCTCATCCTCGATTTCGGTTCCCAGGTCACCCAGCTGATTGCCCGCCGCGTGCGCGAGGCCCATGTGTACTGCGAAGTGCACCCCTGCGACGTGAGCAGCGACTGGGTGCGCGAGTTCGCCGCCGACGGCCAGCTCAAGGGCGTGATCCTCTCGGGCAGCCACGCCAGCACCTACGAAGAGCACGACCTGCGCGCGCCGCAGGCGGTGTGGGACCTGGGCTTGCCGGTGCTGGGCATCTGCTACGGCATGTTCACAATGGCGGTGCAGCAGGGTGGCCAGGTCGAGGCCAGCACGCACCGCGAGTTCGGTTACGCCGAGGTGCGGGCCCATGGCCACACCCGCTTGCTCAAGGACATCGCCGACTTCACGACACCCGAAGGCCACGGCATGCTCAAGGTCTGGATGAGCCACGGCGACAAGGTCACCGAGCTGCCCCCGGGCTTCAAGCTCATGGCCAGCACGCCGAGCTGCCCCATCGCCGGCATGGCCGACGAGGCGCGCGGCTACTACGCGGTGCAGTTCCACCCCGAGGTCACGCACACCGTGCAGGGCCGGGCGCTGCTGGAGCGCTTCGTGCTTGACATCTGCGCCGTGAAGCCGGACTGGGTGATGCGCGACCACATCGCCGAGGCGGTGGAAAAGATCCGCCAGCAGGTGGGCGACGAGGAGGTGATCCTGGGCCTGTCGGGCGGCGTCGATTCCTCGGTGGCCGCCGCGCTGATCCACCGCGCCATCGGCGACCAGCTCACCTGCGTGTTCGTCGACCACGGCCTGCTGCGCCTGAACGAGGGCGACATGGTGATGAACATGTTCGTCGGCAAGCTGCACGCCAAGGTGATCCGGGTGGACGCGGCCGACCAGTTCCTCGGCCACCTGGCTGGCGTGAGCGAGCCGGAGGCCAAGCGCAAGATCATTGGCCGCGAATTCGTCGAGGTCTTCAAGGCAGAAGCCGCCAAACTCATCTCAAGTGGTGCATCAACAAAAGGTGCCAAGTGGTTGGCACAAGGGACAATTTACCCGGACGTGATCGAATCCGGCGGCGCCAAGAGCAAGAAGGCCGTGACCATCAAGAGCCACCACAACGTGGGTGGCCTGCCGGAGCAGCTGGGCCTGAAACTGCTGGAACCGCTGCGCGACCTGTTCAAGGACGAGGTTCGTGAACTGGGCGTGGCGCTGGGCCTGCCGCACGACATGGTCTACCGCCACCCCTTCCCCGGCCCGGGCCTGGGGGTGCGCATCCTGGGCGAGGTGAAGAAGGAATACGCCGACCTGCTGCGCCGGGCCGACGCGATCTTCATCGAAGAGCTGCGCTCGACCATCGACCACTCCAGCGGCAAGAGCTGGTACGACCTCACCAGCCAGGCCTTCACCGTGTTCCTGCCGGTGAAGAGCGTGGGCGTGATGGGCGACGGCCGCACCTACGACTACGTGGTGGCCTTGCGCGCGGTGCAGACCAGCGACTTCATGACCGCCGACTGGGCCGAGCTGCCCTACGCGCTGCTCAAGAAGGTCAGCAGCCGCATCATCAACGAGGTGCGCGGCATCAACCGCGTGACCTACGACGTGAGCTCCAAGCCGCCGGCGACGATCGAGTGGGAATGAGTGAGCGGTGCTTTCAAAGTTAATGTGTTGCTTTGAAAGTGTGGCAAATCCCTTTGATTGAAAAGGGATCGCTAGGGTTTCTCTGGCCTGTGAGCGGTCGCACGGCAGGCGTCGCGTGATGGCGTGGATACTGGTGATAAATACAGTATTCATGCAGAATGGGAGGCCCATGTCCATGGCCAGGTTGCCGCCATGCCTCTGCGCCACCACGTCTACTTTCTTCTCTACCCGACACCCGCCGCGGCCGATTGCGCCGCAGCACTCTGGAACAGGACGCGGCATCGTTTGGCCACCCAGAAGAGCGTCCCGATGCCGCCGGAGCGCCTGCACACCACCTTGATGCCGCTGGGGTGCTTCGAGGATCGAGTGCCCGACACGGTGCTGAACCTGGCGCTGGCCGCCGGTGGTGCGGTGGATGACGAGCCGTTCGAGCTCGTCTTCAATGTGATCCGGTCTCGTGGCGGTGGCCCCTTGGGCACCGTGGAACTGGCCGGGCACGGACCGGAGTTGTGCCTGGTGGACAGCCTGCACGGGCAGGGCCGGCACGAGGTGCTGTGTCGTTGGCCGTTGCGCCAGCGACAACAGGTGTTCAGCGGCTGGGAGCCGGATGTGCCGACGAATCCGCGCGGCAACTGAATGACATGTATCGCATGAAAAATCATTGAAAGACCGATGATTTTCATATGATCCTGTTGACAATCGTGTGCAGGCACCGCCAAGTACAGCGGGCGCGGTGCCACGGCTGCGGCGCGGCCCGGCAGGAAGTCGAGTGCCTCCAGCCCCGTCCACGCGCGGGCGGATGTGTGGGGTGGGTGGCGCGAAGCGGGGCATGATCCCGACCATGAAACCCGAGGCAGCACACCGCATGGCCGAGCGCCTGGAGCGCCAGCTCGGCCTGCTGCGCTCGCTGCTGATCTACCGCGGCATTCCCTGGCGCGGCGCGCAGCTGCGGCGCTTCTACCGCCGCTTCGTACCGGCCGGGGGTCTGGCGTTTGACGTCGGCGCGCACGCCGGCAACCGGGTGGCGGCCTTCCGCCAGCTGGGCGCGCGCGTGGTCGCGCTGGAGCCGCAGCCCGATTTCGTCCACCTGCTGCAGCGCCGCTTTGGCTGCGATGCCGGGGTGACGCTGCTGCCGCAGGCGCTGGGCCGCGCGCCCGGCGAGGCCCGTCTGCTGGCCAGCCCGCGCACACCCACGGTGGCCACGCTGTCGACCGATTTCGTGCAGCGCGCGGGCGCGGCGCCGTCGTTCCAGGGGGTGCGCTGGCAGACCGGGCCGCTGGTGGACGTGACCACGCTGGACGCGTTGATCGCCGCGCATGGCGTGCCCGACTTCGTGAAGATCGACGTGGAAGGCTTCGAGCTGGAGGTGCTGATGGGACTGAGCCAGCCGCTGCCGGCCCTGTCGTTCGAGTTCCTGCCGGCGGTGCGCGACATCGCGCTGGGCTGCATGGCCCGGCTGGAAGCGCTGGCCGGGCCGGAGCGCTACCGCTATGCCGTGTCGCTGGGCGAGCGCCTGCGCCTGCGGCAACCACAGGGCGAGCCGGCCGATGCCCTGCGCGCCTGGCTGAGCACGATGCCGGCCGACGGGCCTTCGGGCGATGTGCACGCCTGGTTAATGCCACCCGATGCCGGGGTCGACTCAGGATCCGGGCGCTGAGTGCGCTGCGTCGGGCACCGCCACATGCTCGACACCCGGCGTCTCCCCGGCTCCCGGCGCATCGAAAGCCTTCAGCAGCACCCGCGTCAGCCAGTGCATGGGGCCGAGCGCCTGCGCGGGTGGCGCCAGGCCGGGCACGAAACCGCTGCCCAGCAGGCGCTGCAACAGGGCAGGGTCGTCGCTTACCACGTGCACCGGCACGTCCCATGAAGCGCCCGGGCCGCTGACCAGGGCCGGAGCCTGGTGGTCGCCCACGATCACCATCACCAGCGGGCGGGGCGCCAGCTGCTGCAGGTAGTCGGCCAGCCAGGCGAACTGGTAGCGCAGGCTGTCCAGGTACGGCGGCAGTGGCTGCATGACCGACAACGGCGCGGCCAGCGCGGCCGCCGCTTGCGCCGGCGTGTAGGCATCGGGCCGGGTGAGGCGCCCCCAGTCGGCCACGAAGGGCGCGATCGGCTGGAACGGCGCGTGGGTGCTGGTGGTGGCGAAAACGGCAAAACGCGGCGAGCGTTGCACCGCGCGCTCCAGTTCCTGCGCCTGCAGCAGCGCCAGGGCCGCCTGGTCGGGGATGCGCCAGTAGCCGAAGTCCGGCCCACGGTAGCCGATGCCGGCGTCGTCGGCCAGGCGGTCGAAGCCGTAGAACGCGCCCTCGGGCCAGGGGCGCTTGAGGCCCGGCATCCAGCCCACCGTGCGGTAGCCGTGGCGCGCGAAGTGGCGCACCAGCGTGGGCCGCTGGCTGGCCAGCAGCAGGTCGTGGTCGGCCGGGTTGGCGGTGTTCACGCCCGCCAGCAGCGAGGCGTGCGAGAGCCAGGACGCGCCACCGAAAGTCGGCGCGGTCACACGCGCCGAAATCACATGGCGCCCGCTCGCGTGGATCGCCTGCCGCAGGGCTTCGCGCGGCGCGGCCAGCGCGGCGGCCTGCGCGGGCTGGTCGAAGCTGCTGGCGCCGTAGGACTCGGCGAACACCAGCAGCACGTCGGCCGGGCCGTGCGGGCCGACCAGGCCGGAGAGGTCGCCACCGAAGGCCGGGCTGGCGCCCAGCGCCGACCCGCTGGCGCCCGGCCACCACAGCCGGGACAACAGCTGCGCCTGGTGCCACAGCGTGGGCGCCAGCGGCAGCGAGAAGAACCAGCGCGTGTCGCGCTGCCCCGGCACATAGGCGACGAAACTCAGCGTGAACGCGGCAGCGCCCGCGAGCAGCCAGGGCCGGGGGCGCGTCCAGACCAGGCATTGCGCGAGCGCCACGATGGCCGCGCGCGCAATGCCCGTGAGCAGCAGCGCGCCCAGCAGCAGCGCCGACAGCGCGGCCGCCATCTGCCAGGCGGGCACGGCCTGCGCCGCCGCGCGCGCCAGCTCGGCGGCATGGCGTCCGTCCCAGTACACGTTGACCGGCCGGCCCAGCACGGCCGGCGCGGTGACGTCGGCGTAGCGCACCGCCACCAGCGCCACGAAGCCCAGCGCGAGCGCCGTCGCCGCCCGGCGCGAGAGCCCGCCGCGCCAGGCCACCCAGCCCATCAGGGCCACCACGGCCAGGCACAGCTCGAACGACAGGCGCGGCATCGCCAGCACGCCGAAGCCGGGCCAGCGGTTCTCGAAAGTCAGCAGCGCGTTGAGCAGCGCGAAGGCGAGGCCGAAGCGCAGCAGCCAGGGCGCCAGCGCGGGCCGCGCGGGCTCGGCCACGCTCACTGCCGCACGGCCTCGAACTCGATGATCAGGGGCACCTCGTCGCCGACCCAGCCGTTGGACACCGCGTAGTTCATGCCGTAGGCGCTGCGCTTGAAGCTGCCGCGCGCGGACACGCCCATCACGTAAGGCTTGCGCAGCGGCCCGCCCATCGGGGACTCGGCGCTCTTGTTCCAGGTGGCCTGCAGCGTGAGCGGCAGCGACTTGCCGAGCAGCTCGAGCTGGCCGTTGATCTCGAAGTTGCGCTCGCTGGTGCGCCGGGCGCTCGACGCGGTGAACACCATGCGCGGGAACTCACCGCTGTTGAGGAAGTCCGGGCCCTTGAGGTGGTCGTCGCGCTTGCGCTGGTTGCTGAAGACGCTGGCGGTCTCCACCTCGATGCGCACCTCCGAGAGCGTGGCCGTGGCTTCGTCGAAGCGGTAGCTGCCGCGCGCCGAGCGGAACAGGCCCAGCACCTTGGCGTAGCCGATGTGGTCGACCAGGAAGGCCACGGTGATGTGGTCGGGGTCGAGCTCGTACTTCGCCGCCTGGGCGTGCACCGGTGCGGCGGCCAGCAGGTGGGCGCAGAGCGCCAGTGGGAGGAGAAAGGCAGTGCGCATGGCTAGGTCTCCGATGGGGTGGGGCGCTGGCGCGCCAGGGTTCGAACGTCGATGGCGAAGGACAGGGTCAACAGGACCAGGCTGATGCCCGCGAGCCCCGCGGCCAGCGGCGGCGGCACGATGGGTCCGAGGCAGACGATCAGGGTGGTGATCTGCACCACGCACACGGTCTGGCGGCGCCGGCTGGGCGGCAGGGCGCCGGCCAGCCAGGGCCAGGCGCGCGCCGCGGCCACGAAGGCGTAGCGCATGAGCCCGGAGGCCAGCACCCAGGGGCCCGCCTGGCCGGCCTGCAACACCAGCGCGCACAGCACCAGCGTGAAGGCCGCGTCGGTCTCCATGTCGAAGCGCGCGCCGAAGGCGCTGGCCAGGCCACTGCGGCGCGCCAGCGCGCCGTCCAGCGCGTCGAGCAGGGCCGTGGCGGTGGCCACGACCACCAGCCCCCAGGCCGCCACCGGCATCGCGGCCAGGGGCGGGCGGGGCAGGGCCTCGCCGACCAGCGCCGCCAGCAGCGACGCGGCGCCCAGGCGCGCGAGGGTGACGCGGTTCGCGGGGCCGAAGCGGGCGTGCGGGTGCACATGCAGCGCCTGCCAGACCAGCCAGACGCCCAGGCCCAGGCAGAGCAGGACCTTGAGGGCGTAGTCCAGGCCCAGGCCGGCGGCGCGAGCGAAGGCCAGGGCCAGCAGCAGCACCGCGCACGCCACCACCGCCAGGTCGCGCGCGGCATCGCGCCGCAGCGCGGCGACGCCCATGCCCTGCGGCGCGGGGTGGGGGAGCGGTGCGGCGTGGTGCGGGCCTGCGGTCTTCATGGGCGGCAAGGTGGCGGTGTCTGCGGGGAGGGCGATTCGCTGCCGTGCGTGACCACGGCACCGGTTCTCGGCGATCATGGCACGCTCCCTCCCTCCGACACCACATTCAGCTTTTCGTTCATGCCCGCGGTTCCCGATCCCTCATCCCCGGTGGAAGCACAGGCCTGCTGGGTGGTCTCGCCCGGCCACGCCGAGATCCGCGGCGAGACCCTGTCGCCATTGGGCGAGGGCGAAGTCCGGGTGCGCACCCTGCACACCGGCGTGAGCCGGGGCACCGAGTGCCTGGTGTTCCGGGGCGAGGTGCCGGCCAGCGAAGCGCAGCGCATGCGCGCGCCGTTCCAGGCGGGCGAGTTTCCCGGTCCGGTGAAGTACGGCTATGTGAACGTGGGCGTGGTCGAGGCCGGCCCACCCGAGCTGCTCGGGCGCGAGGTGTTCTGCCTCTACCCGCACCAGACGGTGTTCCAGGTGCCGGCGTCCGCGGTGCTGCCCTTGCCGCCGGGCGTGCCGGCCGCGCGCGCCGTGCTGGCCGCGAACCTGGAGACCGCGATCAACGCCCTGTGGGACGCCGCACCACGACCCGGCCAGCGCTTTGCGGTGGTGGGCGGCGGCACGCTCGGCCTGCTGGTGGCCTGGCTCGCGGCGCGCCTGCCGGGCAGCGAGGTGCAGGTGGTGGACACGAACCCGGCGCGCGCGGGCATCGCGGCGGCGCTGGGCGCGGGCTTTGCGCTGCCCGACGTGGCACGGGCCGGGGCCGATCTCGTCATCCATACCAGCGCCCAGCCGGCCGGGCTGGCGACCGCGCTGCGGCTGGCCGCCTTCGAGGCCACGGTGCTGGAACTCAGCTGGTACGGCAACCGCGCGGTCAGCGTGCCGCTGGGCGAGGCCTTCCACTCGCAGCGCCTCACGCTGAAAAGCTCGCAGGTCGGCCATGTCGCCACCGCGCAGCGCGGCCGCTGGAGCCACCGCCAGCGGCTCGAACTCGCGCTGTCCTTGCTGACCGATCCCGTGCTGGACCAGCTGATCACCGACCACGCGCCGTTTGACGAGTTGCCCCGGGTGCTGGCGCGGCTGGCCGGCAGTGCCGCGCCCGATACCCTGTGCCAGCGCATCGACTACAACCCTCCCTCCCATTGAGACCACACGCACCATGCACGCCGTCAACGTCAGAGACCATTTCATGATCGCCCACAGCTTCCAGGGCGCGGTGTTCGGGCCCGCGCAGCGCTTGCACGGCGCCACCTACGTGGTGGACCTCGAGCTGCGCCGCGAGGCGCTGGACGTCGACGGCATCGTGGTCGATATCGGCCTGGCCACGCAGGTGCTGCGCGAGGAACTCGCGGCGCTCAACTTCCAGAATCTGGACGCGATGCCCGAGTTCCAGGGCCGCAACACCACCACCGAGTTCCTGGCGCGCGTGGTGTTCGACCGCATCGCCGCGCGCATCGCCGCTGGCGCGCTCGGCCCGCACGCCACGGGCCCGGCCGGCCTGCAGCAGATGC
>QZKF01000036.1 GCA_003599455.1 Comamonadaceae bacterium
GGCGCGCGGGGTGGGGCTGGCCGTGTCGCGCGCCTGCGCGCTGGCCGTGCCGCCCGCATGCAGCCGGATCACCGCGATCAGCTGGGCCAGGTCGAACGGTTTGCCGACGTGGTCGTTCATGCCGGCCTGCAGGCAGGCCTCGCGGTCGCTGGCCATGGCGTTGGCCGTCATGGCGATCACGGGCAACTGCGTGAGCCGCAGGTCCTGGCGGATGCAGCGGGTGGCGGCGAAGCCGTCCATGACGGGCATCTGCAGGTCCATGAGCACGATGTCGAAGGTGCCGCCATCGGCCGCGAGGGTGTCCACCGCGATCTGGCCGTTGGCCGCCACGCTGACGCGGGCGCCTTCGTCGGTCAGCAGCTCGCAGGCGACCTGCTGGTTGGTTTCGTTGTCCTCCACCAGCAGGATGTTCAGTCCGCGCAGCGGTTGCGCCGACGCCTCGCGCGGGGCGGACGGCGTGCCCGGCCGGTCGTTGCGGGCCCCGTTCACGGCATCGGCCAGCATCGAGCCGGTGACCGGCTTGAGCAGATAGCCGTCGAGCAGGCCGTTCTCCAGGATCTCCCGGTTCTCGCTCAGCTCACGGCCGTGTGCCGTGACCATGATGAGCAGCGTCTGCGGGTCCTGCAGCGACGAGGCCTTGATGCGCCGGGCCGCTTCCCAGCCGTCGAGCCCGGGCATGTGCCAGTCCATGAAGACGGCATCGAAGCGCCGGCCGGCCTGCACGGTGCGGGCGAACAGCGCCAGCGCCGCTTCGCCGCTGGAAGCGGTCTGCACGGTCCATCCGTTGGCGCGTGACATGCTGGAGAGCGTGTCGCGCGCGAGTTCGTTGTCGTCGACGATCAGCACCTCCAGCGGCTTCGTGCCGTCGTGGGCCACGATCGAGTCCACGGCCGCGCCCGGCATGTCCAGTTCGATCGAGAAGCTGAAGCAGGTGCCCTGGCCGAGTTCGCTCTGCAGCACCAGTTCGCCGCCCATCAGGGCCACCAGGCGCTGGCAGATCACCAGCCCGAGGCCGGTGCCGCCGAAGCGCCGCGTGGTGCTGGCTTCGGCCTGGGTGAAGCCCTGGAAGATTCGCCCATGGTTCTCGGGGGCGATGCCGATGCCGGTGTCGCGCACGGCGATCGCCAGCGCCACGCGCCCGGGGCCCGAGCGCGTGCAGCGCAGCGAAACCACCACCTGGCCGTGCTGGGTGAACTTGATCGCGTTGCCCGCGAGGTTGACCAGGACCTGGCGCAGGCGCAGGGCGTCGCCGATGAGGCGGGGCGGCACCGCGGGGTCGATGTCGAACAGGACCTCGATCTCCTTGTCGCCGACGCTGGCCGAGAGCACCACCGCCAGTTCGCGGAACAGGTGGTCCACGTCGAAGGGCTCGGGGTCCAGCGTGAGCTTGCCGGCCTCGACCTTAGAGAAATCGAGGATGTCGTTGAGCAGGCGCAGCAGCGAGCGCGCCGCGTTCTCCGACTTGCTGGCGTAGTCGAGCTGGCGCGGCGTGAGCCCGGTGCGCTGGAGCAGGGAGAGCATGCCCAGGATGGCGTTCATGGGCGTGCGGATCTCGTGGCTCATGTTCGCGAGGAACTGGCTCTTGGCCTGCGACGCCGCTTCCGCGGCCTCGGCGGCGCGGATCACCTCGGTGATGTCGAAGCGGAAACTCACCACGTGGCCGTCCGGCATCGGCCGCTCCACCACGCGCAGCGTGCGCCCGTCGGGCAGGCGGCGTTCCCAGTCGCCGTTCTTGCGCAGGTTGCGCACGCGGTTGGCCACCCATTCCTCGTGCCGCCCGTGCGAGCCGGGTGGCTCGTACAGCGCCAGGCTCGCGCGCACGACCGTCTCGAACTTCGCGCCCGGCTGCAGCTGGTCGGCGATCTGGGCGTAGAGCTCGCGGTAGCGGTCGTTGCAGTACACCAGCTCGTCGGCCGCGTTGTAGATCACCAGGCCGGCGCCGGTCACCTCGAGCGCGTTGGCCATCAGGGCGGTGGACTGGCGCTCCTGCGCTTCGGCCTGGCGGCGCGCGGAGATGTCGGTGTAGGTGCTGACGAAGCCGCCGGTCTTGAGATGCCCGCGGCGAATCTCGATCACTTCACCCCCCGGCATCGTGCGTTCGAACTGTTGATTCGGACCGTGCGAATAGGCCGCCGTGACGATGGCGCGAGCCAGCTCGGCGGCGTCGCCTTCTCCGTGATCGCCCCTTTCAGCGGTGAAGCGCACCATGTCCTCGAAGCGGGTCTCGCCGGCCTGGCACAGGTGCGGCGGCAGCGCGAACAGCCGGCCGAATTCGGTGTTGGCCACGATCAGCAGGCCCTGGGCATCGACCACGCTGAGCGCACAGGGCAGGCTCTCGATGATGCTGGTCAGCAGCTCGTTGTTGCGCTGGATGGCGGTGGTCAGCTGTTTGGCCGCCGTGATGTCCTGGATGGCTCCGATCAGGCGGCGCGGCACGCCGTCGCGCACCTCGACCTCGCCCACGATGCGCACCCAGATGGAGCGGCCGATGGCGGTGGTCATCGGCACCTCCAGATCGAAGGCCTGGCCGGCGTTCATCGCCTGCTTGAAAACCTCTTCGATCACGGGCTGCGCCTGCGGCTCGAAGTAGCCGATGGCCTCGTTGAGATCCGGCAGGTGGCCGATGGCGACCTCGTGGATGCGACAGGTCTGGTCGGTCCAGCGCAGGGCCAGTGTCGCCAGGTCCAGCTCCCAGCCGCCCACGCCGCCGACGCGCCCGCTGCGGTCCAGGAAGGCCTGGCTCGACCGCAGGGCCTCTTCGCTGCGGCGGCGCTCGCTCACGTCCAGGTTGACGCCCACCATGCGGGCCGGCCGGCCGGCTGCGTCGCACACGACCCGTGCCGTGGCCGAGAGGTAGCGCAGTTCGCCGTCGGGCAGGCGGATGTGGAACTCCACCGTGCAGCGGCCGTCGCCCGCCAGCGCGTCGGCCACCACCGAATGGATGCGCTGGCGCTGGTCAGGCGGCACCCGCGAAAGCCAGATGTCCATTTCGGAACCCTCGCCCGGTTCCGCGCCGTACAGGCGGTAGGTCCATTCGTCCCAGATCGCGGTGCGGGTCCGCAGGTCGAACTCCCAGATGCCCAGGCGGGCCGCGCCGCTGGCGAGCTGGAAGCGCTCGCTGTAGTCGGCCACCAGCTGCTGCGCGGCCTTGCGCTCGGTGATGTCGTTCTCGATCGCCATGAAGCCCAGCGACTCGCCCCGCTCGTCCAGCAGGGGCTGGATCTCCAGCTCCACCCAGTACGCGCGGCCGTCCCGGGCGCGGTTGAACAGCTCGCCGTTGAACTGCTGGCCGGCTTCCAGTGCCTGCCGCAGGCGGGTCCGCTCGGGTTGATCGATCGTCCCGGACTGCGTGAAGCTGCCGGGTGTGTGGCCGATCACCTCCTGCATGGTGTAGCCCGTGAGCCGCTCGAAGCCGGCGTTCACCCAGGTGATGCGGCGCTGCGTGTCGGTGATCACCACGGCGTTGGAGGTGCGCCGCGCCACCACCGCCAGCCGCTCCAGGTCGATCGTCATCGAGCGCGCCAGCGCTTCGGCGCGCAACCGCGCGCGCACCGACTGCGACGACATCCAGGCCAGCAGGGCCGTCAGCAGCAGGCCCACCACGAGCACCATGACCGCGGGCAACTGCTGCACGGTCTGCTCGAGCGCAGGCGTGCCGCTGGTCTGCAGCGTGAAGCCCTGGCCATACACCTCGAACCTCAGCTGCTGGTTGAAGCGGCTGCTGGCGGGCACGAGCCGCGGCTCCCGCGTCTTGCCCACGCCCTGGCCGCCTTCGACGACGTGGTAGCCGGCCACCCAGGCCGGCAGGGAGGGGTCGTTGTGGCCGGCATAGAGCTGGAAGGTCACCAGGTCGTCGGTCACGCCCATGATGTCCGCGAACAGTTCCCGCGCAATGAGGGGCGCGTACAGCACGCCGCGCAGGCGCTCGCGCCGTTCGGCTTCACCGTCGGGAACGCTCGGGCTGTTGTAGACCGGCACGAACAGCAGGAAGGCCGGGGACCGCTCGCCGTCGCGCGTGAGCGGCACGGGCGGGCTCAGCGTGGTCTCGCCGGTGGCGATGGCGTGCTCGATGACCTCGCGCGCCAGCCTGGAGCTGCCCATGTCGATGCCCATCGAGTCCGGGTTCAGCGCCCGGGGCTCGATGTAGCGCACCAGGTACAGGGTGTCGAGGTCCTTCTCCTGAAACTGGCGCAGGGTGAAGTCGGGGGCGCCGTCGGCGCGGGCGGCCTCCAGGTAGCGCGGCAGGTCGCCGCGCTGCACGCGCTCGACGAAGCCGAAGCCCCGGCTGCCCGGGAACTCGCGCGGCAGGTCGCGCGAACCCACATAGGCCTCGAACTCCTTGCGCTCCACATGCTGGCTGGCCGCGTACGTGCCGCGCACGCCCTTGAGGCCGTAGGCCGGCATCGTCAGCCGCTGGGTGATCGCATCGGCGATGAGGCCGCTCTTGCGGCCGAACTCGGTCTGGGCCTCCGTCTCGGCGCGGTGGGCCAGCGTGAAGGCGGCGGCGCCGCTGACCAGCACCCCCAGCAACAGGATGGCCGCGGTCAGACCGAACTGGCGCAGGTCGAGGCCTGGGGGAAGGGGGCGAAATTTCATCGAGGAGCACCTTGGTACCGGGTGGAACACGGGCGAACGCAAGAGGGCCTGGGCAGTCGGCCCCTGCGTCCAGTGTCGTTGCCGGGCGGCGGGCCAAGCGCGGGAAATGGGCCTGAAATGCCGCGCTTTTCCCCGCGTGTGCCAGGGGCAAATGGGGGACGATCTGCACCCAGGCCGCCTTGCGTCGCGCTGCCGCCACGTTCACTGGAATGCCCGCAAACCCCCGCTGCGAAACCCCTCCGCCAGGAGCACACATGAACCACACCAGCCCCGCACAGGCCGAACCACGGCGCAGGATCCTGATCGTCGACGACGACCCCAACATGGTCCACATCCTGGCGCGCACCCTGCTGGACGTGGCGCAGCTGCACTTCGCGGTGCGCGGCGAGGACGCGCTGAGGAAACTCGAACAGCACCTGCCCGACGTGATGCTCATCGACGTCGACATGCCCGACCTGAGTGGCTACGAGGTGCTGGAGCGCATGCGCGCCAACCCCAGGACCCGGGACACCCAGGTGATCATGGTCACCTCGCACAACGACGAGAGCTACCGCCAGCGCGCGATGGCGCTGGGCGCGGTGGACTTCTTCGTGAAGCCGGTCAACCGGGCGATGGTCCGCGAGTGCGTGGAGCATTTGCTCAACCCCGGCGATGTGGAGGCCATCGAACTCAGTTCCTCACCCCACGGCGACTTCAGCTTCACGACCGACCACCCCGCCGCGCCCGTGGCCGCCGTGGCTCCCGCCGCGGCGACGCAAAGCCCGCAGTCGATCCGCTCGGACGCCATCACCTCCGAACTGTTCGAGCGCATGACGGCGATCCTGGAACAGACCGAGTCCATCCGCAGCACCGCGCGCCGGGACGTGAGCACCATGGACATGCAGCGGATCGGGCGCATCGAAGAGGAATGCGCCGAGGTGGTGCAGCTGCTGGTGACCCTGAGCGACCAGTCCGAGACGGCGTAGGGCCGGGGCGGCGGCTGGAGGGAACCGCCGCCCGCGGTCCCTGGAGGTGCTTCGAACGGCACCCTCGGCGCCCGGGCAGCTGAAATCAAATGTGAAAAGCGGTCATCGCCGGCCGCTATTCGGCCGACTGCGAAACCGCGAACGCGAAGAAGATGGGGGTGAGCCATACCGCTCAGGATATGGCCCCACGCTGCCCAGGACGCAGGAAGACAGAACCCATGAAGATCGCACTCAAACTCCCGCTCGCCTTTGCCGCGAGCCTCCTGCTGGTGGCGGCTGCCGCGCTGTTCGGCATCTTCAACCTCAACCAGGCCATCCAGACCTTCGAAACCGAAGTGCACGACAGCCACACGCGCGCCGCCGAGGCCAGCCACCTGTTGAGCCAGTTCAAGACACAGGTGCAGGAATGGAAGAACACGCTGCTGCGCGGCAAGGACCCCGCACAACTGGACAAGTACTGGACCGCCTTCAACAAGATCGAGAAGGAGATGGCCACGCAGTCCGCCCAGCTGGCCAGCGCGCTGCCGCCCGGCCAGGCCCGGGATCTGGTGACGCAGTTTGCCGCCGCGCACGCCACCATGGGCGCGGACTACCGCAGCGCCTTCGAGACCTTCAAGGCCTCGGGCTTTGACCACACCGTGGGCGACAAGGCCGTCAGCGGCATGGACCGTGCGCCCGCCAAGCTGTTGAACGAAGCGGTGCAGAAGATCGCCGAGGACAGTGCCGCCCTGGCCACCCGGGCCCAGGCGGACGCGACCCGCGCCACCACCATCAGCCTGGCGCTCATGGGCGTGGTGTGTCTGGTGGGCGTGGTGGGTGGGGTGGCCTTCAGCCGCACGATCACCAGGCCGATCCAGCTCGCGGTCGACACGGCCGAACAGGTCGCGCAAGGCGACCTCGCGACGCCGGTGCGCGCCAGCGGCAGCGACGAGATCGCTCAGCTGCTGAAGGCGCTGCAGACCATGCAGGGCAAGCTCGCCGCCGTGGTGCGCGAGGTGCGCTCGAACTCGGAAAGTGTGGCCGCGGCCAGCGCGCAGATCGCCCAGGGCAACCAGGACCTGAGCCAGCGCACCGAGCAGCAGGCCTCGGCCCTGCAGGAAACGGCCGCCTCCATGGAGCAGCTGAGTTCGACCGTGCGCCAGAACGCCGACAACGCCCGCCAGGCCAACCAGCTGGCCGTGGGCGCCAGCGAAGTGGCCGCCAGGGGTGGCGCGGTGGTGGGCGAAGTCGTCGAGACCATGAAGGGCATCAACGATTCCAGCCGGCAGATCAGCGACATCATCGGCGTCATCGACAGCATTTCCTTCCAGACCAACATCCTGGCCCTCAACGCCGCGGTCGAAGCGGCCCGCGCGGGCGAGCAGGGCCGGGGCTTCGCGGTGGTCGCGGGCGAGGTGCGCAACCTGGCGCAACGCAGCGCCGAAGCGGCGAAGGAGATCAAGGGCCTCATCGGGGCCAGCGTCGAGCGTGTCGGCAAGGGCACGGCCCTGGTGGACGAAGCGGGTGCGCGCATGACCGAGATCGTGGCCTCGATCCAGCGCGTGACCGACATCATGGGCGAGATCAGCGCGGCGTCCCACGAGCAGAGCGATGGCGTGACCCAGGTGGGCAATGCCGTGACCCAGATGGACCAGGCCACCCAGCAGAACGCCGCGCTGGTGGAAGAAAGCGCCGCCGCCGCGGCCAGCCTGAAAGGTCAGGCCGAGCGCCTGGTGCAGGCGGTGGCGGTGTTCCGGCTCTCGGCGGCCTGAGCCTGACGTGACCCGCTGCGGCGGTGAGGACGGGGGCGCGCCCCGCTCGAACACCGCCAGTGACCTCAGTGTGTCCATGACACCTCGAAGCGGAACGGGAACTGGCCCAGGACTTCGTGGGCGAGGACGGTGGCGGCACTGCCCACCACCGTGACCTCGATCTGCGTCCCGAGACGCTGGTCGTTGATGACGGTGAGTCGGGACACCGGCGCACCCGACTCATGCAGGGCCGTGCGCAGCGCATCGTCGATCTCGCGCTGCCGGAGCTCGGGCTTGAAGATCTTGCCCACGCCGGTCAGCGGCAAGGCCTTCACCAGCCTGATGATTTTCGGCACCGCCGCGCGTTCAGCGATCTGTTCCTGCGCGAAGGACATCAACTCGTCCTCGGTGGCGCCGGCGCCGGGCTTGAGCTGCACATAGGCCACCGGCAGCTCGCCCGCGTGCACGTCGGGGCGACCGACCGCGGCGGCCAGCTGCACGGCCGGGTGGCGGTGCAGCGGCTCTTCGATGCTGGCGGGGTCGATGTTGTGGCCGCCCCGGATGATGAGTTCCTTCTTTCGGCCGGTCAGGTAGAAGTAGCCTTGTGCGTCCGATCGACCGAGGTCGCCGGTGTTCATCCAGCGCCGGCCGTCGCCCAGGTCCAGCCAGAGCCCTGTGTCCTGATCGGGATCGCGATAGCCGGCGAACACATTCGGGCCACTGATCGCGAGCACGCCCGCCTCGCCGACCCTGCTGTCGCGCACGTACGCACCCGCGTCGTCCAGCACCACGGCTTTCATGGCCTGCAGGGGCAGGCGCAGGCCGATCGACCCGGTACGCGGGTCGCCCAGCGGCGGGTTGCAGGTGCTCACGCAGGTCCCCTCGGTCAGGCCGTAGCCTTCGAGGATCCGCAGCCCGGTCGATGCCTGGAAGGCGCGCATCAGCTCCACCGGCATCGGCGCCGCACCGCAGAGCCCGTATTCCAGCGAGCTGAGGTCGCGATCCCGCGTGGGCTGTTGCATCAGTGCCGCGTAGACCGTCGGAACGCCGCTGAAGAAGTTGATCCGGTGGTGCTCGACCAATTCCCAGAAGCGCTGGATGACCCCCTCACCACGGTAGCCCGAGGGTGTGCCCAGGATCACGTGGGCGCCGCGTGAAAACGGCAACAGACCGGTGACCAGCACACCGTTGACATGGAACAGGGGCAGACCGCAGAAGAGGGTCTTGCCGGCCGAGATGCCATCGCCGAGGAACTGGCCGACGCTCCATGCGTTGGACACCTCGTTCGCGTGCGTGCGCATCGCGATCTTGGGCGCGCCGGTGGTGCCACCGGTGCAGAAGTAGGACGACCGGTCACCCGGCCGGATCACGCGGCCGCTGACCAGGCGGTCCGTTGGCTGCCGACGCAGGCCCTCGTCGAAGTTGTGTACCTGGTATCGACCTTCTGCATCAACCGCAACCCCACCCGTGGTCCGAGCGCCGTGAGGGACAAGGTGGACCTGCAAGACGTGTTCGAGGCTGCGCACGCGGCCGAGCACCGGCTGCAGCTTCGACCACAGGTCCATGCCGGGAGCGGGCGCCAGCGTGATCAGCACCTTCGCCTCGCCCGCAGCGAGCAGATCGGCGATGGCCGAGGGCTCCAGCATGGGGTTGATCGCGAAGGCGATGCCGGCCGCTTGCCCGCCCCAGATGGCGAGGTGCGTCTGCGGCAGATTGGGCAGCACGAAGGCGACGACATCGTCGGCGCCGATGCCCAGTTCGTGCAGGAAGTTGGCGGTCGCCGTGATGCGCTCGAACAGCGTCCGGTAGTCCCAGACCTCCGGTTGCGCATGGTCCTCGACACGCAGGAAGAAGGACAGCGCCGGTGCGTCCGGTTGGGCGCGCGCCGCGGCGCCGATCATCTCGTAGGTGCTGTCCGGCAGCAGACCGTCGTGCGCGGCTTCAAGCGCGAGCACGTCTGCCATGGAGGCGATTCCGTTCATGTTGTCTCGTCCTGGAAAAAAGGGAGGCTTCAGGGCAGGAGGACCGCCCGGCCGGGAAGGCCCGCCGACACATGGTTGAACGCCGCGACGGCGGTGTCGAATGGCTCGGTGATGCCGACCGGCAGCACCAGCCTGCGGGCCTCAACGCCTTCGGCGAGCATGGCGAGGGCCTCCTGGTCGGGCTTGAAGATGGTCCAGGCGTAGCGGGCCTTGGGCGCGCGCGAGGCGACGATGGCGCGGACCCGGCGCTGGTCGCGGCGGCTGGCCCACGCCCCGCTCAGCCATCCCAACCGGTCAAAGTTCGCGAGCAGGGGGTGCACCGTGGTCGCCTGTCCCATCGCCTGCGCATGGAGGCGCGACGCCAGCAGGCCATCGTCGTCCCAGTTCGCGAAGTTCAGCACCACGTCGTACATGGTGGGCAGCGACGGGATGCAGGACGGGTCGTGCTCGACGGCCACTTCGGCGCCGAGGTCCAGGCAGCCCTGCCGCTGGCCCTTGGCGCAGATGGCCGTGACCCGGCTGCCCCAGGGCTGCAGCACCTGCATGGCCAGGCGGCCCAGGCCGCCGTTGGCACCATGGATCAGCACGCGGGCGCCGCGCGCGTTGCCTGCGCGGATGCCGGTCGATCGCAGCGCCAGCCACATCGTCGTGAACGAATAGGGCAGCACCGCGAGCGCGGTCGGATCGACATCGCCCGGGGCGGGCAACAGGAAGTCCTGCGGCACGACCACGTGCGACGCGTGCGCGCCTCCTGCGCGGCCGGTACCCAGCAGGCCGTACACGCGCTGGCCCGGCGCGAAGCGTTTCACGCCGGCCCCGATGGATTCGACGACGCCCGCGACGTCGTTGCCCAGCACCAGCGGAAAGCGCGCCGCACCCTTGAGCCCCAGCAGGCGAGCGCCATAGCCGGCCGCGCGCTTGACGTCGATGGGGTTCACCGAGCTGGCCTGGACGCGCACCAGCACCTCGCCGGCATCGGGGTGCGGCAGGTCAACGCCGCGCACGGCCAGGCGAGGTGGCGTGGCGGCCCCGGTACAGATCAGTTCACGACGCATGCTGGAGTTCCTGGAGGTTGCTGGCCTGGGTCGGCCCGGTTGTTGTGGGTGTGGGGGTGTGTGGCGCCACGAGATCGAGTGCGCGCCGCAGCATGGCCACGGCCTCGGAGGCGGGCCCTTCGGCCAGCACGCAGCGGTCGGGCCGGACGATGGCCACCCAGCCGAGCGGCACTTTGCGCGGCAGCAGGGCCTCGTCGAGCGCCTCCAGCCTGTGTTCCGGTGCCGCCAGATGCAGGCCCTGCGCGCGCTGGCACCACTGCCACACCCGTCCGCCGGCCGCCTGCCATTGCTGCCGCAGATCGGCCGGCAGCGCGGCCAATGGATCGACGCCAAACCCGATCAGCGCCCATTGCAGTCCCAGCGCGTCGTCGCTGAGCAGCGGGCCGCCGCCGCTGGCGGGCCTGACCCAGCCTTGCGGCAGCATGGCCCCGC
Organism: Comamonadaceae bacterium; assembly: GCA_003599455.1. Lineage (GTDB taxonomy): Bacteria > Pseudomonadota > Gammaproteobacteria > Burkholderiales > Burkholderiaceae_C > Hydrogenophaga. The sequence goes on from QZKF01000036.1 coordinate 10,761, forward strand.
CACGCAGCCGCTCGCCGCCGCGCCTGCGCCAGAACAGGCCTTCGTCGAAGGTGTTCTGTGGCTTGACCTTGAGGTCCTCGAACAGCGCGCGGCCGGCCGGCAGCAGGCGCAACAGGCTCATCAGCCCATGCACGGTGAACGCGGTGGCGCGGTTCTGCGGCATCACCAGGGCGCCGAGCAGCAGCGCCAGGCGGATGATTTTTCTGGCATGCGGCCGTCGTTCGGCGTCGTAGCTGGCCAGCACGTGCTCGCCCGCCTGACCGCGCACCACCGCCGCGAGCTTCCAGGCCAGATTGGCCGCGTCGCGCAGCCCGGCCACCAGGCCCTGTCCCGCGAAGGGCGGTGTGATGTGCGCCGCGTCGCCGGCGAGGAAGCAGCGGCCCCTGGAGAAGCGCTTGGCCTCGCGCGCATGGAAGCGGTAGACCGCCGTGCGTTCGATGCGGATGTGCCGGCTGTCGCACCATGGCGCGAGCAGCCGCCGCACCGATTCCGGCCGCTCCATCTCTTCCGGTTTTTCGCCGGGGCGCAGCATGAACTCCCAGCGCTGCCGTCCGCCGGGCGCCACCATGCGCGGCGTCGGGCGCCGCGGGTCGCAGGTGAACTCGACATGGTCGATCGGTTCCGGCACATCGAGCGCGTCGACGATCAGCCAGTCCTGCTGAAAGCTGCGGCCCTCGAACTCCAACCCGAGCGCGCGCCGCACCAGCGAGTTCGCGCCGTCGGTGCCGACCAGGTAGCGCGCGCGCACCTGGGTCTGCTGGCCGGCGGCGTCCTTCAGGCGTGCGTGGACGAATTGACCATCGTCCACGAAACCCTCCAGCTCGACGCCGAGCCGCAGTTCGACGCCGGGGTATTGCGCGAGCCGGGTGCGCAGCAACTGCTCGAGTTCCGGCTGGTAGAAGGTGACCAGCGCCGGGTGGCCGTCGATGATGCCGGCGCTGTTGATGCGCGCGAAACGGCCGAACAGCGGCGAGCGGTACTGCACCTCGGGAATGGCGACGGTCTCGAACTCGCCGTCGCGCACGCCGGCCAGCTGAAGGATGCGCAGCGCCTCGTTGTCGAGCGCGATCGCACGCGGCTTCTCGAAGATGGCGGTGGCTTTGTCGATGGCCAGCACGCGCACGCCGTAGCGGCCGAGCAGATTGGCCAGCGCGGCGCCGACCGGCCCGAGGCCGACCAGCAGGATGTCGGTCTCCAGCCGTGGCGCCGTGGGAGGGGAGGAGGGAGCGTTCATGGTGTGGTGATGGAAGTCGTCTGCTCGCCGAGGTCGATGGCGCCGTCGTCGGTGCGGATGGACGCGCTGATGCGGTCGCCCGGACGCAGATAGGCCGGGTTGGAGCGCCCCTTGCCGATGAACATGCGCCACTTGCCCGCGTCGCTCATCAGGTGCTTGAGGATGAACATCGCCAGCTTGCCGGGTGCGCGCGCGGCGCAGCCCGCGGGCGTGCCGGTGGCGATCAGGTCGCCGGGGTGCAGGTCCTGCAGCGCCGCCAGTTCGGTGAGCGTGGCCGCCGGGCCATGGATCATCTCGGCGCAGTAGGCGTCCTGCCGTGCCTGGCCGTTGACGGCCAGGCGCATGTGCAGCTCGGGCCAGCGCGCCCATTCCTGCGCGGTCAACAGCACCAGAGCGGGCCCGACCGGACCGAAGCCGCGGTAGCTCTTGCCCTTGTAGAACTGGCCCTGCGGCAGTTGCACGTCGCGCGCCGACAGGTCGTTGACGATGGTCACGCCGGCGAGCCACTGCGGCAGGTCGCGCGGGCCCACCTGCGTGCCGGCCGGCAGCGCGGCGCGCAACACCAGGCCGAGCTCGATCTCGTAGTCGAGCAGCTGCACATGCGCGGGACGCACCACCGGGGCGTGGGCCGACGTGATGCTGGAGGGGGCCTTGGTGAAGATCGTGTTGAACGGGAAGTCCTCGATGCGCAGACCCGATTCGGCGATGTGGCTGCGGTAGTTGACGCCCTGGCAGATGAACTGCTGGTGCTGCGTCACCGGTGACAGGACCTCGACGCGCTCCAGGGGCACGGTCGCGTCCTCGGGCTTGGTCGCCCAGAGCAGGTCCCAATGGCGGGACAGCAGGTCACCGGTGCTGGCGGCGTCGACATCGAGGGGGGCCATGAGGTGTCCGAACTGGACACCCCATCGGGGCGTGCCGCCTTCGGCGTAGCGAATGATCGTGCGTGACATGGTGATGAAGGGGTTGGTTAAAGCCAGGGACGCGCGGGTGCATCGAGTGCCGCGCTGAGGAACTTCAGGCGCTGCGGCGTGATCGCCTTGCGGCGCAGGAGCTTGAACACCTGCAGCAGCGTGCGCAGGTTCTTCCTGGGCTTCATCGAGGCCGGCGCGTCGTCGCCCCAGGCCCAGATGCCGCCGAACTCCAGCGGCGAGTAGGCGGTCTCCACATCCGAGGTGAAGACATCGCCGTCCGTGTAGTGCTCGTACTCGAAGCCGTCGGGGTCGAACCAGTAGTCGAACAGCTGGCTGCCGAGCAGGTGGCGACCGATGCCCCACATGTGCCGGTGCCCCTGGGCGCGCAGCACCTGCTGGCCTTGTCCGAGCGCATCCAGGTCCAGCACCTCGTACGCACTGTGCTCGACCTTTTCCTCGATGCCACCCACGATCACCAGCGTGTGGTGGTCGGCCGGCTGGTCGCCCAGGTCGAGGCGGCAGAACGCGAGACTCGGGCTGCCGTCGGCGAGGTACTGCACGTCGGTGGGGATCATCCCGAGCACCCGCAGGTACCAGTCGGCCATGCGGGGGAAATCCACTGTCTGCAGGACCACGTGGCCGAGCCGCACGACGCGCGCCGGCTCGATGGGCGTGCGCACCGTGCGGTTCACGCGCGGGGTGTCGCGCGCCGTGTTCGTGCCCGGCGCGACGGCCTGGCGCAGCGGCAGCGGCGCGAGACGCCGCTGGTCCTGCAGCAGCCAGACGCTGCGTCCGCTGGGGTCGAGCAGTTCCACGCCCCGGCCGCCCGCGGGCAAGCGGTCGAGCGGCAGCCAGCGGGCCCCCATCTGCTCCACGTAGCGGTGCAAGTCGGTGTCGGCCGACATCAGGAACGCGGGGCCGACGAACCGATCCTGGGCTCCGGCCTCTGCGAGGGCGATGCAGGGCGCCGGGCCCGCGCCCCGGGCCACCAGGCGCAGCGGCGTGGCGCTGACGATGGACAGGCCGAAGTCGCGCCAGAAGCGCTCGGTCGGCGCCAGCCGGCGCTTCTCCCAGCGCAGGAAGGCCAGTTCGATGGCGCGACCGAGGGCGGGCGGTCGAGGCAGTCGTTGCACATCGGCGGGCAGTCGGCTCTCACGCGTCGACTCGGGCTGCCGCAGCACGGTGGTTGGGCTTCTCACGGGGGGTCTCGCTTCAGAATGTGTGGTGGTAGCCGAGCAGGAACATCTGGACCTTGCTCGTCAGGGAGGTGCCGGTGCTGGCGCCGGTGCCCGTCAGCGTGGTTCGTGGGTTCAGTTCGTAGCCGAGGTTCAGTTCCGAGTGCGGATTGACGCGCCAGCTCAGACCCGCGGTGTAGGCTTCCTTGTGGATCGAGGGCACGAGCAGGTTCTGCACGGCGCGGGAACTGTCGATCTGGCTGCGGTTGCGGCTGTAGCCCGCGCGCAGGGTCCAGCGGTCGTCCAGCTGCCATGCCGCGCCGAAGCGCAGCACCGGCTGGTTGGGCCAGGCGAAGCCGTTCGGGTCCTGCATGGCCTTGATATCGCCCCAGAGGATGCGCAACACGTCGGCCGCCAGGGTGAGCCGCCCGGAGGCCTGCCATGCAAGGCCTACGCCGTACTGGGCGGGCACGTCGAGGCGTCCGCCGCTGTAGGCCAGCAGGTCGCGGTCGTAGCCGTCGAGTCGGCCCATGCGGGCCCGGGATTTCAGGTTGACGCCGAGCGACCAGTCGGCCGCCGGCTTCCACAGCAGACCGGCCCGCAGGCCCACGCCGGTCGCCGTTTGCCGGCCGTGGCCGGACAGCGGCAGCAAGCCGCCGGGCACGGGCGCGGGGACGATCACGCCGTCGGCTTCAAACTGTTGGCGGGCCAGCGTGAGACCCACACCCAGCGCGAGGTCGGGCGAGGGCTTCCAGGCCACGGTGGGAATGATCTCGGCGATGCGCAGCGTGGTCTTCGCCATTCCTGCGCCAGGCACGGGCAGGGCGGCCTGACCGTAGTCGGAGCCCGCGCCGGCACCCGAGATGCTGATGCCGAAGCTGACGGTGGAATCGAGGTGCCAGTTGATTCCGCCCTCGGGGGCCAGCTCGGTCTGGCTGTTCCGGAGCCGGTTGCCCGGCAATACGTAGTTGGCGGAAGACTGCCCGCGGAACACCTGCAGGCCGAAGGTGGTGGAGGCCGGCACGAAGGCGATGCCCGCGGGATTGTTGGCGGCGGCCACGGCGTCGAGCGGCAGCGCGATCGAGGCGCCACCCATGGCCGCGTTCTTGATGCCATTGCCGCCGGGCAGTGCGCCATTGACCGCCAGCGCGCCGGTGTGCATGGCGGCAACGGCGAGCGCTGCCACGAGCTGAGGGGATCGAGAGCAACCATTCATGGTGAGGTCCTTCGAGCAGAAATGGGGCATCGACGAGATGCATAATGAACGAGTCGTCATGATGACAAAACTGTCACTATGACGGTATTATCGTTTATACCTACCCCGACACTGGGCACAATCCGTTCATGCCAATGCTCGACCACCGTCAGCGCGTCGCAGCCGAACGCCGCGATCGCATGCGCGCCCGCCTGCTTGCGAGTGCGATGAGGCTGATCGCTGAAAAAGGCCCCGCCGCCACCTCGATCGACGATGTGATATCGGGTGCCGAGGTGTCGCGGGGCACGTTCTACAAGTACTTCCCCTCGCCCGACGCGCTGGTGCGCGACCTGGCTGTCGAGGTCGCCAACGAGCTGATCCGGATGGCCGAACCGGTGGTGCAGAGCTACGACGACCCGGCCGAGCGGGTGTCCACCGGCCTGCGCATCGTGGCCAGGCTGGCCATCGACCACCCGCTGGCCGCCACCTTCCTGGCCCGCCTCGGGTGGCCGGACGCCCGAAGTCCGAACCTGCTGCTCGACTTCGTGAAGCGGGACCTCACCGAGGGCATCCGCCAGGAGCGGTTTGCGCGCATGCCCATCGCCCTGGCCCTCAACATCGTGACGGGCGCCACCCTGGGCGCGACGCACCGCATGCTGGAGCCCGATTGCGAACCCGACTTTGCGGAGCAGAGCGCCGCCGCCGCGCTGCGCGGGCTGGGCCTGGACGCGAGGAGCGCGGCGCGCATCGCCAACCGGCCGTTGAAGCCGGTGGAAGCGCTGGCCGGGGGCTTGCTGACCGGAACGCTTGAAGTCCCGGAGCCAGAGCAGGCGACAGCGACCCGGCGCCTGGCGGGTCGTCAGAAGCGCGGTTGAAGCCCGCGCAGGTCAGGCGTGCCTGGCGGCATCCCGTATCGCTGAAATCCTCGGCGACGGATCCCCGTCGTACAGCGCGAGCAGCTCGCGCAGCCGCCCAGGGTCCGCGGCCTGGTTGAGCTGGCGCTGCGCCGCCGCGAGCGCGAGCAACTCGAAGAAGGCCGATCCCCGCTCGCGTGCGCAGGCGATCGCTTCGCGGAACGAGGTGGTTGCGGCATCGCGCTCACCCGCCTCGGCCTGCATCTCCGCGCGCTGCGCCAGCAGCCCGGGCAGCAACATGTGTCCGCCGAGCTGCGTGGCCAGCGTGATGCCTGCCTCCACCGAGGCGCGGGCCTGCTCGGCCTGGCCCGCGTCGAGGCAGGCTTGCACATGGTGATGGTGAAAGCCGCACAGGCCGGACCGCATGCCGAACGCCTCGGCACTGTGCGCGGCCTCGCGCATTTCGCGCAGACCCTCGTCGACCTGACCGCGCGCCACCAGCGCGCGTCCGTGCAGCCAGGCGAAGTCGCTGCGCGCTGGCGGCAATCCGTGGTCGCGGATCAGGGCATACAGGCGCTCGGTGAGCTGGTACACGGTGTCGAATTCGCGCGCCAGGGCGTGCAGGATGGCCTCCGCCGACAGCGCGGTCAGCTCGCTCAGCGCATGCCGACTGGATGCCGCACGCTGCGCCGAATGCCGCGCCAGCTCGCGCGCGCGGCGGGGTTCGCCGGCCAGCCAGCAGGCCAGGGCCAGCCCACTCGCGACTTCGACGCCAGGGTCGTGCACGTAGTGCGTGGGCGGAAGCTGCATGCCTTCGCGCGCATGCACGTCGAAGGCCGATTCCAGTTCATCTCGCGCACGCGAAATCTCACCGCCCGCCAGGTTCACGAAGCCCATCGCGTTGTGGGCGGCCAGGCTCAGCCCGGCGTCGCCGCGGGCCGCCAGCTGCAGCATCTGGCCCGCCAGCGTTCGAGCCTCGCCGAGTTCGCCCCGCGCGTAGTGCACCCACCAGGCCCCTTGCAGCGCGCGCGGCCACGCGGGCGCCCCTTCGGCCTGCAGAGCCAGGGCACGGGCGAACGCCTGGGCCACTTGCGGATCGGCAAGGACATGCAGCCGTGTCAGGGCAACGCCTTCCAGCACGCGCATTTCGAGCTCGATCGCCGTGGCCAGCTGCCCGCTCCCCAGCAGCAAGCCGTGCTGTGCCGCAGCCAGTGCCTCGTGCGCGGCGCCACGTTCGAGCGCACGCGCCGCGACGATCGAAAGCTGCTCTGCCGCGGGCACCGGAAGCTGTCCGCGTTCAAGATGCAATGCCCGTTCCGAGGCCATCTCGGCGGCTGCGGACCCGTAGGCCAGGGCGAGCGCGGCTGCCCACTGGCGGTGCCATAGCAGTCGCTGCGCGGCGGCGAGTCGCTCGTACAGCACATGGCGGTACAGGGTGTGGGCAAACGCGTAGCGCGATGAAATGCGGCCGCCCTCCAGCGATCGCGCGCCCGCGGGGCGCAACCAGCCGACGCGCCGGGTCGCGTCCTCCAGCAGGGCCTGCAGGTGTTCGGCGGGCATGCCCAGGACTTCCGCGAGTGGTCCGTGCAGGAATTCAACGCCGCCGACGCTGGCGGCACCGAGCACCCGCTGGTGCTCGGCGGGCAGCCGCGCGATCTGGGTCTCGATCAGCGAATGCACGTCGCGCGGCACCGGCAGCGCGGCCGCATCGGGACAACGCCAACGCCCCTCCTGGTGCACCAGCGTGCCGGCGTTCGTCATCTCGTCGATCACGTTCACGACAAACAGCGGCAAGCCCGAGGTGTGCGCGTGCAAGGATCGCACGAACGCCTCGGGCGCCTGGTCGCCGAAGCGCGCGGCGAGCAATGCGCCTATGTCTGCTTCGGACAGCGATTCAAGATCGATCTCGACGCTCAGGCGGCGCGCCCGCAGCTGCTGCCGCAAGCTCCCGAGCGGGTGCTCTTCCAGCACCAGCTCGGTCGGGCGCAAGGTGCCCAGCACCATCAGTCCCGTCGGTCCGCGGCGGTGCGCCAGGTAGCCGAGCAGTTGCACCGTCGCGTGGTCGCTCCAGTGCAGGTCTTCCAGCACGAGCAGCACCGGCGCGTCGCGCGGCATGCGGTCCACCAGCTCGCCGAACTCGCGCAGCATGCGGTCCTGCGTCGCGCCCGCCGCCTCGCGCTGCAGTGTGTGCCGGTCCTCGTCGCTCACGAACCAGGGCATCTGAAGCAGCCATGTGGGCGCGACGTCGCGCATGGTCCGGATGAGCGCCGCGCCGCCCGCCAGGCGGCACAGCGTGTTCAGCGCCTCGAGCACCGGCATGTACGGCTCGCCACTGCCGTAGTGCTCGATGCACTGGCCGAAGGCCACTCTGGCGTCAGACCCGGTGACGAAGCGTTCGACCAGCGTGCTCTTGCCCGCGCCCGCCTCGCCCAGCACGAACACGAGCTGGCGCTGCTGGCGCTGCGCCGCTGCCCAGGCGGCGCTCAGCTGCGCCAGGGCTGCCGCGCGCCCGACGAGCGTGGGATCGGCTGGAGGCATCGGCGCCCGCGCCTCGGGACGCCTTGCAGCGTCGGGCGGCGCGGCAGCGTCCGGCGCCAGCGTCGCGATGAAGCGGTAGCCGCGGCGCGATGCGGTCTGGATGATCCGCGGTTCGCGCGCATCGTCGCCCAGCGCCTGGCGCAACTGGCTCACGATGTTCTTGAGCGCCGACTCGTTGAGGTGGTGGTGGCCCCAGACGGCATCGATCAGCGCATCCTTCGTCACCAGCTGGCCGGGGCGCCGCGCCAGTTCGCACAGCACCTGGAATGCGCGGGGCGGCACATCCACGGCCTGGCCGTCGCGCACGAGCAGGGCTTCGGCCTCGTCGAGCCGGAACGGCCCGAAATGGGTGCGAAGCGGTTTGCCGTTCGTCAATTCCGTCAATTTCGCCACTTCCTTGACGCCACCTGGTCGTCCCTACCGATCCACAAAGGTGTGAATTCTAGGCGCCGATACCCGATCGGGACCAAACCGGGACCGCCGCCGGACGACTTCCGGCCATGCCGCGCAGAGACTACCGGCCATGGCACTGAATCCCCATCCCATCTACCCCTCTGCCGGTCGCTACGTGCTGCGACTGCATCGCGATGCGCGGCCGCAGGGCGGCGTCCTGGCGGGGCGCATCGAACATGTCACGAGCGGCGACAGCTGCGTTTTTGCCAGCGGTGAGGAGCTGCTGGCATGGCTCGAGCGCCGCGCCTCAGAGCACCCATGTCCCAAGGAAAATCCATGAAGAAGCCATTCCCCGCGGGCCTCGTAGTGGCGAGCGCATCGCTGCTTGCCCTGACACTGGCCGGCTGCACCACGCCGGTCGCGCAACACGGCGTCGATGTTCCCGCGCAGTTCGCGTCGGCCTCGTCCGCGGAGGACGAGCCCGACCTGGCCTGGTGGGAGAGTTTCGGTGATCCCGTGCTCTCGCAACTCGTGCGCCGCGCAGCCAGCGAAAACCGCGACATCAAGATGGCCGCCCAGCGCGTGCGCGCGGCCCGAGCCGGCGAGACGATCAGCCGCTCGGCGCTGTTGCCGAGCGTGGGCCTGTCTGCCGACAGCTCGTACAGCGACACGGGTCGCAGCGCGGCCTACAAGGCGCAGAGCCCCGACGTGAGCCGCCAGGCCGTCGGCCTGGACGTCTCCTGGGAACTCGACATCACCGGTCGGCTGCGCGCGGGTGCTTCCGCCGCCGAGGCCGAGGCCCTGGCCGCCCAATATGGCGAACGGGGCGTGCGCCTGCTTGTGGTGAGCGATGTCGCCACCCACTATTTCACGCTGGTGGGCGCCCAGCGCCAGCTGGAAGCCGTGCGTGCCATCTCCACTGCGCAGGATGAAACGCTGCGCCTCGTCACGGCGCGCCAGCGTGCAGGCCTGGCGACGGCATTCGATGTCGAGCGCGCGCAGACCGCGGCCCTGCAGGCGCGCGCGGCGATTCCACCGCTGGAGACGCTGGCGGCGGTATCCCGGCACCGCATCGCGGTGCTGATCGGCGACCAGGCGGCGCGCGGTTCGGCCATCGTGCCTTTCAGTGGTTCGTCCGTTGTGCCCACCGTCCGGGCGGGACAACCCGCCACGCTGCTTGAACGCCGGCCGGATCTGCTCGCGCTCAAGGCGCAACTGACGGCGGCGAACTTCCGCCGCCAGCAGGCCGCCGCCGAATGGTTTCCACGCCTGTTTGTCGGCGCGATGTTCGGCCGCGACAGCCTCGAGCTCAACGGCATCGACGTCGGCAGCGCGCGGTTCACGAATGCGCAGGCCCTGCTGGCCATGCCCCTCTTCAACGCCGGGCGCACCCGGGCGATCAACGAGATCGCCGAGAGCAACCAGACCGAGGCGCTGGCGCGC
>QZKF01000090.1 GCA_003599455.1 Comamonadaceae bacterium
AGGCGCGCCGCGCCGCCGAGGTGGTGGGCCGCCTGCGCCGCGCCATCGAGCGGCCCGACCGGGGTGACCAGCAGCAGGCGGTGGACGCGGTCGCCGCCGTGCGCCGCGCGCTGGACCTGCTGGAGCCCGAGTGCCAGCGCCGCGGCGTCGCGCCGGTGCTCGCGGGCGCGCCGGCGCTCACGGTGCAGGCCGACCCGGTGGCGCTCGACCAGATCGTGCACAACCTGATCCTCAACGCGCTGCAGGCGCTGGAGCAGGTGCCTGCGGCGCAGCGCCGGCTCACGCTCACGCTGGGCACGGTGAACGGCCAGGGCGAACTCGCGGTGGCCGACAGCGGCCCGGGCATTGCGGCCGAGGTGTTGCCGCGCCTGTTCGAGCCCTTCTTCTCGACCCGCGAGGGCGGCCTGGGCCTGGGCCTGAGCCTGTGCGAAACACTCGCTGCCGGCATGGGTGGCTCGCTGGCCGCGGCCAACGTCGCACAGGGCAGCGGCGCGGTGTTCCGGCTGCGCCTGCCACTCGCGGGAGTTCAACAGGCATGAGCAGCGACACCCTTTCGCCCACCGTGCACCTGATCGACGACGACCAGGCGGTGCGCGACAGCCTGGCACTGCTGATCGGCACCGTGGGTCTGCGCGTACAGCCCTGGGCCGACCCGCAGGCCTTCCTGGCGCAGTTCGACCGCGAGGGCATCGGCGCCATCGTGCTCGACGTGCGCATGCCCGGCATCAGCGGCCTGAGCGTGCTCGACACGCTGGCGGCGCAGGGCGTGGACCAGCCGGTGATCATGCTCACCGGCCACGGCACGGTGGAGATGTGCCGCCGCGCCTTCAAGGCCGGCGCGGCCGAGTTCCTGGAAAAACCGGTGGACGACGAGGCCCTGCTCGAGGCGCTGCAGAGCGCGGTGCGCCAGCACGTGCGCTCGCGCCAGCGCCACCAGGCCGACCGCGCCGCGCGCGAGCGCTTTGCCCAGCTCTCCGAGCGCGAGCGCGAGGTGCTGGGCCTGATCGTCGAGGGCCTGACCAACAAGGAGATCGGCCGCGCGCTGGGCCTCTCGCCGCGCACGGTGGAGACCCACCGCGCCAACCTGTTCAACAAGCTGCAGGCCCCGTCGCTGGCGCAGCTGATCCGGCACTACGCCGCCCTGGTCGACGCCGGTGACGCGGCCGGCGGCCCTGCGTAGTTCTACGGAGGGCCGCGCGTAGCCGACCGAATGGTGGTTTCGCGCCCGAATTCCTACAGTTCTCCCACGGTTGATCGAACCGTTTCACAACACCGGAGAACACCATGACATTCGTCGCCAAGACTTCCCTCCTCGCCCTGTCCCTCATCGCCGCCGCCGCCAGCGCCCAGAGCGTGCGCGTGGAGAAAAACATGTCGCTGGACCTGGCCAATCAGATCGCCGCCGCCACCGTCGCTTCGTGCAGCGCCAGCGGCTACAACGTGACGGCCGCCGTGGTGGACCGCGCCGGTTCCCTGCGCGCCCTGCAGCGCGCCGACAACGCCGGCCCGCACACCGTGGGCGCCGCGCAAGGCAAGGCCTACACCTCGGCCTCGGCACGCAACACCACCGCCGCCATGCTGGAGAACGTGCAGAAGAACCCCGGCGCCGCGACGCTGGTGGACATCCCGGGTTTCCTGGTGCTGGGCGGCGGCGTGCCGGTGAAAGTGGGCAATGAGGTCATCGGCGCCGTGGGCGTGGGCGGTGCGCCCGGTGGTCATCTGGACGAGCAGTGCGCGAACGCGGGCATTGCCAAGGTGGCCGAGTTGCTGAAATGAAGGCGCTGTTGCTGGCCCTGTCACTGGTCTTCACCGGTGCAGGCGCGCAGGCCCAGGTCGCCCCCGGCGCGGCCGAAGCCGCGGCCTACACCGGGCTGCACGCAGCGGCTCACAAAGGCGATGCCGCGAAGATCGCGCGCCTGGTGGCCGGCGGCGCGGCGCTGAACGCCACCGATGCGCACGGCCGCACGCCATTGCACGTGGCCACCTTCGCGCGGCAGCGCGAGGCCATCCGCGCGCTGGCCAGGGCGGGTGCGGACATCAACCGGCTGGAGAACGACCGCTACGACGCGGTGACCATCGCGTCGGTGGCCGACGACGAGGAGAGCCTGCGTGTGCTGCTGCAGCTGGGTGCCAGCGCGAAGCAGACCACCAGCCGCTACGACGGCACGGCCCTGATCGCGGCGGCCCACCTCGGCCACGATGGCGTGGTGCGCCAGCTCATCGCGGCCGGCGCGCCGCTGGACCATGTGAACAACCTGCACTGGACGGCGGTGATCGAGTCCATCGTGCTGGGCGACGGCGGCGCGCGCCACCAGGCCACGCTCAGGGCGCTGATCGACGCGGGCGCCAGCCTGCAGCTGACGGATCGCCAGGGACAGACGCCGTTGATGCTGGCGAAGTCTCGCGGGTACGCGGCGATGGTGGCGATGCTGGAGAAGGCGGGCGGGCGCTGATCCCTCAGCTCAGGGTCACGCGAGCGAACTTGCGCTTGCCCACCTGCACCACGAAGGTCCCGGCGGGCAGCCTGAGCCCCTTGTCGCTGATCACGGCGCCATCGACGCGCACGCCGCCGCCTTCGATCAGGCGGTTGGCCTCGCTGTTCGAAGGCGCCAGGCCGGCCGACTTCAGCAGGGGCGCGATGCCCAGCGGCGCGCCGGACAGCGACACCTCGGGTATCTCGTCCGGCACACCACCCTTGCTGCGGTTGGTGAAGTCCTGCTCGGCCGCGTCGGCCGCGGCCTTGCTGTGAAAGCGCGTGGTGATTTCCTTGGCCAGCGCCACCTTGGCGTCCTTCGGATTCGCACCCTGGGCAATCGCCTGCTTCAACGCCTCGATATGCGCCAGCGACTGGAACGACAGCAGCGTGTACCAGCGCCACATCAGGGTGTCCGAAATGCTGAGCACCTTGGCGAACATCGAGTTGGCGTCTTCGGTGATGCCGATGTAGTTGTTCTTGCTCTTGGACATCTTGTCCACGCCGTCCAGGCCTTCGAGCAGCGGCATGGTCAGGATGCACTGCGGCTCCTGGCCGTACTCGGCCTGCAGGTGACGGCCCATGAGCAGGTTGAACTTCTGGTCCGTGCCACCCAGCTCCAGGTCGCTCTTGAGCGCCACCGAGTCGTAGCCCTGCATCAGCGGGTACAGGAATTCGTGCACGCTGATCGGCGTGCCGGCCTTGAAACGGTCGTGAAAATCGTTGCGCTCCATCATGCGCGCCACCGTGTACTTGGCCGCCAGCTGGATCATGCCCATCGAGCCCAGCGGCAGGCTCCATTCGCTGTTGTAGCGAATCTCGGTGCGCGCCGGGTCCAGCACCAGGCTGGCCTGCTTGTAGTAGGTCTCGGCGTTGGCCTCGATCTGCTCGGTGGTCAGCGGCGGGCGGGTGTTGTTGCGGCCCGAGGGGTCGCCGATCAGGCTGGTGAAGTCGCCGATCAGGAAGATCACCTGGTGCCCGAGGTCCTGCAGCTGGCGCATCTTGTTGAGCACCACCGTGTGGCCGATGTGGATGTCCGGTGCCGTCGGGTCCAGCCCCAGCTTGATGCGCAGCGGCTTGCCGCTGGTTTCCGACTGTGACAATTTTTTGACCCAGTCGGCCTGGGGTATCAATTCTTCGCACCCCCGCAGCGTCACGTTCAGCGCTTCTCGTACACCGTCCGTCAATGGCACGGTTTTTTGAGTACTTTCGAGGTCGTTGGTGTGGGCGGTCATACGGGTTTTTTCAGATGCAAAGGGCGGTGCGCTGGCTATACTGGCCGGCGCAGGTGACAGATTTTAGTTGGCGCACTTTTTGCACGATATCAAGTCGGTTCGTCACCGCCCGGGCGTTTGAGTGAACTTGTTCCGCCTCAACCGCTCTTTTTTTGTGCGCCTTGCCCCCCATGCCAGGGGCAAGCCTTACCGGAAACACCGATTTTGACCCGTTCGCTACTCCACACGCTGGCACACCTTGTCGATGCCACGAGCCAGAGCCTCTCCCGGCACCCCCGCCGCATCATGGGAGGTCTGGGTGTGCTGCTGCTGGGCACGGGTGTGACCGCCTTCGGCATCGCGCCACTGGCCCCCGATGCCTCCGACCTGCCCGTGCGCCAGGTCATCGAAGCCCTCGACACTTCCGCGCAGCTGGACATCAACAGCCCGACGGCCCTGCCTGCCGCGCCGCTGGTGCTGTTCCGCAGCGACACCACCCGCCGCGACGACACCGCCCAGAGCCTGCTGCAGCGCCTGGGTGTACCCGACTCGCAGGCCCAGGCTTTCCTGCGCAACGACCCCCTCGCCCGCCAGTTGCTGCAGGCCGGGCGCGCCGGCCGGCCGGTGAGCGTGGAGGCCAGCGACCAGCAGCAGCTGCTGCGCCTGACCGCGCGCTGGCTCTCCGCCGATGAGCGCGGCTTCACCCGCCTGGTGGTGGAAAAAAATCCGCAAGGCGGCCTGAGCTCGCGCCTCGAGCAGGGCGTGCTCACCGCGTCGGCCCGCCTGGCCAGTGGCGTGATCCGCAGTTCGCTGTTTGCCGCCACCGACGAGGCGGGCATCCCCGACCCGGTCGCCATCCAGCTGGCCGAAATGTTCTCCAGCGACATCGATTTCCGGCGCGACCTGCGCCAGGGCGACCGCTTCAGCGTGGTCTACGAAAGCCTGGAAGCCGATGGCGAGAGCCTGCGCACCGGCCGGGTGCTGAGCGCGGAGTTCGTCAACGATGGCAAGGAACGCGAGGCCGTGTGGTTCGAGGAGCCGGGCCACAAGGGCGGCTACTACGGCTTCGACGGCCAGAGCTCGCGCCGCTACTACCTGGCCTCGCCGCTCGAGTTCTCGCGCGTGAGCAGCGGCTACGGCATGCGCTTCCACCCCATCACGGGCGGGCGCAAGGCCCACATGGGCGTGGACTACGCCGCGCCCACCGGCACACCGGTGCGCACCATTGGTGATGGCGTGGTCGAGTTCGCGGGTGAGCAGCGCGGCTACGGCAACGTGATCTATATCAAGCACCGCAGCAACCAGATGACGGTGTACGCCCACCTGAGCCGGATTGGCGTGAACAAGGGCCAGCGGGTCGAACAGGGCCAGACCATCGGCGCGGTGGGCTCCACCGGCGCTTCCACCGGCCCGCACCTGCACCTGGAATTCCGCGACAACGGCGTGCACGTCGACCCCCTGTCGATCGCGCGCCAGAGCGAATCGATCCCCGTGCCACCGGCCCTGCGCCAGCGCTTCGACGCCGTGGCCCAGATGCAGCGCATGCAGCTGGACGCCGCCGCCAGCATCCAGCAGGCCAGCGCCGAATAAGCCCTGACACACCACCAACAAAAAGGGGAGCCAGTGGCTCCCCTTTTTGTTGGTGCGAAGAACGGGCGTCAGGCGCTGAAGCTGGAACCGCAGCCGCAGGTGCTGGTGGCGTTGGGGTTCTTGATCACGAACTGCGCGCCTTCCAAGTCTTCCTTGTAGTCGATCTCGGCGCCCACCAGATACTGGTAGCTCATGGCGTCGATCAGCAGGGACACGCCGTTCTTGGTCATGGTGGTGTCGTCCTCGTTCACGACTTCATCGAAAGTGAAGCCGTACTGGAAGCCGGAGCAACCACCGCCCTGCACGAAGACGCGCAGCTTGAGGTCGGGGTTGCCCTCTTCGGCCACGAGTTCGGCCACTTTGGCGGCCGCACTGTCGGTGAAGACCAGCGGTGCCGGCATATCGGTCTGGATGTTTTCGGCGACAGCGCTCATGGAATACCTCTTGACGAAATCGTGGCCGGTCAGTGGCCCGCGGTGTATGGGGTGGGTGCGGTGCACCCGGGAAGCTGGTTGATACTAAATCAAATCGCTCGGGAATGCGCTCAGCCGTTGTTTGCCGCCAGTTTCAGTGTGGGTTTGTCCTCGATGCCGCCGGCCATGGGCTTGAGCAGGCCCGAGATGGTGGCGCCCTGGTGCATTTCGAGCGCCTTGTACGACACGTCGCCCTCGATGCGGGCCTTGGGCTGCAACTCGAGCAACTCGAAGGCCAGCACCGGGCCCTTGACATGGCCATTGATGATGACGTGGTCGGCGTGGATCTGGCCGGTCACCACCGCCACTTCGCTGACCACCAGGATGCTGGGCTGCTCGTCGCTGGCGCGGATGTCACCCACCACTTCGCCGTCGATCCGCAGGCCGTCGTGAAAGAGCACATTGCCCTCGATGCGGGTGCCCTGGGCGATCAGGCTCTTGATGGGGGGCTGCTTTTTCTTGGCAAACATGGGATTCTCCCGACGGCGGACCGTGTGGTTACAGGTTGAAGGATTGCATGGACCTGACCGAGCTGCCTTGCAGGATTTTCGCGGTCACATTTTTTACCACGGCCTGCGCGGGCACGTCCACCACGCCTTCCATGCGCAGGTAGCCCTTGATCAGCACCGGCTGGGGCGCGGGCGCCTGCGTGGCCGACCAGGGTTTGCCTGCCAGCGTGCCGGCAAACGTCACCTCCAGGGCGCCCTTGAAATCGGGCGCGTTCTTGCTGGCCTGGATCATGAGCACCTGCCATTTGAGCTGCGTGGACGACAGGCGTTCGGCCTGCAGGCCACGGATGCTCAGCGCGTCGTTGCCGGAGCCGGGAATCAGGCGCTCGAAGAAACCGAGGTCGCTGCGCAGCAGCTCGTTGTCGGCCTGCAGCTGGCGGATCTGCATCATCAGCTGCGCCTGGGTGCTGCGCTCGGCGATCAGCAGGCTGTCGGACGTGTTGGCCACCGACTGGGCCTCGCTCAGGTCGGCGCGCATCACCTGCACCTCGCGGCGCAATTGCTCGAGTTCCAGCTGGGCGTGGCGGTCCAGGCCCGCGATGTCCTTGCCGAACTCGAACGCCCAGACCGCGAGTGCGCCCGAGAAGCCCAGCACCACCGCGCCCAGCACCCAGCGAAAAGGCCACGGCAGCGTGCTGCGCACCGACACCCGGGGGGCACTGACCGTCAGCCGTCGTCGCATCAGGCGAAAACGCATTCAAACCTTTCAAAGTGCAAGCAAACGCAACCTGGCCCCAGAAAGCAAAAACCGCCCCAAGTTGAACTTGAAGGCGGCTTCTGGAGCATGTGCAGCGTGGCTTAGCGCTTGCTGAACTGCTTGCGGCGGCGCGCAGAGCGCAAACCGACTTTTTTCCGTTCCACTTCGCGGGCATCGCGCGTCACGAAACCGGCTTGCGACAGGCCCGGCTTGAGCGTGGCGTCGTAGTCGATCAGGGCGCGGGTGATGCCGTGGCGCACGGCGCCGGCCTGGCCGGATTCACCGCCACCGTGCACGTTGACCTGGATGTCGAACGTCTCGGCGTGGTTCGTCAGCAGCAGGGGCTGCTTGGCGATCATGATGGAGGTTTCACGGCCGAAGTAGGCCTGAATGTCCTTGCCATTGACCGTGATGTGGCCGCTGCCCTTTTTCAGGAAAACACGGGCGACGCTGGATTTGCGACGGCCGGTTCCATTGTTCCATTCACCAATCATCTCAAGGCTCCTTTAGAGTTCCAGCACTTGCGGCTGTTGGGCGGTGTGCGGGTGCTCTGCACCGCCGTACACCTTGAGCTTCTTGATCATGGCGTAACCGAGCGGGCCCTTGGGCAGCATGCCCTTGACAGCCTTTTCGAGCGCGCGGCCAGGGTGCTTGGCCTGCATGTCGCGGAAGTTGGTGCCATAGATACCGCCGGGGTAACCCGAGTGGCGGTAGTACACCTTGTCGAGGGCTTTGTTGCCCGTGACGCGGATCTTGGCTGCGTTGATGATGACGATGAAGTCACCGGTATCGACGTGAGGCGTGTAAATGGCCTTGTGTTTGCCGCGCAAACGGAGAGCAACTTCACTGGCTACTCGTCCGAGGACCTTGTCGGTCGCGTCAATCACAAACCACTCGTGCGTCACGTCAGCGGGTTTGGCGCTGAACGTTTTGGTCATGAGTTTTCTCTTGAAGAGGTGGTTTGGCGGCTCTTTTCCACGGTCGGTCGTTCTCTGACGGAACGCTCTTAGGTAGGGTTTGGTTACTTCGCCGCGGAGCCAGCAAGTCGCTGCGAAGCCCTCGATTGTACGAAATTCCGGGGCTGGATGGCAAACCGCCCCCAGCCAGTGGTCGGGCGTTGTGGTCAAACGGCTACCATCAGGGCATGTTCAGCTACCGACACGCCTTCCACGCCGGCAACCATGCCGACGTGCTCAAGCACACCACCCTGATCGCCACCCTGCGCCATCTGATGCAGAAGGAAGCGGGGCTGACGCTGATCGACACCCATGCCGGCGCCGGGCTGTACCGGCTCGACGGCGACTACACCGAGACCGGGGGCGAGGCCAAGGACGGGGTGGTCAAGCTCATGGCGGCCCTGCGTGCGGCCGACCAACCGCCCGCCAAGGCGGTCTCGCCCGCGATCGACGACTACCTGGACCTGATCGCCAGCTTCAACCCCTCGGGCGCGTTGCGCGTCTACCCGGGCTCGCCGTTCGTCATGCAGCACCTGATGCGGGCCGAGTCGCGCGACCGGCTCAAGCTGTTCGAGCTGCACCCCACCGACAGCAAGACGCTGTCCGCCAACATCGCCCAGCTCGATGCCGGGCGCCAGATCGCCGTCGCCCGGCAGGATGGCTTCGAGGGCGTCAAGCCCCTGCTGCCACCCCCGCCCTCCGCCACCGGCTCCAAGCGCGCGCTGGTGCTGATCGACCCGAGCTACGAGATCAAGAGCGATTACGCAAAAGTGAGCGCCTGCATACAAGAGTGCATCAAGCGCTTTCCCACCGGCACTTTTCTGGTCTGGTACCCGGTGATTCCCCGCCCCGAGGCGCACGACCTGCCGCGCCGGCTGAGGACGCTCTCGAACCAGGCGCAGAAGCCCTGGCTCAACGCCACGCTGGCGATTGGCCAGGACCCGACGCACGGCCCGGACGACCGGCCGGGCCTGACCGCCAGCGGCATGTTCGTGATCAACCCGCCGCACACGCTCAAGGGCGTGCTGCAGGAAGCCTTGCCGCAACTGCTGACCCACCTGGGCCGTGGACGCGGCAAATCCCAGGCGCTCGAGTCGGGCGGCTGACGGCGCCGATCACTGCGGCCGGGCCAGCGTCATGGTCCAGTAACGGCCGTAGGTGCTGCCGGCTTGCTGCACGCAGCTCACGCCCACATCGCGGTACTCGGCGCGCATGATGTTGGCGCAGTGCCCCGGGCTGGCGAGCCAGCCGCTCATCACCGTCGACACCGAGGACTGCCCGGCCGCGATGTTCTCCCCCACCCAGGACCAGGCGTAGCCCTCGTCGGCCACGCGCTGCGACGCGCTGCGCCCGTCGAGGCCGGTGTGGGAAAAATAGTTGTTGGTCGCCATGTCGCGCGAATGGCGCGCGGCCGCGGAGAACAGGCGGTCGTTCCAGGCCAGCGGCGCGACGGCGGGCAGGGCGGTGGCGCCGCAGCTTCTCGCCGTGGCCCGGGCCGCGTTGATCTGCTGCAGCAGGCTGTTGCGGAAGTCGGGCAGGCCGCAGCTGGTGCCGGCGTCCAGGGCCAGCAAGCCGCTGCCGGAGCCCACCGCACCGGAGCCCCCCGAACTGCTGGGCGGCGAGAGCCCCACGGTGCCGGCCGATCCGGCCGACGGGCTGGCGCTGGCGTCGCCATCCCCGCCGCCGCCACAGGCCGCCAGGCAGAACAGGGCGCCCAGCACGGCCGGCATCAGGCCACGCAAGCCGGCGGAAGAAGGGTGGGATCGATCGGATGGGATGACTTGCATGCGGCCGACTGTACGGTCGGGCCGACGCCCCTGCGGTAAGCGGATGTAGCGTGTCACCGCTCTTCGGTCCCGGCGCACCGCGCCTCGGAAAAACCCTGAGCCGGCGTGGCAAAATTAGCCGACCGGTCGGTCGGCTAATTGGCTATACTGCCTTCCACGCGCCCGGCCAGCGGCGCAGGAGACGCCCATGTACACCCAGTCATTCAATGTGCCGGACAAGGCCGATGCCCCACCCGGCGCGGCGCTCAAGGCGGTGCCGCACGACAGCGCGCTGCAGGCGCATTTCGACGCCGTGATCGACGCCGACGGCAAGATCGAGCCGCGCGACTGGATGCCCGACGCCTACCGCAAGACCCTGGTGCGCCAGATCAGCCAGCACGCGCACAGCGAGATCGTGGGCATGCTGCCCGAGGGCAACTGGATCTCGCGCGCGCCCAGCCTCAAGCGCAAGACCATCCTGGTGGCCAAGGTGCAGGACGAGGGCGGCCACGGCCTGTACCTGTACAGCGCGGCCGAGACCCTGGGCACCAGCCGCGACCAGATGTTCGACGCGCTGCACTCGGGCAAGGCCAAGTACAGCTCGATCTTCAACTACCCCACGCTGACCTGGGCCGACGTCGGCGTGGTCGGCTGGCTGGTGGACGGCGCGGCGATCATGAACCAGATCCCCTTGTGCCGCTGCAGCTTCGGCCCGTACGCCCGCGCGATGATCCGCGTCTGCAAGGAGGAGAGCTTCCACCAGCGCCAGGGCTTCGAGGCCTTGCTGAGCATGATGCAGGGCACGGCCGAGCAGAAGGCCATGGTGCAGGACGCGGTGAACCGCTGGTGGTGGAAGTGCTTGGCCATGTTCGGCCCGCCCGACGCCGACAGCCCCAACAGCGTGCAGGGCATGCGCTGGGGCATCAAGCGCATCAGCAACGACGACCTGCGCCAGAAGTTCATCGACGCCACCGTGCCGCAGGCCGAGGTGCTGGGCGTGACCCTGCCCGACCCCGACCTGAAGTGGAACGCCGAACGCGGCCACCACGACCACGGCCCGATCGACTGGGACGAGTTCTGGGCCGTGGTCAACGGCGACGGCCCGTGCAACAAGGAACGCCTGGCCACGCGGGTGAAGGCCTGGAACGACGGCCAGTGGGTGCGCGACGCGGCCCTGGCCCACGCGCGCAAGCAAGAGGAACGTGCCATGAAGGAGGCCGCATGAACACCACCGCATTGAAGGAATGGCCCCTGTGGGAGGTCTTCGTGCGCAGCAAGCAGGGCCTGGAGCACAAGCACTGCGGCAGCCTGCACGCGAGCGACGCTCAGCACGCGCTTCACCTGGCGCGCGATGTGTACACACGGCGCCAGGAAGGCGTGAGCATCTGGGTCGTGCCCTCGGCCACCATCACCGCCAGCGAGCCCGACAGCAAGGACAGCTTCTTCGACCCGGCGGCCGACAAGGTGTACCGCCACCCGACCTTCTACGAGATCCCCGACACAGTGGGGCACATGTGATGGTCTCGGCCCCCACCCATGCCCCGATCGGGTACCTGCTGCACCTGGCCGACAACGCGCTGGTGCTGGGCCAGCGCAACGCCGAGTGGTGCGGCCACGGCCCCATCCTCGAAGAAGACCTGGCCCTGGCCAACAACAGCCTGGACCTGCTGGGCCAGGCCCGCCTGCTCTACCAGCACGCCGCCGCGCTCATCAACGACGACGCCGACCTGGCGCGGCGTTTCCGCCACCTGCAGGGCGCGCGCATCGACGGCCGCGTCACCGAAGACACCCTGGCCTACTTCCGCGACACGGCCGAGTTCCGCAACCTCACGCTGCTGGAGCTGCCCCACCACGGGCCGCTGGCCGGCACCGCGTCGGGCGACCGCGACTACGCCACCACCATCGTGCGCAACTTCCTCTACAGCGCGCTCATGGTGCTGGTGTGGCAGCGCCTGGAAGCCTCGGCCGATGCGCAGCTCGCGGCCATCGCGGCCAAGTCGTCGAAGGAAGTGCGCTACCACCTGCGCCACGCCAGCGACTGGCTGGTGCGCTTCGGCGACGGCACCGAGGCGTCGCACGCACGCGCCCAGGCCGCGCTGAACCACCTGCTGCCCTGCTGCCAGGAGTTCTGGATCGGCAGCGAGGCGGAGACCGAAGCGGCGAACAACGGCACCGGCGTCGACGTGGCCGGCCTGAAGCCGGCATGGGAAGCGCTGGTGGACGACACGCTGAACGAGGCCACGCTCGCGCGCCCGGCCAGCGGCGGTTACGTCACGCAGGGCAAGCTGGGCGTGCATTCCGAGCACATGGGCTTCCTGCTCGCCGAGATGCAGAGCCTGGCGCGCGCGCATCCGCAAGCGGTGTGGTGACCGCCGCCATGCACGCCGCCGCCACCGACCACGCGGCCATCTGGGCGGCGCTGGCCGACCTGGCCGACCCGGAGATCCCGGTGATCAGCCTGCGCGAGCTCGGCATCCTGCGCGAGGTGCGCACCGGCGCCGACGGCACGCCCGAGGTGGTGATCACCCCCACCTACAGCGGCTGCCCGGCCATGGGACAGATCGAGGACGACATCCGCGCGGCGCTCACCTTCAGCGGGCAATCGGCCCGCGTGGTCACGCAGCTCGCGCCGGCCTGGACCACCGACTGGATGAGCGCGGCCGCGCGCGAGAAGCTGCGCGCCTACGGCATCGCGCCGCCGCAGTGCGGCAGCCCGGCCCCCGAAGGCCGCCACGTGGTCCAGTTCTCGCGCCAGGCGCTGCAGCGTGAGCCGGTGCCCTGCCCCCAGTGCGGTTCGACCCACACCACCGAAACCTCGCCGTTCGGCTCCACCGCCTGCAAGGCCATGTACCGCTGCCTCGATTGCCTCGAACCCTTCGACTACTTCAAACCGTACTGACACCATGTCCACCGCTGCCCGCTTCCATGAACTCCCGATCGCGCGCGTCAGCCCCGAGGCCGCGGGCGCGGTGGCCATCACCTTCGCGGTCCCGCCCGGGCAGCGCGCGGCGTTCGCGTTCGAGCCGGGCCAGTTCCTCACCGTGCGCGCCACCATCGACGGGCAGGACGTGCGGCGCAGCTACTCCATCAGCAGCCCGCGCAGCCTGCTCATGCAGCGCGGCGAACTCACGCTGGGCATCCGCCCGGTCGAGGGTGGCGTGTTCTCCAACTGGGCCGCCACCTCGCTCAAGGCCGGCGACACGCTCAAGGCCATGCCACCCGACGGCCGCTTCACCGTGCACAAGCCGCGCGCGGTGCACCGCGTGGGCTTCGCGGCCGGGTCCGGCATCACGCCCATCCTCTCGCTGATGGCCAGCACGCTGGAAGAATCGTCCGACAGCAAGTTCACCCTGGTCTATGGCAACCGGCGCATGGCCAGCGTGATGTTCAACGAGGCGCTGCAGGACCTGAAGGACCGCTATGCCGGGCGGCTCACACTGATCCATATCCTCTCGCGCCAGGCGCAGGAGGTGCCGCTGCTCGAAGGCCGCATCGACGGCGACAAGGTGCGTGCGCTCATCGCCACCTTGCTGCCCGTGGGCAGCATGGACGAGGTCTTCATCTGCGGCCCCGAGGCCATGATCGAAGCGACCGAAAAAGCCTTGCTCGAGGCTGGCGTGCGGCCCGACCGCGTGCACACCGAGCGTTTCACCTCGCCCACGCTGGAAGCCCTGCCCGCGGAGCAGCGCAAGGCCGCGGTGCTGGGCCATCCGGCGGTGCGCACCGAGGGTGAGGTCGCGCTGACCGTGCTGCTCGACGGCAAGCCGCACGAGCTGCGCATGAACCGCGACGAGCGCGTGCTCGACGTGGCCCTGGCGGCCGGGCTGGACCTGCCCTGGTCGTGCCGCGGTGGCGTGTGCTGCACCTGCCGCGCCAGGGTGATGGACGGCGCGGTGCAGATGGACAAGAACTTCACGCTCGAGCCCTGGGAAACCGAGCAGGGCTTCGTGCTCAGCTGCCAGGCGCGGCCCACCACCGAGCGTGTGGTGGTGAGCTACGACGAGCGCTGAGGCGTTCGCTCAGAAGCGCCAGCCCAGGCCCACGCCGAACAGCACCGGGTCCACCTTGAAGGTGCCGACCTTGGTACCGCCGGCGCTCACGTCGGTCTTGATGAAGACCTTCTTCACGTCGACGTTCAGGTAGAGCTGCTTGCTGAGCGGGATGTCCACGCCCACCTGCAGCGCGGGGCCAAAGCTGTTGCGCTTCACGTCGGCCGCGCCACCCAGCAGGCTCACCGAGCTGAAGCGCGTGTAGTTCACGCCGGCACCCACGTAAGGCTTGAAGCCGGCGGTATCGAAGTGGTACTGCACGGTCAGCGTGGGCGGCAGGTGGCGCAGCGTGCCGATGGCCGTGCCGTTGGACGACACCGTCTGCTTCTGCGGCACCGTCAGGATCAGTTCGGCCGCGATGTTCTTGCTGAAGAAGTAGCTGAAGTCGACTTCGGGCAGCGTCTTGTTGTTGATCGTCAGGCCCAGGCCGGTGCTGTCCTTGTTGGCGCTGTCCAGATGCACGGCGCGAGCGCGCACAAGCACGGTGCCCGCCTGGAAGTCCTGCGCGACGGCCGCGCCCGATGCCATCAACACGAAGGTGGCGAGAGCCACAGTGGTCTTTTTCATGATTTTCAGTGATCGAACCGGGAACATTCCCGACACCGATTACAGAAGGCCTTCGACCCTTGAATGTTGCGGTGCGTCAATGCGGGTGAACACGGGCCTCGCTGCTGCGCGCGCCCTTGATGCAGATCAATGCTTCAGTCGCGCAACACCACGACTGGCCCGACACCGGTCTGGATCAGGCCGATCGAGGCCGCGGCCGCGCGGCTCAGGTCGATCACGCGCCCCTTGGTGAACGGCCCGCGGTCGTTGATGCGCACCACCACCTCCCTGCCGCTGGTGGCGTGGCGCACGCGCACCCGGGTGCCGAAGGGCAGGGTCTTGTGCGCGGCGGTGAACGCGTTCATGTCGAAGCGCTCGCCGCTCGCGGTGCGCCGGCCCTGGAACTGCTCGCCGTACCACGAGGCCATGCCGCGCTCGATCTCGCGGCCATCGCCGGGCTGCGCCACATCGGGCGCGCCGGTGTCGGGCCCCGAGGGCGCGCGCGTGGCGCAGCCGCCGAGCCACAGCACCGTGGCCAGCGCCAGCAGCAGCGGGCGCCGCAGGCTCATGCCAGCTGCAGGCGCTGCACGATGTCCATCGTGGCCACGCTCTGGTTCATGGTGTAGAAGTGCAGGCCGGGCACGCCGGCGTGGCGCAGCTGGTCGCACAGGTCGGTCACCACGTCCAGGCCAAAGGCCTTGATCGACGCCGTGTCGTCGCCATAGGCCTGCAGGCGCATGCGGATCCAGCGCGGGATCTCGGCGCCGCAGGCGTCGGAGAAACGCATGAGCTGGGTGGAACTGGTGATGGGCATGATGCCCGGCACCACGGGCACGTCCACGCCCATGGCGTGCAGGTCGTCCACGTAGCGGAAGTAGGCGTCGCTGTTGAAGAAGTACTGCGTGATGCCGGAGTTGGCGCCCGCCTTCACCTTGGCCGCGAACGCGTCCAGATCGGCCAGCGGCGACTTCGCCTGGGGGTGCGTCTCGGGGTAGGCCGCCACCTCGATGTGGAAACGGTCGCCGGTCTCGGCGCGCACGAAGGCCACCAGGTCGCTCGCGTAACGGAACTCGCCGCCGACGCCGTAGCCACTGGGCAGGTCGCCACGCAGCGCCACGATGCGGCGGATGCCCGCGGCCGAATAGGCCGCCAGGCGTTCACGGATGCTCTCGCGCGACTGGCCGATACAGCTCAGGTGCGGCGCGGCCGGGCAGCCCTCGGCCATGATCTCGGTCACGGCCTGCAGCGTGCCGTCCTGCGTCGAACCGCCGGCGCCGAAGGTCACCGAGCAGAACTCGGGCTTGAGCGCATACAACTGCTGGCGCACCGCGCGCAGCTTGACCGCGCCTTCAGGCGTCTTGGTCGGAAAAAACTCCAGGCTGATGGGAAGACTCACGGCCCCCTCCTTGCATCATTTGTTGCTTGCACACACAAAAAATTCGCGGTTGCCGTCACCCCCGGTGATCGGGCTCTCGAAGTAGTCCCGCAGCGTCAGGCCGTGCTCCTCACAGGCCTGCCCGATGCGCTCGCGCACGATCGCGTAACTCGCCGCGTCCTTCACCAGGCCACCCTTGCCGATGTGTTCGGGCTGCAGCTCGAACTGCGGCTTGACCAGCATCAGCAGGTGCCCGCCGGGCGCCAGCAGCGGCACGGCGGCCGGCCACACCAGGGTCTGCGAGATGAACGACAGGTCGCCCACGATCAGCTCGAAGGGCGGCGCCCCGCCCGCGTCCCGCAGCACATCGGCCGAGAGCTCGCGCGCGTTGCACTTTTCGATGCACAGCACGCGCGGGTCGCCCCGCAGCTGCGGGTGCAACTGGCCCTGGCCCACGTCCACGCCCACCACCTGCGCCGCGCCGCGCTGCAGCAGGCAGTCGGTGAAACCACCGCTGCTCTGCCCCAGGTCGAGGCAGCGCAGGCCGCTCACGTCGAGCCCGGTGTGGCGCAAGGCGCCTTCGAGCTTGAGGCCGCCGCGCGACACGTAGCGCGTTTCCGCCGTGTCGAGCAGGCGCAGCTCGGCCGCGTCGCGCAGCTCCTCGCCGTTCTTGGCGACCGCTTTCCAGTCGCCGCCCGGCGAGCGCCATTGCACGCCCGCGGCGATGAGCCGCTGGGCCTGCGAACGGGTGGCTGCCAGGCCGCGCTCGACGAGCAATTGATCAGCACGCATGGTGGAGCTCCAGAGATGCCGCGGAACCGGCTTTGCCGGGCCGCAGGCATCGCCCCCTTGAGGGGGTCGCGCAAAGCGCGGCGGGGGTGCTCAATACCTGTACGTGTCGGGCTTGTACGGGCCCTGCTTGGGCACGCCGATGTAGGCGGCCTGCTCGTCGGACAGTTCGGTCAGCATGGCGCCGACCTTCTTCAGGTGCAGGCGCGCGACCTTCTCGTCCAGGTGCTTGGGCAGCACGTAGACCTTGCCGATGTCGTAGCTGTCCGGGTGCGAGAACAGCTCGATCTGCGCGATGGTCTGGTTCGCGAACGAGCTCGACATCACGAAGCTGGGGTGGCCGGTGCCGCAGCCCAGGTTCACCAGGCGGCCCTTGGCCAGCATGATGATCTTCTTGCCGTCGGGGAAGATCACGTGATCGACCTGCGGCTTGATCTCTTCCCACGTGTACTTCTCGATCGAAGCGATGTCGATCTCGTTGTCGAAGTGGCCGATGTTGCAGACGATGGCCTGGTCCTTCATGGCGACCATGTGGTCGTGCGTGATGATGGACTTGTTGCCGGTGGTGGTCACGAAGATGTCGGCCTTGTCGGCGGCGTACTCCATGGTCACGACTTTGTAGCCTTCCATCGCGGCCTGCAGGGCGTTGATGGGGTCGATCTCGGTCACCCAGACCTGGGCCGACAGGGCGCGCAGCGCCTGTGCCGAGCCCTTGCCCACGTCACCGTAGCCGGCGACCACGGCGACCTTGCCGGCGATCATCACGTCGGTGGCGCGCTTGATGCCGTCGACCAGCGATTCGCGGCAGCCGTAGAGGTTGTCGAACTTGCTCTTGGTGACGGAGTCGTTGACGTTGATGGCGCGGAACGGCAGCGTGCCCTTGGCGCTCATTTCCTTCAGGCGGTGCACGCCGGTGGTGGTCTCTTCGGTCACGCCGATGATCTGCGCGGCCTTGCGGCTGTACCAGGTCGGGTCCTGCGCGAGCTTGGCCTTGATGGCGGTGTACAGGCAGGTCTCTTCTTCGCTGGTCGGGTGGGCCACCACCGAGAGGTCCTTCTCGGCCTTCTGGCCCAGGATCATCAGCAGCGTGGCGTCGCCGCCGTCGTCCAGGATCATGTTCGGGCCTTCGCCTTCGGTGCCGGCGGCGCCGAATTCAAAGATGCGGTGGGTGAAGTCCCAGTACTCGGTCAGGGACTCGCCCTTGTGCGCGAACACCGGCGTGCCCTGGGCCACCAGCGCGGCGGCGGCGTGGTCCTGGGTGGAAAAGATGTTGCACGAGGCCCAGCGCACGCTGGCGCCCAGGGCCTGCAGGGTTTCGACCAGCACCGCGGTCTGGATCGTCATGTGGATGCTGCCGGTGATGCGCGCGCCCTTGAGAGGCTGCTTGGCGGCGAATTCCTCGCGGATGGCCATCAGACCGGGCATTTCGGTCTCGGCGATCTTGATTTCCTTGCGGCCCCATTCGGCCAGTGCGATGTCGGCGATCGCGCAATCGGTGAAAGTCGGGTTGTTCAGACGTGCATTCATGGTTCGCTCCAGAAGGATGGGTAAACCACGTCTCGGGGCGAAAAAAAACTCATCGCACGAGAAGTGGATGAGCGTCGTTGCATGGATGGTCCGAGCCTCACGCCCCGCTGCCGACGGTGTCGGTGGGTGCGCTGCAACGCTCCTCGGATCGCGGGATTCTACCGCAGCACACCGGATTTGACCCACGCCGCACGTCGCCACTGGCACCCTGCGACCCGGCGGCCCTGTGCGACACTGCCGGCCTTCCATGCGCATGAACCCCCTCGCCCTCTGGCCCGCCGCGGCCCGCGCCCGCATCCACGGGGTGCTGACCGACATCGACGATACCCTCACGACCGATGGGGCCATCACGCCCGACGCGCTGGACGCGCTGCACCGCCTGCGCGCCGCCGGTCTGCCGGTGTTCGCCATCACCGGGCGCCCGGCCGGCTGGAGCGAGGCCTTCGCGCTGGCCTGGCCGGTGGACGCCATCGTGGCGGAAAACGGCGCCGTGGCCCTGTGGCGCGGATCCTCGGGCGAGCTGTGCCGCGACTACCTGCAGGACGCGGCCACGCGCGCGGCCAACTTCCGCCAGCTGCAGGCCACCGCGCAGCGCGTGCTGGCCGAGTTGCCGCAAACCCGGCTGGCCACCGACAGCCCCGGGCGCGAGACCGACATCGCGATCGACCACAGCGAGTTCGCGCAGCTGGACGAGGCCGACATCGCGCGCGTCGTGCAGCTGATGAAGGGCGAGGGCCTCAACGCCACCGTGAGCTCGATCCACATCAACGGCTGGATCGGTGGGCACGACAAGCTGGCCGGCGCGCGCTGGATCGTGCAGTCGCGGCTGGGCCGCGCGCTCGACGGCGAGCTCGACCGCTGGGTCTACGTGGGCGACTCGACCAACGACGCGCGCATGTTCGACCACTTCCCGCACAGCGTGGGCGTGGCCAACGTGGCGCGCTTCTGGAACGCGCTCGCGCACCACCCGCGCTACGTGGCGCAGGGCGAGCGCGGCGCGGGCTTCGCCGAGGTGGCGGACGCAGTGCTGAACGCGCAGGCCACGGGCCCGGCATGAGCGAGCACCCGCTGCCGCCGCAGCACGGCCAGGCCATCACCGGCACGGCGCCGGCCACGGCCGTGCCCGAGCCGCTCGGCCTGATCGCCATCTTCGGCTCCACTTTCTTCCAGCTGGTCGGCTATTTCATGCTGATGCCCTTGCTGCTGCTGCGGCTCAAGGGCGACGGCGTGTCCACCGCGCTGGCCGGCGTGTTCGTGGCCACCGGCTGGCTGGGCGTGTTCTGCATGACACCGTTCGCCTCGGCCATCACGCAGCGCCTGGGCCGGCGCCCCTCGCTCTGGCTCGCGGCCGCCGTGCCGGTGGTGGCCATCGCCGGTTTCCTCTTCAGCGATTCGCTGCTGCTGTGGTTCGCCTGCATCCTGATCGAGGGCATGGCCGCCGGCCTGCGCTGGGTGCTGGCCGAAGCGATCGTGGCCGAGTTCTCGCCGGCGCAGCAGCGCGGTCGCAACGTCGGCATCTTCGAGACCATGGTGGGCACCACCTTCGTGCTCGGGCCGGTGCTGCTGGCCTGGGTCGGCGCGCAGAGCGATGCGGCCCTGTGGATGGCGCTGGGCCTCACGGTGTTCGGCCTCGGCTGGAGCCTGCTCATTCCGCGCCTGCCGGCCGCGGCCGACGCGCACAGCGCGCGGGTCGGCCTCTCGGGCGTATGGCATGCGCTGCGCGCGCACCCGCTGATCATGACGGTGGGCTTCGTCGGCGGCTTCTTCGAAAGCGGCCTCACCTCCATCCTGCCGCTGTACGGCCTGGCGCTCGGGCTCGGCGCCACCGCCGCGGCGCTGCTGGTCTCGGCCAGCGGCCTGGGCAGCGCGCTCATGATGCTGCCCGCCGGCCTGCTGGCCGACCGCCTGGCCCACCACCCCACGCAGCGCTGGGGCGACGGCCGCGGCGCGCGGCTGGTGATCATGCGGGCCTGCGCGCTGATCACGCTGCTGGCCACGCTGGTCATTCCCTTCGTCGCCGCCACGCCCTGGCTGGCCGCGCCGGTGGCCTTCCTCTGGGGCGGCGCGGGCGGCTGCCTCTACACGCTGGCGATGATCGACATCGGCTCGCGCGAGGAAGGCATCACGCTGGTCAACAGCACCGCCGTGCTGGTGCTCTCGTACACGCTGGGCGGCGTGCTCGCGCCCGCGCTGGGCGCAGCCGCGCTGGAATGGGCGCCCACGCTGGGCTT
>QZKF01000096.1 GCA_003599455.1 Comamonadaceae bacterium
GTTCAGCTCCGCGTCGGGGCCCGCGGGCCAACTCGGCGTCGCGAAGCAACCGGCCAAGCCTCAACAACGCCGTCGCATCAGGGCCCCTTGGTGTTGGCGTCCTTGGTGTCTTCCCACTTGCCGCTCACACCGTCAATCCATTCCTTGCGGGTAGGTGCTCAGCACCCACACCTGCGCCATCGGCAGCGGCGTCACGAACTTGTTGATCGCCAGCAGGGTGTCGCTGAGCATGAAGAACCCCGCACCCAGCGCCACGGCGAAGGCCGCGCGGTCGCGGTGCACGGTGGCGCGGCCGATGGCCTGGGCGGCCATGAGCGCGATCACCAGCACGTAGGCCGCCACCGGCGCGCGCAGCGCGGCCGGCAGGCCACCCTGCCAGAGGAAGGCGTACATGGCCGCGCCGATGCCCAGCGTGGCGATCAGCGCGCGCCGGTTCGGAAACCAGGGCGCGTCCTGGCGGAACAGCGCGATGTAGGCCAGGTGAGCGAGCAGGAAGGCCACCAGCCCCGGAATGAAGTAGCCCGGGAACATCAGGAAGGCATCGCCCGCGAGCGACAGCGCCAGCGCGCCGAGCAGCAGCCCATCGGCGCGCCCCGGACCGCCCGCGCGCCGCGCATGGGCGAACACCACCACCAGCGCGATCCCCATCGTCAGCGGCTTGAACACGCGGTGCAGCTCCACCAGGCCCAGCGCGGCGGTGGCCATGGACAGCGCCGCGCATTCGATCAGCAGCGCCTCGCCCATGCCGATGCGCCCCTGCATCACCGCGCCGATGGCCCACAGCGCGACCACCAGCACCGCGAACACCACCGCGCTGCGCGGCAGCGGCCAGGCGTCGGCCACCCACAGGAAACCGGCCACCCCCGCGAGCAGGACGAGGAACTGCAGGCCCGCGAACCACTGCACGGCGCGGCCCATGGGCGGTGCGTAGCGCTGCACCTGCGCGATGTCGAAGGCCGGCGCCGGAAAGCGCGCGGCCACGTCGGCCGGCCGCCAGCCCGGCGGCTTGAACCACACGCGGAGCTTGTCGGCCCAGCTTGCGGCGCGCCACGAATCCTTGAGCAGGCCCCAGTACACCTCGCCGTTGGCCCACAGCGGGTCCCAGCTCTGCAGCGGCTTGCGCGTGCCGTAGACGCAGCGCTCGTCTTCTTCCTTGAAGCTGCCGAAGAGCCGGTCCCACACGATCAGGATGCCGCCGTAGTTGCGGTCCAGGTAGCGCTCGTTCACCGCGTGGTGCACGCGGTGGTTGGAGGGGCTGCAGAACCAGCGGTCGAACCAGCCGAGCTTGCCGACCTGCTCGGTGTGCACCCAGAACTGGTAGAGCAGGTCGATCAGCGCGACCACGCCGAACACCAGCGGCGGCACGCCGGCCACCGCCATCGGCAGGTAGAACACCCAGCCCAGCAGCGCGCCCGAGCTGGTCTGGCGCAGCGCGGTGGACAGGTTGTAGTCCTGGCTCTGGTGATGCACCACGTGCGCGGCCCAGAAGATGGCGCTCTCGTGCCCGGCGCGGTGCAGCCAGTAGTAGCAGAGGTCGTAGAACACCAGCGCGATCAGCCAGCCGTACCAGGTCATCCAGAATTCAGACCCGGGCCCGATGGCCACCGTCGAGTAGGCGGCGGTGTAGATGCCCACGCGCAGCAGACGGGTGAACACCGCGCTGATCTGGCTGAGCATGCCCAGGCCGATGCTGCTGATGGCGTCGTCGAGGCGGTAGGTGTTGCGCCGGCGCTTCAGGCCGATCGCGTACTCGACCGCGATCAGCGCGAAGAACACCGGCGTGGCCAGCACGATGATCTGGCTCGGGCTCATGGGTGGGCGGGGGGGTGGATGGCAGGCATGCGCGCATTGTGGCCAGAACCGGCGCGGCGCGATGCTGGCATCAACCCGCATGCCGCGTGCCAGAATCGCGGCATGCCCGCCCCCTCGCAGCCCGCCGCGATTGCCCCGGAAAGCGCCACCACGGCGCTGTACCGCGCCGCATTGGGCCCGGTGAACACCGCGCACTACCTGGCGATCTTCGCGCGCTTCGACGACGCCGGGCGCGCCAGCCCGATGTGGAACGCGCCGGCGGGGCTGCTCACCCTGAACTGGATGGTGTTCCGCCAGCTCTGGGGCGCGGCGCTGGTGTACGTGGCCTGCGCCGAAGGCCTGGCGCTGCTGGTGCTGGGCCTGGGCCGGCGCTTCCTGCAGTGGCCGCAGGCGGTGGAGTGGGGCGTGCTTGGTGCGCTGCTGCTGCTGAGCATCGCGATCCCGGGCGCCTACGGCAATGCGCTCCTGCACGCCGACACGCGCCGGCGCATGACCCGCGCCGTGCGCGCCGCGAGCACCGTGCGCGAGGCCTGCGCCGCGCTGGAGCGGCAGGCCAGCTCGAAGCGGCGCCTGTGGGGGCTGGCGGCGATCAACGTGCTGCTGGCCGCCGGTGCCGTGGGTGGCTACCTCGCGCTGACCCAGCGCGGGCCGGCACCGGCCGCTGAAGTGGCCGTCACGCCGGTGCAGGTCTCCCCCGCCACGGTGCCCGCTGAGCCCGCACCCGCTGCGCAGACCGCGACCGTGACCGCAACCGTGGAGCTGCCGCCGCTGGCCGAACCCCTGCTGGCGCCTGAACCGGCGCCCGCTGTCGTGCCACCACCCGTGCCGTCCGCGCCAGAGCCCACGGTGGTGGCCACCCCGCCGGCACCCCCTCCACCGGCCGAGCCAGCCGCGGTGGCCGCACCCAGCCCCATACCCAGGCCCGCTCCCGCCAGGGCCGCGGCAGCCCGTGAACCGGCGGACGCGGTGCCACAAGCCCATGGCATCAACGTCGGCCTGTTTGCCGATCCCGCCAACGCCGAGCGGGCCCATGCGCGGCTGATCGAGGCCGGCCTGCCGGCCATCCTGCAGAAGGTCGACTCGCCCAGGGGGGAGCGCACGCGCGTGCGCGTCGGGCCGTTCGCCAGCCGCGCGCAGGCCGAGGAGGCGGCGGCGCGCATCCGCGCCATGGGGCTGGACGCGGTCGTGTTCGCGCCCTGAAGCCGCGTTCTAGCCGAGCGCGCCGCGCGCATCCACGCGGATCACGCGCTCCACCAGGCCGTTCGCCAGCCCGCCGCGCACCCCCAGCATGAAGTCGTGCAGGTTGACCGTGGGGTCGCAGTGGCCTGGCACCAGCCAGACCGTGTCGCCCAGCGCGGGCAGGGGCGTGCCGGGGTGGGCGGCGCGCAGCAGGCCGTGCTCGTCGCCGCCGTTGGCAAACAGCAGGCCGGGCGGGCTCCACACCGCGGGCAGGCCGCTGTCGATGGCGTGGCTCTTGTGGCCGGCGTCGCACACCGCGTGCCGGGCGCCGCGGCTCATCACCTGGGTCTTGACGAACAGCGCGTGCTCGAACACCGGCGCCTGCGGCGCGGCCTCGTTGCGCGCGTAGTCCGCGTCCATGAACAGGTAGGAACCCGCCTGCAGTTCGCCCCAGACGTGGCTGGCGGTCTCCAGCGTGAAGGTGCCGGTGCCCGCGCCGGTGATCAGCGGCACCGGGAAGCCCGCCGCCTGCAGGCGCTCGCGCGTGAGCGCGGCGGCCCAGGCGGCCTCGGCGATCGCCTGGGCGCGCTCGCCCGGGTCGCGCCGGTGCTGCGCGCCCCCGTGGTAGGCCTGCAGGCCGGCGAAGCGCAGCACCGGGTGCTGCGCGATCAGCCGCGCCAGGTCCACCGCCGGCTCACCGGGCGGCACGCCGCAACGGCCCTGGCCGACGTCGATCTCCACGAACACGTCGATCCGCTCCTCGCCGCGCACATCGGCGTCGAGCAGGGCACTGGCCAGCCGCAGCACGCCGGCCGCGCTGTCCACCGCGATGCCGAAGCGCGTGGGCAGGTCGCGCACCCCCTCGGCCAGCCGCTGCAGCTTCGGGTGGGCGATCACCTCGTTGCTGATGTACACGTCGGTCACGCCCGCGTGGGCCAGGGCCAGCGCCTCGTCGGTCTTCTGCACGCACACGCCGACGGCGCCGTGCGCCATCTGCAGGCGCGCGAGTTCGGCGCTCTTGTGCATCTTGGCGTGCGGTCGCAGGCGCAGGCCGTGTGCGCGCGCATAGGCCGCCATGTGCGCGAGGTTGCGTTCCATGGCGTCGAGGTCGATCACCAGCGACGGCGTGTCGATGGCGGCCACGCCCTGGCCGATCAGGGCGTGCGCGCGCTGCCAGCGCGTGTGTGGCCGGGGGGGTTCAAACGCTGCGTTCATCGAGCGGGGCTCCGGTTTGCAGGTGCGCGGTGTCGCCCCAGCCCACCAGGCTCAGGCCTTCGGGCGACCACAGCAGGCGGTTGATGGCGGTGTTGCTGAGCTCCCAGCTGCGCGGTGCGGTGAGCTCCACGCGGGTGGCGGCGCGGTAGAGGATGTCGAGCACGCCGCCGTGCGCCACCATCAGCACCTGCTCGCCCGGGTGGCGCGAGGCCAGTTCGAGCACAGTGGGGATCACGCGGCGCTGCAGCTGTTCCAGCGACTCGCCGCCCGCGGGCGCGAAGTCGGGCATGCGCTTGCGCCAGGCCAGCGCCTCGGTGGGCCAGCGGTGTTCGAGTTCGGCCCAGGTCTGGCCCTCGAAGCGGCCAAAATGGCGCTCGCGCAGGCCCTTGTGCGGCGTGACCTTCAGGCCCTTGAGGCGCGCCACCGCCTGCGCGGTCTCGAAGGCGCGGCCCAGGTCGCTGGCGTACACCGCCGCGATCGGTTCGTCGCGCAGCGCCTGCGCGAGTTGCTCGGCCTGCCAGCGTCCGCGCTCGTTGAGGGCGATGTCGGTGTGGCCCTGGATACGGGTGTCGCGGTTCCAGGCGGTTTCGCCGTGGCGCACGGCCAGGATGCGGGTGACTTGCAAAGTGAAATCCTTGATCGCGGGCGGAAGGCCTCCACTGTACCGGGGCGACTGTACCGGGTTGTGCACGGGCTGCAAACCGGTGGTTTGGGACACAATCCCTGCATGACGCCGCCGCTGTCCGACGGGGACTTCTCCACCCTGTTCAATTTCCTGCCGATCGGGGCCTACCGCAGCCTGCCCGGCGGCCAGATGCTGCGGGCCAACCAGGCGCTGGTGGAACTCAACGGCTATGCGTCCGAGGCCGAGATGCTGCCCCTGGTGAAGGACATCGCGCTGGAGTGGTACGTCGACCCGGAACGCCGCGCCGCCTTCCAGCGCCAGCTCGAACGCGACGGCTTCGTGCGCGGCTTCGTCTCCGAGATCTACCGGCACAAGACGCGCGAGCGCGTGTGGGTGAGCGAGAACGCGCATGGCGTGCGCGATGCCGACGGCCTGTTGCGGTACTACGAAGGCACAGTCGAGGACATCACCGACCGCATCCGCGACCAGCGCGCCCTGCGCGAAAGCGAAGAGCAGTTGCGCCAGATCACCTCGCAGGTGCCGGGCATGGTGTTTTCCGTGTTCGTCACGCCCGATGGCCGTCGCGAATACCGTTACGTGAGCTCCGGCGTGCGCGACATCTATGGCCTGGAGCCGGAAGACCTGATGCGCGACCCCATGCTGGTGGCGCGCTACCGCCACCCGGACGACGTGCCCCTGCTGGAACAGGACCTGCAGGACATCCGCAAGGGACCGGTGGACCTGGGTGGCGAGTTCCGCATCGTGCTGCCCGATGGCAGCGTGAAGTGGGTGTTTCGCCGCTCGTACGCGGTGTCGGCCAGCGAAGAAGGCACGCTGCGCGTGGGCGTGCTGCTCGACATCACCGCGCGCAAGCAGGCCGAGGCCGCGCTGCACGCCAGCGAGGCCCTGTGGAAGCTGGCGCTGGAAAGCGCCGGCGACGGCGTGTGGGACTGGAACCTGGTGACCGGGGAGGAGTACTTCTCCAGCGGCATCAAGGCGATGTTCGGCTACGCGGAAGGCGACATCGCCAACTTCGCGGTCGAGCTCGACGCGCGCACCCACCCGGACGACGTGCCGCAGATGCAGGCCGACCGGCAGGCGCACTTCGAGGGGCGCGCGCCGGTCTACCGCAACGAGCACCGCATCCGCTGCAAGGACGGCAGCTGGAAATGGGTGCTCTCGCGCGGCATGGCGATTGCGCGCGACGAAAACGGCAAGCCCCTGCGCATGGTGGGCACGCACACCGACATCACCGAACACAAGCTGGCCGAGGCCCAGCACCGCGCGCTGGAAGCGCAGCTGCGCGAGTCGCAGAAGATGGAAGCCATCGGCACCCTGGCCGGTGGCGTGGCGCACGATTTCAACAACCTGCTCGCCGCCATCCTGGGCAACCTGGTGCTCGCGCGCGAGGACGTGGGCGAACACCACCCGGCGCAGGAGAGCCTGATCGAGATCAACCGCGCGGCCATCCGCGCGCGGCAGCTGGTGCAGCAGATCCTGACCTTCAGCCGCCGCCAGACGCAGGAGATGGTGCGCCAGCCGCTCACGCCCCTGGTGGAAGAGGCGCTGGGCCTGATGCGTTCGCTGTTGCCCGCGGGGCTCAAGCTGGTGGCGCGCCTGCCGGCCGCCGGCCTGCCGGTGCTGGCCGATGCCACCCAGATGCAGCAGGTGCTGATGAACCTGTGCACCAACGCCTGGCAGGCCATGGAAGGCCGGTCGGGCGACATCACGGTGGCGCTGCGCGA
Source organism: Comamonadaceae bacterium (assembly GCA_003599455.1). Classification (GTDB taxonomy): domain Bacteria; phylum Pseudomonadota; class Gammaproteobacteria; order Burkholderiales; family Burkholderiaceae_C; genus Hydrogenophaga. The sequence goes on from QZKF01000096.1 coordinate 6,577, forward strand.
GGTACGGCTGGACGCCTCCCAGGCCCTGCAGATCGGTGGGCTGGCCGGTGGCGCCTATGCCTGCCTGAGCGTGGCCGACAACGGGCCGGGCATGGACGAGGCCACCCAGCAGCGCATCTTCGAACCCTTCTTCACGACCAAGGCGCCGGGCACGGGCACCGGCCTGGGGCTGGCGGTGGTGCATGGCATCGTCAAGGCGCACCGGGGTGCGATCACCCTGCACAGCCGGCCGGGCGAAGGCGCGCGTTTCGACGTCTACCTGCCGCTGGCGGCGGGTGCCACGGACGACGGGTTGGTGCCCGGCACCCCGGTGGGGGACGCGGCGCCCGTGGCCGCGCCGGTGGCATCGGGCAAACACGTGGTCTACATCGACGACTACGAGGCGCTGGTGTTCCTGGTCGGGCGGCTGCTGCGCAAGCAGGGCTACCGCGCCAGCACCTTCGAGTCGGGCGAGGCGGCGCTGGGCTGGCTGCGCGCGCACCCCACGGAAGCGGTCGACCTGGTGGTGAGCGACCAGAACATGCCCGGCATGTCGGGGGTGGACGTGGCGCGCGAGGTGCGGCAGCTGCGCCCCGGCCTGCGCGTGGCCATCGTCTCGGGGCACGTGAACGACAAGCTGCTGGCCGAGGCCGCCGACGCCGGCGTGTGCGACGTGATGGGCAAGCAGGACAGCATGGACGCGCTGGGCGAGGCGATCCGCGAACTGCTCGAGCGCACCTCCGCCGGCTGAGCGCGGTTCAGCGCGGCACTTCGATGTTGACCTGGCGCGGGCCTTCGGGCGGTGCCGGGAAGTCGCGCAGCGCGGCCTCCAGCATGGCCGACCACAGCGCGTTGGAGCTGTTCCAGCGGCCGTCGTGCGCGGCGCGCGTCTCGTACACCACCTTGCCGGTCGCGGCGTGGCGGATCACCAGCGAGACCTCGCGTTTGTAGTACGGCGACTCCATGCGCGGGAACATGGGCATCCAGATGATCTGGCCGCCCGCGGTGACCACGTAGTCGCGCCCCGGCATGGCGAAGCCCGGGCCGAAACCGCCGCCCCAGTAGCCGTCGTACGGGCTCTCCCAGGGCGCGCGCGGCAGGCGCAGCGTGCCGGCGTCCACCTGCACCGTCCAGGGCGACGAAGCGCCTTCCGCGGCGCGCGTCCAGCCCACCTTGGCCAGCGCCAGCTGGGTGAGCTTTTCCAGCTCGTCCTGGCCGCTGGCGGTCTTGCCCTCGCGCTGCGAGGGCAGGCGCTCGAAGCGGTAGATCTGCGGCGCCTGCGGGATCACCACCGGCACGCCGGGCGCGCTGGCGCGGTCGGCCCAGCGCGCGAAGCTCTGCACCTGGTTGTCCACCAGGTAGGCGCTGGCGCAGCCGCCTAGCACCACCAGCGCCAGCGTGGCGAACAGGAGGCGCAGGGGTCGGATCAACGGTGGGCTGGCGGTCATGGAGTCTCCTGCGGGGGCGTGGGCCGCCGCACGGGCGGGTGCTCAGTGCGTGGCGGCAATCGGTATGACCGCGACCGGGGCCGGTGCGTTCCCCTCGCGTTCGGGCTGTGGCGCCCGCGCGAACACGGCTTGGGGCAGGGGCTCGTCGTCGAAGGCCTTGTCGCCGTCCTCGCTGGCCTCGCCGGTGGCGCGGAGGGTTTCGAACGGAAACAGCGAGCGGTCCATCAGATGGCTGGGCACGATGTTCTGCAGGGCGGAGAACATGTTCTCGACGCGGCCCGGGAAACGCTTCTCCCAGTCCTTGAGCATCAGGCCGACCTGCTTGCGCTGCAGGTTTTCCTGGCTGCCGCACAGGGTGCAGGGAATGATGGGGAACTGCCGCAGCTCGGCCCAGCGCGTGAGGTCCTGCTCGGCCACGTAGGCCATTGGTCGGATCACCACGTGCTGGCCGTCGTCGCTCACCAGCTTGGGCGGCATGCCCTTGAGCTTGGCGCCGAAGAACATGTTGAGCAGCAGCGTCTGCAGGATGTCGTCGCGGTGGTGGCCCAGCGCGATCTTGGTCGCACCGAGTTCGCTCGCCACGCGGTACAGGATGCCGCGGCGCAGCCGGCTGCACAGGCTGCACATGGTCTTGCCTTCGGGGATCACGCGCTTGACGATGGAGTACGTGTCCTGGTTCTCGATGTGGAACTTCACACCGAGTTTCGTGAGGTAGGCGGGCAGGATGTCGGCCGGAAAGCCGGGCTGCTTCTGGTCGAGGTTGACCACGATGAGCTCGAAGCTGATGGGCGCGCGCGCCTGCAGCTTCTGCAGGATGTCGAGCATGCCGTAGCTGTCCTTGCCGCCCGAGAGGCAGACCATCACGCGGTCGCCTTCCTCGATCATGTTGTAGTCCACGATCGCGCGGCCAACTTCGCGGCACAGGCGCTTTTCGAGTTTGTGGTTTTCGAGTTCGGTGTTCATCGCGGCTCTCTTCGTGTGAGTGACTCGGGCTCGCGCCAGGCGTTCCCCGGCATGATGCGCTGCATGAAAGCGGCGAACATGGGCACGGTGAAGGCCGTGTCGCCATGGGTCTGGCTCCAGACCATGCCCTTGGTGATCAGCGAGCTGCGCGTGGGTGCCAGCGACGACACCTTCTCGTCCAGGCAGGCCGCGATGTCGCCCGAGCGGTGCGGCCCTTCGCCCAGCTCGGCCATGGCGCGCAGGTACTTCTTTTCCTTGGGCGTGCAGCGGTCGAAGCGCACGCGGAAGAAACCCTCGTCGAGGGCGGCGACCGCGGTGATGCTGGCCTTGCGCACCGCGTCGATGCCGATCGGGCTGGTGTCGGCGGCCAGCCAGGTGTGGCTGCCCCAGGTCTGCAGGAAATAGGCGTAGCCCTGGCTCAGGCGCAGGATCTCCTGCAGCGCGGGCGCGGTGATGGCCACGCCCTCGTCGTGCAGCGGTTTTTCGATCGCCTGTATCGCGGCCTCCCTGGGCAGCGCACCGATCTCGGGAAAGTCGAACAGCCGCTCGGCATACGACTTGGCGTTGCCCAGCTGGCCGCGCAGCTGCGGCAGCCCCGCGCCTACCAGCACCACCGGCAGCTGCCGCTGCGCCGTGCGGTGCAGCGACGTGATCAGCGCCGCGAGCTGCGCTTCTTCCACGTATTGCAGCTCGTCGATGAACATCGCCAGCGCCGTGCCGGCGGCCTTGGCCGCCAGCCCGACCTGTTCCATCAGGGCCTGCAGGTCGTGTTCGAGGTCGCCGTTGTCGGCCAGACCCGGCTCGGACTCGAAGTCGATGCCGACCTCGATGTCGTGGTACGTCAGCTTCAGCTTGCTCGCGAAGCCGGCCAGCGCGCGCAGCCCGCGAATGGCAAACGCCTTCGCGGCCTCGGTCTGGCTCAGGCGCAGCAGCGCCTGGCGCAATTGGGGCGCGAGCAGCGCCGGCAGCGAACGGCCTTCGGGCGCTTCCAGCCGCACCGTGTGGATGCCGGCCATTTCCGCGTCGTCGCGCACGCGGTCCAGCAGCACCGTCTTGCCCACCCCGCGCAGGCCGACCAGCATGGCGCTCTTGGCGGGGCGGCCGATGCGCGCGCGCTCCAGCGCCACGCGCAGCGACTCGCGCAGCGCGTCCCGGCCGGCCAGCTCGGGCGGGGGCGTGCCCGCGCCGGGGGCGAAGGGGTTGCGAACGGGGTTCATGGGGCGATTCTACTGAAATTTGAAAAGTTACAAAAATTCAGTAACTTGACAAACTTCACTCGATCTCACGGCGCAGGCGTGCTCACCACTGCCCGCTTTCCATGCGGATCGCCACTTCGCAGTCGTCGAAGATTTCGAGCTTGGCGATCTTCACGCGCACGCCGATCACGCCGGGCAGCTGCATCAGGCGCCGCGTGAGCTTGCCGATCAGGCTCTCGAGCAGGTTCACGTGTTCGGCGGTGCACTCGTCGATGATGATCTGGCGCACCTTGCGGTAGTCCAGCACGTGGCCGATGTCGTCGTCGTGCGGCAGCAGCGGCTGCGTGCCCTGGTTGAGCTCGGCGTCGACCTGGATCGGCTGCGGCGCGGACTTCTCGACGTCGAGGATGCCCAGGTTGGCGTTGAAGCGCAGACCCGAGAGCGTGAGGATCTGGGTGCCGGCGGCGGTGGCGTTCATGGTGGGCATGCGCTGGTCTACATCAGCGAAAAATCGCGCTCGAAGCGCATCAGGTGCTGGCCACCGTCCACCAGCAGCGTGGTGCCGGTGATGGAGCGGTTGACCAGCGCGAAGGCCACGGTGGCGGCCACGTCTTGCGGTGTGGACGAGCGGCCCAGCGGCGACTGCCGGTGCAGCTCGGCGAACTTCTCGTCGCTCAACAGGTGGCTGGTGAGCGTGAGGCCCGGCGCCACGCCGACCACGCGCACGCGCGGCGCCAGCGCCAGCGCCAGCATGGTGTTGGCGGCTTCGAGCGCGGCCTTGGACAGCGTGTAGCTGAAGAAGTCCGGGTTCATGTTCCAGAGCTTCTGGTCCAGCAGGTTGACCACCACGCCCTCGGCATCGCGCGCCTCGGTGTGCGCGTGCAGCGCCTGCGCCAGCAGCACGGCCGCGCCGGTGTTGGCGCGCAGGTGCCGTTCCAGCGCCGCGAAGCCGAAGGTGGCGGCGCTGTCGTGCTCGAAGGTCGAGGCGCTGTTGACCACCGCGTCCACCGAGCCGAAGTGCGCCACCACGGCCGGCAGCAGGGCGCGCACGCTGGCCTCGTCGCCCAGGTCGGCGAAGAAGGGCTGGGCGCTGCCGGCGCGGCCGCTGCGGGCCACGCAGTCGGCGGCGGTCTGCTGCGCGTCGGCCGCGGAATGGCGGTGGTGCACCGCCACGTTCCAGCCCGCCTGCGCGAGCGTGAGCGCGATCTCGCGGCCCAGGCGCTTGCCCGCGCCGGTGACGAGCACGGTGCGCGGGGCGGCGGCGTGGGAAGCGGTGGCGGCGCTGGGCATGAAGGACAATCCGGGGGTGCAGACCCCCATGGCAACAGAACCCGAGAGTTTAACGAGCCCCCTCCTGGCGCGGGTGCGCGAGGCCATCGCCGAAGCCGGCGGCTGGCTGCCGTTCGACCGCTTCATGGCGATCGCGCTGTACGAGCCCGGGCTGGGCTACTACGCCGGTGCGGCGCCCAAGTTCGGCCAGATGCCCCAGGGCGGCAGCGACTTCGTGACCGCGCCCGAGCTCACGCCCCTGTTCGGCCGCACGCTGGCGCGCCAGGTGGCGCAGGCGCTGGCCGCCAGCGGCACCGACGAGGTCTGGGAATTCGGCGCCGGCACCGGCGCGCTGGCCCTGCAGGTGATCGAGGCGCTGTCCATCCTGGGCCAGCCGCTGCGCCGCTACACCATCGTCGACCTCTCGGGCAGCCTGCGCGAGCGCCAGCGCGCCACGCTGGCCGCGCATGGGGAGCGGGTGCACTGGGCCGACGCCCTGCCCGAGCACATGGAAGGCGTGGTGCTGGGCAACGAGGTGCTCGACGCCATGCCGGTGCAGCTGCTGGTGCGCGTGCGCGGCGTGTGGCACGAGCGCGGCGTGGTGTGGGGCGCGCCGGGCACTCTGGCCTGGGCCGACCGCCCCACCGCGTTGCGCCCGCCGCTCGAGGTGCCGGGTGAACACGACTACCTGACCGAAATCCACCCCCAGGCCGAGGCCTTCGTGCGCACCCTGGCCGACCGGCTGCGGCGCGGCGCGGCCTTCCTGCTCGACTACGGCTTTCCCGAGGCCGAGTACTACCACCCGCAGCGCGCCATGGGCACGCTGATCTGCCACCGCGCCCACCGCAGCGACAGCGACCCACTGGCCGATGTGGGCGAGAAGGACATCACCGCCCATGTGAACTTCACCGGCGTGGCGATGGCCGCGCAGGACGCCGGCATGGACGTGATCGGCTACACCAGCCAGGGCCGTTTCCTGCTCAACAGCGGGCTGCTCGAACTGGCGCAGCGCGCCGACGTGCGGCAGAACGCGATGATGCAGAAGCTGCTCAACGAGCACGAGATGGGCGAGCTGTTCAAGGTGCTGGCGCTGGCGCCAGCGGGTGGTGGCGCGGGCTGGGTGCCGCTGGGTTTTGCGGTCGGCGACCGCACGAACAGGCTCTGAGGCGTTCGCATGATCCGCTGGATGATCGTCATCTTCCTGGCCCTGCTGCTGATCAGCTGGTTCACGCCGCTGCTGCGGCGCCTGGGGCTGGGCCGGCTGCCGGGCGATGTGCACTTCAAGGCCTTCGGCCGCGAGTGGTTCCTGCCCTTTGCCAGCACCATCCTGCTGAGCATGCTGGCCAGCCTGATCGGCTACCTGATCTGAGTGCCGCGGGCCGGGTCGACCGGGTGCCTTGAAATGGGCCGTCCGGTGACCATCTGCAGGGCATTGCCGTTCCGGAGCCCCGCATGACCACCGATCCCCTGCACATCGTCTGCCCCCATTGCCACACCACCAACCGCGTCGCCCGCGACGCGCTGGGCCAGTCGCCCGACTGCGGCAAATGCCACCGCGCGCTGTTCGACGGCCACCCGGTGGCGCTGGACGAAGCGGGCTTCGAGAAACACGTGGCGCGCTCGCAGGTGCCGGTGCTGGTGGATTTCTGGGCGCCCTGGTGCGGGCCCTGCCGCGCCATGGCGCCGGCCTTCGAGCAGGCCGCGCGCGAACTCGAGCCCGGCATGCGGCTGGCCAAGCTGAACACCGAGGAAGCGCAGGGGCTCGCCGCGCGGCTGCAGATCCGCAGCATTCCCACGTTGGCGCTGTTCGTGGGTGGGCGCGAGGTGGCGCGCCAGGCCGGCGCCATGGGCGCGGCCGACATCGCGCGCTGGGCGCGCGCGCACACGCCACACGCCTGAGCGCGGCCGCGCACGACGCGGTATGGTCGGGGCTTGTTGTCCGACCGACCCGTGCGCACCATGTCCTCAATTCCCAACCCCGGCCGCCTGCTGGCCGACGTGGGCGGCACCCACGCCCGGCTGGCCTGGCAGGACGGCGCGGGCGCGCCGATCGGGCAGGTGCGGGTGCTCGCGGTGGCCGACCACGCCAGCTTGCAGGACGCGATCCGCGCCTACCTTGCCGGCATCGGCCGGCAGCCCGCGCAAGCGGCCATCGCCATGGCCAACCCGGTGACCGGCGACCTGGTGCGCATGACCAACCACCACTGGACCTTCTCGCAGGCGGCGCTGCGGGCCGAGTTCGGCCTGGCCACGCTGCGCGTGCTCAACGACTTCACCGCGCTCGCGCTGGCCCTGCCCTTCCTGCCGGCGCACGAGCGGCGCCAGGTGGGTGGCGGGGTGGCGGTGCCGGGCGCGGCCATCGGCCTGCTGGGCGCCGGCACCGGGCTCGGTGTCTCGGGGCTGTTGCCCGACGGTGCGGGCGGCTGGGTGCCGCTCGAAGGCGAGGGCGGCCATGTGACGCTGCCGGCCACCACCGCGCGCGAGCGCCTGGTGGCCGACGGGCTGGTGCAACGACACGGCCACGCCTCGGCCGAGCGCGTGGCCTGTGGCAGCGGCCTGCTGGAGACCTTCCAACTCCTGTGCGTGGCCGACGGCGCGGACCCGGGCGCGCTCGCGAGCGCCGCCGCGGTGAGCGAGGCCGCGCTCGCGGGCACGCACCCGCAGGCGCAGGAGGCCTTGTGCCTGTTCTGCGGCGTGCTTGGCGCGGTGGCGGGCAACCTGGCGCTCACGCTGGGCGCGCGCGGTGGGGTCTACATCGGTGGCGGTATCGTGCCGCGCCTGGGGAACTGGTTCGACGGCTCGCCGTTTCGCGCGGCCTTCGAGGCCAAGGGCCGTTTCCAGGCTTACCTGCGCGAGATTCCCGTGTGGGTGATCACCTCGCCGCAGTCGCCCGCGCTGCTCGGCGCGGCCCGGGCGCTCGACGCGGCGGCCTGATCAGCCGTCCTCGAGGTTCCAGCGGAAGCCGCAGCGCTTGCAGCACACCGGCACCAGGCGCTGCGCCGACTCGCGCCGGTCCTGCGGGTCCTGCAGCGTCAGCAGGCCATAGGCCTCGCACTGCGGGCAGTTGGCCTGGTTGGCCATTTCCTCGGCGTGCATCAGCAGGTACAGGTAGCGCCGCATCGACCACAGCGCGATGGCCGCGCTCACCAGCACGAAGGCCGTGTTCAGGAGTTTCTCGCCGGTGCTGGCGCCCCGGTAGGCCTCGAAGCTGGCCATCATGGCCACGGCCGAGATCAGGGCCAGCGCCATGTGGGCGTGGCTGGAGAGCAGCTCACGCTCGTACCACTTGCGAAAACCCACCCGCCGGATGCCGTCCGCCAGCGTGCGGTTGAGGGGGTTGCGGGCGGCCATGGTGGTGGGGGTGGTCTGCACCGGATGGTGGCACAGCGGCCAGTGCCCCGCCAGCGGATTCGGCAAAGTGCCTGCGCCGCGCTCCGGTATCGGCGGACACCCCCCTCCCGCTGCGCTCAGGCGCTGGCCGATCGCGCGACCTCGAAAGCGGGCGCCCTGCCTTCGCGGTCCTGTCCGGCGTAGACCGTCATGTGCGGATAGGGAATCTCGATGCCGTGGGCGTCGAAGGCCGCCTTGAGGCGGCGCAGGTACTCGCGTTTCACGCCCCACTGCTGGATCGGCTGGCAGCGGAACCGGCAGCGGATGAGCACGGCCGAGTCGGCCCATTGCTCCACGCCGGCGATCTCCAGGTCGTCGGTGATGCGCGGGCCGAACTCGGTGTCCAGGCGCAGCTGGGTGGCCACCTCGCGCATCACGTCCATCACGTCGTCCAGGTTCTCGCGGTAGGCCACGCCGATGTCCATCACGGCGTTGCTGAAACCGCGCGTCATGTTGATCACGGTGCTGATGTGGCTGTTGGGCACGTAGTGCACGTTGCCGTCGTAGTCGCGCAGCTGCACGTAGCGCAGGGTGACCACTTCGACCGAGCCGGCGTGCTCGCCGAGCCTGACCACGTCGCCCTGGCGGATCTGGTTCTCCAGCAGGATGAAGAAGCCGGTGAAGAAGTCCTTCACCAGGCTCTGCGCGCCGAACCCCACGGCCAGCCCCACCACGCCAGCCGCGCCCAGGATGGGCGCGACCGACACGCCCAGCTCGGCCAGCACCAGCATGCCGGCCACCAGGCTCACCACCACCGCGATCAGGTAGCGCACCACGCGCCCGAGGGTCTCGGCGCGCTGGGCCGACTCGCGGTCGTCGAGTCGGCTGGCGATGCGCTCGCGCAGGCTTCGCACCGCACGTTGCAGCACGACCACCAGCAGCCAGGCCCCGACGACGATGAACACGATGCGCGTGAGGCTGGCGGCCGCGCTGCCCAGGCTGGTCCACCACCGGATGGCGATGTCGATGAAGGGGTCGGTCATGGTGTCCTCCGGATGGAAAAAGGAATGGCAAAGCCGGCGCCGGCCGGATGGCAGACGCCGGCGGCGAGGGGGTTTACGGGGCGGGAATGGCCGCGAGCGCGGCCAGGAAGCGCTGGCGCCACGAGTGCACGTCCTGCTCGCGGATGCCCGTGAGCAGCGCCTGGTGGCGGCGCTGGCGCTCGTCCAGCGGCATCTGCAGCGCGCGCTGCATGGTCTCTGCGGTGCGCGTGGTGTCGTAGGGGTTGACCAGCAGGGCCTCGCGCATCTGCTCGGCCGCGCCGGCGAAGCGCGAGAGCACCAGCACGCCGGGGTCGTCGGGGTCCTGGGCAGCGACGAACTCCTTGGCGACCAGGTTCATGCCGTCGCGCAGCGGCGTGACCAGCGCCACGCTGGCCGCGCGGTACAGGCCGGGCAGGCGCTTGCGCGCCACGCTGCGGTGGATGTAGCGCACCGGCATCCAGTCGAGCTCACCGAAATTGCCGTTGATGGCGCCGCACAGGCTTTCCAGCTCCTGGCGCAGCGCGGCGTAGGCGTCGACCGACTCGCGGCTGGGCGCGGCGATCTGGATCAGCGTGGCGCTGCCCAGGTTCTCCGGGTAGCTCTGCAGCAGCTGGCGAAACGCCTTGAGCCGCTGCGGCAGGCCCTTGGAGTAGTCCATGCGCTCCACACCGAGCAGCAGGCGGCGGCGCGAGTACTCGCTGCGCATCTGCTCGTACATCTCGGTCGATTCGCGGCCCCGGCCGAGCTCGGTGAACTCGTCCACGTCGATGCCGATCGGGAAGGCCTGCGCGCGCAGCGTCTTGCCGAAGGCGCGGAACTCGTGCTCACCCAGGATGTCGGCCGGCGTCTCGGTGCCCACGTAGCGCGCGAAGTGCGACACGTCGGCCTCGCTCTGGAAGCCCACCAGGTCGTAGGCGAACAGCGAGCGCATCAGCCAGTCGTGTTCGGGCACCGCGGCCAGGATCAGGGGCGGCGGCAGCGGGATGTGCAGGAAGAAACCCATGCGCTGCTGGCAGCCCATGGCGCGCAGCTCGGCGGCCAGCGGGATCAGGTGGTAGTCGTGCACCCAGATCACGTCGTCGGGGCGCAGCAGGCTGGCCAGCTTGTGCGCGAACATCTGGTTCACGCGCCGGTAACCGCCGATGAAGCCGGCGTCGAAATCGGCCAGGTCGAGCCGGTAGTGGAACACCGGCCAGAGCACGCCGTTGCTGTAGCCCAGGTAGTAGCTGTCGTGGTCCTCGCGGCTCAGGTCCACCGTGGCGAGCTGCACGTTGCCGGCGGTCTGCAGGTGCAGTTCACTCTCGCCCGGCGTGCCGTCTTCCACCACCTTGCCGCTCCAGCCGAACCACAGGCCGCCCGAAGCCTCCAGCGCCTGGCCCAGCGCCACGGCCAGGCCGCCAGACGCGGTCTTGCGCGGGTCGGCCAGGCGGTTGGAGACGACGACCAGTCTTCCCATTCAGATCACCGTGTCCCAACTGGCCGAGAGGCGCACGGCCGCGTTGATGATGCCCACCATCGAATAGGTCTGCGGGAAGTTGCCCCACATCTCGCCGGTGGTGGCGTGGGTGTCTTCGGACAACATGCCCAGCGGGTTGCGCGCGCGCAGCATGGTCTCGAAGATGGCCCGAGCCTCGTCCATGCGGCCGGTGCGCGCGAGCGCGTCGATGCGCCAGAAGGTGCAGATGTTGAACGCGGTCTCGGGCATGCCGAAGTCGTCGGGCGCTTCGTAGCGGCGCATGTAGGGGCCGTCACACAGGTGTTTTTCGAGCGCGGCGAGCGTGGACACGAAGCGCGGGTCCATCGGGTCGATCAGGCCGACCTCGGCCATCAGCAGCACGCTGGCGTCGAGGTCACGCCCGCCGAAGCTCTCGGCAAAGGCCTGGCGCTCCTCGCTCCACGATTCGCGCAGGATGCGTTCGCGCATGGTGGCGGCGCGGTCGGCCCAGTGGCCCGCGCGGCCGGGCAGGTCGAGCGTGTGCGCGATCTTCGCCAGGCGGTCGCAGGCGGCCCAGCACATGAGTGCCGAGCTGGTGTGCACGCGCGCGCGGGTGCGCAACTCCCACATGCCGGCGTCGGGCTGGTCGTGCACGCGCACCGCCTGCTCGCCTACCGCCTCCAGCCGCTCGAACTCGGCCAGGCCCGCCGGGTGCAGCAGGCGCTTGTCGTGAAAGGCCTGCGCGGCGGCGAGCACGACGTTGCCGTACACGTCGTGCTGGAAATGTTCCTGCGCCTGGTTGCCCACGCGCACCGGTCCCATGCCGCGGTAGCCGGGCAGGGTCTCGCAGATGCGCTCGGGGAGCTCGCGCTCCAGACCGATGCCGTGCAGCGGCTGGATGTGGCCGTCGCCCGCGCCCACCACCACGTCGGCGAGCCAGCGCAGGTAGTCCTCCATGGTGCCGACCTCGGACAGGCTGTTGAGCGCGCGCACCACGAAGAAGGCGTCGCGCAGCCAGCAGTAGCGGTAGTCCCAGTTGCGCTGGCTGCCCGGCGCCTCGGGGATGCTGGTGGTCATGGCGGCGATGATGGCGCCGGTGTCCTCGAACAGCGAGAGCTTGAGCGTGATGGCCGCGCGGATCACCGCCTCCTGCCACTCCAGCGGCACCGCCAGGCGCTGGCTCCAGCCGCGCCAGTAGGCCAGCGTCTCCTGCTCGAAGTGGCGCGCGGTGTCGCCGATGCCGCCTTCCAGCGTCTCGTCGGGGCCGAGCAGGAAGCTGAGGTCGCGCGTGAGCAGGAAGGGCTCGCGCGCCAGCACGTGGCTGATCGAGGCGTCGGTGTGCAGGCGCAGCGTCTGCTGGTCGCCCACGTAGCGGATGTGGTTGCTGCCCGAGGTGATGGTGGGTGCCTGGCGCCCCCAGTCGAAGCGTGGCGTGAGGTTCACGCGGATGCGCGGCGCGCCCTTGATCGGGTGCACGCGCCGCACCAGCTGCGTGGGCCGGAAGTAGCGCCCGCGCGCCAGGAAGCGCGGTGCGAAGTCGGTGATGGACAGCCCATTGCCATGGTGGTCCCAGAGTTCGGTGACCAGCACCGCGGTGTTGGGCTCGTAGCGCTGGCGCGCCTCGGCCAGGTTTTCGATCTCGATCGCGAACGCGCCCTGTTCGGCGCCGTCGCCGCCCAGCAGCGCGTGGAACACCGGGTCGCCGTCGAAGCGGGGCAGGCAACTCCAGACCACGCGGCCGTGCGGGTCGATCAGCGCGCTGAAGGCGCAGTTGCCCACCACGCCGAGCGACAGCGAGGGTGGGGCGGGCGGAGCGAAGCCGTGGGGCAGGTTCATGGTGCGGTGGCCGTGTTCACGAAAAAGGCGTCGGCCAGCCAGGCGCGCAGGGCCTCGGGGCTGGGGCAGCGGTGCCGGGCGAGGCTAGGGCCGTCACCCACCTTGATGCCCACGCCGCCCAGGCGCTGCACCACGTCGAAGCCGGCCTCGTCGGTCACGTCGTCGCCGGCGAACACCGGCACGCGGCCGGCGAAGGGGGCTTCCTGCATGAAGGCCTCGATCGCCAGGCCCTTGCTCACGCGGTTGGACTTCACCTCCACCACCGCCTTGCCGTGCAGCAGCTGCAGGCCCGGGTCGTCGGCAATGGCGCGCGTCAGCGTGTCCACGCACAGCGCTTCCAGCGCGGGCGCCAGCCGGAAGTGCAGGGACATCGAGGTCTGCTTGCGTTCGAGCACCAGGCCGCTGTGGCGTGCCACCAGATCGTCGGCCGCTTCGATGGCGCGCGTCAGGCCATCCGGGCGCGCGGCCGTCAGGCCGCCGTGCACCGACAGCCGAACCGCGCCGTGCTCGAACGCGGCCGGCCAGGGCCAGGGCGATGCCAGCATGGGCTCCAGGTCTTCGCGCGCGCGGCCCGTGACCAGCGCGAGCGCGCCGTCCAGCCGCTGGTGCAGGCCGTGCAGCAGCACCACCAGCGCGGGGGGAATCAGCACCGCATCGGGTCGTTGTGCCAGATCGGCCAGTGTTCCGTCGAAGTCCAGGAACAGGGCCGACCGTTCGGCCATCGGTCGTGGCAGCGTGTTCATCAGCCCGACACCGTAACAGCCTGGGCGCCGCGGTGGGGTGCCCCGATCGCGACGTCTG
>QZKF01000009.1 GCA_003599455.1 Comamonadaceae bacterium
GATGTGGCTGCCGGTGAAGCCGGGGTCCACCGTGAGCGGCACCGGCAGCACCACGGTGCCGTCGTAGCCGTAGTTGGCGAGGTTGCCGATCGGGAACTTGCGCGGCGTGGGCCAGGCGATCGGCCCGGCGGTGACGCCGGCGGGCAGGGTCCACTGCAGCTCGGTGGGCAGGCCGGAGTCGCCCGAGTTCTTCCAGTAGGTGTGCCAGCCGGGCGCGTGGGTGAGCTGCAGCCCGACCCAGACCGGCTTGCCCGGCGTGGCGCCTTCGGGCGCGTGGGCCAGCAGCTCGGCCCGGGCCTGGTCGCTCTGCACCACGGTGGGCGCCGTGGCGCCGGGCAGCAGGCCTTGCGCCGGCACCACCATCGGCAGAAGGGCCAGCAGCAGGGCGGCGCCCAGCCGGCGAGGGGCGTGGCGCAGCGCGGAAAGGGACATGAACGGCATCGGGGACCAGCGGTGGGAGGCGGCGGGGAGGGGCAGGGGCGCTGCCGGAGTCGGTATGAGGGGCCGGGCGCGCCCAAGTTCCTGGGCGGGGGGCGTCCAAATATAAGTCAGTGCCTTTCTTTTGTCTGGTCGTGGGGGGATGGCCGGGCCCTGGGCGCTTCACAGGAGCGCCATGTTTCTGTACAACCGGGGCCGGGATGGTCAGACCGGCATGGAGGTGTGTGCATGGGATCGATCGTGGAGCGTGCCCTGTTGCCCTGGGCGCAGCGGGTCAAGACGCGGGTGAACCTGCCGGTTCGCCTGAGCTGGGGCGAGCGTGGGGCATCCTCGCTCGCGCTGGGCGAATTCGACGAGCCGCAGGTGGAGATCCGGGTGCGCGACGCGTCGGCGCTGCCGCTGCTGATCGACCCGGGGCTGGACACGCTGGGCCAGGCCTATGTGGAGGGCCTGATCGACGTGGAGGGCACGGTGCCCGACATCCTGCAGGTGGCGCACCGGCTGGCCGAGACCGCCGAGCCCGAGGGCGGCCTGCTCGGGCGCCTGCGCCGCCGCTTCGGCCACACGCGCGAGAGCGACAGCGAGGCGATCCAGTACCACTACGACGTGTCCAACGCGTTCTACCGCGAATGGCTGGGCGAGGGCATGGTGTATTCCTGCGGTTATTTCGAGAACGGCGACGAAACGCTGGACGAAGCGCAGATCCGCAAGATCGACCACATCCTGACCAAGATCCGCCTGCAGCCGGGCCAGCGCCTGCTCGACATCGGCTGCGGCTGGGGCGCGCTGGTGCTGCGCGCGGCGGAAAAATTCGGCGCGCAGTGCGTGGGCGTGACCCTGTCGAAGAACCAGCACGAACTCGCGTGCGAGCGCGTGAAGGCCGCCGGCCTGCAGGACCGCATCGACATCCGCCTGCAGGACTACCGCGACGTGAAGGACGGGCCGTTCGACCGCATCACCAGCGTGGGCATGTTCGAGCACGTGGGACTGGACCACCTGGTGGCCTATTTCACGAAGATCCGCGCGCTGCTCAAGCCCGACGGCTGGGCCATGAACCACGGCATCACCAGCACCGACGCCTACGACGGCGAGACCCGCCATGGCGGTGGCCATTTCATCGACCGCTACGTGTTTCCGCAGGGCGAGCTGCCGCACATCAGCACCGTGTTGCGCACCATGCAGGAAGGCGGGCTGGAGGCCTTCGACGTGGAGAGCCTGCGGCGCCACTACATGCGCACCACGCAGTTGTGGAGCGAGGCCTTCGAGGCACACACCGCGCAGATCAAGCCGCTGGTGGACGAGAAGCGCTGGCGCATCTGGCGCATCTACCTGGCCGGCTGCGCCTGGGCTTTCGAGCACGACGAGGTGTCGATCTACCAGGTGATCTGCCGCGCGGCGGGGCAGCCTGCGCAGGGCCTGCCGTGGTCCAGGGGCTGGATCTACGGGCGCTGACGCTCAGTCGACAAAACCCAGCACCACCCGCCGGGTGGTGGCCGACTTCTTCTCGATCTTCGTGACCACCACACGGCCGATCTCGGCCGTGTTGGCCACGTGCGTGCCGCCGCAGGGCTGCAGGTCGATCAGCACGGTGTCGTTCCCGATGCGGATGGTGCGCACCGTGCCGCTGCCGCGCGGTGGCGCCACGCTCATGCTCTTGACCAGCGCGGGGTTGGCGTCGAGCTCGGCATCGCTGATCGCGCCCACGGTCAGCGGGTGGGCCTCGGCGACCAGCCGCGCCAGGCCCTGCGTGAGCAGGTCCTTGTCGAGCGGGTCGGTCATGTGCAGGTCCATGCGCGCGTAGTCCGGTGTGATCGAGCAGCCGTTCACGGGCACTGGCACCAGGTGGCACAGCAGGTGGGTGGCGGTGTGAAAACGCATCAGCCGGTGGCGGCGCGCCCAGTCGATGCGCGCGCTGACCGGTGTGCCCACCGCAAGGGCAGCGAGCAGCGCTTCCTGGCCCGGTGCGGGCAGGTGCACGATGGCCGCGGTGGGCCTGCCTTCGGCGTCCTTGCCCTTGCGCGTGTCGGCGATGTGCAGGGTGCTGCCGTCGGCCATCGTCAGCGTGCCGGCATCACCGGCCTGGCCGCCGCCGAGCGGGTAGAACACCGTGCGGTCGAGCACGATGCCG
This sequence comes from Comamonadaceae bacterium, assembly GCA_003599455.1. GTDB lineage: Bacteria > Pseudomonadota > Gammaproteobacteria > Burkholderiales > Burkholderiaceae_C > Hydrogenophaga. Next base: position 2,567 of record QZKF01000009.1, read on the forward strand.
TGTTCATCGATGCCGGTGACGGTGGCGTCGCAGTGCTGCCGGTAGGCGTCCTGGCGGAAGAGGTCCTGGGTCATGGGGAGCATCTTACGGGGCTAAGATGCGCGCATGCCCGCCCCCACCCGCTTCTGGTCCGAGCTCAGCACCGCCGACTTCGCCGCGCTCGACCTCGCCCGCACCATCGCCGTGCTGCCCGTGGCCGCCACCGAGCAGCACGGTCCGCACCTGCCGCTGTCGGTGGACACCGACATCGTCAACGGCGTCGTGCAGGCCGCGCTGCCGCACCTCGCCGCCAGCCTGCCCGCGCTGTTCCTGCCCACGCAGGCCGTGGGCTTCAGCCCCGAGCACACGCGCTTTGCCGGCACGCTCACGCTCAAATCCGAGACGCTGCTGCGCGTGTGGACCGAGCTCGGCGAGTGCGTGGCGGCCAGCGGCGTGAAGAAGCTGGTGCTGTTCAACGCGCACGGCGGCCAGGTCGGCGCGCTGGACCTGGTGGCGCGCGACCTGCGTGCGCGGCTGGGCATGCTGGTCTACAGCGTGAACTGGTTCCACCTGCCGCTGCGGGACGCGAACGGGCAGGACGTGAATGCGCTGTTCAGCGCCGAGGAGCACCGCTTCGGCATCCACGCGGGCGAGATCGAGACCTCGTTGATGCTCGCGCTCGCGCCCGATCGCGTGCGCATGCCGCAGGCCGAGTACTTCCGCTCCACCTCGCAGGACCGTGCGCAGCGCTTCCCCATCCTGGGCAACGGCAAGAGCGCGAAGCTCGGCTGGCAGATGCAGGACTACAACGCCAACGGCGCGGTGGGCAACGCGGGGGCCGCCACGGCGCAGAAGGGCCATGCGGTGCTCGATGCCGCCGGCCGCGCCCTCGCGCAGTTGCTGGGCGAGATCGACCAGCTGCCGCCCGACACACTCACCGAGCGGACCGCGTACCAGCCCGCGCGCTGACTGGGGCAGCGACCCGCGCAGCGGCGGAGCGTGGGGGCCACGCCCTCATGCGTAGGTGATCCAGTCCTTGAAATCCGGGTGGTCCAGGTGCGGCAGCGTGTTGTAGGTCAGCAGCGTGTGGCGCTTGGGGTTGAACTGGAACTCGGTCACCGCGCTGTTGCGGATGCGCAGGTTGAGCTCGATCGTGGCCTCCGGGCTCAGGCCCAGCACATGGCCCACCGCGGTGGAGATCGGCCCGCCGCTGGAGACCAGCAGCACGTTCTGGTCCTGGTGCTTCGCGCGCACATGGTCCAGCGCGCTGGTGATGCCGCGCACGAAGTCGTTGTAGCTCGGCATGCCCTGCGGGCTCACGGTGCCGGCCATCCACTGCGTGAGGCCGTCGCGCAGCAGGCGGAAGTGGTGGCGGTAGAGCTCGGGCGCTTCCTCGGCGCTGCGCGGCTTCTGCAGCGGGTGCGGGTGGATGGCGCGGATCACCGCCTCGCTGTCGTACTCGTTGAGGCCGGCCCAGGCCAGCGGCTCGTGCGACAGGCCAGCGCCCTCGGCGATGCCAGCCCAGGTCTGCTGGTGGCGGCGCAGCGTGCCGGTGATCACTGCGTCGAACACCAGGCCACGCGCGGCCCAGTGGCGGCCGAGCTGCACGCTCTGGCGCCGGCCCATCTCGCTGAGCTGGTCGTAGTCGTCCGCACCAAACGAGGCCTGGCCGTGGCGCACAAGGTAGAGGGTTCCCATGGACGGCATTCTGTGGCCGCGCGGCAGGCTCACTTTGTCCCCGCAGCGACTGCGCGGCCACCGGGCAGTCGCCCAGGTGTCTGCGCACCCGGCGGGGCCGCGCCGGTCGCTGGAACTCGCGCGGCTTTGCGGTCTTTTTCCCGCGCTAGGCGGTGGGCCTGCTGTGCTTCAATGACCGCTTATGTTCCCCGTGTTGTGTCCCCATGCTGTTTGACATGCCCACCCTGCTCGCCATGCGGGTCGGCATCGATGTGCTCATCGCCCTGGCGTTCTGGGGGCAGATGCGCCGCTACCCGGCGATCGGCGGGCCGGGCTGGTGGGCGCTGGCGCCGCTGCTGTCCATCGTCGGCTCCATCGGCTTGTGGACGCGCGGCAGCGCGCCCGATCTGCTGGCCTATGCCGTCGGCAACACCGCGCTCACGCTGAGCCCGTTGCTCGCCTGGATGGGGGTGCGCAGCTTCCTGCAGTTCTCGCGGCCCCTGGGGCGCATGGCCCTGTTCGCACTGGCGGTGCTCGCGGGCCAGGTCGTGTTCCTCAGCGTGTGGGACCTGCCGCAGGCGCGCCAGGGCATGTTCGCGCTCAGCGTGCTGGCGATCATGGGGCTGGCCCTGCGCGACATGGTGCGGGCCGATCCGCAGCGGCGCGTGCCCGAGCTGCAGGCGCTCAGGCTGCTCACGATGGTGGAAATCGCCGGCCTGCTGCTGTTCGCCGCGGCCGCGCCGGTGGGGGGGCTGCCGCTGGCACAGGTCGCTCCGGTGACGCTGTTCTTCTTCCTGCTGGCCAACCTGCTGCGCGTGGTGCTCTACGGCTCGCTGGTGACCTACCGCCTGCGCCTGGAGGGCGACCGCGCGCGCCAGGGCCTGCTCACGCGCGAGGCCGATTCGCGCGCGCTGATCGACAACCTCAGCGCCGGCGTGATGGTGTTCCGGCCCAACCACACGCTCTCCAGCATCAACAGCGCCGCGCGCCGTTTCTTCGGCTGGAGCGAGGGGGGCGCCAACTCGGCCCTGGCCGAGCCCACCGGTCTGGGCTGGCGCATCCTGCGCGAGGACGGCCAGCCGATGCGCCGCCACGACATGCCGTTCGAGCGCGTGCTCGCCACCGGCCTGCCGGTCAAGAGCGTGGTCTTCGGCGTGCCGGTGGGTGAGGGCGACGACGTGCGCTGGGCGCTGTGCAACGCCTACCCCGAGAACAATGCCCAGGGTGGCCTTCGCCACGTGGTGCTCACCTTCATCGACATCACCTCGCTCAAGGCGGTGCAGGCCGAACAGAAGGCCTTGCAGTCGCAGCTGTCGCAGTCGCAGAAGATGGAGGCACTGGGCACGCTGGCCGGTGGTGTCGCGCACGATTTCAACAACATCCTCGCCGCCATCCTGGGCAATGCGGACCTCGCGCGGCAGGACCTGCCGCACGACGCGCCGGCGCGCGAGAGCCTGCACGAGATCAGCACCGCCGCGCGCCGCGGCCGCGAGCTGGTGCGCCAGATCCTGGCCTTCAGCCGCCAGCAGCCGGCCGAGCGCACCCGCGTCGACGTGGCCGCCATCCTGGCGGAAACCTGCGGCCTGATGCGCGCGGCCATGCCGTCCCAGGTGCAGCTGATGCACGAATGCCACCCCGACACGCCGGCCATCCTGGCCGACGCCACACAGCTGGGTCAGGTGCTTATCAACCTGGGCACCAACGCCGTGCACGCGCTGGAGGGCCAGGCCGGGCGGGTCGAATGCCAGCTGGATGGCCTGCCGGGCGACGATGCCCGGCTGCCGCCGGAAGTGGCGCTGGCCTGTGCAGAGGCTGGCGTCGGCGCGGTGCGCCTGCGCGTGAGCGACAACGGCTGCGGCATGGACGAAGCGGTGCGCAGCCGCATCTTCGAACCTTTTTTCACCACCAAGGCGGTGGGCCGGGGCACCGGTCTGGGCCTGCCGGTGGTGCTGGGCATCGTGCAGGTGCACGGCGGCGCCATCGAGGTGGAGAGCCAGCCCGGCCAGGGCACCACGTTCACGCTGTACTTTCCGGCCGCACCCGACGAACCACCCGCACAAACCCTCGTTGTTCCGGATATCCCAAAGCCCACCGATCCCGTCACAATGAACTCTCCCCTGCCTGCCGGCCCCGAGACAGCCCCCCTGGAGAACCGACCGATGGCCGACGCCACGCCCTTGGAACAGCCTCACATCCTGTACCTCGACGACGACGACACGCTCGTCTTCCTGGTGCGCCGCCTGCTCGAGCGCAGGGGTTACCGCGTGACCGCGTTCACCGATCAGCAGCAGGCCGTGAAGGCCGTGCACGACGACCCCAAGGGCTTCCAGCTGTTGCTGACCGACTACAACATGCCCGGCATGTCGGGCCTGGATGTGGCGCGCGCGGTGCTGGCCATCAACCCGGGCCTGCCGGTGGCCGTGGCCTCGGGCTACATCACCGACGAGCTGCAGGCCGAGGCCAAGGCCGCCGGGGTGCGCGAGGTGGTGTTCAAGACCGATGCGGTCGAGGCCTTCTGCGAGGTGGTGGCGCGCCTGGTGCAGGCGCGCTGATCAGGCGCCGCCGTTCAGCACGGCGGCCATCACGGCGCTGTCCACATTGCCACCGCACAAGGTGGTGCCGACCACCTGGCCTTTCAGCGTTTCGCGCTCCTGCCACGCGGCGGCGAAGCTCGCCGCGCCCGCGCCTTCGGCCACGTTGTGCGTGTCGGCGAACAGCATGCGCATGGCCTGCGCCACCTGGTCGTCCGTCACCCGCACGATGTGATCCAGGTGCGGCGCGAGCACCGCGAGCGCGGCGGCATCGGCCACGCGGCAGGCCATGCCGTCGGCCAGCACGGTCGTCACCGGCGACTCCACCACGCGGCCGGCGGCGAGCGAGTCCGCGTAGGTGGTGGCGTGCGCGCTGACCACGCCCACGATGCGCACGGCGTGGCCCAGCGCGAGCTTGGCCGCGATCGCCGAACACGCGCCCGAGCCCTGGCCGATCGGCACATAGACCACGTCGAGCGCGGGCACGGCGCGGAAGAATTCCCACCAGTACGTGCTCACGCCGCGCAACAGGTCGAAGTGAAAACTCGGCACCATGTGCGCGCCGCGTTCGCCCGCCAGGCGGATCGCGTGCTCGCGGCTGGCCTGGAAGTCGTCGCCGTGTTCGATGAGCGTGGCGCCGAGCGCGCGCATGGCGGCGTTTTTCTCGACCGAGTTGCCGCGCGGCACGACGATGGTGCAGGGCACGCCGTGCGCGCGCGCGGCCCAGCCGATGCTCTGGCCGTGGTTGCCGCGCGTGGCGCTCATCACCTCGCGCGGCAGTTCGCCGCGCGCCTCGAGCTGGTCGAAGTAGGTGAGCCCGCCGCGGATCTTGAACGCGCCCACCGGCGTGTGGTTCTCGTGCTTGACCCAGCAGTCGGTGCCCAGGCGAGCGCTGAGCGTGGCCCAGCGGTACTGCGGCGTGGGCGGGAATTCGCGGTAGACCACCTCGGCGGCGGCTTCGATGTCGTTCAGGGTCGGCAGGGTGTCGTGGGTCATGGGGTCGAGAGCAGGGTGAGGCGACCGTGCGCCGGGGTGTCGAGTTCGGCCGCGAGCCCGGCGGGCCCGTCGCTCACGTGCACGCCCTCCAGACCCAGGGCCTGCAGCGCGGCGCGCAGGCCGGCCGCGCCGGCGTGGCGCAGCCGCAACTGGCGCAGGGCCAGGCCGCTGGCCGGCATCTGCTGCGCGGGGTGCACCTCGCCCCACTGGATCAGCGTGGGCATGGCGCCATTGAACAGGCGCTGGCCGTCGTCCCGCACGCTGATGCGCCACTGCAGCAGGCCCTGCGGCGTCTGGCGCGAGGCGGTGATGACCGGCCCGCGCTGGATGCCGATGGCCTGCAGGGCCTGCACCGCGGCGCCGATGTCGGGCACGGCCGCGACCCAGTGCACCAGCTGCGGCCCGTGCTGCGCCAGCCGCGCCTGCATGGCCGGGTCGTCCAGGTCGTACCAGCGGCGCCGGTCGCCGCCCTGGGTGGGGGTGGCGCGCGGGTTGATGGCGATGATTTCCAGGTAGGCGGCTGGCGTGGTGCCGCTGTCCAGCCGGAGCAGCCGGTTGTGGGTGCCGTACAGCGGGTGTTCGCCGCCCGGGCCGGGTGTCATGCCCAGCGTGGTCTCGCACCAGGCCACGCCTTCCTCCAGCGTGCGCGCGGCCACCACCAGGTGGTCGATCTGCGCGCGGGCTTCAGCCATACGGCGTGCCGTCCTTGCGTGTGAAGCGCCACTGGCCGTCGATCTGCACGGCCTGCAGGTCGTCGTCGGGGTAGCTCGCAGCGTCGCCCGCCGTGCGGTCGCCGACTTCGAGGTACACGACCTCCTGCGCCGTCTCGTTGACCAGGCGGTGCCCGTTGCCGCTGCCGGCGGCGAAGCCCGCGCAGTCGCCCGGGGCCAGCGGGGTGCGGCCCTCGTCGGTGTGCAGCGTGGGGTGGCCTTGCAGGATGTAGACGAACTCGTCCTGCCGGCTGTGCGCGTGGCGCAGGGCCGACACCGCGCCGGGTGCCAGGTGGGTGAGGTTGACGCCGAAGTTGTTGAGGCCGAACAGCTCGCCCAGCGGGCGCTTCTGCCGCCCGGCCATGCGCGAGGCGAAGGGCTCGGGGTAGTTGGAGGGTTTGGTGCGCAGCGGCGCCTGCGCCGCGGCGAGGGCCACGGGTTTCACAGCGACACCTCGCCGGCGATGCAGGTGACGGACGCGCCGCCGACCCAGATGGTGCCACCGGCATCGCGCTCGATGTGCACTCGCCCGGCGCGGCCCATTGCCGTGCCCTGCGCGGCCAGGTAGCGCGGTGGCGCGAGGCCGGCGCCGATCAGCCACTGCGCGACGGCGGCGTTGAGGCTGCCGGTCACCGGGTCTTCGCTCAGGGTCTGCAGGGTGTGGAAGAAGGCGCGCACCTCGAAGGCGGTGTCCGCGCCGTCCGGCTGTGGCGCCACCAGGCCGATGTCCATGCCCGCGAGCAGGCCCGCGTCGGGCCGCACGGCCAGCACCTGCGCGGCCGAGCGCAGCATCACGCCGCGCCAGGGCGGGCCGTTCTCGCACCAGGCGTGCGCCACGATGTCTTCGCGTGCCAGACCCAGGCCGCGTGCGATCAGCGCCACGTCGGCCTCGTCGAGCGGGCCGCTGCGGCGCAGCGGCGGCGCGGCGAACGCGAGCCGCGCACCGTCGCGCTGGATGCGCACCAGACCGACGCCGCATTCCTGCACCACGTGCGCCTCGGCGCGCGGCTGGCCGCCGGCCTGCAGCCAGGCGTGGCAGCTGCCCAGCGTGGGGTGGCCGGCGAACGGCAGCTCGCGGCCCGGGCAGAAGATGCGCACGCGGTAGTCGGCGCCCGCGGCGTGGCCTTCGTCGGTGGGCGGCAGCAGGAATGTGCACTCCGAGAGGTTGGTCCAGTCGGTGAACCGCTGCATGGCCTCGGTGCTCAGGCCGCTGCCGTCGAGCACCACGCCCAGCGGGTTGCCCAGGTAGGGCACCTCGGTGAACACATCGACTTGTTTGAACGGGCGTTGGGCCATGGTGGGTCTCCGTCAATCAGGACAGGGGCAGGTCGAGCACGCCGCGGCTCGCGGGCAGGGCGAGCCAGCCGGCGTACCAGCGCTCCAGGTGCGGCCAGGTCGGGCGCGGCTGCGGCAGGCCCCACCAGCGGTGCACCTCGCAGGCGATCGGGATGTCGGCCATGGTGAGCGCATCGCCGGCCATGAAGGCGTGCTGCGCGAGGTGCTCATCGAGCAGGGTGAACAGTGGCTCGGTGGCGGCCACCGACTGCGCGATCACCTGGGCGTTGCGCTGCGCGGCCGGCGTGCGGATCCACTGTTTGAAGCCGGGGCTGCCGGCGGGGTTGAGCGTGGTCTGCTGCCAGTCCATCCAGCGTTCGGCGTTGAAGCGCTGCCGCAGATCGTCCGGGTACAGGCGACCGGTCTTTGCGCAGAGATAGCGCACGATGGCGTTCGACTCCCAGAGCGTGAAGTCACCGTCCTGCAGCAGCGGCACCAGGCCGTTGGGGTTGTTCGCGCGGTAGCCGGGCGTGTCCACCACGCCGTAGGCCAGGCCGGCGTCGCTGCGCGGCAGCTCGATGCCGAGCACCTGCGCGCACAGCACCACCTTGCGCACGTTGATCGAGCTGAGACGGCCCCAGAGGTGCAGCATGGGCTCAGGCCTGCTGCTGTTCGCGGATGGCCCGGGCCAGCGCGGCGACGCCGATGCGGATCTGCTCCACGCTGGCGGTCACGAAGCTCAGCCGCAGCGTGCGCGGATCGGGTTCGCTCGCGTAGAAGGCGGCGCCGGGCACGAAGGCCACGCCCTTGTCCACCGCACGCGGCAGCAGGTCGATGGCGCTCATGCCTTCGGGCAGGCGCACCCAGAGGAACATGCCGCCGTCGGGCGAGTTCCACTGCACGCCCAGCCCGGCCATCTCGGCGGTGAGACTCTCCAGCATCGCGTGGCACTGGCTCTTGTAGAGCGCGCGGATGGTGGGCACGTGGCGGTCGAGGAAACCGTCCTTGATCACCTCGGACACCATGCGCTGGTTGAAGCCGGGGCTGTGCAGGTCGGCCGCCTGCTTGGCCTGCAGCAGCTTGGGGTACACCGCCCGGGGCGCGACGATGAAACCCAGCCGCAGGCCGGGCGCGAGCACCTTGGAGAACGAGCCGAGGTAGATGCAGCCCTCGGGGTTTCGCGCGGCGAGCGGCAGCGGCGGCGGCGCGTCGAACCAGAGGTCGCCATAGGGGTTGTCCTCCACGATCGGCAGGCCGAGCGCGGCGGCGCGCTCCACCAGCGCGGCGCGGCGCGCCTCGCTCATGCTGCGCCCGGTGGGGTTCTGGAAGTTGGGCAGCACGTAGAGGAAGCGCGCGCGGTTCGCGCCACTGCCCGCGCGGCGTTCGAGGTCGTCCACGTCGATGCCCTCGGCGTCGCTGGCCACGGCCTCGATCTGCGGCTCCATGGGCGTGAAGGCCTGCAGCGCGCCGAGGTAGGTGGGCGTTTCCACCAGCACGCGGCTGTCGGTGTCGATCAGCACCTTGGCCACCAGGTCCAGGCCCTGCTGGCTGCCGGTGGTGATGAGCACCTGCGCCGGGTCCACCGCCCAGGGCAGTTGCGCGGCCACCGCCTCGCGCAGCGGCGCATAGCCTTCGCTGGCAGCGTACTGCAGCGCGGCCTGGCCGTCTTCGCGCAGCACCTTGGCGCAGGCCTCGGCGAAAGCGCTCACCGGGAAGGTCTTGGGCGAGGGCAGGCCGCCGGCGAAACTGATGATGCCGGGCTTCTCGGTGACCTTGAGGATTTCACGGATCACCGAGGGGTTCATGCGCTCGGCGCGGCGCGCGAGCGTCCAGGGGGTGGCTGCGTGGAGGGGGGTGGGCAGGTCGTTGGGCTTCATGGCGTTCTCCGTTCAATTCCGTTCAAATCCGTTCGGGTCGTGGTGGCGTGTACCGGCATTTTCTTGCCGATGAAGACGGTGGCGATCACGGCCGCCGCAAAGCCCAGCGTGAGCGCGTCCAGCCGCTCACCGAGCAGCGGCACGGCAAACAGCATGCCCAGGAAGGGCTGCACCAGCTGCACCTGGCTCACGCGCACCGTGCCGCCGAGCGCCAGGCCGCGGTACCAGGCAAAGAAACCGAGCCACATCGAGAACACGGCGGTGTAGGCGAAGCCCCACCAGGCCGAGGCCTGCAGCGCCGCCTGCGGGCGGGCCATCACGGCGATGGGCAGGGTGAGTGGCAGTGCGATCACCAGCGCCCAGCAGATCACGTGCTCGGCGCGCATGTGCTGCGACAGGCGCGCGCCATAGCCGTAGCCCACGGCGGCGCACAGCATGGCCGCGAGCAGCAGCGCGTCGGCCGGGTGGATGGACAGACCCACGCTGCCCGAGCGCAGCACCGCAAAGCCGACCACCAGCGCGCTGCCCAGCGCCGCGCACAGCCAGAAGCCGGAGGACGGGCGCTGGCGGTGCAGCAGCGCACCCACCGCTGCGGTGGCCAGCGGCAGCACGCCCACGATCACGCTGGCGTGCACCGCTTCCACGTAGCGCATGGCGATCGAGGTGAGCAGCGGAAAGCCGAACACCACGCCGGCCGCGGTGATGGCCAGGGGCAGCAGGTCTTCGCGCCGGGGCAGCGGTGCGCGCGTGGCCAGCAGGAACGCGATCGACAGCAGCGCCGCGACCACGGCGCGGCCGAGCGCGATGAACACGCCCGACATCTGCGGTGCGTCCACGGTGCCCACGGCCAGCCGGGTCATGGGCAGCGTGAGCGCAAAGATCGTCACGCCCAGCAGGCCGAGCAGCAGGCCCTGGTGGGCGGGCTGGTCGAGCCAGCGCGGGGTGGGCAGTGCGCTCGTGTTCATACCGTCAGCATCCACAGGGCCGTGGCCACCAGCACCCCGGCCAGCGCACGGTTGAACCAGACCAGCCGCCGGCCCTGCGTGAGCCACTGGCGCAGCAGCGAGCCGGCCACGGCATACAGGAAGTTGCTGGTGAAGGCGAAGAACACCATCACCCCGCAGATGATCGCCAGCCGCTCGCCCGGGTTGCTCGCGGGCTGGCCGGCGGCGTTGACCACCCAGCCCGCGGTGAGCGTGAGCGCGAGCATCCAGGCCTTGATGTTGAGGAACTGCAGGCCCACGCCTTGCAGGAAGGTGACGTTGAGCCGCGTGGCGTCGACATCGGAGAGCTTCGCGGCGCCGGCGAGCTTCCACGCCAGCCACAGCATGTAGGCCACGCCCAGCAGCTTCACGCCCCAGCGCAGCGCTGGCACACCCAGCACCAGCGCGCCCAGCCCGAGCCCGCAGGCCAGCATCAGCAGCGTCCAGCCGGTGGGCACGGCGAAGCAGAAACGCAGCGCGCGCCGCAGGCCCAGGTTGGCCGCCAGTGCCGTGGACAGCGTGGTGTTCGGGCCCGGCGAAAAACTCATCGCGGTGCAGAACAGCAGCAGGGCGGTCAGCTCGGTGGCGCTCATGGACTTGAGGGGAATGGGCTTGTCAAGGTGGGAGGTTCAATGTAATCTTTTGCCCCAATACACGACCAGTACAGATTGCCAGCGCAGTTGTGAAACTGTATTGGTTGCCGAAACAGTACAGGCCCGCCTGCAAGGATGCCCCGCCATGCTGATGAAGACCTCCGCACAATCCCTCACCGAGCAGCTCGCTGTGCGTTTTGCCGACCGCATCCGCAGCCGCCTGCTGGCGCCGGGTGCGCGCCTGCCCTCGGTGCGCCAGTGCGCGCAGCAGCATGGCGTGAGCCCGTCCACTGTGGTGGCGGCCTACGACCAGCTGCTGGCGCAAGGCCTGGTGCAGGCGCGCAAGAACCGCGGGTTTTTCGTGCGTGAAATGCCGACACCCCGCGCCGACGGCCCGTCGGGCGAAGCGAAGTCGGTTGCCCGTGCGGGTTCCAGCGGGGGCGCATCGCCCATCAACGCCACGGCGCTGATCCGCGGCATGTTCCACAAGGTCAGCAACAAGCCGCATCCGGGCATGGGCGTGTTTCCGCCGGACTGGCTGGAATCGACCTTCATGCCGGCCGCTGTGCGCAAGGTCACCAGCACGCGCGCGCTGCAGGACTTTTCGCTCCAGTACGGCGAACCGCTGGGCGACAGCGGCCTGCGCCGGGTGCTGTCGCAGAAGCTCGCCACGCTCAACATCCACGCCGACGCCGACCACATCATCACCACCGTGGGCGCCACGCACGCGCTGGACATCGTGAGCCGCACCCTGCTGCGCGCGGGCGACCCGGTGATGGTGGAGGAGCCCGGCTGGGCGGTGGAGTTCGCGCGCCTGTCCGCGCTGGGCATGCGCATCCTGCCGGTGCCGCGGCGCGCCGACGGGCCCGACCTGGAGGTGATGGCGAAGTACTGCGAGGTGCACCAGCCCAAGCTGTACGTGAGCGTGAGCGTGTTCCACAACCCGACCGGCTACTGCCTCTCGCCGGGCAGCGCGCACCGACTGCTGCAGCTGGCCAACCGGCACAACTTCCACATCGTCGAGGACGACACCTACAGCCACATCGCGCCCGAGCACGCCACGCGCCTGACCGCGCTCGACGGCCTGCAGCGCACGATCTACGTGAGCGGTTTCGCCAAGATCCTCGCGCCCAACTGGCGCATCGGTTATCTGGCCGCGCCGCCGGGGCTGGTGGAGCCGCTGCTCGACACCAAGCTGCTGAGCACGCTGACCACGCCCGCGCTGCTGGAGAAGGCGCTGGCGCTGTGCATCGAGCAGGGCCAGTTGCGCCGGCACGCCGAGCGCATCCGCACCCGGCTCGACGCGGCGCGCGCGCGCAGCGTGAAGCTGGCGTTGGCGGCGGGGTGTACGTTCGCGGCCGAGCCGGTGGGCCTGTTCGGCTGGGTGGACACGGGGGTGGACACCGACGCGCTGGCGCAGCGCATGCTGGACGAGGGTTACCTGATCGCGCCTGGTGCCTTGTTCCACGCGGCGCGCGCGCCGAGCACGCTGATGCGCATCAACTTCGCGACCACGCAGGACGCGGCGTTCTGGCGGGTGTTCGCGCGCCTGCGGGCCTCGGGCTGAGCGCCCGGCCAGGGCCTACTGGCGCGAATCGAACAGGTCGCGGCTCTGCGCCTGCAGCAGTTCGGCCAGGGCCAGGTCGATCTGGCGCGCCTCGGCCTGCAGCAGCGGCAGGGCGCGCGCGAACAGATGCCAGTCGCCCGAGCGCGCGGCCAGTTCCAGGCCTTTGGCCAGGCGCGCGCCGCGCTCGGCCGTCATGCTGCCCAGCGAGCCCTTGAGGCCGTGCGCGTGCGCCACAGCGGCGGCCACATCGCGTTCCGCGAGCGCGCGCTGCAGGTCGAGCTGGCGCGAGGCCAGGTCGGCGCGCATGGCCTGGGCGAGCTGGCCCAGCGTGGCTTCGTCGCCGTCGAGGCGGCGCAGCAACTTCTCCACGTCCAGCGCCTCCAGGTGGGCGGCGGTCCTGGTGAGGGGGTCTTCCGGTGGGTGGGCCACGGGCGCTGCCGCTGCCGCTGGCTCGGCGCTGTCCCGCGCCTCACCGGCCTGCAGCACGCGGTCCATTTCCTGGATGAGGGCTTGCGGGCTCACCGGCTTGGCGGTGTAGCCGTCCATGCCCGCGGCCAGGCAGGCCTGGCGGTCGCCCGGCATGGCATTCGCCGTCACCGCCACGATGGGGGTGCGCGGCAGCCTGCGGCGGGTTTCGATCTCGCGGATTTCCTGTGTGGCCTGCAGGCCGCTCATGCCGGGCATCTGCACGTCCATCAGCACCAGGTCGATGCCGCCCTGCTCCCACTGCGCCACGGCGTGCACGCCGCCGCGCGCCACGCGCACCGTGCAGCCCAGGCGCAGCAGCAGCTGGCGCATCATCAGTTCGTTGACCGGGTGGTCCTCGGCCAGCAGCACGACCAGGCCGACGTAGCGCGGCCCGGCTTCGGCCACACCGGTCAGCTCTGCGCTGGCGCTCAGCGGGCGCGGCTCCACGGCCTGCACCTCGCGCAGCGGCAGCGTGAGCGTGAAGGTGCTGCCCTGGCCCGGCGCGCTTTGCAGGCTGATGTCGCCGTCCATCAGGCGCGCGAGACGTGAACAGATCGCCAGTCCGAGGCCGCCGCCGCCGTAGCGGCGCGCGGTGGAGGCGTCGGCCTGCGTGAAGGCGTCGAAGATGTTGGCCTGGTGATGGCGCGCGATGCCCACGCCGCTGTCGCGCACCGCGAGCTGCAGCCGCTGCGAGGCATCACCCAGGGTGGGCAGCATGCTGGCCCGCACCTCGATCAGGCCGCCGCGCGGCGTGAACTTGATGGCATTGGACAGCAGGTTGCTGATCACCTGCCGCAAGCGTCCCGCGTCGCCCATCAGCCATTGCGGCAGGGTGGACGGCAGATCGAGCCGGAACTCCAGCGACTTGGCTCGCGCCTGCTCGGCATACGGCGCGGTGGCCTGTTCGAGCAGCTGGCGCAGATCGAAGCGCAGGTTCTCGATGTCGAGCTTGCCCGCCTCGATGCGGGACAGGTCCAGGATGTCGTTGAGCAGCTCGAGCAAGGCGTGCGCGGAGCTGTCCATCAGCGAGAGCCAGCCGGTCTGCTCGGCGTTGAGCGGTGAGTCCATCAGCATGCGCGTCAGGCCCATGAGCGCGTTCAGCGGCGTGCGCACCTCGTGGCTGATGTTGGCCAGGAATTCGCTCTTGGCGCGGCTGGCCTGCTCGGCCATGTCGCGTGCGTGCGCGCTGTCCTGCTCGATGCGCTTGCGTTCACCGATATCGGCCAGGGTCCCCATGAGGCGCAGCGGCTTGCCCTTGCCATCGTGTTCGGCCACCATGCCATGCGTTTCCACCCAGAGCCAGCCGTCGGCCGTGCGCACCCGGTGCTGCACCACGGCGCGCTGGCTGCGGCCTTCGAGCAGGGACATGATCTGCGAACGCAGCGGCTCCAGGTCGTCGGGGTGCAGGCGTTCGCGCAGGTCGGCCACGCCCCAGTAGCCGTCCGCGGCGATGTCGCCCAGCAGTTCGCCCCAGCGCGCGGTCAGGAACACCTGGGTCGCGGGCAATTGCCAGTCCCACAGCGCCAGGCCGGCGGCGTCCACCGCGAGTTGCAGTCGGTCGCGGGTTTCGTCCAGCGCTTCCTCGGCCAGCAGGCGGCTGTTGGATTCGCGGTGCACCGTGCTGCGCAGCCGGTCGAGCTCGCGGTTCTGGTGTTCCAGCTCGCCCAGCAGCTTCTGCGTGCGCTCGCGCTCCCGCTGAAGCTCGTTCAGCGTGCGTTGCAGGTCAAAAGCGAGACGGTCGGGCGTCATGGGCGTATGAGAGGTGGTGCCAAGGCTGCGGTACCCGTGCAGGGCCCTCAGCTGCCGCCAAGCGCCTCCCAGCGCTCCAGAGCTTGAAGCCATTCCCCTTCGATGTCGGCATGTCGGGCGCCAAGTTGAGCGGCCAAAGCCGGATCGCTGTGAAATAGTTGACCGCCATTCAACTGTTTGTCGATGGCGGCCTGTTCGGTTTCCAGTGCAGCGATGCGCGCGGGCAGGGCCTCGAGCTCACGCTGCTCCTTGTAGCTGAGCTTCTTTTTGGCCGCGGCCGGGGCGGGTGCGTTGCCCGTCGCCGGCGCGGCGGCGGGTTTGGGCGCCAGCACAGGGGCCTGTGCATCGCGCTCGCGCTGCAGGGCCTCGGAGCGCGCCGACTGCGTCAGCCAGTCCTGCACGTCGCCCACGTACTCGCGCCAGCGCCCATCACCCTCGAACACCAGCGTGCTGGTGACCACGTTGTCCAGGAAGCGCCGGTCATGGCTGACCAGGAACACCGTGCCTTCGTACTGTTGCAGCAAGTCTTCCAGCAGTTCCAGGGTGTCGATGTCCAGGTCGTTGGTGGGCTCGTCCAGCACCAGCACGTTGGCCGGCCGCGCGAACAGCCGCGCCAGCAGCAGCCGGTTGCGCTCGCCACCGGAGAGCGTGCGCACCGGCGCGTTGGCACGCGCGGGCGAAAACAGGAAGTCGCTCAGGTAGCTCTTGACGTGGGTGCGCTTGTTGCCGATCTCGATCCACTCGCTGCCCGGGCTGATGAAATCTTCCAGCGTGGCGTCGAGGTCGAGCTGGTCGCGCATCTGGTCGAAGTAGGCGACGCTGAGCTTGCTGCCCTGGCGCACCGTGCCGCTGGTGGGGATGAGTTCGCCCAGGATGATCTTGAGCAGCGTGGTCTTGCCCGCGCCGTTGGGGCCGATCAGGCCGATCTTGTCGCCGCGCAGGATCGTGGCGGAAAAATCGCGGATCACCGTGCGTTGTCCGCCGTCGGTGGTCGCGAATGTCTGCGTCACCTTTTCCAGCTCAGCCACGATCTTGCCGCTGGCATTGCCACTGGCGACTTCAAGCTTCACGCTGCCCACCGCATCGCGCCGCTGCGCGCGCTGCTCGCGCAATCGCTCCAGCCGCGTGATGCGTCCCTGAGCCCTTGTGCGCCGCGCCTCCACGCCCTTGCGGATCCAGACCTCTTCCTGCGCCAGCAGCTTGTCGGCACGGGCGCTGATCACCGCTTCCTGGGCCATCTGCTCCTCTTTCAGCAACTGGTACTGCGCGAAGTTGCCCGGGTAGCTCAGCAGCCGCCCGCGGTCCAGCTCCACCATGCGTGTGGCGACCCGGTCCAGAAACGCCCGGTCGTGGCTGATGGTGACCACGCTGCCCTTGTACTCCAGCAGCAGGTCTTCCAGCCAGGTGATGCTGTCGAGGTCCAGGTGGTTGGTCGGTTCGTCGAGCAGCAACACGTCGGGGCGGCTCACCAGCGCCTGGGCAAGTGCCACGCGCTTCTTGTTGCCGCCCGACAGCTCGCCCACCCGCACGGGTCCATCCAGGTGCAGGCGGTGCAGCGTCTCTTCCACCCGCTGCTCCCAGTTCCATGCGTCCAGGGCCTCGATGCGGTTCTGCAAGGCGTCCAGATCCAGCCCGTCGGCGCCGCTCAGATAGAGGTCGCGTGCGGCGCGCGCATCGGCCAGACCGACGCTGGCGGCTTCAAACACGGTGGATTGAAGATCCAGAATGGGTTCCTGCGGCACGTAGGCGATGCGCAACCCCGTCTGTACCTGCAGCGTGCCGTCGTCCGGCTTCTCCAGCGATGCCAGTATCTTGAGCAACGACGACTTGCCCGTGCCGTTGCGTCCGATCAGACCGACGCGTTCCTGGGCCTCCAGCGAAAAGTCGGTGTGGTCGAGCAGCGCCACGTGGCCAAAGGCCAGTTGTGCGTCCTGCAGAGTGATGAGTGCCATGAATAACCCGAGTCAAAGGAGCCGCGATTATCCCTGTCGCACTCTCTGCGTGGCATCCCGGCCCAAGTGCATGCGCCCCACGCCAAGTGCTGACGGCATGTATGTAGAGAGCGTCGCATCGGCGCCGGACGAGCTTTCTGCCCTGTGGGGGCGCTGCCCCTCAGGGCGCGTGGCCGGACGGAAGAAATTTTTGCGCGGCCTTTGACGAGGGGGCAAAAACTGTCGTATACTGCAAGGCTTCGCTGATCACTGCCAAGCCTTCAAGGGGCGGCGCGAGAAGTGGGGTAAAGGCCGGTCAGAGCGGCGCAAAAAAGTGAGTGAAAACCCTAACTTTTTTGACAAGGCTCTAAAAACTGTGTCATAATACGAGGCTCAGCTGATCGCAGCTAAGCAAGCAGACGGGGTGGTGAAAGCCGGTCGGTTTGCAAGATCATTAAAAACATAC
>QZKF01000084.1 GCA_003599455.1 Comamonadaceae bacterium
GCGCCAGCGCCCGCTGCGCGTGTACTACGAGGTCAGCACCGGCGGTTATGCGGCCGGCACGCAGTCCTTCATCGGCGAGATGATGGGGCGCCTGGGCGTGCAGAACATCGTCACGCCCGATCTCGGCCCCTTTCCCCGCATCAACCCCGAGTACGTGGTGCGCGCCGACCCGGACCTGATCATGATCGGCTCG
Source organism: Comamonadaceae bacterium (assembly GCA_003599455.1). GTDB lineage: Bacteria > Pseudomonadota > Gammaproteobacteria > Burkholderiales > Burkholderiaceae_C > Hydrogenophaga. The sequence continues at coordinate 194 of QZKF01000084.1, forward strand.
CGCAACGTGCAGGGTCTGGAGCTGCGCCCCGGCTGGGCCGGCATGCGTGCCTTGCGCGAGCGGCGCGTGTGCATCTTCACGCCCGAGGAGTCCGACGTGCTGGTGCGCCCCGGTCCGCGCATGGCCGACGCCGCGCGCCTGATGGCGCGCTGCATCGCGGCCAGGGGGGCGCCATGACGGGGCGCCTGCGCAGCCTCTGGCTCGGCGCGGTCCTGCTGCTGGCCGCGGCGGCCGTGCTGCTGCTGGGGGCGGGCGTCGGCAGCACCGGGTTCGACAGCGTGCTGCGCGCCCGTCACGACCCGGTCGCCTGGCAGATCCTGTGGGACATCCGCCTGCCGCGCACGCTCGGCGCCTGGATGGCGGGTGGCCTGCTCGGGCTGGCCGGTGCCGTGGCGCAAGGCCTGTTCCGCAACCCGCTGGCCGACCCTTACCTGCTGGGCAGCGCCTCGGGTGCCGCGCTGGGCGTGGCGCTGGCGCTGGCCCTGTTCGGCGCTTCACCGTTTGCCACGCAGTGGCTGGTGCGCCTGGGCCTGACCGGCGCGGCCTTCGCCGGTGCGGTGATCGGCGTGGTGCTCACGCTGGCGCTGGCCAAGGGCGTGCAGCACACGCTGCGCTTGCTGCTGGCCGGCGTGATCGTGGGCGTGGTGCTGGGTGCCGCGCGCGACCTCGTGACCATCGCCGAGCCCGACACCCTGCAGGCCATGCAGGGCTTCATGCTCGGCAGCACCGGTTTCGTGGGCTGGTCGTCGTGTGGCGTGATGGCGGTGGCGTTCCTGGGTGCGGCGCTGGTGGCCGCCTCGCTGGGCCGCGTGCTCGATGGTCTGGCCCTCGGTGAAGCCACGGCGCTGAGCCTGGGCCTGCCGCTGGGCGCGGTGCGCGCCGCGCTGGTGGCGGTGCTGGCGCTGGCCACCGGCGCGGCCGTGGCGCAGACCGGCCTGATCGCCTTCGTGGGTCTGGCCGCGCCGCACCTGGTGCGCTCCATCGTCAAGACCACGCACGGCCGGCTGGTGCTGCTCAGCGCGCTGATGGGCGGTCTGCTGCTGATGGCCGCCGACGTGCTCGCGCGCTGGGTGATCGCACCCCAGGAACTGCCCGTGGGCGTGCTCACCGCGGTGCTCGGTGGCAGCTACCTGCTGTGGCTGATGCACCGGCGTCGCCGCTCGGGAGGCTCGCTGTGATCGCCGCGCTGCAAGCGCGCGGCATCGGCGTGGCGCTGGGCGGCACGCCGGTGCTGCATGGCATCGACGTGGCCCTGCCCGCGGCGCGCTGGACCAGCATCGTGGGCCCCAACGGCGCGGGCAAATCGACCCTGCTCAAGGCGCTCGCCGGCCTGCTGCCGCACAGCGGGCAGGTGCAGCTGCAGGGCCGGCCGCTGGCGCAATGGCGCGGCCGCGAACGCGCGCGCTGCCTGGCCTGGCTGGGGCAGGGCGAGGCGGGCGCGGACGACCTCAGCGTGTGGGACGTGGCCATGCTGGGCCGGCTGCCGCACCAGCCCTGGCTGGCAGCGCCGTCGGACGCCGACCGCGCCGCGGTGGAGCGGGCCCTGCGCGCCACCCAGGCCTGGGACTGGCGCCTGCGCCCGCTCGGCGCGCTCTCGGGTGGCGAACGCCAGCGCGTGCTGCTGGCGCGCCTGCTCGCGGTCGAGGCCGACGTGCTGCTGATGGACGAACCCCTGGCCAACCTGGACCCGCCGCACCAGGCCGACTGGCTGCTGCTGGTGCGCGAGCTGGTCGCGCGCGGCAAGACCGTGGTCAGCGTGCTGCACGAGATCGGCATGGCCTTGCACGCCGACCAGCTGGTGGTGATGGCCGGGGGCCGCCTGTGCCACCAGGGCGCCTGCGACGACCCGGCCACCCACCGCGCGGTCGAACAGGTGTTCGGCCACCGCGTCGCGATCCATCCCCTGGGCGACCAGTGGGTCGCACTTCCCCGTTGACCCCGCTGAATGGAACCCGACCCCCCATGCAACTCGAAACCCCACCCACCGACAAGGCTTACGAAAAACCCGAAGGCGAGCGCCGCGGCCTGCTCATCGTCCACACCGGCGACGGCAAGGGCAAGAGCACGGCGGCTTTCGGCCTGGCGCTGCGCGCGTTCGGCCGAACGCATGTGCACGGCAAGCTGGTGAAGATCTTCCAGTTCATGAAGGTGCCCTCGGCGCGCTTCGGTGAACACCGCATCTTCGAGCAGCTCGGCCTGCCCATCGAGGGCCTGGGCGACGGCTTCAGCTGGAAGAGCCAGGACCTGGAGCATTCGGCCCAGCTCGCGCGCGACGGCTGGCTGAAAGCGCGTGCCGCCATCCTGGGAGGTGAGTACTTCATGATTACACTTGACGAGCTGACCTACCCCCTGATCTACGGCTGGTTGCCGCTCGACGACGTGTTGCAGACGCTGCGCGAACGCCCGCGCCATGTGCACGTGGTCATCACCGGCCGGCGCTGCCCGCCCGAGATCATCGAGCTGGCCGACACCGTGACCGAGATGACCCTGGTGAAACACGCGTTCAAGGCGGGCATTCCCGCCCAGCGCGGCATTGAAGACTGACCCTGTTCCCGAAGGAAGAGAACCATGACCACGACGATGACCCTGAACGAACAACCCGTGCGCATCGTGCCGCGCGCCACCCCTGCCGCCACCACCACCGAACGCTGGTCGGTTGACGACGTGGCCGCGCTGTTCGACCTGCCGTTTTCCGAGCTGCTGCACCGCGCGCAGACGGTGCACCGCGAACACTTCGACCCGACCGAGGTCGAGCTCGCCACGCTGCTGTCGGTGAAGACCGGCGGCTGCCCCGAGGACTGCGGCTACTGCCCGCAGTCGGTGCATTTCGACACCGGCCTCGAAGCCGGCAAGCTCATGGGCGTGGCCGCCGTGCGCGAAGCCGCGCAGCGCGCCAAACAAGCCGGCGCCACGCGCTTCTGCATGGGCGCGGCCTGGCGCGCGCCCAAAGACCGCGACGTGGACGCCGTGGCTGAACTCGTGCGCGCCGTGAAAGAAGAAGGCCTGGAGGCCTGCGCCACCCTGGGCATGCTCAACGACGGCCACGCCGAGACCCTGCGCGATGCGGGCCTGGACTACTACAACCACAACCTGGACAGCGCGCCCGACTTCTACGGTGAAGTGATCACCACGCGCGACTACCAGGACCGCCTGGACACGCTGGAGCGCGTGCGCGGCGCGGGCGTGAAGGTCTGCTGCGGCGGCATCGTGGGCATGGGCGAGTCGCGCCGCCAGCGCGCCGCGCTCGTGGCCCAGCTCGCCAACCTCGCGCCCGACTACCCGGAGTCGGTGCCGATCAACAACCTGGTGAAGGTGCAGGGCACGCCGCTGGCCGACCAGCCCGACCTGGACCCGCTGGAATTTGTGCGCACCATCGCGGTGGCGCGCATCACCATGCCGCGCGCCCGCGTGCGCCTGTCGGCCGGGCGCCAGCAGATGAGCGAGGCGGTGCAGGCCCTGTGTTTCCTGGGCGGCGCCAACTCCATCTTCTACGGCGAGAAGCTGCTCACCACCGGCAACCCCGACGTGGCGGCCGACATGGACATGCTGGCCCGGCTGGGCATGCAGGCGCGCCGCGCCTGAGGCCGACGCCATGTCGGTCAACGAAGCCTGGCGCCAGCGCAGCCTCGCGGCGGTCTGGCACCCGTGCACGCAGATGAAGCTGCATGCGCCCGATGGCGCGGCCTTGCCGCTGATTCCCGTCGCGCGCGCCGATGGCGTTTGGCTGCACGACCATGAGGGCCGGCGTTACCTCGATGCGATCAGCTCCTGGTGGGTCAACCTGTTCGGGCACAACCACCCCGCCATCCGCGCCGCGCTGATCGACCAGCTCAACACGCTGGACCACGTGATGCTCGCCGGCTTCACCCACGCGCCGGTGGTGGAGCTGTCGGAGCGGCTGTCCGCGCTCACTGGCCTGGGCCACGCCTTCTATGGCAGCGACGGCGCCAGCGCCACCGAGATCGCGCTCAAGATGAGCGCGCACCACTGGCGCAACGCAGGGCGCGCGCGCAAGAACCGTTTCGTCGGCGTGGCCGGTGGCTACCACGGCGAGACGGTGGGGGCGCTGGCCGTGACCGACATCGCGCTCTTTCGCGAGGCCTATGCGCCGCTGGTGCGCCTGGGCGCCACCGTGCCCAGCCCCGACGCGCGTTCTGCGGGGCCGGGTGAGTCCGCCGCCGACGTGGCCGAGCGCGCTGCGGGGGCGCTGGCCGACTGGCTGGCCGAACACCACGCGGACACGGCCGCCCTCATCGTCGAGCCGCTGGTGCAGTGCGCCGCCGGCATGGCCATGCACGACCCCGTGTACGTCCAGCGTGCGCGCGAGCTGTGCGACCGCTATCAGGTGCACCTGGTACTGGACGAGATCGCGGTGGGCTTCGGCCGCACCGGCACGCTGTTCGCGCACGAACAGGCCGGCATCCGGCCCGACTTCCTGTGCCTCTCCAAGGGGCTGACCGGCGGCACGCTGCCGCTGTCGGTGGTGCTCACCACCGACGAGGTGTATGCCGCCTTCTACGACGACCAGGTCGCACGCGGCTTCCTGCACTCGCACAGCTACACCGGCAACCCGCTGGCCTGCCGCGCGGCGCTGGCCACGCTGGACCTGTTCGGGCAGACCGATGCGCTGCGCCACAACGTGCACACCGGCCACCGGCTCGCCGCACAGTTCGCACCGCTCTCCAATCACCCGCGTGTGCGCCACGCGCGCCGCCAGGGAATGATCTTCGCGTGGGACGTGGTCAGCAGCCTGCCCGACTTCGCCCGCCGCTATGCGCGTCATGCGCTCAGTCAGGGCCTGCTGCTGCGGCCCATCGGCCACACGCTGTACGCCATGCCGCCGTACGTCATCGACGAAGCCGAGGGCGCCTTTCTGGCGCAGGGCGCGCTCGCCGCGCTACAGGCCACGCTGGCAGAAGAAGAGCCCTCCAGCGCGCTGGCGCTGGAAGGGATGTGCGATGGCGTTTGACGGCTGCTTCGTCACCGGCACCGACACCGGGGTGGGCAAGACGCTGGTGAGCGCGGCCCTGCTGCACACGCTGGCGCGCCACCACCGGCGCGTGGTCGGCATGAAGCCGGTGGCGGCCGGGCTGATCGATCACCAGGGCCAGTGGGTCAGTGAAGACGTGCTCGCCCTGCGCGCGGCCTCCAGCGTGGCCGTGTCCCCCGAACTCGAAAACCCGGTGGCCCTGCCCGACCCCCTGGCGCCGCACCTCGCGGCCCAGCGGGCCGGGCGATCCGTGAGCGTGGCCGAGTTGCTGGCCGCGCACCGCGCGCTGAAAGAGCGCGCCGACGTGGTGGTGGTCGAAGGGGCCGGCGGCTGGCGCGTGCCGGTCAACGACCACGAGACCCTGGCCGATCTCGCGAAGGCCATCGGCGCGCCCGTGGTGCTGGTGGTCGGCCTGCGCCTGGGTTGCCTGAACCACGCCCTGCTCACGGCCGAGGCGATCCGCGCCGATGGCCTGCCGCTGGCGGGCTGGGTGGCCAATGCCATCGACCCCGACATGGCCTGCCGCGACGAGAACATCGACACCCTGCGCCGCTGGTTGCCCGCGCCCTGGCTGGGCACCGTGCCCCATTGCGCCGGGACACCGGATGCGCGCCAGATCGCGCTGAACCTGCCCATTGCGTGGCAAGCAAGGAGGCTGGATGAGCTGGTTGAATGAATTCGACGACCGCCTGGCCGCGCTGGACGCCCAAGCGCTGCGCCGCCGCCGCCGGGAGGTGGCGCCGGCGCAGGGCGCGCGGCTCACGGTCGATGGCGAGTCCCTGCTGGCCTTCTGCAGCAACGACTACCTCGGCCTGTCGCAGGCGCCCCAGCTGCGCGAGGCGGTGCACGCCGCCGTGGACCGCTACGGCGTGGGGGCCGGCGCGTCGCCCATGGTCAGCGGCCACAGCGTGGCCAACGCCGCGCTCGAGCGCGAACTGGCCGAGGCCGTGGGCCTGCCGCGCGCGCTGTATTTCTATGCCGGCTACGCCACCAACGCCAGCGCGGTGCCGGCGCTGGTGGGCGAGGGCGACGCGCTGTTTTCCGACGCGCTGAACCACGCCTGCCTGATCGATGGCGCGCGCCTGTCCAGAGCCACCGTGCACCGCTACCGCCACGCCGACCTGCAGCAGCTCGACGCGCTGCTCGCGGCCAGCCCGGCGCGCCGCAAGCTGGTGATCAGCGACGCCGTGTTCAGCATGGACGGCGACGTGGCCGACATCGCGGGCCTGCACGCGCTGTGCGAGCGGCACGACGCGCTGCTGATGCTGGACGACGCGCACGGCTTCGGCGTGCTCGGGCCGCAAGGCCGCGGCGCGCTGGCCGCCGCCGGCCTCACCGGCGCTGGCGCCTCGTCGCGCGTGCTCTACATGGCCACGCTGGGCAAGGCCCTGGGCGTGGCCGGCGCTTTCGTGGCCGGGCCCGATCGGCTTGTGGAATGGCTGCTGCAGAAAACCCGCAGCTACACCTACGCCACCGCCGCGCCGGCCCTGCTGGCCGAGGCCGTGCGGGCGGGTTTGCGCTGCGTGCTGGGAGCCGATGGCGAGCACCGCCGGCAGCAGCTGAGCGCACGCATCGCACAGCTGCGCGCCGGCCTGGCGCCGGGGGCCGATGCCGCGCTCGACGCGGCTGGCTGGCGCCTGATGGCGTCAAGCACCGCGATCCAGCCCCTGGTGATCGGTGACAACGCCGCCGCGCTGGCCGTCATGGCGGCCCTGCGCGAGCAGGGCCTGTGGGTGCCCGCGATCCGACCGCCCACCGTGCCGGCGGGCACGGCGCGGCTGCGCATTGCGCTGTCGGCCGCGCACCAGCCCGAGGACGTGGACACGCTGTTGCGCGCGCTGCGCAGCGCCGCCCGCACCCTGCATGTGACCCGTACCGATGCGGCAGACGCACCGGTCGAGGCCTGAACGCCGTGGCCGAGTTCCCGCTGCTGTGGCCCTGGGCGGTGTGGGCAGCGGCCATCGTGGTGGCCCTGCTCGTCGACCTCTGCTGGGGCGAGCCGCCCGCGCGCTGGCACCCGGTGGTGGGCATGGGGCGCTACCTGTCGTTCATGGGCCGCCGCATCGCGCCACTGGCCGATGCGCACGCCGCGCCGTCCGCGCGCGCCTTCGTGCCCGGTGCGGTGGCCTGGTGCCTCGGCGCGGCCTGCGTGGTGGCGCTGGCTGCCGTGCTGGTGGGTGCGATGGCCACCTGGACGTGGTGGCTGCAGGCACTGGTGCTGGGTGTGCTGCTCAAACCCCTGCTGGCCTGGCGCATGCTGCGCGACGAGGTGCGCGCGGTGGAAACGGCGCTGGGTGAGTCGCTGGCGGCCGGGCGCGAGCGCCTGGCCATGCTGGTGAGCCGCGACGTGAGCGCGCTCGACGCCGCGCAGGTGCGCGAGAGCGCCATCGAGTCGCTCGCCGAAAACCTCAACGACTCGGTGGTCGCGCCGCTGTTCTGGTTCGCCATCGCCGGCCTGCCGGGCGCCGCGCTCTACCGCTTTGCCAACACGGCCGACGCCATGTGGGGCTACCGGGGCGAGCGCGGCGGCCGCGACTGGACCTGGGCCGGCAAGTGGGCCGCGCGGGCCGACGACGTGCTGTCGTGGCTGCCCGCGCGCCTCACCGGCGCTTTGCTGGGCCTGCTCGGTGCCGCGCGCGGCCTGGGCACATTGCCGGCGCAGGCGCGGCGCACCCCGTCGCCCAACAGCGGCTGGCCCATGGCGGCCATGGCGCTGGCGCTCGACGTGCGGCTGGGCAAGCCCGGCGTGTACGAACTGCATGGCGCGGGACGATGCCCGCAGGCGGCCGACACCACGCAGGCGCTGCGGCTCGCCGGCCGCGTGGTGGCCTTGCTCGGCCTTGCCGCGCTGCTGGGGGCCGCGCTGGCCTGGAGGTCCACACCATGACGACCACACCACACGGCGGGCCCGATGCCCTGGGCGTGCCCCGCTGGGATTTCTCCACCAACGCCAACGCCGTCGGCCCGTGCCCGAGCGCACTCAAGGCCGTGCAGCAGGCCGACGCGCGCCACTACCCCGACCCCGCGTACGCGGCCCTGCGCGAATCGCTCGCGGCCTTTCACGCGGTGGACACCGCGCGCATCGTGCTGGCCGGCAGCGCGAGCGAGTTCATCGGCCGATTCACCGCCTGGGTGGCGCGCGAGGGCGGCCAGCGCGTCTGGCTGCCGGCGTTGGCCTACGGCGACTACGCCCACGCCGCGCAGGCCTGGAAGTTCGAGCGCGTGCACGACCCGGCGCGCGCCCACCTCGCCTGGTTGTGCGAGCCCTCCAGCCCGCTGGGCGAGGCCGAGCCGTTTGCGCGGCGCGTGGTCGCCTCGGGCGCGCAGGTGGTGCTCGACCGCGCCTACGAACCGCTGCGCCTGAACGGCCGCTGCAGCCTGGAGCCGGCGGCGCTGCAGCAGGTGTGGCAACTCTGGACGCCCAACAAGGCCATGGGACTCACGGGGGTGCGCGGCGCCTACGCCATTGCCCCCGAGCGCGCCGTGGCCGAGGCGCGCGCGCTGGACCAGCTGGCGCCCTCGTGGCCGCTGGGCGCGCACGCCGTGGCGCTGCTCGATGCCTGGGTGTCGCCCAGCGCGCAGGACTGGCTGGCGCGGAGCCTGGAGCGCCTGCGCGACTGGCGCACGGGCCAGCGCGAGCTGCTGGCCGGGCTCGACTGGACCGTGTTGCCCGGCGACGCCCACTACTTCTGCGCCGCGCCACCGCGTCCGCTCGACACGCCGGCCCTGCGCGCGGCCGGCATCAAGCTGCGCGACACCACGTCCTTCGGCCTGCCGGGCCACTGGCGCCTGGGCGTGTTGCCGCCCGAGGCGCAGTCGGCCCTGGCCGCGGCGCTGCGCCGCGCGGAGGTGTTCGAATGAGCGCGCGCTGCGTGATGGTGCTGGGCACGACCAGCGGCGCCGGCAAGAGCTGGCTCACCACCGCGCTGTGCCGGCACTACGCGCGGCAAGGCTTGAAGGTGGCGCCGTTCAAGGCGCAGAACATGAGCAACAACGCGCGCGTGGTGGACGGGGGCGAGATCGGATCGGCGCAGTATTTCCAGGCGCTCGCGGCACAGGCCGAGCCCGAGGTGCGCATGAACCCGCTGCTGCTCAAACCCGAGGCCGACACGCGCAGCCAGGTGGTTCTGATGGGGCAGGTGAATGAGGCCTTGTCCAGCATGCCGTGGCGCGGCCGCAGCCTGCACGTGTGGCCGCAGATCGCCGCCGCGCTCGACGCCCTGATGGACGAGAACGACGTGGTGGTGATCGAGGGCGCGGGCTCGCCGGCCGAGATCAACCTGCACGCCAGCGACATCGTGAACATGCGCGTGGCGCTGCACGCGCGGGCGCACTGCCTGCTGGTGAGCGACATCGACCGCGGCGGCGCCTTCGCCCACCTCTACGGCACCTGGGCCCTGTTGCCCGCCGAGGAGCGCGCGCTGATCCACGGCTTCGTGCTCAACAAGTTCCGCGGCGACGCCAGCCTGCTCGCGCCCGCGCCGCGGATGCTGCAGGACCTGACCGGCGTGCCCACCGTGGCCACGCTGCCGATGTGGTGGCAACACGGCCTGCCGGAAGAAGACGGTGTGTTCGACGACAAGACGCGCGCTGCGGGTGTCGTGAGCAGGACGGTGGCCGTCATCGCGTACCCGCACATCAGCAACCTCGACGAATTCCAGCCGCTCAAGAACGTGCCCGGCGTGCGCCTGGTCTGGGCGCGCAGCCCCGCCGATTGCGCCGGTGCCGACTGGCTGGTGCTGCCCGGCAGCAAGGCCACGGCGGCCGACCTGGCCTGGCTGCGCGCGCAGGGGCTGGACCGCGCGATTGCCACGCACGCCGCACAGGGCGGGGCGGTGCTGGGCGTGTGCGGCGGGCTGCAGATGCTGGGCGAGGCGCTGATCGACACGCACGGCATAGAGCCCATGGATTTGGGCAACGCCCCCGGCCTGGGCCTGCTGCCGCTGGTGACGCAGTTCGACCCGCAGAAAACCGTGCGCCACACGCACACCGCGTTCGGCGCCCTGCACGGCGCGTGGGCCGCGCTCTCAGGCGTGGCCGCCGCCGGCTACGAGATCCACCACGGCCAGACCGCGCAGCACCCGGCCATGGCCGCCGGCGGCGACGTGGCGCGCGAGGTGCTGCCCGGCGGCCTGGGCTGGCAGAACGCGCAGGGCAACGTGCTCGGCGTCTACCTGCACGGCCTGTTCGAAGACCCGCGCGTGCTGCACGCGCTGTTTGGCGCCACCGCCCCCACGCTGGAGACCGTGTTCAACGGCCTGGCCGATTTCATCACCACCCATTTCGAGCCCGGCGTGCTCGACCAACTCATCGCACCATGAACACGAACATCCCCGACATCACCCAGCCCGAACTCGCACAAACCCTGCAGCGCGCGCTGGACAACAAGACCAAGCCGCTGGGCTCGCTCGGCCGCATCGAGGCCCTGGCGCAGCGCATAGCCCTCATCCTCGGCACGGCGCAGCCCGTGTTGCAGGCGCCGCAGATGCTGGTGTGCGCGGGCGACCACGGCCTGGCCGCGCGCGGCGTCTCGGCCTACCCGAGCGACGTGACCTGGCAGATGGTGGAGAACTTCCTGGCCGGTGGCGCGGCGGTGAGCGTGCTCGCGCGCCAGCACGGCATCGGCCTCACGGTGGTGGACTGCGGCGTGAAGCACGACTTCGCCGAACGCGATGGCTTGATCATCAAGAAGATCGCGCACGGCACGGCCGACGCGCTCGAAGGCCCGGCCATGGGCGCGGCGCAGTGCGCGCAGGCCATCGCCAACGGCCGCGAGGTGTTGCAGGGCCTGCCGGGCAATGCGCTGCTGCTCGGCGAGATGGGCATTGGCAACACCTCGGCCGCGTCCCTGCTGCTCGCGCGTCTGGCCGGGCTGGACGTGGCCGAGGTCACCGGCGCCGGCACCGGGCTCGATGCGCCGGCGGTGCAACGCAAGATCGGCATCCTGCGCGAGGTGCTGGCGCGCCATGTCGATGCGAAGGCCCCGCTGGACGCGCTCGCGGCCTTCGGCGGTTTCGAGATCGCCACGCTGGTCGGCGCGGTGCTGCAGGCCGCCGAAGAGCGGCGCGTGATCGTGGTGGATGGTTTCATCGCCACCTCGGCCGTGCTGGTGGCGACGCACCTGCAGCCGCAGGTGTTGCAGCGCTGCGTGTTCGCGCACCGCTCCGGCGAGCGCGGCCACGCGCTCATGCTCGCCCACCTCAAGGCCGAGCCGCTGCTGGACCTGGGCCTGCGCCTGGGCGAAGGCTCGGGCGCGGCGCTGGCCTGGCCGCTGCTGGTGAGCGCGTGCGCGCTGCTGCGCGAGATGGCGAGCTTCGAGGCGGCCGGTGTGTCGCGCAGCGACGAGGTGGCCCCCGCGCGCGCATGACGCAATTCGCCCGCCATTTCCTGCTGGCCCTGCAGTTCTTCACCCGCATCCCGGTGACGGGGCGGCTGGCCGACTGGGTGGGCTTCAGCCCGGCCATGCTGCGCGCGAGCGCGGCGCACTTCCCCGGGGTGGGCTGGATCGTGGGCGGGCTCACGGCAGCGGCTTTGTGGGGCCTGTTGCTGGTCTTGCCGGCGGTGCTCGCCACGCCCTGGGTGGCGGCGATCGCGAGCACAGTGTTCGGCGTGCTGCTCACCGGCGCCTTTCACGAAGACGGTCTGGCCGACCTGGCCGACGGGCTGGGCGGCAGCGCGGAGCGCGCGCGTGCGCTGGAGATCATGAAGGACTCGCGCATCGGCAGCTACGGCGCCATTGCGCTGGTGCTCGCGCTGCTGGGCAAGGTGGCGCTGCTGGCGCTGCTGGCGCAAGCGGGTGCCTGGCTCGCGGTGCTGGCGCTGTTCGCGGCGCACGTCACCTCGCGCACCGTGCCGCTGCTCATCATCCGCACGCTGCCGCATGTGGGCGACACACCGCAATCGAAAAGCAAGCCACTGGCCGAGAGCATCGGCAACGCCGGCCTGGCCGCGGGCCTGCTGTGGTGGGCGCTGGCCATGGCGCTGGTGGTGTGGCTGCTTCCTACGGCGCCGTGGGCGCAGGCCGCGCTCGGCTCATTGATCGGCCTGGCCTGGATGTGGCGCCTGCTGCGGCGCCGGCTGCAGGGCTTCACCGGCGACGGCCTGGGCGCCACGCAGCAGGTGAGCGAAGTGCTGTTCTACCTGGGCCTGGCCCTGTCCATCGCATGAAGCTCTGGCTGCTGCGCCACGCGGCGGTGACGCTTCCTGCGGGCCTGTGCTACGGCGCGAGCGACGTGCCGGCCGATGCCGCACTCACGCGCGAGGCCGCGAAGGCCTTCGCCCCGCTGCCACCACCGGGCACGCCGGTGTGGGTGTCGGGTCTGCTGCGCGCGCAGCAGATGGTGAGTGCCTTGCAGGCCGAGCGACCCGAGCTGGGCGCCGCGCGCATCGACACGCGCCTGAACGAAATGGACTTCGGCGCCTGGGAACTCCAGCGCTGGGACGCGGTGCCGCGCAACGCTTTCGACGAGTGGATGGCCGACTTCGCGCACCACCGCTTCGGCGGCGCCGAGAGCACGCAGATGCTGCTCTACCGCGTGGCCGCCGCGCTGGGCGAGCTGCGCCCCGCGACCAGCACCGACGTGGTGTGGGTGACGCATGCCGGCGTGATCCGCGCGGTGCAGCACATCGTGGCCAGTGGGGGTGTGTACATCCAGGATGCGGCCGAGTGGCCGAAGGATGCGCCCGAGCCGGGTGGCTGGACGAAGGTGGCGATCTGAGCCCGCGTTGTTTGCCTGAGCTACCTCCCTCCGTTCGGGCTGAGCCTGTCGAAGGCGACAACTACGAACAGGCCACTACCTGGACGGAAAGCCCGTGCGCAAACGCGAGTTGAGCCAACAACTTGTAAGTCAAATTTGATTCAGCGTTGGCTACGATGTCGTAGGTCGGCCAAGAGCCGCCGGTGGAGTTTTCCGAGGCGGACGTTCAACGCCTTGAGTTAAGTCGCGCCGAAAGGCGTCGGCTTGAATGATTGGTTAGGCCGGACCAGCACCGACCGCTTTTACGCAAGCTAGCTCAAGCTCCGGAGAGACTTCTGCGCCAACGGCTGTCGCGATTGAACGAACCAGGACTGAGGCGGCTTTCGCCTTGTCTCGTTCCGCCGGTGGCGACGGGGGAGAGTAGAGACAAATCACGCGCTCCTTTCGATGGAACGACGTGGTCAGAGAGTCGCCGGCAGCGAGCATGACTTGAGTAACGATTGAGCTCCAGGAGCTTGGGAAAAGGCGGACCATGCTCTCCGCATCCTTGCGACTGAGGCAATGTTTTGCACCGTTCTGGACGACGACCTTCATCTGGTACGGCCTAACGTTTGAGCTGAGCGGACCTCGCCGGGAAGGCGCTTGGCCCGCGAGACGGATGATGACACTGGCCGGTTCGCGGGCCAAGCGGCTTGCCGGTGGAGGTCCGCTCGAGCAAAGGGTTAGGCCTCACCTCGGGACCTTGCGCAGCACTACAAAGGCGCCAAGGGATGCCACCGCCAGCGACGCTGCGAACAGCACTGCCTGGACACTCAGCGAGTTGCTCGTGACAAACATGACAGCGACCGTGCCGAGCAAGACAACCAACAGGACATGCAGCTGCGGGCGGTTCTTGGAGAAGCGCGCCGTGAAGTAGCCCGCAGCAAGCGGCATGGCTACGAAGTACACCGCGAGGTACGAGTTGAGGACAACTTGCTTCCATCCGGAGATAGCCGTGCCGTCGGCGGGAATGATTGCCGAGACCAGCGTGCCGACCACAAGCCAAGGGATCAGGTAGCAACCGAGAAAGGCGAAGAACAGCAACTTCCAGTCGAGTTCGCGCAGATGGTTCATGGCAAGGAGTGTTTCAGCCGCAGATCGAGATGAGCAACTGAGATGGAGCCGAGTGGCTTGTGAGGCCTAACGTTTGAGCTGAGCGGGCCGGAACCGGGATGGCGCTTGGCCTGCGAGGCGGATGATAGACAGCGGAGCCTCGCAGGCCAAGTGCCATGCAGGTGGAGGTCCGCCTCGAGCGAAGGGTTAGGTTTCACCGCGCACCTTTACTACAGAAGGGCTGCGGCCACCAAGTGGAGTGCCACGAAATGGTGGGTACTTCTCATGAAGTAGCTGCTCGAACTGCCGATAGCGCGAGACTAGTAGTGCACCGAACACCAGTGGCAATCCCGACAGTTCGGCGATAGAAGGAAGATTGATGTTTCCGTTCTGGTGACCTTGCACGTGGGCCTTTAGGCGACTCACCGGTGCAATGTCTTTGCCCCAATAGACGGGATACCAATCGGGATGGCCAGGCAGTGCCGTCAGGTTGCTCCGCAGAGGCGCTGAGGCCTTCGCCCAGATTCCGTAGACGGCTCCGCAGGACTGCTCGATAGGAGACTCGCAGCCCAGATGGATTGAACCGTAGAGGCTGTCTTTCACCTGAAAGCCCTCCTCGATAGCGACGGTCTTGAGAAACTGCGGAACGAGAGCGGCTTCTGGCATCTGTGAAACCTAACGTTCGAGTTAACCGGCCCGCGGAGGCGAGCGCCGTAAGCCCGGACTGAGATGATGCCCCATGTGCCTCAGGCCGGGCTTACGGCGCTTGCCGTAGCGGGTCCGGTTGAACGAGGGGTTAGGCGTCACTGTGCTGCGACGAACGGTAGCGACATGCCATGTTCTTGCAGGACTTTTCGATAGTGCGAGAGCAGGGTGCAAAGGTGCTCGTGAACATCTTGCATCTCAAGCAGAGTCTCCTCGCTGGCGGTAGCCTTGCTCTGTTCGATGATCCTGCCCAGTGAACCGCATAGTCCATTGAGCGTATCTCCCTGGACCAGTACTCCGGGATAGTTGCGCTGGGGGTGCCTTAATACTGCCGCGTTGGAGGCATCTGAGTAGATTTCGACCGGCTCAACTCGCATTCCCGGCCCCATGCCTTGCGTGTTCATATCGGAGTAGGCCCTCAAGCAACTTGTCGTCTTCGAGGTGAAAGATCTCTGGGCAAGGCTCTGCAGGCCTCGCAGCATTTACGACGAGTTGTCCGAGGCGGAGATCAGGTTCGAGTTCCCAGATCCGCTTCAGAGCGGCGAGCACTTCATGGATTCGGTGGGGATCGCGCATGTGGTGCTTAGTGACGCCTAACGTAATGTATCCCGCAGAGCCTGCGGGATAAGCTGGACGGTGCGGGATATTCTGGTCACGTCTTCCACCCTGAAACGTTGATAGATCAAGGGCTTGCACGCTTGCACCTGTTTTTTCGTACAGGTATAAAGCAGTCATGAAACCCGGCAGCCCCTCTTTTGTATCGACCCGCCTCCTGGATCAGCTTCGGGAGCGCATTCGCTATCTGCACTATAGCCTTCAGACGGAAAAGGCCTACCTGTATTGGGTCCGCTTTTTCATTCGCTGGCATGGCCGTGGAGGGGTGATGCAGCACCCGCGCGACATGGGTGCTGCGGAGGTGGAGGCGTTTCTCAACATGCTGGCCAACGAGCGTCAGGTGTCACCGTCCACCCATAACCAGGCGCTCAGCGCGTTGTTGTTCCTCTATCGAGAGGTACTGGCAGTCGATCTCCCCTGGCTCAACGGCCTGAACCGCCCGCCGCAGAAGCGGCGGATTCCGAGCGTGCTGACGCGGGCGGAAGTTGCCACTCTGTTCGGCTTTCTGGATGGAGAGATAGCATTGTTGGCGAAGCTACTCTATGGCTCGGGCATGCGGTTGATGGAGGGTTTGCGGCTGCGCATCAAGGACGTGGATTTCGACCGCCAGGTGATCGTGGTGCGCGACGGCAAGGGCGGCAAGGATCGGGTGGCGATGCTGCCGCAGTCGCTGGCGCCGGCCCTGAAGGTGCAGTTGCTGCACGCGCGAGCTGTGTGGGACACCGACGCGAAGGCCCAGCGCGGTGGCGTTGAAACGCCGCACGCTCTGGAGAAGAAGTATCCGAAGGTGGGGCACACCTGGGGCTGGTTCTGGGTGTTCTCGTCGCCCACGCTGTCGGTGGACCCGCGCTCGGGGGTGGAGCGGCGACATCACTTGTATGAGGAGCGCCTTCAGCGCGCCATCAAGAAGGCAGCGGCGCAGGCGGGCTTCTGCAAGCCGGTGTCCGTCCACACCCTGCGCCATTCGTTTGCCACGCACCTGCTGCAGGCGGGCACCGATATCCGCACGGTGCAGGAGTTGCTGGGGCATTCGGATGTTTCGACGACCATGATCTACACGCACGTTCTCAAGGTTGCGGCGGGTGGCACGGTCAGCCCGCTGGATGCAATGGCCAGTGAGCGTTGAGGACCGCTTTGCGGTTCTCGATCCGTTGACCCCTGAAAACGTGACTCAACGGAACAGGTGTGGCGGGGCTTCGACAGGCTCCGCCCGAGCGGCGCATTCGTTCAAGCGGGAGTCTTGTCCCTGAAGTCGCAATACGCAGCCACCGCACATTTCGGGCACAGCGGCTTGCGCGCCTGGCACACATAACGCCCGTGCAGGATCAGCCAGTGGTGTGAGTCCACCGCGTAGGCGGGTGGCACGCGCTTCATCAGCTGTTGCTCCACCGCCAGCGGCGTCTTGCCCGGGGCCAGGCCGGTGCGGTTGCTCACGCGGAAGATGTGGGTGTCCACCGCCATTGTGGGTTCGCCGAAGGCGACGTTGAGCACCACGTTGGCGGTCTTGCGGCCCACGCCGGGCAGGGCTTCGAGCGCTTCGCGCGTGCCGGGCACTTCGCCGCCGTGCTGCTCCACCAGCATGCGGCAGGTCTGCATCAGGTGCTTCGCCTTGCTGCGGTACAGGCCGATGGTCTTGATGTAACTTTCCAGCCCGTCGAGCCCGAGGTCGAGGATGGCCTGCGGTGTGTTCGCCACCGGGAAGAGTTTGCGCGTGGCCTTGTTCACGCCCACGTCGGTGGCCTGCGCCGACAGCAGCACGGCGGTCAGCAGCTCGAACACGCTGGTGTATTCGAGCTCGGTCTGCGGGCTGGGGTTGGCGGCCTTGAGCGTGGCGAAGAAGGCTTCGATCTGGGCGGTTTTCATGCGCGGATTCTCACACGCGCTCAGGGCCGCTCGGCCTCGGCGCGCAGCCAGCGCGCGAAGTCCTGCGCGTCGGCGTTGTGGTCGGCGTGGGCCGCCACTTCGAGGTAATAACCCCGGCGCGTGGCCGCCGCGCCGCTGCGAAACGGCGCCACCAGTTTCTTCTCGTTCACCAGCGACTGCAGCAGCGGCAGCCGGCCGATCACCACGCCTTGCCCGGCCACGGCGGCGGCCACCGCGTCGGCGTACTGGGTGAAATGCATGGTGTTCTTCATGCGCATGTCCTGCAGGCCCATCACCTGGAACCAGGGGTCCCAGTCCGAGGTGAGGGCAAAGCCCGCGGGCTTCTCCACGGTGAGGAGTGTGTGCCGGGCCAGATCAGCCGGCTGGCGCAGCGGCGCCGCCTTGTCGCGCAGCAGCGCGGGTGCGCACAGGGGTTGCACGGTTTCCTCGAACAGCGCCTGGCCGCGCCCGACGCTGGACGGCACGAAGCGCACCGCCACGTCGAGCCGCTGGCGCTCCAGGTCCATGATCTCCATCGAGGCCGAGATGCGCACGTCCACCTGCGGGTGGCTGGCGGTGAAGCGCGCGAGCCGCGGGATGAGCCACAAGGAGGCGAAGCCGTGTGTGCAGGTCATGGCGACCTGGCGCAGGCCGGGGCCGGGCCGCACGCGCGCCGAGGCGTCGCGCAGGCGCTCCAGCGCGTCGCGCGTGGCGCGCTGCATCACCTCGCCGGCCTCGGTGAGCGTGAGCGAGCGGTGCCCGCGCTCGAACAGCACCACTCCCAGGCTCTCCTCGAGCAACTGGATCTGCCGGCTCACCGCCGACTGCGTGAGACTGAGTTCCTGAGCGGCCAGGGTGAAGCTCAGCGTGCGCGCGGCGACGTCGAAGCAGGGCAGCAGGTCCAGCCGCAGCATCTGCGAGCGCGGCACCGGCGGGGGAAGGGTTTTCACATTCTCAAATGGCATGCGAAGCATTCAAAAACATCGTTTGCGCAGTATAGGACGGCTCACTACAGTCATGCACATCCCTGATGTGAAAGGAATGTTCCATGAAAACCGATACCTTGACCGTCGACCTCAACATGCCCCACAAGGCGCTGCAGGTCATTCCCCAGGGCGCGCTGCGCCTGGTCTGCCGCGAGGGCAGTGTCTGGATCACGCTGGACCACGAGCAGCGCGACGTGGTGCTGCAGCCCGGCGAGGTCTTCACCACGCGGCCGCAGCAGCGCGCGATCGCCTATGCGCTGCAGGCCTCGGTGCTGCGGCTGGAGCCCGGCGCGCAGCCCCGGCTGGAA
>QZKF01000105.1 GCA_003599455.1 Comamonadaceae bacterium
CCGCTGGCCAGGGCCATCAGCGTCTTGCCGGTGCCCGCCGTGCCGGCGAGCGTCACGAAGTCGATCTCCGGGTCCATCAGCAGGTTGAGCGCGAAGTTCTGTTCGCGGTTGCGGCTGGTCACGCCCCACACCGCGTTCTTCAGGTGGGTGTAGTCCTTGAGCGTCTTGAGCACCGCGGTCTTGTCGCGGATCTCGGTCACGCGGGCGTAGAGCGAGGGCTCGCCGGGCGCTTCGAAGTAGACGAACTGGTTGATGTAGAACTGCCCCACCGACGGGCCGCTGACGCGGTAGAAGGTGTGGCTGCCGCTCTGCCAGCTCTCGATGGTCTTGCTCTGGCGGGTCCAGAAGTCCTGCGGCAGCGCCAGCGCGCCGGCGTAGAGCAGTTCGCCATCGTCCAGCGTCTTGTCGTTCTGGTAGTCCTCAGCGGCCAGGCCCAGCGCGCGCGCCTTGACCCGCATGTTGATGTCTTTCGACACCAGGATCACCTCGCGCTGCGGATGGCGATCGCGCAAGGCGTGCACCACGCCCAGGATCTGGTTGTCGGCCTTGCCCTGGGGCAGGCTGGCGGGCAGGACGTTGTCCAGCGGCTCGGTCTGGAAGAACAGCAGGCCGCGCGCCGACTGGTGGCCCGTGGCCGAGAGCTTGAGGCCCTTGGTCATGTCGCCGCCCTGCTGGGCCACAAGGGCGTCGAGCGTGCGGCTGGTCTGGCGGCCGTTGCGAGCCACCTCGGTCATGCCCTTCTTGTGGCCGTCGAGCTCTTCGAGCACGATCATCGGCAGGAAGATGTCATGTTCCTCGAAGCGGAACAGGCTCATCGGGTCGTGCAGCAGCACGTTGGTGTCCAGCACAAACAGGCGCGCCGGGCCGTTGCTCGCCGACTTGCCCGCGTTGCGCCGGCGGTTGCTGGCCACGGGGGAGACCCTGGCGTTGGCATCCAGCGGCACGTCTGCGCGGGTTTGCCGGGCCTCGGGCACGGCCGGGGGTGGGCTGGGCAAACGAGCCGGTGCGGCAGGGACGGCCTTGGGCGCCACCTCGGCGCGAGCGGCCGGCTCGGGCGCGGTGGCCTTGCGGCTCCCGCGTCCGTTGGGTCGGCCGCCGACCGGCGCTGGCTGGGTGGCGGGCGCCACGGCAGCGGGGGCAGACGGTTCCAGGGAAGGGTGCAAGTCCAGCGGCTCTTCAGCGGCTCGGAGGGAGTAGGCGTCGGGGGCTAGCAGGGCTGCGCGTTTGGAAGGGGCGGGGGGCAGTGGCATGGAGTGCTTGTGGGTTCAGCGCGAGGCCGGAAAACAAAAAGCCGCCGGGGTGACCGGGCGGCTTTGAGAGCTGCGAAGCATGTCGAAAGGGGGTGGGGCCGAGAAGCTTCCCGTTGTCATGAATTCATTATGCACGAGTCGTGTGACCCTGGAACCCGCGCATCAACGCAGGGTGTCCACCGGTCGGCGCACAGGGAATCAGGCGGCTTTCTTGAGGGTCTTGACTGCCTTGAGCACGTCTTCCACGTGACCGGGCACCTTCAGGCCGCGCCATTCCTGCTTGAGCACCCCATCGGGGCCGATCAGGAAGGTGCTGCGCTCGATGCCCTTGACCTTCTTGCCGTACATGATCTTGTTCTTGACCACACCGAACATGTGGCACATCTTCTCTTCGGTGTCGGCGATCAGCTCGAAGGGCAGTTCCAGCTTGGTCTTGAAATCGTCGTGCGACTTCATGTTGTCGCGCGAGACGCCGAACACCTGGGCGCCAGCCTTCACGAAATCCTTGTACTTGTCGCGGAACTGCATCGCCTCCGTGGTGCAACCCGGGGTGTTGTCCTTGGGGTAGAAGTACAGAACGATGGTCTGGCCGAGGTGGGTCTGGTTGCTGACCTTGACCCCGCCGGTGGCCAGCGATTCGAATTCGGGAATGGGTTTGTTGACAACGACTGCCATACTGCGTGGACCCCTGACGTAAGTTGGTGGTGATGCGTTGGCTTCCCGGCTGCTTCGCGGCATGCCTGGCATCCAGGATGCAAGGGAGACGCGGCAGGAAACAATCCGCTATTTTACCCTGATTGCGGCACTCCGTCACGGACACCGCGGCAAGCCGCTTCATGGTGCCTGGTGGCGCCTCAGGCTTCCATCAACAGGGCCACCACCACGCGGCGACCTTCACCGGCCAGGATGTTGTAGGTGCGGCAGGCGGCGGCGGTGCCCATGGTCTCCACCCCGATGCGGCGCGCCATCAGACCCTGCAGCAGGGCCGGCCGCACGAAGCGCAGGCGCGCGCCGCTGCCGAACACCACCAGCTCGGGTGCTTCCTCCATGACGCCGACGAGCCGTTCGAAATGAGCCGCTGTGAGGTCCTCGAACCGCTGGCAGTCCCACGGCAGCAGCTGCCCGCCGGAGGCCAGCACCAGGCTGCCCGCGTGGCGCTGGCCGTTGACCGCGATCCACCCCTCGCCATAGGAGGTGATGGACTGCGTGTCCAGCTTGTCGGCGTGGAGTTTCATGGGGCGAAGGGCAACCGGAGGGGCTGGGGAACTGTGGTCAAATTGCAGGTTTTCCCTGCTGGTGAGACCGAATATAACGCCCGGTGCCACACGCCGGGGCCCCTGTCCGACATGACCCCAGACCCCCTTGGGAGCGACTTTGAAGACCATCCAGAAATCCGCCAAGCTTGCCAACGTCTGCTATGACATCCG
This sequence comes from Comamonadaceae bacterium, assembly GCA_003599455.1. Classification (GTDB taxonomy): domain Bacteria; phylum Pseudomonadota; class Gammaproteobacteria; order Burkholderiales; family Burkholderiaceae_C; genus Hydrogenophaga. Next base: position 2,678 of record QZKF01000105.1, read on the forward strand.
CGGACCCATCATGGACGCGGCGCGCAAGATGGAAGACGAAGGCCACAAGATCATCCGCCTGAACATCGGCAACCTCGCGGTGTTCGGATTCGATGCGCCCGAGGAAATCCAGCAGGACATGATCCGCAACCTGCCGAACTCGGCGGGTTACTCGGACAGCAAGGGCATCTTCGGGGCGCGCAAGGCGGTGATGCACGAGACCCAGAAGCAGGGCATCAAGGGCGTCACGCTCGACGACATCTACCTGGGCAATGGCGCGAGTGAACTGATCGTGATGGCCACGAATGCGCTGCTCGACGATGGCGACGAGCTGCTGCTGCCCGCACCCGACTACCCGCTGTGGACAGCCGCGGTCAGCCTGTCGGGCGGCACGCCGGTGCACTACATGTGCGACGAGTCCAACGGCTGGATGCCCGACCTCGACGACATCCGCCGCAAGATCACGCCAGCCACCAAGGGCATCGTGGTCATCAACCCCAACAACCCGACCGGTGCGCTGTACTCCGACGAGCTGCTCAAGTCCATCGTCGAGATCGCGCGCGAACACGGCCTGGTGATCTTTGCCGACGAGGTCTACGACAAGGTGCTGTACGACGGCGTCAAGCACACGGCCATCGCCAGCCTGTCGGACGACGTGCTCACGCTGACCTTCAACTCGCTGTCCAAGAGCTACCGCTCGTGCGGCTACCGCGCGGGCTGGCTCATCGTCTCGGGCGACAAGAAGCCCGCCAAGGACTACATCGAGGGCCTGAACATGCTCTCGAACATGCGCCTGTGCGCCAACGTGCCGGGCCAGTGGGCGATCCAGACCGCGCTCGGCGGCTACCAGAGCATCAACGATCTGGTGGGCGAGGGCGGCCGGCTGCGCCGCCAGCGCGACCTCGCCTACGAGCTGATCACCGCCATCCCGGGTGTGAGCTGCGTCAAGCCGTCGGCAGCGCTCTACATGTTCCCCAGGCTCGACCCCAAGCTGTATCCGATCGAGGATGACCAGCAGATGTTCCTCGAGCTGCTGCAGGAAACGCGTGTGATGCTGGTGCAGGGCTCCGGCTTCAACTACCCCGACAACCAGCATTTCCGCATCGTGTTCCTGCCGCACGAAGACGACCTGCGCGAGGCCATCGGCCGCGTGGCGAAGTTCTTCGAAGCCTGGCGAAAACGCCACGGCAACTGATTCCCCGCTCTCTCAACCATGACCGACATGAAACCGATCCAAGTAGGCCTTCTGGGCATAGGCACCGTGGGCAGCGGCACGTTCAACGTGCTGCAGCGCAACCAGGAAGAGATCCGCCGGCGCGCTGGCCGTGGCATCGAGATCACCATGGTGGCCGACCTCGACACCGCGCGCGCCCAGTCCATCGTGGGCCCGGACGTGAAGGTGGTGAACGACGCACGCGCGGTCATCGCGAATCCCGACATCGACATCGTGATCGAGCTCATCGGCGGCTACGGCATCGCCAGGGCACTGGTGATGGAAGCCATCGCAGCCGGCAAGCACGTGGTCACCGCCAACAAGGCACTGCTGGCGGTGCACGGCACCGAGATCTTCGCCGCGGCTTCGGCCAAAGGCGTGATGGTGGCGTTTGAAGCGGCCGTGGCCGGCGGCATCCCCATCATCAAGGCGCTGCGCGAGGGCCTCACGGCCAACAGCATCCAGTGGATCGCCGGCATCATCAACGGCACAACCAACTTCATCCTCTCCGAGATGCGCGACAAGGGCCTGGACTTTGCCGTCGTGCTCAAGGAAGCGCAGCGCCTGGGCTACGCCGAGACCGACCCGACCTTCGACATCGAGGGCGTGGACGCGGCGCACAAGGTCACGCTCATGAGCGCGATCGCCTTCGGCATCCCGGTGCAGTTCGACAAGGCCTACGTGGAAGGCATCACCCAGCTGGGCGCCACCGACATCAGGTACGCCGAGCAGCTCGGCTACCGCATCAAGCTGCTGGGCATCACCAAGCGCACCACCAAGGGCATCGAATTGCGCGTGCACCCGAGCCTGGTGCCGGCCAAGCGGCTGATCGCCAACGTGGAAGGCGCGATGAACGCGGTGGTGGTGCAGGGCGACGCCGTGGGCACCACGCTGTACTACGGCAAGGGTGCGGGCAGCGAGCCCACGGCCAGCGCCGTGATCGCCGACCTGGTGGACATCACGCGCCTGCACACCGCCGACCCCCACCACCGCGTGCCGCACCTGGCCTTCCAGCCCGATGCGATGAGCGACCTGAGCGTGCTGCCCATGAGCGAGGTGGTGACCAGCTACTACCTGCGCCTGCGCGTGGCCGACGAGGCCGGCGTGCTGGCCAAAGTGACCGGCTTGCTGGCCAACGCCGGCATCAGCATCGACGCGGTGCTGCAGCGCGAGGCCGACGAGGTCAGCGGTGAAGGCGGCACATCCACCGACCTGATCATCCTCACGCACGACACCCGCGAGGGCACCATGAACGATGCGCTCGCGCAGTTGCAGAAGCTGCCCACCGTGCTGGCGCCCATCGTGCGCATCCGCAAGGAAGAGCTGAACTGATGCTGTACCTGTCCACGCGCGGCGATCCGGCGCGCAAGCACTTCTGCGAGATCCTGCTCGAGGGCCTGGCCCCCGACGGCGGCCTGTACCTGCCCGAACGCTACCCCCAGGTCGATGCCGCCACGCTCGCGCGCTGGCGCCAGGTGTTCAACCAGGGTGCGGCGGGTGGTTACGCGGCGCTCGCGTTCGAGGTGCTCTCGCTCTACATCGACGACATCCCCGCCGCCGACCTGCGCGCGCTGTGCGACAAGACCTACACCGAGGCGGTGTACGGCACGCCGCAGATCGTGCCGCTGAAGAAGCTGGAAGACGGCTTCTACCTGGAAGCCCTGTCCAATGGCCCCACGCTGGCCTTCAAGGACATGGCCATGCAGTTGCTGGGCAACCTGTTCGAGTACGAACTGGCGCGCCGCGGCGAAGCGCTCAACATCCTCGGCGCCACCTCGGGCGACACCGGCAGCGCGGCCGAGTACGCCATGCGCGGCAAGAAGGGCGTGCGCGTCTTCATGCTCAGCCCGCACGGCCGCATGAGCCCGTTCCAGCAGGCGCAGATGTTCAGCCTGATGGACGAGAACATCCACAACATCGCGATCGAAGGCGTGTTCGACGACTGCCAGGACATCGTCAAGAACGTCAGCAACGACCTGGCGTTCAAGCGCAGCCACAAGATCGGCACGGTCAACTCGATCAACTGGGCGCGGCTGCTGGCGCAGGTGGTCTACTACTTCGCGGGCTATTTCCAGGCCACCACGAAGGAGGGCGAGCGCGTCTCCTTCGCCGTGCCCAGCGGCAACTTCGGCAACGTCTGCGCCGGCCACGTGGCGCGCCAGATGGGGCTGCCGGTCGACCGGCTGGTGGTCGCGACCAACGAGAACGACGTGCTTGACGAGTTCTTCCGCACCGGCGTGTACCGCGTGCGGGCGAGCGCCGACACGCACGAGACCTCCAGCCCCTCGATGGACATCTCCAAGGCCAGCAACTTCGAGCGCTTCGTGTTCGACCTGCTGGGCCGCGACGGTGCGCGCGTGAAATCCCTGTTCGGCGAGGCCCTGGCGCGCGACGGGCGTTTCGACCTCAGCGCCGATCCGGCCTTTGCCGATGCCGCCAGCCGCTACGGTTTTCGCAGCGGCAAGAGCACGCACGCAGACCGCCTGGCCACCATCCGCGACGTGTTCCAGCGCCACGGCGTGATGATCGACACCCACACCGCCGATGGCGTGAAAGTGGCGCGCGGGCACCGCGACGCGGCCGTGCCGATGATCGTGCTGGAGACCGCGTTGCCGATCAAGTTCGCCGAGACCATCGTCGAGGCGCTCGGCCGCCAGCCGGACCGCCCGGCGCAGTTCAAGGGCATTGAAGCCCTGCCCAAGCGCGTGCAGGTCATGCCCGCCAGCACCGCCGCCGTGCAGGCCTTCATCGCCGAACACTGCGCCCGCGCATGAAGGTCGTCGGGTTCGCCGGCTATTCCGGTTCCGGCAAGACCACGCTGGTCGAGCAGCTGATTCCGGCGCTGCAGCTGCGCGGACAGCGCGTGTCGGTGATCAAGCACGCGCACCACCGCTTCGACATCGACCACCCCGGCAAAGACACCTGGCGCCACCGCGAGGCCGGCGCCTTCGAGGTGCTGGCCGCCTCGCCCAGGCGGCTGGTGATCATGCGCGAGTTGCGCGAGCGCGTGGAGCACTCGGTGCACGACCTGCTGGCCGAGCTGCACCCGGCGGTGGACTGGGTGCTGGTCGAAGGCTTCAAGGAAAGCGACCTGCCCAAGATCGAGGTCTGGCGCGAGGCCAGCGGCAAGCCGGTGCGGTTCCCGTCGGACGAGCGCATCGTCGCCATCGCCACCGACAGCCCGATGGCTTTGCCCGAGCCCACCCCGCGCCCCGTGCTGGATTTGAACCAGCCCGATGACGTGGCCGCGTGGTTGCTCGACAATGCGGAAAGCTTTGCCTACCGCGCCGAGCGCCACCCGAGCACGCCATGAATGCCCCCCATCCCCCCACCGGCCGCGCGCCCCTGATGTCGCTGGCCGACGCCATGACCGACCTGCTCGGTCGTGTCGGCCCGCTCGGCGCCGTCGAGACGGTGGCCACCTTCGACGCCGACCGCCGTGTGCTCGCGCAGGACCTGGTGTCCGCGCTGCAGGTGCCGCCGAACGACAACTCGTCCATGGACGGCTACGCGCTGCGCGCGGCCGACGTGACCGGGCCAGGCCAGGTGCTGCGGGTGAGCCAGCGCATTGCCGCCGGCCACGCGGCCGAGCCGCTCGCGCCCGGCACCTGCGCGCGCATCTTCACCGGCGCGCCCATGCCCGCCGGGGCCGACGCGGTGGTGATGCAGGAAGACACCATCGAGGTCGGTGGCGACATCCACGCCGTGCACATCCAGGCCATGCCCGAGGCCGGCCAGTGGGTGCGGCGCGCGGGCGAAGACGTCACCCGCGGCGCCGTGGTGCTGGCCCGGGGCGAGCGTCTGTCGCCCGCCAGCCTGGGCCTGGCCGCGAGCCTGGGCCTGGCGCACCTGCCCGTGCTGGCGCGCCCGCGCGTGGCCCTGTTCTCCACCGGCGATGAACTCGTGATGCCCGGCGAGGTGCCGCCCGAGGCCATGAAGCCCGGCGCCATCTACAACTCCAACCGCTTTTTCCTGCGCACGCTGCTGCAGCGCATGGGCTGCGAGGTGAGTGACCTGGGCATCGTGCCCGACCGGCGAGAGGCCACGCTGGCCGCGCTCAAGACCGCCGCCGACCACCACGACCTGATCCTCACCAGCGGCGGCGTGTCGGTGGGCGAGGAAGACCACATCAAGCCGGCGGTGCAGCAGCTCGGCAGCCTGGACCTGTGGCAGATCGCGATGAAGCCGGGCAAACCGTTTGCCTACGGCACCGTGCGGCGCGACGCCGGTGCGGGCGCTGCCGCGGCCCAGCCCTGCCACTTCATCGGCCTGCCGGGCAACCCGGTCTCCAGTTTCGTCACCTTCCTGTTGCTGGTGCGGCCCTTCCTGCTCAAGCTGCAGGGCGTGCCGGTCGGCCGCATCCCGCCGTTGCAACCGGCCACCACGCTGCCCGCGCACTTCACCGTGGCGCGTGCCGACAAGCGCCGCGAGTTCCTGCGCGTGCGCCGCAACGCCGCGGGCGGGCTGGACCTGTTCCCCAACCAGAGTTCGGGTGTGCTCACCTCGGTGGTCTGGGGCGACGGCCTGGTCGACAACCCCGCCGGCACCACCGTCGCCCACGGCGACCCGGTGTCCTTCATTTCCTTTGCGGACCTGCTCGCATGAAAGTCCATCTGCGCTATTTCGCCTCCATCCGCGAGGCCCTGGCCACCGGCAGCGAATCGCTGGACACCCAGGCCGCCACGCTGGCCGCGCTGCGCGCCGAGCTGGTGGCGCGTGGGGGTGCCTATGCCGACGCGCTGGCGCCGGGTCGGGCGGTGCGCGTGGCGCTCAACCAGACCATGAGCGACGAGGCCGCCGCGCTCACCGAGGGCGCCGAAGTCGGCTTCTTTCCCCCCGTCACCGGCGGTTGAGATGGGTCAGCGCGTCAGCATCCAGACCGAGGACTTCGACCTGTCCACCGAGGTCGCGCGCCTGCGCCTGCAGGACAAGCGCGTGGGCGCGGTCTGCAGCTTCATCGGCACGGTGCGCGACCGCAATGATGGCCAGAGCGTGAGCACCATGGAGCTCGAGCACTACCCCGGCATGACCGAGAAGTCCATCGAGGCCATGATCGACGCGGCGCACCAGCGCTTCGACATCTTTGGCGCCCGCGTGATCCACCGCGTGGGCCTGCTGCAGCCGCTGGACCAGATCGTGCTCGTGGTCGTCAGCTCGGCGCACCGCGGCGAGAGCTTCCAGGCCTGCGAGTTCCTGATGGACTACCTCAAGACCCAGGCCCCGTTCTGGAAGAAGGAGCAGACGCCCGAGGGCGCGCGCTGGGTCGATGCCCGTGTGAGCGACGACGCCGCGCTGGCGCGCTGGGGCATTGCGGCGAGCAACGGCTGAGCGCGCCCCGGCGAGCCATGCAGACCCACGCCGCCGACATCGAAGCCATCGAACGCGCCACGCTGCAGGCGGTGGCGCCTGAAGCGCTGGAAGCGCTGCCGGGCTGGCTGCTGCCCATGGACCACGGCACCGTGGGCCGCGCGCGCAGCGCCGTGCCGCTGCACCACGGCGCGCCCGACCCGGCTGCGCTGCATCCCATCCTGGCGCGCTATGCCGCGCGGGGCTTCGAACCCGCGTTCCGCCTGCCCCAGGTGCCCGCCTTTGACGCCCTGCAGCGCGAACTGGGCGCGCGCGGCTTCGAGCGCCAGCAGCCCACGCTGACGCAGACCTGCCAAACCGCCGGGCTGCTGAGCGCCGCGCCAGCGCCGGGCGTCGAACTCGCCGCATCGCCCGATGCCGCCTGGATGGCCATGTTCCTTGGCGCCGGCCTGGACCCGGTGGACGGCGCCAGCCGCGCGCGCTCCTTGGGCCGCGCCACCGGCATGCTCTACGCCAGCCTGCGCGAGGGCGGCCACACCGTGGCCAGTGGCGCTGCCTCGTTCGGCCACGGCTGGCTCGGCGTGCACGGCATGCGCACCGCGGCCGCGCAGCGCGGGCGCGGCCTGGCCGGCGTGCTGGTGCGGGCCATGGCGCAGGAGGCCCTGCGGCGCGGCATTGGCCAGGCCTTCCTGCAGGTCGACGCCGGCAACGCGCCGGCGCTCGCGCTGTACCGCCGGCTCGGCTTCGCCACCGCCTGGTCCTACGCCTACTGGCGCCGCGAGCCCGCCGCGGGCGCTTGATCTGCGTCAAGCCGGCCGGGGCAGGCCGGGCGCAAGCTGAAGCACCGCCTTGAAAACGGGGCGACCAGCTCCACCTGAGTGCCAGTTCTGAATTTCCGGAGTACCTCCTCATGCGCCTCGACAAACTCACCACCAAGTTCCAGGAAGCCCTGGGCGAAGCCCAGACCCTGGCGCTGGGCAGCGACCACGCCTACATCGAACCCGCCCACCTGCTGCTGGCCCTGCTGCGCCAGGCCGATGGCCCGCAGTCGCTGCTGCAGCGCGCCGGCGTCAACGTGCCCGGCCTGGCCAAGGCCGCCGAAGCGGCCATGAAGCGCCTGCCCGAAGTGCAGGGGCAGGACCAGGTGCAGGTCGGCCAGGAGCTGGGCAAGCTGCTGCAGGCCACCGAAAAGGAAGCCATCAAGCGCGGTGACCAGTTCGTCGCGAGCGAGCTGTTTCTGCTCGCCGTGGCCGACAGCAAGGGCGAGCTCGGCCGCATCGCCAACGAGAACGGCCTGAACCGCAAGAGCCTGGAATCGGCCATCACCGCGGTGCGCGGCGGCCAGAAGATGGACAGCCCCGAGGCCGAAGGCCAGCGCGAGGCGCTCAAGAAATACACCATGGACCTCACCGAGCGCGCCCGTCTGGGCAAACTCGACCCGGTGATCGGCCGCGACGACGAGATCCGTCGCGCCATCCAGGTGCTGCAGCGCCGCACCAAGAACAACCCCGTGCTCATCGGTGAACCCGGCGTGGGCAAGACCGCCATCGTCGAGGGTCTGGCCCAGCGCATCGTCGCGGGCGAGGTGCCCGACTCGCTCAAGGGCAAGCGCGTGCTGAGCCTGGACATGGCCGCGCTGCTGGCCGGCGCCAAGTTCCGCGGCGAGTTCGAGGAACGCCTGAAGACCGTGCTGAACGAGCTGGCGAAAGACGAGGGCCAGACCATCGTCTTCATCGACGAGCTGCACACCATGGTGGGCGCGGGCAAGGCCGAAGGCGCGATGGACGCGGGCAACATGCTCAAACCGGCGCTCGCGCGTGGTGAACTGCATTGCGTGGGCGCGACCACGCTGGACGAATACCGCAAGTACATCGAGAAGGACGCCGCGCTCGAGCGCCGCTTCCAGAAGATCCTGGTGGGCGAGCCCACGGTGGAGGCGACCATCGCCATCCTGCGCGGCCTGCAGGAGAAATACGAGGTGCACCACGGCGTGCAGATCACCGACCCGGCCATCGTGGCCGCGGCCGAGCTCAGCCACCGCTACATCACCGACCGTTTCCTGCCCGACAAGGCGATCGACCTGATCGACGAAGCCGCGTCCAAGATCAAGATCGAACTCGACTCCAAGCCCGAGGTGATGGACCGGCTCGACCGCCGCCTGATCCAGCTGCAGATCGAGCGCGAGGCCGTGCGCCGCGAGAAGGACGAGGCCTCGCAGAAGCGCTTCGGCCTGATCGAGGAAGAGATCGGCCGGCTGGAGAAGGAAATCTCCGACTACGACGAAATCTGGAAGGCCGAGAAGGCCGCCGCGCTCGGCTCCAAGGACGTGATGGAAGAGATGGACCGCATCCGCTCGCAGATCAAGACTTTCACCGACAAGGGCGACTTCAACAAGGTCGCCGAGCTGCAGTACGGCAAGCTGCCCGAACTGGAAAAGCGCCTGAAAGATGCGCAGGCCGTGGAGTCGGGCAAGGCGGCGAACAAGGACGGCAAGGGCCGCCCGCAGCTGCTGCGCACCCAGGTCGGCGCGGAAGAGATCGCCGAGGTGGTCGCGCGCGCCACCGGCATCCCGGTGAGCAAGCTGATGCAGGGTGAGCGCGACAAGCTGCTGCTGATGGAAGGCAAGCTGCACGAGCGCGTGGTCGGCCAGGACGAGGCCATCGGCGCGGTGGCCAATGCCATCCGCCGCTCGCGCTCGGGCCTGTCCGATCCGAACCGCCCGACCGGCTCCTTCCTGTTCCTCGGCCCCACCGGCGTGGGCAAGACCGAACTGTGCAAGGCGCTGGCCGGCTTCCTGTTCGACAGCGAAGACCACCTGGTGCGCATCGACATGAGCGAGTTCATGGAGAAGCACTCCGTGGCCCGCCTGATCGGCGCGCCGCCCGGCTACGTGGGCTACGAGGAGGGCGGTTACCTCACCGAAGCCGTGCGCCGCAAGCCCTACAGCGTGCTGCTGCTCGACGAGGTGGAGAAGGCCCACCCGGACGTGTTCAACGTGCTGCTGCAGGTGCTCGACGACGGCCGCCTCACCGATGGCCAGGGCCGCACCGTGGACTTCAAGAACACGGTCATCGTGATGACGAGCAACATCGGCTCGCACATGATCCAGGCCATGGTCGGCGAGCCCTACGAGGACGTGAAGGAGGCGGTCTGGGGCGAGCTCAAGAACCACTTCCGCCCGGAGTTCCTGAACCGCATCGACGAGACGGTGGTGTTCCACGCGCTCGACGCGCAGCACATCGAGTCGATCGCCGCGATCCAGCTCAAGGCGCTCGAGGCGCGCCTGGCCAGGATGGACCTGCACCTGCAGGTCTCGCCGGCCGCGCTGGCCGAGCTGGCCAAGGTCGGCTTCGACCCGGTGTTCGGCGCGCGGCCTTTGAAGCGTGCGATCCAGCAGCGCATCGAGAACCCGCTCTCGAAGTTCCTGCTGGAAGGCCGCTACCCGCCGAAGTCGTCGATCCCGGTGGACGTGGACCCGGTGCAGAACCCGGGCGTGTTCGAGTTCGGCGACGCGGTCGCCGAGGCCTGACCCGCCGCGGCCCCGTCTGTCGCGGACGGGGCCGCGACCCTACCCCGGCCGGGGCCTGCGGCCTATCATTCAAAACATGACGCAGATACCCCCGACCCTTCCCCTGCGGGCCCTGTTCGACGCGCAGCACCACGCCAGCCGCGCGCAGATCGAGGTACCGCTCGCGCTGCGGCGCGACCGGCTCGGGCGCCTTCGCGAGCTGATCGACACCCACGCCGCGGCGCTGGCCGAGGCGGTGCAGGCCGACTTCGGCGTGCGCTCGCCGCAGCTCACCGAAGCGGCCGACCTGTTCGTGCTGCGCGCGGGCATGGCGCAACTGCACAAGCAACTGCCACGCTGGATGAAGCCGCGGCGCGTGGCCACGCCCCTCTACCTGCTGCCCGCGCGCGGCCACATCCAGCGCCAGCCGCTGGGCGTGGTCGGCGTGATCGGCCCCTGGAACTACCCGTTGCAGCTCACCTTCGGCCCGGCCGCCGCCGCGCTCGCGGCGGGCAACCGCGTGATGCTCAAGCCCAGCGAGCTCACGCCGCACACCTCGGCCCTCATGGCCACGCTGGTGCGGCAGGCGTTCTCGGCCGACGAGTTCAGCGTGGTGCTGGGCGGCGCCGATGTGGCGCAGGAATTTTCGCAACTGCCGTTCGACCACCTGTTCTTCACCGGCTCCACCACCGTGGGGCGCCAGGTGGCCGCCGCGGCCGCCGCCAACCTCACGCCCACCACGCTGGAGCTGGGCGGCAAGTCGCCCTGCGTGATCGACGCCTCGTGCGACCTGGACGCCGCCGCGATCAAGATCGCGCACGGCAAGCTGCTCAACGCCGGCCAGACCTGCATCGCGCCCGACTACGTGCTGCTGCCGCGTGGGCAGGAAGCGGCCTTCGAGCGGGCCTACACCGCCGCGGTGGCGCGCCTGTTTCCCACCATCGCCGGCAACCCCGACTACGCCGCCATCGTGAGCGACCGGCACCACGCGCGCCTGACCGCGTTGCTGAACGAAGCGCAGGCGCGCGGCGCGCGCGTGGTCGACGTGGCGCCCCCGGGCTCTGCGCCGGGCGCCACCGCGCGCCAGATGAACCCGACCCTGGTGTTCGACCCCGCGCCTGGCCTGCGCCTGATGAACGAGGAGATCTTCGGGCCGGTGCTGCCGGTGCTGCCTTACGACACGCTCGACGAGGCGATCGGCTTCATCAACCGGCGCCCGCGCCCGCTCGCGCTGTACTGGTTCGGCACCGACCGTGCGGCGTGCGAACGCCTGCTGGGCCACACGGTGAGCGGCGGCGTGACGGTGAACGACACGCTGATGCACGTCGCGCACGAGGGCCTGCCGTTTGGCGGCGTGGGCGAGAGCGGGTGGGGCTCGTACCACGGCGAGGCGGGCTTCCTGCGCTTCACGCAGCAGAAGCCGGTGCTGGTGCAGTCGCGCTGGGCCATGGGCCAGCTGTTCTACCCGCCCTACGGCCCGCGTTTTTCGCGCGTGATGGGCCTGCTCAAGCGCTGGCTCTGAAGAGCCCGCGCCCTGTCGCCGGGCCGACGCGGCACAGGCGGGCGCACGGGTAGCATGGCCGCATGAGCGCCATCGACCCCCAGCCCACGACCGACGTGCCCGAAGGCTTTCGCCCAGTGCGCATCGCGGGCCCGTTCGTGGTTCACAACGGCCCGCTGTTCGCGCGCCTCGAAGGCGGCCACCGCCTGCAGATGGGCTTTCGCGTCGGGCCGCGCCACACCAATTCCATGGGCCTGTGCCATGGCGGCATGCTCGCCACCTTCGCCGACATGCTGGTGCCCTGCGCGGCCATGTACCGCCCCGGGCTCGAACGCCGCTTCCTGCCCACCATAAGCCTGCAGGTGGACTACATGAGCGCCGCCCGGTTGGGCGACTGGGTGCTGGGCGAGGGCGAGATCCTGCGCACCACGCGCAACATGCTGTTCGGCCAGGCCCTGGTCACGAGCAACGGCGAGCCGGCGCTGCGCGTGAGCGGCGTCTTCAAGCTGGGCCCGCTGATCGGCGACGGCACCGCCCCCGATCCGCTGGGTGTGTTCGACGGCGGGATCTGAGGGCTCAGGCCCCGGCCAGCGCGTCGTCGTCGGCCTCGGCACCGGAAGCGGGCGCCGCGCACTGCAGGTAGCCCTGCTGCTGCAGCCGGCGCAGCAGGTCCGACACGTCGTCTCCGAGCAGCAGGGCCAGCTCCTGCTCGCTGCGGCGGCCGTTGGCCATGAGCATCAGGGTGTGGGCCTGCCGGCCCACCACATCGGGCCGTGCCAGGGCCTCCCAGGCCCGGGGTGTCTTGGCGTATCGCCGGATCGTGTGCATGTTGTGGCTCCCTGAATCGCTGCGACCGATTCTGGCTCGCAGTGCCGTCATGGTGCCTGTCAGATATGACACCGCCTTGAAGCGGACGTGCCCCTGCAGGCCGCACAGCGGCCGCTCAGAGCCGGCCGTCGGCCTGCAGGCCCCAGCGCGTAGGCGGGTGACCCATGGCGGCCTTGAACATGGCGCTGAACGCGCTGTCGCTCGCGTAGCCGGTGGCCGCCGCCACCTGGCCGATCGGCATGCCGCGCGCCAGCAAGGGCAGGGCGTGCGCAAGCACCGCCTGCTGGCGCCACTGCTGGTAGGTGGTGCCGAGCTCGTCGCGGAACAGCCGCGCCACGGTGCGCTCGCTCGCGCCGGTGTCGGCCGCCCACTGCGCCAGCGTGGCGCGCTCGCCCGGCGCGTTCAGCACCGCCTCGCACAGGGCGCGCAGGCGCTTGTCGCGCGGCAGTGGCACGCCCAGCGGCTGGGTGTCGGCGTGCGCCAGTTCGTCCAGCACCAGGCCGGCCAGCAAGCGGTCGCGCGCGGGCTCGGCGGCGCGGCGCGTGGCCGCGTCCATGGCCTGCACCAGCTCGCGCAGCAGCGGCGAGACCACGATCATGCGGCAGGCCTGCCAGCCCGGTGGCGTGGCGCCCGCGTGCACGTAGAGCGTGCGCAGCTCGGCCGCTTCGCGCACCGTGACGGCGTGGCGCATGCCGGGCGGGATCCACACCGCGCGCGAGGGCGGCACGATGTAGGTCAGGCCCTGCAGACTGGCGTCGTCGGGGGTGGCCATCACCTGCACGATGCCGGTGGCGCAATAGGCGAGCTGGCCCCAGGGGTGGCGGTGCGGCTCGAAATGGGTGTCGGCGCTCAGCGCCCGGGCGCGCACGCGCACCGGCCGGGCCTCGTCGGGCGTGAACGGGTCGGTGTCGCCCACGGGCGTGGGGCGTGGGCGCGGGCGGCGGGGCGTGGGCATGGGTTTGGCGTGTTTTCGCGGAAGACTGACAGATCGTCGCGATCCAGCAGAAGGGCTTGAGTCTACGATCGCGCCATGTCGTCATCAAGCACCACCCATCCGCTGCCGCCCGTGGCCTTGCGGCAGGACGCCGGCCTCATCGGCCTGGTGGGCCTGGCGCACATGATCAGCCACTTCAGCCAGCTGCTGCTCGCGCCGCTGTTTCCCTGGCTCAAGGACGCGTTCAACGCCAGCTACGCGGAGCTGGGTTTCCTGATGACGGTTTTCTTCGTCACCTCGTGCGCGGTGCAGACCGCCTCGGGTTTCGTGGTGGACCGCTTCGGCCCGCGCCCGGTGCTGTTCGGTGGCCTGGCCCTGCTGGGCGTGGCGGCCTTCGGCTTCGCGGCCAGCACCGGCTACTGGATGATGGCTTTCTTCGCCATCGTGGCGGGCACCGGCAACGGCGTGTTCCACCCGGTGGACTACACCCTGCTCAACCGCAAGGTGAGCCCGGCGCGCCTGGGCCACGCCTACAGCGTGCACGGCATCACCGGCAGCCTGGGCTGGGCGCTCGCGCCCGCCATGATGGTGCCGATCGCGCTGGCGTACTCGTGGCGCGCGGCGCTGGCCAGCGCGGGCGTGCTGGCCTTCGTGGTGCTGGCCGTGCTGTGGCTCAACCGCGAGCGCCTGAGCCTGCCCGCCGCGCCCCGGCCCGCGCAGGGCACCAGCCCAGCCGGCGCGGAGGACCCGATGGCCTTCCTGCGCATTCCGGCGGTGTGGATGTGCTTCGGCTTCTTCTTTTTCTACGCCATGTCGCTGAGCGTGGTGCAGGCCTTCGCACCCGAGGCCGCGCGCCAGCTGCACGGCGTGCCGCTGGCCCTGGTGGCGGTGTGCCTGACGACCTACATGGTGTGCGCGGCCGGCGGCATGGTGCTGGGCGGTTTCCTCGCCTCCGACCCGGCCCGCTGCGAGCGTGTGGTTGGCGTGGGCTTCGGCCTGGCCGCCTGCATCGCGCTGCTGCTCGCGCTGGGCAACCTGAGCGCGGCGGTGGTGCCGGTGCTGTTCGGTGCCATGGGTTTCTCGGCCGGCATCGCCGGGCCGTCGCGCGACCTGCTGGTCAAGAAGTCCACGCCCGACAACGCCACCGGCCGTGTCTACGGGGTGGTGTATTCGGGGCTGGACATCGGTCAGGCCATTTCGCCGCTGATCTTCGGCCTGCTGATGGACCACGGCCAGTTCAGGGGCGTGCTGGTCGGCCTGGCGGTGGTGCAGGCGGTGCTGATCGTGAGCGCCTTCAACGTGCGGCGGGTGCGGCGCACCGCCCTGGCGCCGGCCTGAGGCCTTTCTTCTTCTGCCCCCTGCACAGCGCGGCGCCGCCCAGTGCCATGTTGGGCCCGGCTGCCGAATATTTGGCAGACGTCATGCGGCCCACCAACCCAGCGGTTATAAAAGCGGCTTGATCCACCCCTTCACCTGCTGGCAGACCACCGCAGACAGCCCATGACGGTGCCCTCCCGTTTGTTGCAACAGTGCTTCCAGGAAGCACTCGCCGGCGCGCCCGAGCTGCTGGCGCGCTGTGCCGACGCGGCCATCGCCAGCCTGCAGGCGGCCGAGAAGGCGTCGAAGGAGGTCGCGCAGCGCGACCGGCTGGCACTGGCCTGGTGGGGACTGCTGCAGAACAAGATCCAGTGGGGTCGCAACTTCTCGGACCACCTGCGCGACGCGCTGCTGGCCGCGCCCGAGGCACAGACCTCGCGCCCGGCCCTGCTGTCCGAGTCCTCCCTGCTGTCGCTGGTGGAAGACGACGCGGTCAACGAGTCGCTCGAATCGGCGCGGCTGGTGCACAGCCTCATGCCCGTGGTGGAACAGCAGCTCGCCGTGCTGGACGCGCTGATGAGCTCGGTGATCGGTTTGCAGACGGTGCAGGCCGAACGC
>QZKF01000045.1 GCA_003599455.1 Comamonadaceae bacterium
GAAGCCGTTGGCCTCCAGGTCGATCGCGCCCACGGTGCGGTTCACACCCGCTCGGGTGTACGTGGTGCTCAGCGCCACGCGGTTGTTGTTGATGGTCTGGCCGGCCTGCGGGCCGCTGCTGCTGCCGTTCACGCCGATGCGGGTGATGTTCAGCCCGGCCAGGGTGCTCAGTTCGTTGCTCTGGCTGATGCCGTCCTGGTTCAGGTCGCGCCAGACCTGCAGCTGGCTCCAGGCGGTGTCGGCGTTGGTGATCTGGCCATCGGCGTTGGAATCGAGGTCGGCCAGGACGTCAAAGCCCTGGGTGGCGAGCTGGCCGTTGCTCTTCACGGTATCCACACCGAAGAGCTCGCGACCGGAGTCGATCGTGCCGTTGCCGTTCAGGTCGCGTACCAGGAAGCCGTCGTCGGCTCCCGCCCAGCCCGTGCCGGTCTTGATGCCGTCGGCGTTGTGGTCGAACAGGGTGTTGCCAGAGGCGGCTACCAGTTCCAAGCCGTCGCCGTCCAAGTCCAGGACCAGCGGGTCGCGTTGGATGACTACCGCGCGAGCGGAGTTGAAATTCTGATTGCAACTGTTGGAGATCAAATATGGCTCGTTACCGGAGAGGTTGCCGGTAAGTGGCAAGACAGAGGACAATGAGCTATCCAGTGAAGCCCTATCTTCTGCGGTTAGTGGACTTCCTTTCTGCCATTCGTATATCTTCCCGAAGAAATCCGACAAAGTAACACCGTTCATGTTCGCAACTGCACCTGCCATTGCCGCCACTGCGGCTATCGGTATCAAAATCGAACTGGTTCCAATAATACCAACGCCAATCGCCAACGCTACTGGAATTCCCACACCAACGGAAAGCAAGTCTCCCGCCTTAATATCAGCCCCTTCATTCAAATCCAATGTTATCTGAATGCCCGTAAGTAGATTGCCAATACCCCCTCCAACCGTAGACGCAGTGACTAGGGGGGCAGCACGCAGAACAGTGCCAAGCACCTGACCACCTGAAGATGCAACTGAAATAACCTGCCCTCCTGCACCTACCGGCCCACCCGGCGCGCCGCTCGTGAGAGATTCAATTGCATCTGCACTTCCAACTCCAAAAACAAACACGTCAACTGTAGTTCCCATTATTTGATTCCGATCAGTTTAAGACCAAAGATAAGAAGCAACTCAGCAAAAGGCAGAATGAACGATACATTATGAAAATAGTAAGCTACTGGACTCGACTCACGAAGAGCGTTCAGAGCATCTGCAATATCTCCGTGCTTCACAAACAAATTCCTAAATCGAACTCTTACACCTATTATGCAAAGCAAATGAAGCCCCATAAGCACCACTGCTATGAATGATATTTCTCGAAACAACAATTTCTTCTCCCGTTAGTTCTTTGGCAGACTGAACTCAATAGAAAGCACCAGCGCTAGGAACACGCTTATCTCTGAAATTGCTCTGTGCGGCAGCGCCGCCGCGTTCTGGGTGATGACCACCGGGTAGCCGGCTTCGTCCACCCTCTCGGGCGGGATCTCCGAGAAGAAGCCGTTGGCCTCCAGGTCGATCGCGCCCACGGTGCGGTACACCCCCGAGCGGGTGTACGTGGTGCTCAGCGCCACGCGGTTGTTGTTGAGGGTCTGGCCGGCCTGCGGGTTCTTAGGCTCGCCGTTCCCATGCGCTATTGGGCCGAACGGATTCGCAAAGGCGCCGCCATGCGGCATGCCAACCGAGCGCGTGCCGGCTCGGTGTCTGAATGCGTTGGACGTGCCAGTGCAGATGCTGGCGAAGTGCTTTGACTTCATGTTTCCTCCCCGTTCCGGCCCGTCTGCTCAGGCCGGAGGTGCTCTATGTTTTTTGACCTCGCGGTTTTATTGCATGGGCGCTTTTCTGTCTATCTTTTCTGCATACCCCGCCCACCCCCGCGCCCGCAACTCACACGCCGGGCACGTCCCGCACCCATACCCCCACGCATGCCGGTGCTCGCGGTCGCCGAGGTAGCAGGTGTGGGTGTGTTCGACGATCAGGTCCACCAGCGCGTTGCCGCCGCCCACCAGGCTGGCGGCTTCGCCCAGTTCGTGGGCGAGGCGCCAGGTGGCGGCCTTGTCGATCCACATCAGTGGCGTGTCGATCAGGAAGCGGTGGTCCATGCCGAGCGACAGCGCCACCTGCAAGGCCTTCATGGTGTCGTCGCGGCAGTCGGGGTAGCCGGAGAAGTCGGTCTGGCAGACGCCGGTGACGATGACCTGGATGCCGCGCCGGTAGGCCAGGGCCGCGGCCAGCGTGAGGAACAGCAGGTTGCGCCCGGGCACGAAGGTGTTGGGCAAACCACTCTCTTCCATGCGGAAGGCCATGTCGCGCGTGAGCGAGGTCTCGCTCACGCTGCCGAGCACGGCCAGATCGAGCACATGGTCTTCGCCCAGGCGCTCCGCCCAGGCGGGAAAGCGCTGGCGCAGTTCGCGCAGCACCACCGGGCGCGCCTGCAGTTCCACGCTGTGGCGCTGGCCGTAGTCGAAGCCGATGGTTTCCACGCGCGGGAAGCGCGCGAGCGCATGCGCCAGGCAGGTGGTGGAGTCCTGCCCACCGGAAAACAGCACGAGCGCGCTGGTGTGGTGGGGTGTGTTGTGAGAGATGGCGGCGGTCATGACCGAGATCGTAGCGCGCGGGCCCTCACCCCGGCCCTCTCCCAGGGGGAGAGGGAGCAACGCCCGTCTAGGTCATGCGCTCGGAGCGCGGGCTGGCGTGGTCGCGGCTGCTGGCCAGCATGCGGATGAGCGCGCGGTTGGCGTGCTCCAGGCTCAGGTCGTGGCGCTGGCACACCGCCGGCAGGCGGTGCAGCTGGCCGGGCTCGCCCTGCGCGCGCGCCACGTCGAGCAGCGGGTGGTAGGGGCCGTCGTGGCGCAGCACGGCGTCGAACACGCGGCCCGAGAGCGGCAGTCGGTAGAGGAGTTCGCCCAGCGGCTGGTGCAGCAGGCGGTCGAGCTGCGAGAGCAGCGCGGTGGTGTAGACCTCGCCGCGCAGGTTGTCGTCGGAACCGGTGGCGAGCAGGTGCTGGGCCAGGCGCGAGCGCATCACCATGGCGTAGCGCACGGGGTGCAGGTCGCGATCGGGTTCGCTGTGGGGCAACTGCTCGGCGAGCCAGCGCCCGAGCTCGCGAAAGCCCAGCATCATCAGCGCGTGGCGCAGCGAGGCGATCTCGTGGCGCAGGCCGTAGGCGGCGGAGTTCACCAGCAGCAGGATGCGGTAGACCAGCACCGGGTCCTGCCGCACCAGGCGTTCCAGGTGTTCGAGCGAGCAGTCCTCGTCGCCGATGGCGAGCAGGATCTGCCGGATCACGGCGGCGTCGTAGTTCAGCGGCTCCTGGCGGTGCGCGTACAGCACGTCGTCGTCGGGCCAGCCCAGCAGGCCCCAGGCACCTGCATCGTCCAGGCACAGGCGGGCCAGGGTGCGGCTGGCCACGCCCTCGACCACGCGGTCGAGCAGCGGCGAGGCCCTGCCGGGGCCACCCGGCGGCAGCATGAGCAGGTGTTGCGCGTCCTCGGCGCCGAGCTTGAGCAGGGTGCGCGCGCCGGCCGGCGCGACGACCTCGCCGCGCACGCTGGCCAGGTCGGCGCGGCGCAGCAGGCGGTGGCCGCGGCGCGCCGCCACGTTGAGGCGGGCCAGGGTTTCGGGGTGTTCGAACTGGGAGCCGGGCACCTCGATCCAGGCGTTGTGCACCGGCTCGCAGGCCAGGGTCTGCTGCAGCAGGCGCGGGCTGTCCACCGCGAGCACGAGCACCGGCGCGCTCTCGGGCCAGTCGTCGCCCAGCGCCTGCATGAGGTGGGCGGCATCGACCGACTCGGGGTGCACGGCGCGCACGCCCAGGCGCACGGCGGCGAGCTCGCGCGCGCGGTTCCAGACCGGTTCGTAGCCCAGCGCGATGCTGTCCAGCACGGTGTGGCTCATCATGGGAAGCGGTGTCTCAATTGATGACCGAGAACAGCGACAGGCGCTGCACCTGCGCATAGGTCTTGATGGCGGCCTCCAGCCCGAGCTTCATGGTCTCGAGTTCGGAGATGCCCTTGATCGGGTCCAGCTCTTCCAGGCGCGATTGTTCGGCCTTGAGGTCGACCGAACGGTCTTCCATCTGGGTGTCGAGCGAGTCGGCGCGGTTGAGCCACTCGCCGGCGCGGCCGCGCGCCGCGAGCACGCGGTCGTGGCCGGCGTCGACTTCGGTGAGCGCGCGGGCCATGGCCTGGGTGTGGTGCGCGCTCTCGTTGGGGCCGTTGTAGCGCAGCGCGTTCACCGCGTTCTGCACCACCGAGAAGATGTCGGTGGGGGCGGTGACCGGGCGCAACTCCACGCTGTCGCCCGCGGCGGGTGTGCCGCGCAGCTCCAGCTGCATGCCGTCGAATTCGATCGTCTTGTTGGCCACGTAGGGCTGGCCGGTGTGGCCGGCCACCGGCGTGCCGGTGCTGACGTTGGTCACGGTGTACTGGATCACGCCGCCCACATCGGCGAAGGTGATGTCGTAGTCGTCGCCGGTGAGCAGGGCGGCGTCGGTGACTTCGCCCATGGTGGTGCTCCCGTTGCCGGTATTGGTGTTGGGCAGGCTGAGCGTGAAGGTGCCGTTGCCCTGGGGCACGCGCATCCAGATGGCGTCGCCGTCGAGCGCCTGGGGCAGCGCGCTGTTGCCGGCGGCGGCCTGGCCGCGCAGGCCTTCGAACTGCACGCCATTGCCGCTGGGGCCGTACAGGTCCACGAAGGGCACGGACGAGCCGCCGAGCCCGCCGTACAGCGTGCGGCCGGCGTTGTCCTTGCGGTTGGCCACGGCGATGAGCTGCTCGCGCAGGCCTTCGAGCTGCTTGGCCACGTCCTCGCGCTCGGCGTCGGTGAAGGTGGCGTTGCCCGCGGTCACGAGCAGGTCGCGCACCTTCTGAATCAGGTCGCCCGATTCGGCCAGGCCGCTTTCGGCCTGCTCCAGGCTGGCGCGCGAGGCGTCCAGCGCGCGCAGGTCGGCGGTGGTGCGCGAAAGCCGGTTGGCCGCGGTCTCGGCGAGCGTGGCGGCCACGGGGTCGTCGCTCGGCTTGAGCACGCGCATGCCGCTGGCCACGCGTTCCTGCTGCGCGGCCAGTTCGGCCTGGCGCCGGGTCAGCAGGGCGATGGTGTTGTCGTAGCTGTTGGCGGTGGAAACTCGCATGGGGGGTCCTCGGGGCGGTGGCCGGTTTCAGCGGCCCACGGTCTGCAGCAGGCTGTCGAAGGTGCTCTGCGCGATCTGGAGAAACTTGGCCGACGCCTGGTAGGCCTGCTGGTACTGCAGCAGGCGCGCGGCCTCTTCGTCGAGGTTCACGCCGGCGACGTTGGTGCGTGCGGTCTCGGCGGTGGTGGCGATCTGGCCCGAGAAGTCGGCGGCGAATTCGGCGCCCTGCACACGCGTGCCGACGTCGGAGAACAGGCTGACGTAGCCGTCGGACAGGGGCACGCCCTCGAAGGTGGGCAGGTCGCGCAGCGCCAGCATGCCGGTGCCGTTGCCGGCGTTCTGCGCGATCGCGCCCGGCGGCGAAGCGCCGATGCTGAAGCTGTCGCCCACGCCCGGGCTGCCGCGCAGCGTGAGGCTCCAGCCGTTGAGGGTGATGGACTGCCCGGGCTTGAAGTTGTAGCTGGCGGGCGGGCCCACGTTGTCGGGCGGCGGGTTGCCGGGGCCCAGGCCGGTGGCGGTGAAGCTGCCGTCGGCCAGGAAGGTGATGGTGACCGGATCGGTCAGGTTGGCCGAGGCCGACGAGGCGTACAGGCTCTCCACGCTCAGGCCGCCGGCGTTGCCGGTGCCGGGCGTGACCATCACCGGGCTGGCCGCGGCCAGCCGGTCGGGCGCGCCGATGGCGACCTGCAGGTTGCGCGCGGCGGCTTCGAACGGGCGCAGCAGGAAGCGGTCGCCGATGGCGGCGGCGCCCGCGTCGACGTTGAAGGTGAGGCCGTCGACCACGGCCGGCAGCGCCGGCACCGGGGTGCTGGTGCCGTCGGACAGGCGCACCACGTTGATGCCGCCGGCGTCGAAGCGCAGCTCGTAGTCGGAAGCGATCAGCGCCGTCGGGTCGGCCACGGCGGCGCTCACCGTGGCCGTGCCGGTGTTGCCGGGGGCGGACAGGCCGGTCGCGGCCGCGGGTGCGACGAAGAAGTCCTGCCCGGGGTTGCCCTTGAGGTCCACGCCGAGCGCGTGCTGGTTGTTCACGGTGGTCGCGGTGGCCAGCGCCATGCGGCCCAGCAGGTTCTGCGTGGCCACCAGGTCTTCGTTCATGAAGCGCATCAGGCCGGCGAGTTCGCCGCCGCCCAGGCCGGCGTCGCTGAGCGGGGTGCTCACGCCGCCCTGCACGAAGGACAGCGCGGTGCGCGAGGTGTCGGTGCTGTCGCGTCCGGCCGCCAGTGCGTTGGCGCGCGCGCCCAGCACCAGCGGCTGGCTGCCGGCCACGAACACGCTCACGCTGCCGTCGTCCCCTGGCACCGTGCTGATCTGCACGAGCTTGCTGAGCTCGCCCAGGATCTGGTCGCGCTGGTCGAGCAGGTCGTTCGGGGTGTGGCCGCTGCCCTGGCTTTCGGTGATGCGGGTGTTGACCTTGGCCAGGTCCTGCGCCAGGCCGTTGATGACATTGACCGCGCCCTCCACCTGCTGCTGCGTGGTCCGCTGCAGCGCGTCGAGCTGGCTGGCTGTGTTGCGCAGGCGCGAGGCCAGCTCTTCGCCCTTGGCGATCACGACCACGCGCGCGGTGAGGTTGCTCGGCGCGGACGCCACGTCGCTCCAGGCGTTGAGCATGTCGTTGAGTGCCGAGCCCAGGCCGGCGCTGCCGGTGGGGAAAGCGCTCTCCAGCTGTTGCAGTCGCGCGTAGCGCAGCGCGTCGGCCGCGGCCACCGAGCCGGTCATCTGTGCTTCGCGCGTGAGGTAGGCGTTGTGCGAGCGCTCGACGGTGGCGATCTCCATGCCCTTGCCGAAGTAGCCATTGCCCATCTGCTGGTAGCCGGAGGTCTGCTGGATCACGTTCTGGCGCGAATAGCCCGGCGTGTTCACGTTGGCAATGTTGTTGCCGATGACCTGCAGGGCGGCCAGGTTGGCGTTGAGGGCGCGGGCGCCGATGTTCAGGGAAGACATGTGCGTGTCGCTTTCAGACCTGGGCGCGCTGCAGGTTCAGCGTGGTGTTGATGGCGCGGCTGAGCTTGGCGGCGTACTGCGGGTCGGTGGCGTAGCCGGCCTTCTGCAGGCCGGTGGCAAAGCCCTGCACCGAGTCGAGCTGGCCCATGACCTGGCCATAGCGCGGGCTCTGGCTGATGAGCTGTGCGTAGTCGCGGAACGAGTCGGCGTACGAGTCGTAGGCGCGGAACTTCGCGGTGAGCTTGCGCGGCTCGCCGTTGATGTATTCGGTGGTCGTGATCTCGGCGACCTTGCCCTTCCAGCTGTCGGTGGCCTTGATGCCGAACAGGTTGTGCGAGGGCGTGCCATCGGCGTGGCGGATCTCGCTGCGGCCCCAGCCGGTTTCATGGCCGGCCTGGCCGATCATGAAGCTCGCGGGGATGCCCGACTCGCGCGCCACGGCGGCGGCGGCCTGGCCGTGCTGCTCCACGAAGCCGGCCTGGCGCGGGCCCGCGCTCTGGCGGCCCACGGTGCTGGCATCGCCCGTGGCGGGCAGCGCGGCATCGGCATCAAGCTTGGTGCCCTTGGCCGCGGCGTCGGTGGTGCTCATCTGGCGCGCCAGCTGGCGCTCGATCGCTTCCGACAGGCCCCCCGGCAGGCCCGAGAGCTGCACCGCGAACTGCTGGTCCAGCAGGTCGGTTCCGAGGTCGCTGCCCTCGCCGTCCATCAGGCCCGACTTCTGCGTGGCCTCGCGCATGCTCTTGATGAGTTCGCGCATGAACAGCGATTCAAACTGCTTGGCCGCTTCCTTGAGCGCGGCCTTGTCGCCGCCCTTGCCCGAGCCGTAGCGCAGCGCGTTGAGCGCTGTCGGGTCGGCGGCCAGGCCGCTGGGCGTGAGGGGCGAGGCGTTCACTTAGATGACTTCCAGCTCGGCGTTCATGGCGCCCGAGGCCTTGATGGCCTGCAGGATGGCCAGCAGGTCCTGCGGCGTGGCGCCGAGCGAGTTGAGCGCGCGCACCACGTCGGCGAGCTGCGGCGCGGTGTCGAGCTTGATGAGCGAGCCCTTGTCCTGGCTGATCTGGATGTTGGCCTTCTCGCTCACCACCGTCTGGCCGCCCACCGACAGCGGGTTGGGCTGGCTGATGACCGGGGTGGAGCTGATGCTCACCGAGAGGTTGCCGTGCGAGACGGCGCAGGCGCCGAGCGAGACGGCCTGGTTCATCACGATGGAACCGGTGCGCGAATTGATGATGACGCGCGCCATGGGGATGGCGGCGTCGAGCCGGATCTCTTCGACCCTGGCGAGAAAACCGACGCGGGCGTTCGGGTCGGCCGGTGCGCGCAGGCGCACCACGCGGCCGTCCACCGCGCTGGCCACGCCCGCGCCCATCGTCTTGTTGATGGCGTCGGTCACGCGGCTGGCGGTCTGGAAATCGTTCGAGTTCAGGCCGAGGTCGATGGTCTCGCCGAGCGCGAAGGGCGTGGCCACCGCGCGCTCGACCTGGGCGCCACCGGGCACGCGGCCCGCGCTCAGGTGGTTGATCTGCACCTTGCTGCCGCCGGCCGAGGCGCCCGCGCCACCGACCAGCAGGTTGCCCTGGGCCAGCGCGTAGATCTCGCCGTCCGCGCCCTTGAGCGGCGTGGTGATGAGCGTACCGCCGCGCAGCGACTTGGCGTTGCCGACCGAGGACACCGTCACGTCGATCGTCTGGCCGGGCTGGGCGAAGGCGGGCAGCTGCGCGGTGACCAGCACGGCCGCCACGTTCTTGAGCTGCATGTTCGCGCCGGCCGGCAGCGACAGGCCGAGCTGCTGCAGGTAGTTGTTCAGGCTTTGCGCCGTGTAGGGCATCTGCGTGGTCTGGTCGCCCGTGCCGTCCAGGCCCACCACCAGGCCGTAGCCGGTGAGCTGGTTGCTGCGCACGCCCTGCACCGCCGCGATCTCCTTGATGCGGATGGCCTGGGCGGCCGCCGGCCCGCATGCCAGCACGCCGCACAGCAGCATCAAGTTTCGAAAGAGCCGGTCGATAGTCATTTCATGGGTCCAACTGATCCGCAGGGCGGCAGGGGTGATTCATCATGCAACGGCATCAGAACGGGAGAACGCTCAAAAAGAAGCGCGCCAACCAGCCAATTGAGAGCGCTTCGCCCTGCGCACCGCGCCCGCGCGACTCGATGCGCGCGTTCGCCACCTGGGTCGAGGCCACCACGTTGCCCGGGCGGATCTGCTTGGGGTCGACCGTGCCGGAGAAGCGCAGCACGTCCACGTTCTGGTTCACGCCGATCTGTTTCTCGCCCACCACCAGCAGGTGGCCGTTGGGCAGCACCTCCTGCACCGTGGTGGTGATGGAGCCCGAGAAGGTGTTGGCGCTTTGCGTGCTGCCATCGCCCGAGAACTTGTTCGACGAGTTCGCACCCAGGTCGAGCTTGCCCAGCAGCGAGCTGCCGGGGCTGACGAAAGGAATGGCCGACACGCCGGCCGAGGCCTCGCCGCTGCGGTCGATCGAGGCCGAAGAGCTCTGGCTCGCGCTGATGCGCTCGGTGATCTGCACCGTGAGCACGTCGCCCGGCAGGCGCGCGCGCGGGTCTTCGAACGCGGGCCGGTAGCTCGCGGCCTGGAACAGGCTGCCGTTGGACACGCTGACCGGCTGGGCGGCCGGCGCCTGGGCATAACGCACCGGCGTGGCCGGCACGAGATCGACCTGCGGCGTGCGCTGCAGGGTCTCGCAACCGGTGGCGAGCACGGCCAGCAACAGGGTGAGGGCGAGGCGCATGGCAGGTCCTTAGAGCTGGCTCAGGCGCTGCAGCATCTGGTCGGACGTCTGGATCGCCTTGGAATTCATCTCGTAGGCGCGCTGGGTCTGGATCATGGTCACCAGCTCCTGCACCACGTTGACGTTGGAGGTTTCGACGAAGCCCTGCATGACGGTGCCGATGCCGGCCGAGCCGGGCGCGCCGGTGATGGGGTTGCCCGAGGCCAGGCTTTCGGTGTAAAGGTTCTGGCCCATCGGCTCCAGGCCGGCCGGGTTGATGAAGCTGGCCAGCTCGATGTTGCCCACCTGCTGCGGCGCGGGGTTGCCGGGCAGCTTCACAGTGACCACACCGTCGTTCGAAATCGTGATGCTCTGCGCCTCGGCGGGCACGGTGATGCCGGCGGTGAGCGGGTAACCGCTGGAGGTGACGATGCGGCCCTGCGCGTCGGGCTTGAAGCTGCCGTCGCGCGTGTAGCCGGTGGTGCCGTCGGGCAGTTCCACCTGGAAGAAGCCGTTGCCGTTGACCGCGATGTCCAGCGGGTTGTCCGACTGCTGCATGCTGCCTTGCGAGAAGTTGCGCGAGGTGGCCACGGTGCGCACA
This sequence comes from Comamonadaceae bacterium, assembly GCA_003599455.1. Lineage (GTDB taxonomy): Bacteria > Pseudomonadota > Gammaproteobacteria > Burkholderiales > Burkholderiaceae_C > Hydrogenophaga. The sequence continues at coordinate 10,430 of QZKF01000045.1, forward strand.
CCCAGGCCCACCTGCAGGCCGGTGGGCAGCTCGGCCTGCTCGGCCGTGTTGGCACCCACCTGGCGCAGGTTCTGGTACATCAGGTCTTCGAACACCGCCGTGGCGCGCTTGAAGCCGTTGGTGGACACGTTGGCCAGGTTGTTCGAAATCACGTCCAGCTGCATCTGCTGTGCCTGCATGCCGGTCTTGGAAATCATCAGCGAGTTGATCATGGTGTTTCTTCCTGGGTTTAGCCGTTCATGCTCAGCAACTGGCTGGCGGTCCTGTCGTTGGTTTCGCCGTTCTGCAGCATGCGCATCTGCACCTCGAACTGACGGGCCACGGCGATCATGCCGACCATGGCCTCCATGGGATTGACGTTGGAGCCTTCGAGCGCGCCGTCCTGCAGGCGGGCCACGTCGCTGGCGGGCAGCGGGTCGCCCTGCGGACCGCGGAACAGGCCGTCCTCGCTGCGGCGCAGCGGGTTGTCCTGGTCGGGCATGACCATCTTGAGCTTGCCCACGGTCTGCGAGGGCTGGTTGCCCACGCGCGTGCTCACCGTGCCGTCGGACGCGATGTCCACGCGGGCTCCTTCGGGGATGACGATGGGGCCACCGTCACCGAGCATGGGCAGGCCCTGGGCGCTGACCAGCGTGCCGTCGGGATTGACTTCGAGCGCGCCGGCGCGGGTGTAGGCCTCGGTGCCGTCCAGCCCCTGCACCGCGAAGTAGGCGTTGCCACGCGCGGCCACGTCGAGGTTGCGGCCGGTGGACGCAATGGCGCCCGGCATGTCGGAGTGGCCGGCGGTGGCTTCGAGCGCGAACACGCGCGTGCTGGAGCCGTCGCCGCGCACCGGCACCGCGCGAAAGGTGGAGAGCTCGGCACGGAAGCCCGGCGTGGACACGTTGGCCAGGTTGTTCGACAGCACCTGCTGGCGATGCTGGGCGGCGTTGGCGCCGGTCATCGCGGTGTAGATCATGCGGTCCATGCGGGGCTCCTTCGTTCAGCTCGCGGGGCGATCAGCGCATGTTGAGCAGCGTGCTCAACACCTGGTCCTGCGTCTTGATGGTCTGGGCGTTGGCCTGGTAGGCGCGCTGCGCGGTCATCATGTTGACCAGCTCGGCGGTGAGGTCGACGTTGGAGTCTTCCAGCGCGCCCGAGCGGATGCTGCCGAAGTTGCCCGAGCCGGGTTCGCCGCGCACCGGCTCGCCCGAGGCGTAGGTGGAGGCCCAGTTGCCGCCGCTGGAAGGCGACAGGCCTTGCGAGTTGCGGAAGTTGACCAGCGCGACCTGGCCGGCCGCGCGCGTCTCGCCGTTGGAGTAGCGGCCGGTGACGATGCCGGCCTCGTCGATGCTCAGCCCCACGAACTCGCCCGGGAAGTAGCCGTCCTGGTCGAGGTCGAACACCGCGAAATCGGTGCCGAACTGGCTGGCCGCGCTGAGGTCGAGCGTGACCGGGAAGGTCACCGTGGGGTCGTTGGGCGAGGCCAGCGTGATGGTGGGCGCGGGGGTGATCGAAGTCGGATCGATGGTGCCGTCGGCGTTGAAGTTCAGGTTCACCGGGGGGGCCAGCGGCGCGGGCGTGCCGCCGTTCACGCTGGCGTACACCTCCCAGGTGTTGTTGGCCGTCTTGGTGAAGGCCAGCGCCACCGGCACTTCCATGCCCTGCGGGTCGTAGGCCACGATGGACGTGCCGTAGGTGGTGATCGGCGTGGGCGGGGTCACGCTGGCGGCGACCGGCGCGCGCGCATCGAGGTTGAACTGGGCCACGATGGCGCTGGTCTGGCGCGCGGGAATCGGGGCGCTGGTGGGCAGCGACAGCGGCTGGCTGTCGAAGCTCAGGCGGTTGCCGTCCGCGTCGGTCGGGTAGCCCATGAGCTGGCCGCCCTGCTGGTTGACGATGTTGCCGTCGCGGTCGAGCTTGAACATGCCCGCGCGGGTGTAGGCCATGGTGCCGTTGGACTGCTGGACCTCGAAGAAGCCGTTGCCGTTGATGGCCAGGTCCAGGTCGTTGCCGGTCACGGTGATGTTGCCCTGCGTGAACAGCTGCGACACCGTGGCCACGTTCACGCCGATGCCCTTGTTGGCGCCACCCGCGGCGTTGACCGAGCTGGCGTAGAGCTCGGCGAACTCGGCGCGCGAGCTTTTCATGCCCACCGTGTTGGCGTTGGCGATGTTGTGGCCGATCACGTCGAGGTTGCGGCTGGCGCTGTTCAGGCCGGAGAGTCCTTGCTGGAATGCCATGGTGATGTCCTTGGGGTGGGAAAAGCGGTGTGTCGGAAAGAAGGGAAGTCAGGCGTTCACATGAACGCGAGCACGTCGTTGTAGGCGCGGGTGCTGCCGTCCTGCAGCAGCATGTAGATGGAGCCGCCGGAGAAGCTCACCGAGTCGACCGAGAGGCGCTGCAGCGACACGGTGTCGACGCGTTCGTTGCCGCTGAACGCGCGCACCTGGAAGCCCTTGACCGTGGCCGGATCGATGCCCTCGGCGTCCCAGCTGAAGCCGTGCAGGCCGCCGTTGAGCGCGCCCATCTCGACGGTCTCGATGACCTCGCCGTTGGTGCCCATGATGTCCACCTTCACGTCGGTGGCCTTGCCTTCGAGCGAGAAGGCCGCCTTGCCCTGGCCGTTCTTGAAGGTCAGCGATTCGCCGGGCAGCAGCGCTTCGCGGCCGATCAGCGAGGTGCCCTGCAGCGCGGTGAGCGAGGAAAACTGCGTGGCCATGCCCTTGAGCGTGGCGTTGAGTTCCTGGATGCCGCTGACCGTGTTGATCTGCGCCATCTGGGTCGTCATCTGCGCGTTGTCCATCGGGTTGAGCGGGTCCTGGTTGTTGAGCTGCGCCACCAGCAGCTTGAGGAACCGGTCCTGCGAGGCCGCCGGGTCCATGTTGTTCTTGGTCGCGGTGCCGGTGGTGCTGCCCACGGCGGTGCCGAGGTTGCTGGTGTCGATGGGCTGGATGAACATGGATCAGGTCCTGTGGGGTGATGGGCTCACTGCCCCATTTGCAGGGTCTTGAGCAGCAGCGACTTGGCCGTGTTCATGACCTCGACGTTGTTCTGGTACGAGCGCGAGGCCGAGATCATGTTGACCATCTCCTCGACCGGGTTCACGTTGGAGTGCGTCACATAGCCTTCGGCGTCGGCGCTGGGGTGGCTGGGGTTGTGCACGCGGCGTCCCGGGTCCTGGCTCTCGGTGATGTTCTGCACCTTCACGCCGGCATTGCCCTGGCCGCCCATGGGCTGGGTCTGGAACAGGATGTGGCGCGCCTTGTAGGGCTGGCCGTCCGGGCCGGCCACGGCGTCGGCGTTGGCCAGGTTGCTGGCCACCACGTTGAGGCGCTGCGCCTGCGCGCTGACCGCGCTGCCCGAGACACCAAAGATGGAGAACATCGACATGGCGGTTTCCTTTCAGCTCACTGGCCGGTGATGGCGCTGAGCATGGTCTTGACGTGACCGTTGATGAAACGCAGCGTGGACTCGTAGCGCACGCTGTTGTCCACGAAGTTGGCGCGCTCGCGGTCGAGGTCGACCGAGTTGCCGTCCTGGCTGGGCTGGGTCTGCACCGTGTAGGCCAGGTCGGGGTTCTTCGCGTCGGTGCTGCCCAGGCGCAGGTGCTGCGCGTGCGTGGCGCTGGCCGCGCCGCCGCCCTGCATGCCCGAGGCGCTCTTGAGCGCGGCCGCGAAGTCGAAGTCGCGCGCCACATAGCCGGGCGTGTCCGCGTTGGCGATGTTGCTGGCGATCACCTGCTGGCGCTGCGAACGCAGCAGCAGGGCGTTGGCATGAAAGTCCAGCCGGGCGGTCATCTGTTCGAGCATGTTCAACTCCAGCGAGGTCGGGGGCCGGTGCGGGGCCTCGGGAGGGAGGTCCTGACACCGGGGGGTTGAACGAATTATGGAAATCTTGAGGGTCGGCAATGGCCGGAACAAGCGCGGCTTTGCAAGTCATTTCCCGGCTTTGTGCGCGCCACCCCCGGCCTACAGTGCACCCCTGAACACGCTCAGGACACCGCCATGCGACCCGCTCCCCCGCACGCCAACCGACCGCCCTTGCGCCGCCTGCTGGCCGTCTGCGGCTGGCTGCTGGCCGCCGGCGCCGCGCACGCCAGCGACAACGCCGGGCTGGAGAAGACCGCCCGCGACTGGCTGCAGCCCACGCTGGACGCCGCCCTGCCCAGGGACACGGCGACGCCGCTGCGCACCGAGGTGGTGATGGGCGCACTCGACGCCCGCCTGCGGCTGGCGCCCTGCAACAAAGTGGAACCTCATCTGCCGCCGGGCTCGCGCCTGTGGGGCCGCAGCCGCATCGGCCTGCGCTGCGTGGATGGCCCGCGGCGCTGGAATGTGTATGTGCCGGTCACCATCAAGGCCTGGGGTCCGGCCTGGGTGATCAAGCGCCCGGTGGGCGCCGGCGACACGCTGACTCAAGACGACGCCGAACTGGCCGAAGTGGACTGGGCGGAGCACCCGGTGAGCGTGCTGGCCCGGCCCGGCATGTGGGTGGGGCAGCAGACCGCGTTTGCACTCACCCCGGGGCTGACGATCCGCCAGAACATGGTGCGGCCCACCAAGGCCTTTGCCGCCGGCGACCCGGTGCGGGTGAACAGCAGCGGCACCGGTTTCCGCATTTCGGTCACCGGCCAGGCGCTCACGGCCGGCCTGGTCGGCCAGTCGGCCCGGATCCGGCTGCCGGGCGGGCGGGTGGTCACCGGCCTGGTGCAGGACGACCAGACCGTCGAGATGGCTTTGTGAGCCGGGCGTCGAAGACGGCCCCGCTGGTGTGACGGAATGCGCGAACCGCCCCCACAAAAATGCTTAAAGTTGGCCCAACCCGGGTCGATAGTTCTTTCACATCACCCTGACTGCAGGGTTTGGAGCGTGAAATGAAAGTCGATTCGTCACCCGATTCCTATATAGGTTCCGTGGCCGGTGGTCCCCAGAAGACCGCCGATAAACCCGCTGCGGGCGCAGAACTGGCCGCCGCCGCCGGCACCACGTCGGCCAGGCCCCCCGCGGGCGTGACCGTGACCTTGTCGCCTTCCACCGTCTCGGCCATGGGCCCGGGTGGCAGCGAGGTGTTCAACACCGAAAAGGTCGAAGCCATGAAACAGGCGATCGCCAACGGCACGTTCGAGGTGAACGCCGAGGCGATTGCCGACAAGATGCTGGCCAACGCCGCCGAAATGCTCAACGGCGGCCGGGCCTGATTCCCAACCCCCTCCGAAAGCCCGCCATGACCGCTGCCGCAACGACCCCCTCCCACGCCTGGATCGGATCGTTGCAGGCCGAGCTCGACGCGCTCGAAGCCGCCCTGCTGTGCGGCGACGCGCCGGGCGTGGAACGGGCCAGCGCCGCCATGCAGGCGGTGCTGCAGCAGGCCCCGCGCAGCGCGGCCTTCAGCGACCCCGAGAGCGCGCTGCGCCGCGACACCCAGACCGCCGCGCAACGCTTCGCCCAGCTGCGCCAGGCTGTGCTGCGCGCCAGCGCCCAGAGCGAGCGCGCCGTGGCCAGCCTGCTGCCGCAGCAGGCGATGCAACGCCAGCCCACCTACGGCCGCATCGCCAAACCGTCGTCGCTGGGTGGCGCGGGCCGGGGTTTCCTCTCCGCCTGAGTTCACGCATCTCACGGCAAAAAACCGGCATCAGCCGGTTTTTTTACGTCTACTGATGGCATTGAAGGCCACAAGCGCTTTTGAATGGTGGTGCCTGATGTGTCATTAGTCAATCTGATGCAGAGACATTTCCAGTGGCATCCCTTTTAAAATACGGGTTAACCCTTAGATTGAATGCCATGAACACCTTGCTCACTTCCCTGTGGACCCGACTGGCCGAGACCGTCAGCCACTTTTTCCACCGCGTCACCACCGACGCATCCGACGGGCTGGAGGAATACCTCAGCACCGCCAAGAGCCTCCACCAGCTGGAGGACATGCAACGCCGCTGGGACCGGGCCCAGCGCGGTCAACGCCTCCATGGCGCCCGCTGATACCGAGACCGACACCATGATCGAACTGTTCAAATCCTTTTTCCAGACGCCCCAGTTTTCCGCGGGCGCCCGTGTCAACCGCCTGCACAAGGGCAGCCTGGACCGCATCGACGGCCGCGTCGTGGCGCAGACCGACGAAGGCGTGCTGGTCGAATGGCCGCGCAACGGCTCCGGCTGGGAAAGCCCCCAGGCGCTCTGCCAGCAGGGTTGACCCGCGCCAGGCTCAGGCGGTCTGGAACCGGTCGAGCAACTGCACCAGCCGCTGGGACTGCGACTTGAGCGATTCGGCCGCGGCGGCGCTTTCTTCCACCAGCGCGGCGTTCTGCTGCGTGACCTTGTCCATCTGGCTGATCGCCTCGCCCACCTGACCCACGCCCGAGCTCTGCTCGCTGGTGGCACTGCTGATCTCGCCCACGATGTCCGACACGCGCCGGATCGCGTTCACCACCCCCTGCATGGTCGTGCCGGCCTGGTCGGCCAGCGCCGTGCCGCTGGCCACCCGCTCCACGCTGGTGTCGATCAGCCCCTTGATCTCCTTGGCCGCCTGCGCGCTGCGCTGCGCCAGGTTGCGCACCTCGGCCGCCACCACCGCGAAACCCCGGCCCTGCTCACCCGCGCGCGCCGCCTCCACCGCGGCGTTGAGCGCCAGGATGTTGGTCTGGAACGCAATGCCGTCGATCACGCCGATGATGTCGGCGATCTTCCTGGAGCTGTCGTTGATGCCCTTCATGGTCTCCACGACCTGACCCACCACGTCGCCGCCCTCGATGGCGACCTTCGAGGCATTGAGCGCGAGTTCGTTGGCCTTGCTCGCGTTGTCCGCGGTCTGGCGCACGGTGCTGCCCAGCTGCTCCATCGACGCCGCCGTTTCCTGCAACGAGGACGCCTGCTGCTCGGTGCGGGTGGAGAGGTCGGCATTGCCCTGGGCGATCTCGCCCGATGCCACTTCGACCTGCTGCGCCGTGCCGCGCACCTCCGACACCAGCGTGCCCAGCTGGGCCGAGACCTGATCGAGTGCCTGCAGCACCTGCCCGGTCTCGTCGCGCGAGGTGGTGTGGCTCTGCGTGCGCAGGTCGCCGTTGGCCACGGCCGCGGCCAGGGCGCGCGCCGCGCGCAGCGGCGCCACGATCATGCGCGCGCACCACCAGCCGACCACGGCCGAGAGCAGCAGCGCCAGGGCCGCGCCCACGGCAATGCCCATGCCCTTGTCCGCCGCCGCGGCGGCGGACGCGTCCACACGGGCGTTGGCGGCTTCGCGCTGGCTGGCCGCCAGCGCGGAAATCTGCTCATCGAGCTTGAGG
>QZKF01000028.1 GCA_003599455.1 Comamonadaceae bacterium
CTTGATCCAGGCCGACCAGGTGAAGCCGGTGGCCGCCTGCAGCGTGGCGTCGCCCGCCTGCAGGCCGCCCTCGCCATTGAGGCGCGCGGACCCGCCGATCAGGCCGCTGGGCACATAGGTGGCGGTGCCTCCGAGCACGTGGTGGCCGGCGGCCGTGGTGTCCTGTGGCAGGCCGCTGGCGTCGCTCAGGTGGTACACGGCCCACTGCGCGGCGTCGTACAGGCCGGCGGCGGGCGACGGCTGGGCCGCCTCGTTGCCGTAGTAGAGCCACACGTGCTGTGCCGCGTTGCCGCCCGCCAGGCGCGGCACCTGCACCCACACGAAGGCGAGTTCGTTGGTGCTGTCGAAGCGCTCGATGTGGTGCGGCAGCACGGTCTTCTCGTCTTCGGCCACGAAGCGCAGGTCGGAGGCGTTTTCGTTGGCGGCGAGGAAGTCGAAGTTGCCGGTGGACAGGCGCACCAGCACGGGCACGCTGGTGGCCTCGCTGGTGATGCCGGCGGCCTGGGTGTCCAGGGTGATCTTCTTGCGGATGGTCCAGGCCTCGTCCCACCAGGCGTGGGCGGACAGGGGCAGCATCAGCAGGCAGAGGGCAAGGGAAAGAAAGCGTTTCATGGGAAGGGCATCAAAAGGCCGGCCCGCCAGGCGGCGGGACCAGCACACAAGGTACGAAGGAACGGTGGCGGGGGTGTTACAGAAGCGCGGGAACCATCCGTTCGGACTATTCGCTGCCGAAACCGAGCACGTCCACGCGCACCACCGAGGGCTTGAGCGCGGAGGCCAGTTCCTGCGCCGCCTTGGCCGATTCGGCCGCGGCCTGGTTGAGCGCCTCCACCACCTTGCCGGCGTCGTCGCCGCCGGCGGTCGCGCCCGAGGACGCGGCCGTCACGGCGCCGGTGTCGGCCACCGGCGTGCCCGACGAGGTGCCGGAGACCGAGATGTTGTCGGCCCCGAGCACCACCAGCGCGGCGATGTTGAGGTTGCCCGCGCGGATGCCGGCGTCACCGGCGTTGACCGTGCCCTTGGGCGCGATCAGGTCGACGTCGCCGGCAACCACGCCGCCGCTGGACAGGGCACCAATGCCACTGCCAGAAGCGGCCCCCTGCAATTCCTGGGTGACATTGCCCTGGCTGTCCACCCGGATGATGGGTGCGGGCACCGAGCTGGCCGTCTTCTTGCCTTTTCCGGCATCGATATCGCCCTCGCTCGACCACAACAGGATGTTGCCGCCGCCCACCGTGAGCATGCGCGACTGGTTGACCAGAATGTCGTCACGCGAAAACCCGCGGATGTCGCCGGCCTCCACCGTCACCATGCCCAAAGGACCACTGTCGGTCAGGCCCACTTCCTGGCCCGTCACAAACTTCTGGGTCTCGAGCACTTCCTTGCGTGTGTTGGCCAGACCAACGACCAGGCCACCACCCGGAACCATGAAGTCGATGTTCCCGCCGCGTTCGGTCTGCACACGGCTGGCAAACAGATTCACCTCGCCCTGGTAGTTCTTGAAGCTGCCATCCGGGTTCTTTTCGCTGATGCCGGGAAACACCAGCTCAAGCGCCGCGTAGCCACGCGCGTAATCCGCCGCATAGGGACTGTCCTGCCGGTTCGAATCGCGCCCGGTGGTGCGCAGCGCGGCGTACACCATCTCGCGCACCTGGGTTCGCTGCCCCTCGTTGTCCAGGGCATCCACCGCTTTCACCGCCGCCAGTGCGTTCGCGGCCGTCAACGCATCGTTCCCCGCCAACCAGCGTGCCTGCCACAAGGTGGCATCGTCCACCGTGCCGGCTTCCAGCTTTTGCAGGAGACGGTCCACCGCACCGTTGAAATCGATCCCCTCGGGACCGACGCCCGCCGTCAACTGGATGTCCACGCCTTGCGTGGGCAGCGCGGCGTTGTCCAGGCCACCCCGGCTCACAATGCCGGCCGATGTGCCCAGCCTGATGTCGCGCCCGGCGGTCACCTCCAGCCGTCCCGGCCCGGCGACCCAGACGTAGGAACCTGGATTCCGGGAGCTGCCTTCCGAGAAGACCACGTCCCGACCCGCCTCGATCCGGCTGACATCCCCGGCGTTGACATGCTGCGCCGAGATGCCGAGATCGCGCACATCGCGGCCTGCGCGAACCTGGACCGCTTCCGGGAGCGTCAGGTTGATCGTGTTGGGCGTGCCCGTCACATCGCCGGCCACGGCATACACGCGCACCGGCGTGGTGTCGCCCGCATGCACCGGGTTCACCGCATGCCTCGTGGACGTGAGGGAAGGATTGAATGCCGCGAAACTGCGGCCCGGCATGATCGCGTCGGGTATCTGCGCGGGGTCCATGTCGCTCATGATCAGCTTGGTCGACAGGTTCACCGACCCGGACGCCAGCAGGCTCAGATTCGAATCAGCCGCCGGGCTCAGAATGGTCGTGTCGCCGCCCAGATTGACATCACCCTGCAAGGCCGCGGCAAGCAGGTTGGGCGGCAGATACGACAAGAGCGTCGGGTTGTAGTTGGCGTTGGTCCACAAGGAGAGCGGGGCCGCGTAGGCCGCCCGCATCCCCGCCGCCCCGGACGCGGAGGCCGTCGTGCTGGTGTTGTTGTGCAGGGTCACGTCGCCGTTCACGCTCTGCAGCTGCACCCCGCTGTCGTCGCCGTAGGTGGAAAACAGGCTCCAGCCCACGCTGGACGCATTGGCCACGTTGACGTTGGCGCCGCTGCCCGATGACTGCACGACCAGATGCGGATTGATGACCGCATGAACGTTGACGTCGCCCATCGCCTGCACCCGCGCCTGTGCGTCGCCCAGCGCCAGAACGGTGTAGAGCGATCTGGCGTTGGTGCCGGTGCCCACCATTTCCCCGCTGTCCATCCGGCCACCCACCTTGAGCACCAGCTCGCCGCGGTCGGCGTAGTACTGACCGCCCAACAAGTCGCCACCGGTTTCCACCCGGACATCACCACCCCCGGTGGTCACCAGTTGGGTGGCATCGGGTGAGGCAGCCGCCATGCGCGCCTGCGTGGGCGTGCTGGCCGACACGTTGTCCACCTTGCCGCCGGCGGTGATGCTCACATCACCACCACCCAGCGCGCCGATACCCTGCTGGAACTGGTCGAAGCGCACCCACCAGGCCGGTTGCAGGGAGTAGGCCGAACCATCGGCATTCAACCGGCCCTGACGGAACAGCCAGTTGGAATAGAGCTGCGTGGATCGTTTGCCACTGCTGACGTCACCCAGCGCCGCCAGACTGACGTCACCGCCACCTTGACTGAACTGGGCATTCGCCGGCACGACGAAACCGTTGACCGCATCCGCCCGGCGCCCGGCGGTATAGACCACCGACCTGTTGTCGGCCAGCACGATGTTGCCACCCGACGCCATGCGGATGTCACCGGTGCCGGTGCGCACCAGCTTGCCAGCGGCCAGCGTCAGGTCGGTGCTGCCCGCCTTCACCGCCAGCGGATCGGCGGCCGTGCCGTCGGCGCCTGCAACCAGGCGGTACGACCACGAATCGCCGGCCAGCAAGGTCGCCGGCGCGGTGCCGCTCGATGCCGTCGCCACGTTGAAGCCATCGGACAGGTTGCTGTCCAGCTTCAGGTTGCCCTGCGCCAGCAGCGTCAGCACGCCGGGTTCGCCGCCGGCGCGGCTGGTCGACAGGTTCCAGTCGTTGGTGAGGGTCATGTCGCCCGTAGATCGCACCTCCACCCCGGCCTGGAGGTGGAATGCGGGATCGGTTGACGTGCGCAGGCGCGCCTTGATGCTGTCGCCGTTGGCTGCAAATGCCGCGTTGTCCGCCGTGACCGTCGCCAGGGACAGCGTGGAGCCATCGCTTGCACCCGTCGCTGTGAGCGTCGTCTTGTCGCTGTACACCCGGGTGGCCTCGAGCACCACACTGCCCGCGCCGGTGATCGTGCTGTCCAGGGCGGTGACCGCCACGTCGGTATCGCCGTTGATCCGTGGTGCGCGCAAATGAACTTTGCCACCCTCACCACCGCTGCCACCCGACACATTCAGCGCGCCGCCTTCCGCCAGATCGAGATTGCCATCGCGGGTGCCGATCTCGATGCGGCCGCCCGCCTTCCCGGCACCTGTCGAGACGGCGTCCAGCTTCGCGCCCTCAAGGAGGTTCACATTGTTTTTCGCGAACAGCGCAATGCGCCCGCCTTGCTCGCCCGACGCGTTGAGTTGCCCCGCCACGTCCAGCTGGCCACCGTCGACCGCAATGCCAATGGTGGAGGCCGTCACCGCGTCGGTCGCCATCACACGCACATCGCCGTTGCGCACGCGCAGCTGGCGTTCCATGTCGAAACCGCCGCTGTTGAGCGCTGCGTTGAGCGCCGAGAAACTGGCCAGCGTGCCGACATCCACCTGCACCCGCGCACCTTCCCCGCGCTGGCCCGCCGCGTCCGCAGGGGCAGCGCCCTGGACGCTGCCATCGGCCACCACGACCGTGCCCTGGACCGCGCTGAGCTTCAGCGTGCCGGCATCGCCACCGGCTGCCGCCGACACATCCACCCGCGCGCCCGACTGGATCTCCACGTTGCCGGTATCACTCACGAACTCGGCCTTCCCGGCCATGGCAGCGCGGCTGGTATCGTGGAACTGCACGGTGCGACCCGCCACATCGACGACGGCATCCGCGCCGAGTTTCACATCGCCGTTGCTGGCGGTGAGCTTGACACTGCCCGAGGGCAGCACGGCCTGGGTGTTGAAATCCACGCTGCTGCCCGCGAGCGCCCAGTTCGCGCCCAGCGCGGTGACAGGTGCCAGCACGCGGTCTGCCGTGTGCTGGCCCACGGTGAGCGCGCCGGTGCTGGTCAGCGTTTGATCCGACCCGGCGCCGCCGCGGATGCGCGCGACCTGGATCGTGGTGGGCGCGTCAATGGTGGTATGGGCGGTCTTGCCCGCGTTCGCACCGACGCCCCTGCCCTCGCCCACCAACTCGTTGGCGGTGATGGTCACATCGCTGAATCCCCTGATGGCCTTGTCGCCCTGGCCCAGGGTGAGGGTATCGGCGACGATCGCCAGTGCGCCCGTGCCTGGCGCGCCGCCAGCGACAAAGTCCACCGCCGCCGGGTTGGAGAGCGTGAGGTCCTTTGCGCGCAGGCTGGCCGTCGTGCCGGCGTTCTCCCGCCCGGCCAGCCCCGCCCCCTGCAAGCTGAGTTTCTGCAAGGTCGGTTTGCCATTGGCGTCGACGCCGCCGACATTCACATCGCCATACAGATCGAAGGTGCTGTAGCTGGTAAGCGCCAGGCTCTTGAGACCGCTCAGGCCGTCCAGCGCGGTCTCACTGAAGGTGATGCCCTCGCTGCCTGCAGGGGCGTCGCCGAAGTTGACACGCGGTGCGCCCACCGCGAGATTGCCCGCCACCGCCACACCGTTCTTGCTGAACTCGCTGACGCCCTGGAAGGCGTTCTCCCGGGTCGCATCCAGCACGATGGAATCCGCCGCACGAACCAGACTGCCTGCATCGCCAACGAGCGTGCCCCGGGTTCGATCCGGGCTGCCGCTGCGCTCGAACGTGGCGGTGGTGGACGCCGCACGGACCAGCGCACCGTTTCCAGCCGTGGTGTAGCGCCCTGCATCGCCGGCGTCGCCCTGCGCGTCGATGACGCTGCCCGACTCGAGGGTCAGCGTGTCTTTGGCGGCAAGAATCACCTCGGACGCCCTCAAGGCATGGCCGGCATCGTTGGCGAGCGTCAACGTGTCCGCGTCGACCTTCAGGCTGGTGGTGACGGCGCCCGTTGAGCTGTCGGTCACAGCGCTGCGCGTGCCGCCCAGGAACAGGCTGGACGCGCCCAGCGCATTCAGTCTGCCCACATCGATCTGCGTCGCGTCCGCATCAATGCCGGATGGCGAGCCGCTGGTGATCGCCAGCTTCAGGGCGGAGATGTCCACCGCTGCACCGCGGCCGCCGCTGCCCGCACCCACGTTGTAAATGGCATCCAGTTTCAGACTGCCGCTGCCCGCGCCGGTGGTGGCGATCGACAGCAGGCCTGCGTCCTGCGGCCGGTTGTTGCCGTCCGCAAAAAAGCCCGAGGCGGCGTTGAGCGTGTACTCCGACCGTTCGCGCACCTGGTCACGGGTGAGCACCTCGAAGCCACTCCAGTTCGCGTCCCGGGGTGCGCTGGAGCGGCTGTCGGTGAGGTAGCCAGCGGCAATGCGAATGCCGTCCTGGCGGCTGTAGGACTGGCCCGGCAGCAGGTCCTTGATGCCGGTGTCGAGCTTGACCGCATAGGCCCCGGGCAACAGCGCGTAGTGCGCGGGCAGCAGTGTGTACACACCGTCGGCCAGGCCCGGAACGCCTGACAGGTACACCGCCTCGCCACTCGCCCGGTCAAAGCCCTCCTGCGCGTCACTGGGGGCAAACCCGCTCGCGTAGCCGGGCAGGATGGCATACGTGTTCTTGTCGCTGAGAATGTCGCGCGAGCCGCCCGGTCCGACCGTGAATTCGTAGGCCTGCAGGTCGCCACCGCCGGCCAGGTCGATTTTCGCGCCGGCCTGCATGTCGATCGACGCGCCTGAGGTGCGGATCGATTTTTCGGGCAGCGATTTGATGTCGATTTTTGTGCCGCCCGCGTCATAGACCCAGGTGCTGCCGTTCTCCACCTTGCCAAAGGGCGTGACGCTGCCCGGCGCCGCGGCGACCGAGGTCAGGCTGCCCTCCTTGAACACCAGGCTGTTGCCTGCCTGCAGGTCAATCTGCCCGAAAGGCGCCCACAAACTGCCGCCTTGCACGATGTCCTGTGCTTTCACCGTCACGCTGCCCAGTGCCGACAAGGGTTGCAAGGGTGCGCTGGCACCGGGCGCAAACTCGACCGTGTGGCCCGTGGCGTTGATGGTGAAGTCGGTGTAGGTCGCCGGCGCCACCACGGCGCCACGAATCGCCAGGTCCGCCGCCGCCGTGAGTACCCCGACGGGCTGGGCCACCAGGGCGGTGCTCACACCGGAGAGCCGGACTTCCTGTGCGCCTGTCAGTTCCGCGCGTGCCATGCCGGTCAGTGTCTGATTGCCGGCCAGCTCCAGCAACTGCGCCTCGGCCTTGAAGGTGCCACTGCCCGGCACGGGCACATTCACCGCCGCCTGTCTGTCCTTGTCGAAGTTCCCGAGTCGCACGGTGTGGGCGTGCACCGACGCGTCACCACCGGCGGTTCGAAGGCGGGGGGCATCCAGCTGAATTTCTTTCAGTGGCAGCGCGCGTCCTGCACCCAGGTTCAGGCCGTCTTCCAGCCGGATTTCGTGGCGGCTCTTCAGTGCCACGCTTTCAAACCCGGCCTCTTCCAGCGCCTGCGCGCTCACCTTGGCCTGCGCCACCAGGCCCGACGAGGGCCCTGCACCCGGGAGCAAGCCCGTGGCCTGCGGCGCAACGGTCTGGGCCACGCTCAGGACGCGCTCCACCGGCGATATGACGCCGTTGATCAGGTCGTCCGTCAGGACATAGCTCAGACTGAAGTTTCCGCCCCGGTTGGACGCCCCACCGGCGTGCGCCTGCAGTGTGCCGTCGAGCATCACCCCATCGTGCGCGGCAATGTTGATCGTGCCGGCATCGCTGCCCACCATGCGACCGGCACCGCCCGCTTCATTCGGCACGTCCAGGCGCACCGGCGCGGCGCCGCTGACCGTCACCAGCGAGTTCGCTTCACTCACCACGAAGCCGCGCTGCGCGTTCAGGTTCACGGTGCCACCGGCCAGCACCTCCCCCGATTGCCCGCCCTGGTTGTCGGCGTAGGTGCGCGCCGCGCCCGCCGCATCCAGCACCGCTCGCGAGCCGAGCCAGATGGAGCTGCGCTGCTCCTGGCCTTCCTCGGGCACCAGGGGCGTGAGGTTGGCCGAGATGGTGCCGCCAGCGGCATGCACCTGCCCATGCACCTCAATCCGGTTGCCGGCATTGAAGGTGATCGTGGCACGGTCATCTGCCCGGATCTGCGAATCGGTCTCCAGCACGACGTTGCCCAGCAGGGCACCATCGGCACCCAGGGTCAGGTTGGCGGCCTGACGGTTGCGATCGTCCCGGACCTCCCTGCGGGTGAAACTCTCGATGGCGCTGCCGGTCGGCCGGGATGCGAATTCCGGCTGCAACTCCAGGCTCTCCACCGTCGGCTTCAGCACGGTTCCCGCCTTCACGGTGACGCCATCACGCCCGATGAGCTTGAAGTGGGAAAAACCACCGCTCGCTACAAAGTCCGCATCCAGGTTCAGTGCCGTTGCATCCGGTGTACCGCCGATCTGGATCTTCCCGGTGTTGATGGTGAGCGTGCCGCCTTCACCCAGTGCATGGCCGCGCACTTCGCCACCGAGCCGAACGGCTGCCGTGTGCGTGCCCGTGGTCGATGCGGTGGCACCCGCTTCCAGCGTGACGTCGCCGCCATCGCCTCGGGTGAGCTTGCCATCCGGTGCAAGGCGCCCGCCACCGGTCACGTCCAGCAGGGTACCGGCACCCAGATTCACATCGCCCACCGCAGACAGGGTGATGGATCCGCCGTTGACCTGCGTGGCTTCCAGCGAGCGCCCCGGTGCCGTCGGCAGGTCGTTCGCCCAGCCACCCCGCGCGGACAACGACACGCCATCGGCGACCGTCACGTCCAGCGGCACGGTGGTGGGGTCCACGGAGTTGGTGCGCGCATTGAAGCTCAGGCTGCCGCCTTGGGCCTGGACATCGGCATCGATCTGGATGCCTTTGGCGGTGATCGCCACGCTTCCGCCCTCAGGGGTGCGCAGCGCCTCGCGCACAGCCGCCGCCTGGTTGCTGAACAGTTGCAGGTTCGCGACCTTGTCCTCGCCCAGCAGTCCCGGGTTGATCGCCATCGTTTGCGTCAGCTCGGTCGGCAAGGCATCACCAAACCCGAACCCCGCTGGCAGCGTGGCCGCCGTGCTGGTGACGTCAATCCGCTGGTTGAATTTGTAGTCGCCTGCGACAGCATCCGTTCCCAGCCGCAGGGTGGCGCCGACAGGGCGAACGCCCCCCTCGCGCTGCAGTTCACCCACCGTCGTGCGGCCTTGCACTGCCGCCTGCAACACCGTCGCGCCCATGCCGATCACATTCAGACTGCCGGCGTTCTTGCCTTCCGTGTATCCGGGGTCATAGCGATAGCTCTGCGGCAGTTCGATCACCTCCTGCTTGTTCCAGCGTCCGTAGTCGATCACGTAGCGGGAGGCAATGCCGTCGTAGCGCGTCTCGGCGCCAGCATCCGCGATGTCGATCAGCTTCGAACCCGAGTAGAGCAGTGTGGTCTTCACGGTGGCCGGGGTGTATTGCACACTGCCTCCGGACAGATCGATCGATGCGCCCGCTTCAAGAATCGCCTCGCCCTGGGAGCGGATGGAGACCGTTCCGCCCGCCGTCGAGCGTTCGGCCACGGTGCGCTCGAGTCGCCCCTGGTAGCTTTCGAGACTGTCCTTTGCGATCAGGGTGGATTCGCCCGCGTTGGCATTCGCCAGCGCACGGTTGACATCCACGTAGACCTTCTCGCCGCGCAATGGCCCGACCCGATTGATCGGCGAGTCCTTCAGTTCGTCGCCACGCAGTTCCACCTCCACGCTGTTTCGCGCCGCGGACACCTGCACATTCTCAAGGCCTGCGACGTTGATGCGGGCGCCATCGGCAATGTGAACCCGCGCTGCGCCGGAGACGGCAGACGCTGCAACCCTGAACGGGTCGTCGACCCCGCCCAGCTGGCCGGGGTTGTCCATCGCGATGAAATTGACGTCCCCCGACGGGGCGTCAATGGTCGCACCGCCGGCCATGCGCACGTCCTGACCCAGTATCAGCACCTGCGATTTGTTGGTGAGCCCGGCCAGCGTGGCCCTGTCCAGCTCGCCGGTGCTGTCCACCTGGTCGAGCGTGCCGGTCGTGTCCGTCACGTCCGGCAGCACCTCGGTGCGGCTGCCTTCAGCCAGCGTCACTCGCCCGGCGCGGGTGGACTGGGCGTTGTTGACAGCACGGTCCTTGGCCAGCAGATACACGGATCCATTCGCCACCACCGACGTGGTCGCGCGAGCGATGCCCTGCTGGTTGACCGCGTAGCCGACCATGGTCACGTTGCCGCGTGCGGCGGTCAGCACGCCCTGGTTGGTCGCGTGACCCAGCAGGTCCGTGGCGGGGTCGATCAAGGACACGTTCTGGCCGTCGACAACAACGTCCTTCACGCTGGCGTTGGGAGTCTCGAAATCCATCAACTCCGCAGGACTGTCCACCTCGACCAGGAGGCCGCGCACGTTGGCGTCCTGCCCCGATGCCGAGCGCAGGTACACCTTGGTGCCCGCCGCCAGAATGACCTGCCCGTCGGGCGCGTCAACCGTCCCCTTGTTCACCACCGTCGGCGCGATGAGCATCACCCGGCCCTGGCTGCCCGCCGTGATGCGCGCACCCTCGAACACCTTGATGAACCCACCCGTGCCCGCAAACTGCGGCGTCAGGGACTGGGTGGTCAGGAAGGATTTGAGGATGAAGTCGTCGGCAATGTCCAGGCTGCTGGCGGTGAAGCTGTTGAGGTTCACCTGCGATCCGCCCATGAAGGCGATGCCGTTGGTGTTCACCATGATGATGTTGGCCTTCTGGCCATCCGCCTGCGTGATGGCGCCGGCGATCACGCTGGGGTTGATGTCCCAGATGCGGTTGAGCGTGGTGAAGTTCGCGCCTTGCACCAGCTGGTTGTTGACCAGGTTGTCCACCTGGCGGAACTGCACGCCGTGGCCCGCGCCCACGTTGAACTGCTGCCAGTTCAGGATGGCCTTGTTGCCCACCTGGTTGACGAAGGCCTGGTTGCCGTTGACGCGGTAGCTGGCCTGCCCGGCCGTGACGAAGGCCGGCAGCGCACCACCCGCGCTGGGCACCGGCACCTGGGCCAGCGCGGGTGCCGCGAGCAGCAGGCCGCCCAGCAGCAGGCCGCTGCCGCGCCGCGCGCCGCTGGCCGCCTTGCCGCGGCCGCGCGTGTTCTCGGCGGCGGGCACCAGGCCCCCCAGGCTGTGGCTGAAGACGAGGCGGTAGCGTTGGCGGTTCATGTTTCTCTCCGGTGCGGTGTCACCACTCGTAGGCGACGCTGAAATGAAAGCGGTGGTCGCCGCGGCGGGTATCGCCCACGGCCTTGAGCGGGTAGGCCCATTGCAGGGCGGCATCGAGCCCGTGCCAGCCCTTCAGGCGCAGGCCCAGGCCCAGGCTGGCCAGGCTGAAGCGGCTGGTGGCGGTGATGGGCTCGAGCACGCGCACCAGGCCGGCATCGGCAAACGCGATCGCGTGCAGTTCGGTCACCGAGTCGCCCAGCGACGGGAAGTGGGCCTTGAGGTTGCGCGACTTGCCCTCGAGCGACAGCGCCAGGCCGCTCTCGCCGAGCGCGGCCGATTCGAGGTAGCCGCGCACCGTGTCGACACCGCCGATGGCGAACTGTTCGTTGGAGATCAGGGGCTGGCCGGCGAGCTGCCAGGTGGTGCGCAGCGCCACGCCGTAACCGCTCTCCAGCGTGCGTTCCTGCGAGGCGCTGCCGCGCAGGTAGGCGTAGGAGGGGCGGCCCTTGAAGCGCTTGTCGGCGAACTCCTGCTCGTCGCCACCCAGGCCCTGCACGTTGAAGTTGAACGACAGGCCGGCGCGGGTGGTGCGCCGCTCGGCCAGCCAGGTGCCGTCCCAGCCGATGGTGAACGGCGTGTACTGGATCGGCGTGTTGAAGCCGCCGCTGCCGATGAGGTTGACCGACTGGTCGAAGTCCTTGTAGTCCACGCCGAACGAGGCGCTGTGGAAGAAGGCCTCGCTGCCCGGCAGGGGGCGGATGTAGCGCGCGCCCAGGATGTCGCCGCGCCCGACCACGTTGAGCGTGCCGACCGCCGACACGTCGGAGTCGGACTTGACGCCGTAGAACGCGAGGAAGTCGCCGCCCTTCAATGGCCATGTGTAGTTGGCCGAGAACACCTGGCTCTCGTTGGGCGCGCCGGGCACGGTCTGCAGGCTCAGGCCGATGCTGTGCTGCCGGCCCCACAGGTTGTCCCAGCGGATGCTGGCGTTGGCGCGGGTGCGCGAGGTGTCGGGGCTGTATCGGTCGTTGAGCTCCGCGCTGCCGTGCAGCGGCAGCTTGTCCTGCACCTTCAGGTCCACCTCCACGGTGCCGGGCGTCTTGCCCGGGCGCAGCACCGGCGTGATGCGCCGGTCGGCGCTGCGGTTGAGCGCGGTCAGTTCGGTCTGCATGTCCTGGAAATTGGGCACCTGGCCCTCGGCCAGCTCGGGCACGCCGGCGCGGATGTCGCCCTGGCTGAAGTAGCGCGACTCGACCACGCGCAGGCGATCCACCGGCGCTTCGGTCACGGTGAGGCGCACCAGGCCCTCGTTCACCCGCTGCTGCGGAATCGTCACCAGCACGGTGAGGTAGCCCGCGCCGTGGTAGGCCTTCTCCAGCGCCTCGCGCGCCTTCTCCACGTCGGCCAGCGTCTTCTGCTCGCCCATGTGCGGGTAGACCGCCTTCTCCACCGCGAGCGCGGGGATCAGCGTGGTGCCTTCGACGCGGTACTCGAAGACGTCGAACGATGCCGACTGCGCCTGCGCGGCACCCCAGCCGTTCACGCCCAGGACCGCGAGCAGCGCCAACAGCCTCCACAACATCTTGTTCATTGTTCGTCGCATCAGGAGTCGCCAACAAAAACGCAAATGGGACAACCCCGAAGGGCTGTCCCGAACATGTCGAGACGGGCAGCGGGGTGCCGCCCGTCTGTTCCCTGTCTATCAGAAAGCAGGCTGGCAGGAGTTGCCGATGCGTGCCGTCTTGCCCACGTTGCCACCGGTCACGCCGGCCACCGGCGTGATGAACAGACCGGTCAGGTCGGTGATGCCGGGGTTGCCCAGGGAGGTGTTGACCGAAGCGATCAGGTCGACGCCCTCAGGGAACGCGGTGGCGGCGGTGAAGGCCACGAGCTCATACCAGGCGGTGTAGGTACCGTCCATGGCGTTGGCGCGCTGCTTCGCATCCACCGCACCGGTGGTGGTGAAGTTGGGCGACACGCCGTCGAGCTTGGTGAAGGCCCACTTGTCGGTGCCAGCCACCGGCACGTTTTCCATCGACACCCAGCCCAGGCCGAACTCGCCCGCGTTGGTGGCGTTGGTCAGGCCGGTCTTCACGCCGCCGGTCGACGAGTTTTCAGCCACGTCCACGCGGGCCGTGCTGTTGGCGGTGCGGGCCGGGTTCAGCGCGCCCTGGGCGGTGCCCGTTGCGCAGGGCTTGTTCAGGAAACGCAGGTTGGAAGCCGACTGGGTGCCCGAGGTGATGGCGCGGCGCTCCAGCTGGATCTTGCCGGACGTGCCGGGCGGGGTGGCGGAGGCGGCGCCGAACAGCGTGGCATCCACATAGGCGATGTTGTCCACGTTGGCGATCGCGGTGTAGGTCGAAGCGGCCAGGTTGGGCTGGCAGGCACCGGTCAGGTTGGGGCTGGCGGCGGTGAAGGGCGCGTCGTCGCAGGTGGCGGCGATCTTGCCGGCGGCGATGTCGTTCTGCTGCAGCTGGTAGTACAGCGGGTAGCTGACAGCCGGGCCAAACACCTGGCCGATGTTGGTGGGCACTTCACCGCCGATGGCGGAAATGTCGGTGGCCACGTCCAGGTTCAGCTTGTTGATCACGTACTCGGTGTCGGAGAAGCCGCCTTCAGGGCGATCCGGTGCAGCGAACACGTTGGCGCGCAGGGCCTGGCCCGCGGTGAAGGTCTGCAGGGTGGTGGCGCAACCGCGGTACACGCCAACGCCGGGGTTGTTGAGACCGGACAGTTCGATGGTCACCGACTCGGCCGCACCGGCGGCGCACTGGCCGGCTGCGGCCAGGCCTTCGATGTTGCTGGTGCGGCGCAGGTTGCCCGGCAGGTTGGGGTTGACTTCACCGAGGATGGAGATGTGCGGGGTCACGTAGTTGAAAGAACCGCCTTCCACCGTGTGGAACACCACGACCTTCTTGCCTTCCAGCGAACCGGCACGACCGTCGTCGGTGTTCACCGTGCAGGTGTAGGCCATGCGGTCACCGGCGGCGCCCGGCAGACGGCCGGCGTTGGTGGCCTCCAGATACAGGTGGGCGTCGCGTGCGCCAGGGTTGGTGTGGGTCGCACCCTGTGCGTCCTTGTAGGTCATGCCCTGGCACAGGGTGAGCACACCCTTGTACACCGAGGCGGTGGGCGCGGAAGCGCCGGACAGCCACAGGCGGGCGGTGGTGCCGTCGATTTGACCGGGGGTCAGCGCGAAGGCGGCGGGGGCGCAAGCCAGCGCAGCGGCAGCCAGAGCGATGCGATTCAGTTTCATGATGACAATCCTTGAGGTGAGGAGCCCTCTCCGGCTGGAGAGGGCGAATGCGAGAACAGGAGACGGGAAATCAGACCGACTTGTTGCGGCGGCGGCGGGCGATGCCACCCATCAGGCCCAGACCGGCCAGCAGCATGGCGTAGGTCTCGGGCTCGGGCACCGGGTTCATGAAGGTGATCGTGCCGGCCGCGAGGTTGACCGACCACTCGCCGAATTCGCCTGCACCGATGACACCGTTGCCGTTCAGGTCCACGCCAAAAGCGGACTTGATGGCCTGGGCGGTACCAGCGCCCGGACCCACGGACAGGGCCCAGAAGTTTTGTGCCGTCGCCAGGGTCTTGGTGGTGTCGGTCGTCCGGGTCAGCCAGGTGTCGCCTTGACCCAGGCCGTTGATCATCCGGAAGTAGGAGTTGGTCGGGTCGGTCGTGACCGCCGTGCTGGCGCCGTTGGCTTCCGTGGCGTGGGTGCCGCGCGAGTTGTTGGCGTTGATGTAGAGATCCATGCCCTGGAAACCCGACAGGTTGGTGTTGGTCAGGCTGGGGTAGGTGGTCACATCGTTGGTGGTGAGGTAGTTCACACCGACGTTGTCCAGCGCAATCACGTTGAACTCGATGGCCTCATCGTTGGCGGAGAAGGCCAGCAGGTCGTTCCAGGCCGAACCGTAGTTGGCGCTGGTCAGGCTCCAGGTCTGGGTGTAGCCGGCTTCGTTCTGGTGCGTCATGAATTCGTCCATGCTGATGCCCAGATCGAACACGGCGGACATGTCGTCACCACCGGCGGTGGCTGAGGTGCCACCCTGCGAGATGAAGTTGAGCACCAGGCTGCCGTTGCCGGAAGCCGCGCCGTCCATGGCAGCGTTGGCTGCACCCGTGGCGGCCAGCAAGGCGGCCGCTGCGATGAGTTTGAGTTTCATGTGTGATTCCAATCTGAAGAGGAAGAGGAGAACGAGGGAAGTGACAAGTGAAGGAACTTTTCGCCGGTGTCAGCTCAAAGCCTTTGGGCTGCACAGGTAGGACTTTAGAAATCCAACGTTGCACCTCGTTGGGGCAGTTCCATGCCCCGCGTAGTCCGTTCAGGTAGTGAATTCCGTCACAAACTTCTTCCCCTCCATGTCCTCAAGCCAGATCGGAGTGCGCCATCAGGCGCAGCGTGGCGCTCTTGCCCACGGCCTGGGCCCGGTTGTTCACGTTGAGCTTGCGCATGATCTTCTGCAGGTGGTTCTTCACCGTGGGCGGGCTGATGCCCAGGATCTGCCCGATCTCCTGGTTGGTCTTGCCGTTCTTCACCCAGTGCAGCACCTGGATCTCGCGCTTGGACAGCAGCGTGGCCGGCGCCAGTTCGGCGCCGCTCTGGCCGCTTTCGCGCAGGCGCATGCGGTGCAGCGCCAGGTGCAGGTGGGGCATCAGCAGTTCGAGCAGGTAGGCATCGCGCTCGTTGGGCGCGTGGTCCAGCCCGGCGAACACGAAGAAACTGCCGTAGTCGCCCTGCACCTCGCGCACGCCGTGCACGGCCACGTGGTCGAAGCCGCAGTGCTTGAGCTCGCTGATGAGCTGGCGGCGCCCCACCTGGTCGCTGCCCTGGCTGCTGAACAGGCGCGGCACGCGGCCGCCCCGCAGCCAGTCGTCCACCAGCCGGGGCAACAGGCCATCGGTCGGGTCGGTCACCTGGCTTTCCACCCGCGCGCTGGTCACGCCGCTGGAGAACGATTCCACGCGCAGGCGCATGCGCTCCACGTCGCCGTGCGCGCACCACAGCGCCTGGTGCGCGATGAAGCCCTGCAGGGCCCCTTGCGCCCAGAGGAAGAACTGCGAACGCGTCTGCACCTCCAGCGCGCGTTCGATGGTCATGAGCAGGTGCTCGAGATCGCTGGCGTTGAGCCGCACGAACGACTTGATCAGACTCATGGTGTGGTCACCCCGTTGTTGGTATTGGGAGAAGCCGCGGGTGCGGGAGGCAGCGCCTCGAACACCCACAGGTCGTACGAAGCGAAGCCGCTGAAGGCCGCGTCGCGCGGTTCGAAGGCGGTGCGCAGCGGTGCGCCGCGCGCGCGGCTGTGGATGGCCGTGATGCGGCCACCGGGCTTGAGCAGCACCCAGTCGGTGGCGTTGGTCATGGGGTCGCGCCAGAGCCGGCGCAGGTGCCGCACCGGCGTGGGAAAACGGTCGTCCCTGAGCAGGTCGTCCAGCGTGGCCGGCGCGGTGGGCGCGCCCACCGGGCTGCGGTCGCGGTACGAGGCCAGCGCGAGGCGGAACTGGTGTCCCACGAACAGCAGCTGCGCTTCCTTCTCGCGCCGCGCGGCGGTGTGCCAGACCTCGCCGGCGCCGGCCAGCGTGATGCCGATGGCGGCCATGGCGAACAGCACCATGAGGTAGCCGAAGCCGCGCTGGCGGCGCGGACCATGGAGCTGGAGCGGCCGTGGGCTACCACTGGTCATAACTCTTGCCCTCCTCCACCGCGCCGCTGCGGAGGTCCCACACGCCGCTGGACGGCGCGCCCCCCTCGTCCTCCAGCCGGCCCGGTGGCGGCAGCAGCGTCCAGCTGTCGCTGCGCTCGGTGAGGGGATCGATGGGTGCGCTGCGCAGGTAGCGCTTGTCCACCAGCTCGTCGAGCGTGTTGGGGTAGCGGTCGTGGTCGGCCAGGAACTTGTCGATCGCATCGCGCGTGACCGCCAGCGTTTCGCGCAAGGCCGTCTCGCGCGCGCGCTCCAGGTGCGCGAAGTAGCGCGGCGTGACGATGGTCAGCAGCGTGGCCACGATGGCCATGACCACCATGAGTTCGATGAGGGTGAAACCGCGCGGGTGTTTCATGTCACCACTCCCGGTAGGGCTGGCCGTTGAGCCCGGTGCGCCCCGAGCGCGAGTACACGTCGTACACGTCCTCGCCCTCGACCGGGGCATCGGGCGGGCTGCCGTAGGCGCGCAGGCCCCAGGTCTGGGCCGCGGTCAGGTCGCGGTCGGGCTGGAACGGGTCGCGCGGCAGGCGGCGCAGGAAGAAGATGCGCGCGGTGGTGGTGGGGCTTTTGGCGTCGGGCACACCGTTGACGAGGTCGTCGAGCGAGCGCGGGTAGCCGCTGCCGCCAGCGCGCGCCAGCACGCGGCCCTCTTCGGTGGCACGCCGGTGCGCGTCGAGCGCGCCGCGGATCTGGCGCAGCGCGCTGCGCAACTCGTGTTCCCTGGCCCGCTGCACGTTCAGCTCCACGAGGGGCACCGCGACCGAGGCCAGGATGCCGACGATGGCCATGGTGACCACCAGCTCGATCAGCGTGAAGCCGCGGGCCGTTCGCGTCATGGCGACTGACCGGTGGGGCGCTCGGGCGCCAGCGGGGGGACGGGGG
>QZKF01000019.1 GCA_003599455.1 Comamonadaceae bacterium
ATGGCGCCGCCGAGCCGCGCGCCGCCGGCACCGGCCGACCCGCCGGTGCCATGGGCATGCCCGGCAGCGGGCGCGGTGCCCCCACGCGCGGGCGCCTCTACCTGCTCGATGCCGACGGCAAGCCCGCCGCCTACAACGTGCGCCTGGGCGTGAGCGACGGCAGCGTCACCGAGCTGCTGGTGCGCCCGGATGGGCCGAACGCCGCCGTGCTGGTGGAAGGCGCCACCGTGGTGACCGGGGTGAGCGGCGGTGCGGCCGCCAGCGCTGCCACACCCGCGCGCGCCGCCGGCCCGCGCATGCCGTTCTGATCGGGCCCGGCATGGCACTGATCGAAGCCCGCGACCTGACCAAGACCTACAGCATGGGCGACCAGGCGGTGCACGCGCTGGCCGGGGTGTCGCTCGACATCGAGGCCGGCGAGTTCGTCGCCATCATGGGCGCGTCCGGCTCGGGCAAGTCCACGCTGATGAACATCCTGGGCTGCCTGGACCGGCCCACCAGCGGCGAGTACCGGCTGGCCGGCGAGCCGGTGCAGTCGCTCGCGCCCGATGCGCTGGCCAGCGTGCGTAACCGGCGCATCGGCTTCGTGTTCCAGCAGTTCAACCTGCTGCCGCGCACCAGCGCCCTGGAAAACGTGGAGCTGCCCATGGTCTACGCCGGCGTGCCCACGGCCGAGCGCCACCAGCGCGCCCGGGTCGCGCTGCAGCGCGTGGGCCTGGGCGAGCGCAGCGGCCACACGCCCGCCGAACTCTCGGGCGGCCAGCAGCAGCGCGTGGCGATCGCGCGCGCGCTGGTCAACCAGCCGCAGCTGATCCTGGCCGACGAGCCCACCGGCGCGCTCGACACCCACACCAGCGAAGACATCATGCGGCTGCTGACCGAGCTCAACGGGCAGGGCATCACCGTTGTGCTGGTCACGCACGAGGCCGACATCGCCGCCTGGGCCGAGCGCCGCCTGGTGTTCCGCGACGGCCTGGTGGTGGAAGACGTGCGGCAGACGCCGGTGCGCCACCTGATTCCCGAGGCCACGCCATGAATTTCATGGCCGCCCTGCGCAGCGCCTGGCGTGCCCTGGCGTCGAACGCCCTGCGCTCGATGCTCACCATGCTGGGCATCATCATCGGCGTGGCCGCGGTGATCACCATGATCGCCGTGGGCGCTGGCGCCACCGAGCGCGTGCAGGAACAGATGAAGGGCCTGGGCTCCAACATCATGCTGGTGGTCCCCGGCGGCGTGACCACCGGCGGCGTGCGCCAGGGCGCGCAGACCTTGCAGGGCCTGACCGAAGACGACGCGCTGGCGATCGCGCTGGAGGTGCCCGAGGTGCAGGTGGCCGCGCCGAGCTCGCGCACCACGGGGCAACTGGTGGCGGGCAACACCAACTGGGCCAGCTCGATCTTCGGCACCACCAACGACTACCTGGAGGCGCGCGACTGGCCGCTGGCCAGCGGGCGCCTGTTCGAGGCCTCCGAAATCCAGGGCTCGGCCAAGGTGGCCATCATCGGCCAGACCGTGGCGCGCGAGCTGTTCGGCGACCTGGATCCGGTGGATCAGACCATGCGCATCAAGAATGTGCCGGTCACCGTGATCGGCCTGCTCGCCCGCAAGGGCCAGAACTCGATGGGCCAGGACCAGGACGACACCGTGATCGTGCCGATCTCCACCTACCGCAACCGCATCCAGGGCAGTGGGGGTGGCCGCCTCAAGCGGGTGGGCTCGATCAGCGTGAAGGTGGTCGAAGGCCAGAGCATGAAGGTGGCGGAGGAGAGCATCAAGGAGCTGCTGCGCCAGCGCAAGCGCGTGCAGCCCGGGACCGACGACCCCTTTACCGTGCGCAACCTCACCGAGATCCTGCAGGCGCAGGAGGCCTCGAGCCAGATCATGACGCTGCTGCTCTCGGCCGTGGCCGGCGTGAGCCTGATCGTGGGCGGCATCGGCATCATGAACATCATGCTGGTGAGCGTGACCGAGCGCACCCGCGAGATCGGCCTGCGCATGGCGGTGGGCGCGCGCGGGCGCGACATCCTCACGCAGTTCCTGATCGAGGCGGTCACGCTGAGCCTGATCGGCGGCGCCATCGGCGTCGTGCTGGGCGCCATCGCGACCTGGGCGGTGGGTCAGTTCGCGGGCTGGCAGGTCAGCATGACGCTGGACTCCATCGTGCTGGCGGCCGGCTTCTCGGCGCTGGTGGGCGTGTTCTTCGGTTTCTACCCGGCGCGGCGCGCCTCGCTGCTGCTGCCGATCCAGGCCTTGCGCCACGAGTGAGCGCGCTCAGGCCGTCGTTCGCGCACCCAGGCTGAAGCAGAAGGTGGCGCCCTGGCCCGGCGCGGCCGAGGCCTGCAGGTCGCCGCTGTGGCGCTGCACGATGCGCAGCGAGGTCGCCAGCCCGATGCCCAGGCCACCGAACTCGTGCGGCATGTGCAGGCGCTGGAACGGCTGGAACAGCTTGGCCGCGCGCGCCATGTCGAAGCCCGCGCCGTTGTCGCTGACGCAGAAGCGCGTCAGCCCCCCGGATTCCTGCGCGTACACGCGGATGTGCGCATCGGGCGTGCGCGCGGTGTACTTCCAGGCGTTGTGCAGCAGGTTCTGCATCAGCGCCTCCACCAGCGCCGGGTCGGCCATGGCGTGCAGGCCGGGCTCGACCTGCCAGCCCACCTGGCGTTGCGGCTCGGTGCCGGCGAACTCCTCCAGCAGGCGGGTGGCGATGGCGCTCAGGTTGACCGGCTTGCGCTGCAGCTCACCGCGCGCGAACTGCGACAGCGTGAGCAGGCCGTCGATCAGCTCGCCCATCTTCTTGCTCGCGGCCATGATGCGCTGCAGGTGGGCCACGCTGTTGGCGTCCAGCGCCGGGTGGTCCTCCTGCAGGGCCTGGGCGAAGCCGTTGATGATGCGCAGCGGCGAGCGCAGGTCGTGCGCCACCGCATACGAGTAGCTCTCCAGCTCGTCGTAGGCAGCCTTCAGGGCCTGGGTGCGTTCCTGGATGCGGTGCTCCAGCGAGGTGTTGAGGCGCTGGATCTCCACCTCGCTGCGCTTGCGCTCGGTCACGTCGCGCGTCACGCCCAGGGCCCGCACGGCACGGCCGTGGGCATCGCGCTCGAACTCGGCGCGCACCGTGAACCAGCGCCACTCGCCGCCAAACATGAGCCGGTACTCGATGTCGTACACCCCCTTGCCCTGCACCGCGAGCGCCCACTGGCGCATCACGGCAGGGCGGTCGTCGGGGTGGGTGAGGGCCAGCAGCTCCTCGTCGGAGAAGTCGGCCTGCGGCAGCCCCAGGATTTCGTGCGATCCCGACAGCGTGGTGAAGCGCCGCGTGGCCACGTCGGCCTGCCAGCTGGCCAGGCCCGCGAGCTCGTGCGCCTGGCGCAGCAGCTGCCCGCTGGTGCGCAGGGCCTGCTCGGCGTGCTTGAGGGCGGTGATGTCCTGCACCACGGCGATCACGTAGTCGGCTTCGCCCGATGGCTTGCGCACCAGCGAGATCGTGAGATAGGCCCAGACGAAGTGGCCAAGCTTGTGGATGTAGCGCTTCTCGAAGGCGTAGTGGGGGACCTCGTCGTTCAGCGCGCGGTGGAAATGGGCGAGGTCGAGCTCGAGGTCGTCCGGGTGGGTGAAGTCCCGGAAATGCATCTTCAGCATTTCGGCCTTGGTGTAGCCGATCATGTCGCAGTAGGTCTGGTTGATGCGGATCCATTCGCCGTTGAGGTGGCTGTGGGTCATGCCGGTGGCGCCCTGCTCGAAGGTGTCCTCGAGCTGCTGCTTGCCCTGCTGGATCAGCGCGGTGGCCTCGCGCAGGTGGCGGTTCTGCCGCTGCATCAAGGCGATCGCGCCCACCACCACGAACTGCGTGACCAGGTGCCACAGGTTGAGCCAGAAGGCCTCGACCGGGTCCTCGAACGCGAAGCTGAAATAGGGTTTGACCAGCACGAAGTTGATCACCAGCATGCCCAGCACGGTGCTGAACATGCCGACCCGGAAACCGCCGTAGAGCGCGGAGAGCGCCGCGGCCAGCGAGAGCGTGATGAAGCGCCCGCCCGATTCGGCCGGTGCCAGCGCAATCCGCATCCAGGCCGCCACCAGCGTGATCGCCAGCGCCACCGCCAGCCGCGTCCAGATGCTGTGCCGATCGGGCTGCCAGTCCGCCACGCGCTGCCACACCCGCTGCAAGGGGCTTCCCGGTGCAGGGGGGGGCGTCATGGGGTCGGCCGCATGGTGTGGGCTTCCGGGGCGGGTGCTCGTGCTGTTGAAGCGGTTATACCGGAGCGGCTTGCGGCGGGCACTGCGGATATGCCCTTGTTCACCGCGCACCGCTCAAGGTGTGCAGCATGGTGTCGATCGCCGCGGCCGTCTCCAGGGGTTTTTCCATCGGAAACAGGTGGCTGCCTTCGATCATCGCCAGCCGCTGCGGGTGCGCGCGGCCCACCAGCCGGTGCGTCATGGCCATGCCGACCTGCTTCATCTCCAGCGAGTGCGTGCCGCCGATGAAGCCGACCGGGCAGGCCAGCGGGTGGCGGCGCAGCAGCCGGTCCAGGTTGTGCGGCAGGGTGTTGTAGATCGCGGTCTCCACCTCGCGGTCGAAGGCCAGCACGCGGTGGGTCTCGCCGCGGGTGTCGGCTTCGTCGCGCGTGCCGTGGCGGATGTAGTCGCGCAGCACCTGCGGCTCCCAGGCCGCGAAGGCCTTCTTGCTGGCGAAGTGGGCGAACGCGGCGGCCTCGTCGGGCCAGCTCGCGCGGCGCCGCCGGCTGACCTTGCCGGGCGAGACCGAGCCCACCAGCTGCGTGCGCTTGATGAGTTCCAGCGTGCGCGCGCGCCAGCCGCCGAGCACCGGGGAGTCGATCAGCAGCACGCCCCGGACCGCGTGGCCGCCCAGCTGCGGGTGGCGCGCGGCGCACATCAGGCTGAGGAACCCGCCCAGCGAATGCCCGACCAGCCAGGCGCCCTGGCCCTGGCGCTGAATCTCGGGCGCGGCGAAGTCGGCGAGCTGCTGCACCAGGTGCGGCCAGTTGCTGGTGACCGGGTAGCGCGGGTCGTGGCCGAAGCGGTCCACCGCGCGCACCGTGTGGCCCCGTGCGCGGAGCGACTTGAAGAGCACACCGTAGGTGCTGGCGGGGAAACTGTTGGCGTGGGAGAAAACGATCAACGACATGCCTAGATCAACTTTTCCCTGGCGTTCGTGATCTTCTTCAGCGGCTGGTTGCGCGGGCTGTTGCTCAGCAGCGGAACGTCGGTGTGGGCGTCGTCCCAGGTCGGGTCCTCAATGCTGTCGAACACGTCGCGCAGCTTCTGGCCCCAGGTGTTGTGCAGCATGCGGAAGTAGGGGTTGTCGTTGTCGATGCAGGTGATCTTGTCGGACTGCAGCTGGTTGGCCTCGTACACCACCAGGTCCAGCGGCAGGCCCACCGACAGGTTGGACTTGAGCGTGGAGTCCATCGACACCAGCACGCACTTGGCGGCCTCGTCCAGCGGCGTCTCGGGGGCGATCACGCGGTCGAGCACCGGCTTGCCGTACTTGGACTCGCCGACCTGGAAGAACGGCGTCTCGGTGGTGGCTTCGATGAAGTTGCCGGCCGAATAGACCTGGAACAGGCGCATGCCCTCGCCCTGCACCTGGCCGCCGAAGATCATGGACACGTTGAATTCCACGCCGGCGCGCTGCAGCGAATCGCCATCGCGCTCGTAGACGTGGCGCACCGCCGAGCCGAGCACGCGCGCGGCGTCGAACATGCTCTTGGCGTTCCAGATCGTGATGGGCTCGCCGCCGTCGACGTCCTGCAGCTGCTCGACCTGCAGGATCTCGCGCACCGACTGCGAGACGCTCAGGTTGCCGGCCGAGAGCAGGCACATGAAGCGGTCGCCCGGCTTCTCGTAGACGATCATCTTGCGGAAGGTGCTGATCTGGTCCAGGCCTGCGTTGGTGCGCGAGTCGGAGAGGAAGACCATGCCGGCGTTGAGCTTGACGGCGACGCAGTAAGTCATGATGAAGAGGCCAGTTTTTTCAGGGTGTAGAGCTGTTCCAGCGCTTCGCGCGGGCTCAGGGTGTCGGGGTCGATCTGCGCCAGCGCGGTCTGCAGCGGGTGGGTCTCGGGCTCCAGTGTGGCAGGTGGCGGGGCGAACAGGTCCACCTGGCTGCGGCTTTCTTCGCTCTGGGCCTCCAGCGCGGCCAGGGCGTGGCGCGCATGCTGCACCACGCCGGCGGGCACGCCGGCCAGGCGCGCGACCTGGATGCCGTAGCTGCGGCTGGCCGGGCCGGGCTCGATCTGGTGCAGGAACACGATGCCGCCGGCCTTGCCCCCGGCCTCGACCGCGCTCACGTGCACGTTCACCGCGGCGTGGTGGCTGGCGGGGAACTCGGTGAGCTCGAAGTAGTGGGTGGCGAATAGTGTGAAGGCGCGCGACCTGTCGTGCAGGTGGGTGGCGATGCCGCCGGCCAGCGCCAGGCCGTCGAAGGTCGAGGTGCCGCGGCCGATCTCGTCCATCAGCACCAGGCTCTCGGGCGTGGCCGCGTGCAATATCTGCGCCGCCTCGGTCATCTCCACCATGAAGGTGGATTGCGCGTTGGCCAGGTCGTCGGCCGCGCCGATGCGGGTGTGGATGGCGTCGATCGGCCCGAGCCGGCACGAGCTGGCGGGCACGAAGCTGCCCATGCTGGCCAGCAGCACGATCACCGCGACCTGGCGCATGTAGGTGCTCTTGCCGCCCATGTTGGGGCCGGTGATCACCTGCATGCGCTGCTTCGGGCCGAGCACCGTGTCGTTGGCGATGAAGCCGCTGCCGCTGGTTTCGTTCAGGCGCGCCTCCACCACCGGGTGGCGGCCGCCGCGGATGTCGATGCAGGGCTCGGCCACGAACTGCGGCGCGCACCAGTTCAGCGTGAGCGAGCGCTCGGCCAGGGCGCACAGCGCGTCGAGCGCGGCCATGGCGCGCGCGAGCTGCGTGAGCGGCGCCACGAAAGCCTGCAGCTCGTCGAGCAGGTGTTCGTACAGCCACTTCTCGCGCGCCAGCGCGCGGTCCTGCGCCGAGAGCGCCTTGTCCTCGAAGGCCTTGAGCTCGGGCGTGATGAAGCGCTCGGCGTTCTTCAGCGTCTGGCGGCGGCGGTAGTCGTCGGGCACCTTGGACGCCTGGCCCTGCGTGACCTCGATGTAGAAGCCGTGCACCTTGTTGAACTGCACGCGCAGGTTGGCGATGCCGGTGCGCGCGCGCTCGCGCTGCTCGAGTTCGATCAGGAAGGCGTCGCTGTGGGTCTGGATGCCGCGCAGCTCGTCGAGCTCGGCATCGAAGCCGTCGGCGATCACGCCGCCGTCGCGCACCAGCGCGGCCGGCTCGGCGAGCAGGGCGTCGCGCAGCAGGGCGGCGCAGCCTTCGGGAGGCGTGAGGTGCTGGCCGATGCCGTGCAGCAGGCCGCCGGCCTCCTGCGCGCCGAGCTGGTGGGCCAGCTGCTGCGCGCGCTCCAGTGTCTGGCCCAGGCCGACCAGCTCGCGCGGCTTGACCTGGCGCAGCGCGGTGCGCGCGGTGATGCGCTCCACGTCGCTTGCACCCTTGAGCGACTGGCGCAGGGTCTGCCACAGGCCGCCGCGCAAGGTGGCGATGGCGGCCAGGCGCGCGCGGGCTTCTGCGCGGTCGCGCCGGGGCTCCAGCAGCCAGCTGCGCAGCGCGCGGCTGCCCATGCCGGTGCAGCAGACGTCGAGCAGCGAGAACAGTGTGGGGCTGGTTTCGCCGCGCAGGGTCTGCACGAGTTCGAGGTTGCGCCGGGTGTTGAGCGGCAGGTCGATGCGCTCGCCGCTGCGCGCCACCTGCAGGCTGGCCACGTGGGTGAGGGCGCGGCCCTGGGTGTGCTCGGCGTAGTTCAGCAGCGCAGCGGCGGCGGCGTGCGCGTCGGGCATGTCCTGCGCGTCCCAGGCGGCCAGGCTCGCGGCCTGCAGCTGCTCCAGCAGCTTGCGCTGGCCCAGCGCGGCATCAAACGCCCAGGCCGGGCGCAGCACCGCCACCAGCCGCCCGCCGTTGTTGCCCGCCTGCCCGGCCAGCGACTGCACGTGTTTCTCGAACGCCGGCGTGGCGTCGGCGCTGTAGAGGATTTCGCCGGGCGCCACGCGCGCCACCCAGTCGGCCAGTTCGTCGCTGGCGCACTGGGCCAGGAACACGATGCCCTGCGTGACCGACATCCAGGCCAGGCCGCAGCCGGTGCGCGCGCCCGGGTGCACGGCCATCAGCACCGCCTCGGTCTTGTCGGACAGCAGCTCGCTGTCGGTCAGCGTGCCGGGCGTGACCACGCGCACCACCTTGCGCTCCACCGGCCCCTTGGCCGTGGCGACGTCGCCCACCTGCTCGCAGATGGCGACCGATTCGCCCAGCTTGATCAGGCGCGCCAGGTAGGTGTCGACGGAATGGAAGGGCACGCCGGCCATCACCACCGGCTGCCCGCCCGACTGGCCGCGCTGGGTCAGCGTGATGTCGAGCAGGCGCGCGGCCTTCTCCGCGTCGCCGAAGAACACCTCGTAGAAATCGCCCATGCGGTAGAACAGAAGCGTGTTCGGGTACCCGGCTTTAAGTCCGAAGTACTGCTGCATCATGGGGGTGTGCAGGGACAGGTCCGCAAGCGCGCCGGGCTGGGGAGGGGAATCCTGACTCATCAATGACTTCGGTGCGTGCGGTGCAAGATGGGCCCATGCCGGGCTCGGAGCGGGCCCTATCTTATTTGATGGCCGTCGCAGGGCCCCGGGGCAGGTCGGCGCGCGCGGCCAGCCCGCGCCCGCACTGGAACATCGCATTCCACTTTGGTCCCTGCTCCGGCACACCGGCTTGCAAGGCCGCCCTCGCGCGTTTTTTCCGAGCGCGCTGGCCGCCGATTTGCCCCAATGAAAACAAGCACTTGAGCGAACCCATCAGGGTATTCCCGCGATGCGGGATCGCTGGCTCACGACTTGCGATGAAGCTGCGCCCCCACCCACAAAGTGCGCCGCGCTGTCCCGGTCTTCCCTGCACCGGGCGTGGCGATCATCACAAAGCAACTGGAGACATTGCACTATGGAAACCTTCTACGAGGTCATGCGCCGCAAGGGCATTTCGCGCCGCAGCTTTCTGAAGTACTGCTCGCTCACCGCGACCTCGCTGGGGCTGGCCCCGTCGTTCGTGCCGCAGATCGCCCACGCCATGGAGAACAAGCCGCGCACCCCGGTGCTCTGGCTGCACGGCCTGGAATGCACCTGCTGCACCGAGAGCTTCATCCGCAGCGCGCACCCGCTGGCCAAGGACGTGGTGCTCTCCATGATCTCGCTCGACTACGACGACACGCTGATGGCCGCCGCCGGCCACCAGGCCGAGGCCATCCTCGAGGAGATCATGACCAAGTACAAGGGCCAGTACATCCTGGCCGTGGAGGGCAACCCGCCGCTCAATGAAGACGGCATGTTCTGCATCCAGTCGGGCAAGCCCTTCGTCGAAAAACTCAAGCATGTGGCCAAGGATGCCAAGGCCATCATCGCCTGGGGTTCGTGTGCCTCATGGGGCTGCGTGCAGGCTGCCAAGCCCAACCCCACGCAGGCCACGCCGATCCACAAGGTCATCACCGACAAGCCCATCATCAAGGTGCCGGGCTGCCCGCCCATTCCGGAGGTGATGACCGGCGTGATCACCTACATGCTCACCTTCGACCGCGTGCCCGAACTCGACCGCCAGGGCCGCCCGAAGATGTTCTACAGCCAGCGCATCCACGACAAGTGCTACCGCCGTCCGCACTTCGACGCTGGCCAGTTCGTCGAAGCCTGGGACGACGAGTCCGCGCGCAAGGGCTACTGCCTCTACAAGGTGGGCTGCAAGGGACCGACCACCTACAACGCCTGTTCCACCGTGCAGTGGAACGAGGGCACCAGCTTCCCGATCAAGGCCGGCCACGGCTGCATCGGCTGCTCGGAAGACGGCTTCTGGGACAAGGGCTCGTTCTACGACCGCCTGACCGACATCCACGCCTTCGGCATCGAGGCCAACGCCGACCAGATCGGTGGCACCGCCGCCGGTGTGGTGGGCGCGGCGGTGGCGGCGCACGCCGCCATCTCGGTGGCCAAGCGTGCCCGCGACAACGCGCGCAAGCCCGACGCCTCCACGCCCGCCAACCACTGACACGACCGAGGAACAAGAACATGGGTGCTTACGAAACTCAAGGCTTTCGCATGGACAACACCGGCCGGCGCATCGTCGTCGACCCGGTGACCCGCATCGAGGGCCACATGCGCTGCGAGGTCAACCTCGACAGCAACAACGTGATCCGCAACGCCGTCTCCACCGGCACCATGTGGCGCGGGCTGGAGGTGATCCTCAAGGGCCGCGACCCGCGCGATGCCTGGGCGTTCGTGGAACGCATCTGCGGTGTGTGCACCGGTTGCCACGCGCTGGCCTCGGTGCGCGCGGTGGAAGACGCGCTGGACATCCGCATCCCGCTCAACGCGCACCTGATCCGCGAGATGATGGCCAAGACGCTGCAGGTGCACGACCACGCGGTGCACTTCTATCACCTGCACGCGCTCGACTGGGTGGACGTGGTCTCGTGCCTGAAGGCCGACCCGAAGAAGACCAGCGAGCTGCAGCAGATGGTCTCGCCATCGCACCCGCTGTCCTCGCCGGGCTATTTCCGCGACGTGCAGAACCGGCTGAAGAAGTTCGTCGAGAGCGGCCAGCTCGGCCCGTTCGCCAACGGCTACTGGGGCTCCAAGGCCTACGTGCTGCCGCCCGAGGCCAACCTGATGGCCGTGACCCACTACCTGGAGGCGCTGGACCTGCAGAAGGAATGGGTCAAGGTGCACACCATCTTCGGTGGCAAGAACCCGCACCCCAACTACCTGGTGGGCGGCGTGCCCTGCGCCATCAACATCGACGGCGACGGCGCCGCCGGCGCCCCGATCAACATGGAGCGGCTGAACTTTGTGCAGTCCCGCATCCAGGAAATGATCGACTTCAACAACAACGTCTACGTGCCCGACGTGCTCGCCATCGGCACCATCTACAAGCAGGCCGGCTGGCTTTACGGTGGTGGCCTCTCGGCCACCAACGTGGCCGACTACGGCACCTACGAGAAGGTGCCCTACGACCACAGCACGCACCAGCTGCCCGGTGGCGTCATCCTCGATGGCAACTGGAACAAGATCCACGAGATCGACCCGCGCGACCCCGAGCAGGTGCAGGAGTTCGTGACCCACAGCTGGTACAAGTACGGCGACGACACCCAGGGCCTGCACCCCTGGGACGGCGTGACCGAGGCGAACTACAAGCCCGAGGGCCCCAACTTCAAGGGCACGCGCACGAAGATCGAGCAGCTCGACGAATCGGCCAAGTACTCGTGGATCAAGTCGCCGCGCTGGCGTGGCCACGCGGTCGAGGTCGGGCCGCTGTCGCGCTACATCCTGGGCTACGCCCACGCCACGCAGGGCAACAAGCACTGCCAGCGCGTCAAGCAGCAGGTGGACGAGGCCGCGGTGGCCATCAACAGCGGCATTCCCAAGGCCCTGGGCCTGCCCGAGACGCAGTACAGCGCCAAGCAGCTGCTGCCCACCACCATCGGCCGCACCCTGGCGCGCGCGCTGGAGAGCCAGTACGCCGCCGAGATGATGATGGACGACTTCAAGCAGCTGGTCGCCAACATCAAGGGCGGCGACAGCAGCACCGCCAACATCGAGAAGTGGGACCCCGCCACCTGGCCGAAAGAGGCCAAGGGCGTGGGCACGGTGGCCGCGCCGCGCGGCATGCTGGGCCACTGGATCCGCATCAAGGACGGCCGCATCGAGAACTACCAGTGCGTGGTGCCCACCACCTGGAACGGCTCGCCGCGCGACCACAAGGGCCAGATCGGCGCCTTCGAGGCCTCGCTCATGAACACCCCCATGGTCAACCCCGAGCAGCCGCTGGAGATCCTGCGCACCCTGCACAGCTTCGATCCCTGCCTGGCCTGCTCGACCCATGTGATGAGCGAAGACGGACAGGAAATGAGCCGCGTGACCGTGCGCTGACGAGCGCGCTGCCCCAGCCCCACAACACAAGGAGAACCTTCATGCACGACAAGCGCAAGACGACGCGCGGCCTGATCGCCGCCACCCTGCTGGCCGGCCTGGCCAGCGCCGCGCAAGCCCACACCGGCCACGGCACCAGCAGCCTGTTCGAAGGCCTGGCGCACCCGTTCGGTCTCGACCACCTGCTGGCCATGGTGGCCGTGGGCGTGTGGTCGGTCTCGGCCCTGCCCGCGGGCAAGGCCTGGTGGGGGCCGGCCACCTTCCTGCTGGCGCTGGTGGCGAGCGCCGCGCTCGGCACGCTGGGTCTCGGCCTGCCCTACCTCGAACACGGCGTGGCGCTCTCGGTGGTGCTGTTCGGCCTGATGCTGGTGCTCGCGCGCCGGCCCCTGCCGGCCGCGCTGGGCCTGGGCCTGGTGGCCGCCGCTGCGTCGCTGCACGGCCTGGCCCACGGCGCCGAAGCGCCCGCGGGCGGCTTTGCTGGCTACGCGGCGGGCTTCCTGCTGACCACGGCCGCGCTGCACACCGGCGGCGTGCTCGCCGGCCTGGGCCTGCGGCGCTGGCTCGCGCAGCGCAGCGCCTGGGCGCTCGGCGGCCTGGGCACGGCGCTGGGCGCCGCCGGCATCCACCTGTTCGGGCAACTGGCGGCCTGAGCGCCGGCCACCACCACCCGGTACCACCCAGGAGGCCACCATGTCCACTTCCCATCCCTCACTCGCCCGCGCGCCCGCGGCGGACGACAGCACCGTGCAGCACGGCCAGACCATCAAGTCGGTCTATGTGTACGAGGCGCCGGTGCGCGTCTGGCACTGGATCAACGCGCTGGCCATCACGGTGCTGGCCATCACCGGCTACTTCATCGGCGTGCCGTTGCCCACGCAGCCCGGCGAGGCCAGCGCCAACTACCTCATGGGCTACATCCGCTTCGCCCACTTCGCCGCCGGCTACCTGCTGGCGGTGGGCATCGCGGGGCGCGCCTACTGGGCGCTGGTGGGCAACCACCACGCGCGCGAACTGTTCTGGGTGCCGGTGTTCCAGAAGGCCTATTGGGCGGAACTGTTCGCCATGCTCAAGTGGTACGCCTTCATCTCTGCGCGGCCCGGCCGCTACGTGGGCCACAACCCGCTGGCGCGCCTGGCCATGTTCAGCGGCTTTCTCATGATCACGCTGTTCATGATCGTCACCGGCTTCGCGCTGTACGGCGAAGGCGCGCAGATGGGTTCGTGGCAGGAGCGCCTGTTCGGCTGGGTGATCCCGCTGTTCGGCCAGAGCCAGGACGTGCACACCTGGCACCGCATGGGCCTGTGGGCGATGGTGCTGTTCGTCATCCTGCACGTCTACGCCGCCATCCGCGAGGACATCATGGGCCGCCAGAGCATCGTGAGCACCATGATCTCCGGCTACCGGACTTTCAAGGACTGACCCGCCACGGTCGCTTGCTGAAAAACGAACCATGTCCGGCCGCCACCTCACCCGCTTGCCAGCCGCCGCACCGGCCCTGCCGCCGATGGGCGTGCCGCTGCGCCTGCCCACGCACCCGGGGCGCCTGCTGGCGCGCACCTGCCTGGCGCCGCTCTCGCTCAACCAGAGCGAGGCGGCGCGGCTGCTGGGCATGTCGCGCCGCCGCCTGCACGAGCTGGTGCATGGCCAGCGCGCGATGTCGACCGACACCGCCATCCGCTGCGCGCGCCTGTTCCGCATCGACGCCGGCTTCTGGCTGGCGCAGCAGGCCGCCTGGGACAGCTTCCACACCTGGAAGCGCCTGTGCGCCGTGGCGCGCACGGCCCCGCTCCAGCCCTGAACCCTTTTTGACAGGTCGCACCCCCATGAGCCGCACCTCGCCCGAAACCCGCTGTCACCCCGGTGGTGACAGCACGTCCGCGCCGTCCATCTGTGTGCTCGGCATCGGCAACCTGCTTTGGGCCGACGAAGGTTTCGGCGTGCGCTGTGTCGAGGCGCTGCAGCAGCGCCACGAGTTCGCGCCCCAGGTGTCGCTGGTGGACGGCGGCACGCAGGGCCTGTACCTGATCCAGCACGTGCAGTCGGCCGACCGCCTGCTGATCTTCGACGCCATCGACTACGGCCTCGAGCCCGGCACCCTCAAGCTCGTGCGCGACGACGACGTGCCGCGCTTCATGGGCGCGAAGAAGATGAGCCTGCACCAGACCGGTTTCCAGGAGGTGCTGTCGCTGGCCCAGCTCACCGGCCAGTACCCGGCGCAGGTGCTGCTGATCGGCTGCCAGCCAGAGGAGCTCGACGACTACGGCGGCAGCCTGCGCCCGGTGGTCAAGGCCGCGATGGACGAGGCGCTGGCCCTGGGCGTGGCGGAGATCGCGCGCTGGGGCGGCCAGCCGGTGCCGCGCCGCCAGCCGCTGCGCGGGCGCGAGACCGTCACCATGGACGAGCTCGCGCTCGCCGCGTACGAAACCCTGCGCCCGGCGCCCGAAGCGGCCTGCCGCGAGGGCGACGAACGCTTCTTTCCCAAGGCAGCCTGACATGCAAGGCCCCCACGTTCACTTCGTTCACTGCCCCCCGAGGGGGCGCTCAGCGCCCTTCGGGCGGCCGGGCGGGCGCTGACATGTGCATCGGCATCCCCATGCAGGTCGGCGCGGTCGAACCCGGCCACGCCGTGTGCGAGGGCCGGGGCGAGCGCCGGCGCGTGAGCACCGCGCTGGTCGGCGCGGTCGCGCCGGGCGACTGGCTGCTGGTGTTCCTCGGCGATGCGCGCGAGCGCATCGACGCCGCACGCGCCACCGAAGTCAATGCCGCGCTCGACCTCGTGCTCGGTGCCATGCAGGGCCGCGGCGCCGATGGCGACGCCGGCTTCGCCCTGCCGTCGCGCATGAGCGCGCAGCAACTGCGGCAACTCGCCACCGGCCGCTGAGCCTATTTTTCCAGGAGACCCCATGACCACCGACACCCCGATCCGGCCGCTGGCCGTCACCCCGCCCAGCACCGACCCCGCGCCGCCGCTGGTGATGCGCCTGGCGCGCGAATTCGGCGCCGACTGGGTCGACGAGACCAGCGTGACCGCATGGACCGCCCGCGATGGCAACCGCGTGGTGCTGCTTGCCGGCGACGCGGTGCGCTTTCCCGAGGGCCAGGACGTGGCCGCCGTGCTGCCCGAGCTGATGAAGGTGTTCCCCGGCCGCTTCGAGGTGGCTGTGGTGCCACGCGACAGCGAGGACGCGGTGGCGCGCCGCTACGGTTCGCAGCGCTGGCCCTCGCTGCTGTTCTTCCGCAGCGGCCAGTACGTGACCGCGATCGCCGGCATGCAGGACTGGGACGTCTACCTGCAGGGCGTGGACGCGGCGCTGCGCATGCCGCCCTCGCGCCCACCCACCATCGGCATTCCGGTCGTGAGCACCGGCAAGCCGGCCGACAGCAGCGGCGGTTGCCACTGAAGCCCGCCAACCGAGGAACCCCCATGAAAGAATTTCCGATCCCGCTCGTGGCCCTGGGCCCCGGCACGCACACCGAAGACGAATCGCTCGACTACCTGTCACTGCCCAAGGACATGGACACCTACCGCCCGCCGGTGCTGCCCGAGCCCGAGGAACTGGTCGGGCTGGACCAGGCGCGCGACGCGCTGCAGCAGGTGCTGGCGCTGCTCGAACGCGGCGCCGAGGGCGGTGCGCCCGGCATGGTGGCGCTGGGCCTGCTCGCGCCGCGCGACTTCCGCATCATCAACCAGGTGCTGGGCGAAGGCGAGGCCAGCGCCATCGTGCAGCTGGGCGCGGGCAACCTGGAGGTGCGCGTGCAGGAAGCCGTGTACGCCGGCGTCTGGCGCCTGATGACCTGGCGCCACGAGGAAGGCCGCGACAGCGTGCTGGTGGACGACGCGATCGAGGTTGGCCCGGTGCCCTCGCTGTTCGCCGCCACCGCCGCCGAAGACGTGTGGGCGGCCTACCCGCTGTGGCAGGGCGCGCTGCCGCCCAATGTGCAGAACGCGCCGCTGCTGGTCGATGAAATCCGCGACCAGGTGTCGCGCTGGCAGGTCGGGCAGGTCTCGCACGTGGTCAACCTCACGCTGCTGCCGGTCACGCCGGAGGACATCGGCTTCCTCGACCACCAGCTCGGCACCGGCCGCGTGCTGATGCTCTCGCGCGGTTATGGCAACTGCCGCATCTCCAACACGCGCTTGCCGAACTGCTGGCGCGTGGTGTACTACAACTCCATGGACAAGGTCATCCTCAACACGGTCGAGGTGGTGGACATGCCCGAAGTGGCCATGGCCGCACCGGAAGACCTGCGCGATTCGCACGAGCGGTTGCGCGAGGTGATGGCCTGGCTGGAGGCCACATGAGTGTCGATCACTTCGAGGGCTTCGAAGGTTCCTACCTCGGCAACCGCGAGGTGCTGCGGCCGGGCTCGCGCCTCGAATGCAAGATCTGCTGGTGGGTCTACGACCCCGCGCTGGGCGACCCGCAGTGGCAGATCGCGCCCGGCACGCCGTTCGCCGACCTGCCGTCGCACTGGCGCTGCCCCGACTGCGATTGCGAGCCCGACCAGTTCCTGCTGCTGCCATGAAACAGGAACACCCCCTGCGCCGCGTCGCGTCTTCCCCTTTGCAGGGGGACCCTGCCAGCGGCCCGGCAAAGCCGGTTCCGCGGCATGTGCTGGACGGGCGGGTCCTCGCCCTCGAAGACTTTTACCGGCTCGTGCAGGCCGATCGCATGCAGGGCATTCCGCTGCTCAACCTCGATCTGCGTGTGGAAGCGGTGGACTTCGTCTGGGGTACACCGCCCGCCGAAGACGGCCGCGAGCTGGTGGCCGAGGGCGTGCTGATCACGCCGTGGTTCATGAGCCTGCTGCGCCTGCCCGCGCAGGCGCAGCCGCACGGCAACCGGGTGGGCCGCAGCGCCGTGCGCGACTTCGGCAGCGAGCGCTTCGATTTCATCGGCGCGCACGACCCCGCCATCGGCTACCACGAGACCTGCGCGCTGTTTTCGCCCATGGGCGGCTTCACCACGCAGGCGCTGGCGCGCGAGACCGCGCGCGCGGCGCTCGCCCTCACGCGGCCGGCGCCCGTGGCAGCGGTCGCGCCCGTGCCCGTGCCCGTGCCCGCGCCCGCGCGCCGCGCCTTCTTTCTCGGCCGTTCCACCGCCGGGGTGCGGCCATGAGCGGTATGGC
>QZKF01000039.1 GCA_003599455.1 Comamonadaceae bacterium
GCGGCGGCGGGCGGCGGCGGGCTGCCCAGCGCGCTGTTGGGGTTCCAGCCCTTGTTGCGCTCGGCTTCCAGCGCGTCCTGGTCGGAGTTGCGCGAGACGTTGCGGTCCACGAAGGGGATCGGCACGCGGGTGACGTAGACCGCCACGGCCAGCGCCAGGCCCAGGCCCA
The DNA here is from genome assembly GCA_003599455.1 of Comamonadaceae bacterium. Lineage (GTDB taxonomy): Bacteria > Pseudomonadota > Gammaproteobacteria > Burkholderiales > Burkholderiaceae_C > Hydrogenophaga. The sequence goes on from QZKF01000039.1 coordinate 170, forward strand.
CGAGCAGGCCGACCACGAAACCCGTGAGGGTGCCGCCGAAGGTGCTTCGGGCCGCAGAGGATTTCTTTTTCATCGCTTGTTTCACCATCACATCTTCTGCGGGGCACTGACGCCCAGCACGTTGAGGCCATTGTGCAGCACCTGTGCGGTGGCTTTCACGAGCGCCAGCCGCGCCTTCTTCACCGCTTCATCATCGACCAGGATGCGTTCGGCGTCGTAGTAACTGTGGTAACTGGCCGCAAGCTCGCGCAGGTAGAACGTGACGTCGTGCGGCGCGAAGTCGCGCGCGGCGTCGGCCAGCATCGAGGGGTACCGGGCCAGCAGCAGCATCAGGGCCTGCGCGGGCGCGCTGTCGAGCGCGGACAGGTCGGCATCGGCCAGCGTGGCCGCATCACCGCCCCACGAGGCCAGCACCGAACAGATGCGCGCGTGCGCGTACTGCACGTAGTACACCGGGTTGTCGTTGTTCTTCTGCACCGCGAGGTCGACGTCGAAGGTGTATTCGGTGTCGGGCTTGCGGCTGAGCAGGAAGAAGCGCACCGCGTCCTTGCTGGTCCATTCGATCAGGTCGCGCAGCGTCACGTAGCTGCCGGCGCGCTTGCTGATCTTGACCTCTTCGCCACCGCGCACCACGCGCACCATGGTGTGCAGCACGTAGTCGGGGTAGCCCACGGGGATGCCCACGCCCGCGGCCTGCAGGCCGGCGCGCACGCGCGCGATGGTGCCGTGGTGGTCCGTGCCCTGGATGTTGATCACCTTGCTGAAGCCGCGCTCCCACTTGGCGATGTGGTACGCCACGTCGGGCACGAAGTAGGTGAACGAGCCGTCGGACTTGCGCATCACGCGGTCCTTGTCGTCGCCGTACTCGGTGGACCGGAGCCACAGCGCGCCGTCCTGTTCGTAGGTCTTGCCGGCGTCGATCAGTTTCTGCACCGTGGCCGCCACGCGGCCGCTGGTGTACAGGCTGGACTCCAGGTAATAGTGGTCGAACTTCACCGCGAAGGCCTGCAGGTCCAGGTCCTGCTCGTGGCGCAGGTAGGCGACGGCGAACTGGCGGATGCCATCGAGGTCGTTCACGTCGCCGCTGGCGGTGAATTCGCGGTCGTCGGACTTCACCTTTTTCTTCGCGAGGAAGTCGTCGGCAATGTCCTGGATGTAGTCGCCGTTGTAGGCCGCTTCGGGCCAGCCGGCGTCGCCCGGCTTGACGCCCTGCGCACGCAACTGGGTGGAGGTGGCCAGCGTGCCGATCTGCACGCCCGCGTCGTTGTAATAGAACTCGCGGTGCACGCTCCAGCCCTGGGTCTGGAACAGGCTGCAGATCGCGTCGCCCAGCGCGGCCTGGCGGCCGTGGCCCACGTGCAGCGGGCCGGTGGGGTTGGCGGAGACGAACTCGACCATCAGGCGCTGGCCGTTGGACGGCTGCGTGCCGAAGGCGGCACCGGCCTGCAGCACCTCGCGCACGATCTGCTGCTTGGCCTCGGGCTTGAGGCGGATGTTGAGGAAGCCCGGGCCGGCCAGATCGATGTCGGACACCCAGCGCTGGTACACCGGCTGCGCGAGCAGCGCGGCGCGCAGGTTTTCGCCGAGCTGGCGCGGGTTGAGCTTGAGCGGCTTGGCCAGCTGCATGGCCGCGGTGCTGGCGAAGTCGCCATGGGCCGCCACCTTGGGCGACTCGAACGCGGCCCTGGCGCCGGCGCCAGGCGAAAGGGTGTCGAGCGCGCTGGCCAGGCCGGCCAGCAGTTCCTGTTTGATCTTGAGCATAGAGGGGAGATTTTAGGCGGCGGGCCTTGAGAGCCACTGCGCCCAGTGGTCGATGCAGGCGCGCAGCTTGGGCAGGCGGTGGCGCTCGGCCAGCATCACGGCGTAGATCGGGATGCGACTGTGGTCGAACCAGTCGTCGAGCACGGGCACCAGTTCGCCGCGCGCCATGTGCGGCGCGGACAGCAGGTCGTTCAGGCGCGCGATGCCCACGCCGCGCAGCGCCAGCGAGAGCAGGATGGCCGAGTTGTCGGTGCGCGTGTGGCCCTGGGCGAGAAACACCGCACCCTTGGGCTGGCCGGCGCGGGCGGCCCAGGGCCAGCGGTTGATCCCCGGGCTGGCGCTGCTGGTGATCAGGCGGTGCGCCGCCAGTTCGTCCGGGTGCTGCGGCGTGCCGAAGCGGGCCAGGTAGTCGGGCGCGGCGCAGAGCCGGCGGCCATGTTCGGCGATCGGGCGCGCCACCAGGTTGTCGCCCAGCACGGCGCCGGTGCGGATCGCGATGTCCACGCCGTCGCGCGCCATGTCGCTGATGCGGTCGTCGGCCAGCACCTCCAGCTGCAGCTGCGGGTGCGCCTCGTAGAGCGACGGCAGGCTGGGCACGATCAGGGTCTCGGCCAGCACCGGGCTCACGCTCAGGCGCACCCAGCCGCTCGGGCCGGCGCGCTTGTGGCGGAACGCGGCGGCGAGTTCGTCGCGCGTGTCGAGCAGGCGGCGCGCGTGCGCCGCGAAGGTATCGCCCTCGTCGGTCAGGCTCAGGCCGTGGGTGCTGCGGTGCATCAGCCGCGCGCCGCAGCGCTCTTCGAGCCGCGCCAGCGTGCGCGAGACCAGGCTCACCGGCGCATGGCGCTCGCGCGCCGCGGCCGACAGCGAACCCAGCTCGGCCACGCGCAGGAACAGGGCCGCGTCGTCCAGATCGAGTTTCATGGCCGCATTGTGCTGGTTTTGCTAAAAATGCAAAGCCATTGAGCGATTCGAGGCGTTTCCGAGTCACGGTCATATCAATACAGTGAATCACCCGCCCCCACCCAGGAGATCGCCATGAGCCAGCCCAGCCGCCCCAACCCCCACGACTACGCGAGCGCCCGCCGTGGCGCCGAGCACCTGCGCCGCGAGGCCGTCGACGAACTCTGGCGCGGCGCCGACGCCGTGCTGGACCGCGTCTGCCTCGACGCCAGCGCCCGCCTCGCACGCAGCACGCAGCGCCTGCAGGCGCGGCTGCGGCGCCACCGGGCCGGCGCCACGCCGGCCCTGGCGGCCTGAGCCACGGGGAGCGCGCCATGCCCCTCGTCACCCTCACGGTCCGTCAATCCGCATCCCCCGCGCTCAAGGCCGGCATTCTCGGTGCCGTGCATGCGGCGCTGGTGTCCACCGGCGTGCCACCGGCCGACCGCTTCCAGCGCGTTCTGGCGCTGAGCGAAGAAGACTTCCGCTTCGACCCGCGCTACCCCGATCTGGGCAGCGATCGCACACCGGACTTCGCCCTGATCGACATCCTGTGGTCCGCGGGCCGCAGCGTGAAGGTCAAGCGCGCCCTGCTTGCCCACCTCATGGCCTCGCTGACGGCGGCCGGGGTGCAGACCGAGCAGGTCATGGTGTGCTTCCAGGAAACGACCTGGGAGAACTGGTCGTTCGGCGGCGGCCGGATGCCGCACGTCTGAGGTGGCGGGTCCGCGCCAGCCGCCTCACGCGGGCTGCGCCTGCGCCATCGGTCGCAGGTGCTCGCGCGCCGCGGCCTTCACCGCGGCGGTGAGCCGCTGGGCCGAGAGCGACTCGTGCGCCCAGTGCTGCCAGTAGAGCACCACGTCCACCGTCGCGTCGGGCAGCAGTTCCTGCAGGCCCGGGCGTTTCAGCAGGTGCTGCTCGGGCACCATGCCCCAGCCCAGGCCGAGCTCGATCGCCGTTTCGAACGCCTCCACCGCCGGCGCGAAATGGCGCGGGTAGTGCGGCTGGCGCAGGCCGAAGTGCTGTTCGAGGAACGCGTCCTGCAGCGCGTCCTTGCGGTTGAAGATGATGGCCGGCTGCGCCAGCAGCTTGTGCACCGACACCGCGCCGCGCGGCGTGCGGCAGCGCTGGGCCACGGCGGGCGCGGCCACGCAGCGGTAGCGCATCACGCCCAGCGGCTCGGCCACGCAACCGCGCATCGCCGTGGCCAGCGTGGTCACGCAGCCCATCACGTCGCCGCTTTTCAGTGCGTCGTGCGTGTGGTCCTGGTCGTCGATCACGATCTCCAGCAGCAGGTGGTGGCGCTGCAGCAGCGCGGCCACGCCGGGCAGGAACCAGCCGGCCACGGAATCGGCGTTGATCGCCACCGACAGGCTCTGCCAGCGCACCCCGCCGCGCGCTGGCGCGCCGCCCTGCAGGCCGCCCAGCAGGTCGGCCTCCATCAGCCGCACCTGCTTCACGTGGCCCAGCAGCGCCTGGCCCGCGGGCGTGGCGCGCACCTGCTTGCCGCGCACCAGCAGGCGCTGGCCCAGCGTGTCTTCGAGCGACTTGATGCGCAGCGACACCGCGGCCAGCGTGAGCGAGAGGGCTTTCGCGGCCGGCCCGAAGCCGCCGTGTTCGATGACGGCGTTGAGGGCTTCAAGTTGGCGGGCATCGAGCATGGTGCTTGAGGAAAACTCAACCCGATGGGGTTTGGTCAGGTGCAGTTTAAGTCCTGCGCCCGCCCGCGCGGGCCCGGCGCGTCAGCCCAGCCGGGGGGCCTGCGTGCCCGCAGGCAGCCCAGTCAGCGGCAGGCCGCTGTGGTCCTTGAGCCCGACACCGCTGAGTCCGAGGCGGCGGCTCTCGCCGAACAGCCAGGCCAGGCGGCGCGCGGCGGTGTCCAGGTCCTGCCCGGCGGGGCGCACGTTGGAAATGCAGTTGCGCTGCGCGTCGCTGCAGCCCACGCGCGGCGCGTGCGTGAGATAGATGCCCACGCTGTCGGGCGAGCTCAGACCAGGGCGCTCGCCCACCACCATCGCCACCGCGCGGGCGCCCAGGCATTCGCCCACCTCGTCGGCCACGGCCACACGCGCCTGGCGCACCACCACCAGCGGCCCGAGCCGGATGGCCGGGTCGAGCGCGCGGCGGATCGCGCCCAGCAGCGCCGCGCCGTGCTGCTGGATGCCCAGGGCCGAGAGGCCGTCGCCCAGCACCAGCACCAGATCGGGGCCGGTGACATCGGGTGCGCGCCAGGGCGCGAGCCGCTGCAGGCTGTCGGCGTCGAGCCGCCGCCCGAGGTCGGGCCGCAGCAGGTACTCGTGGCGGTCGCGCGCCAGGCTGTGGAGCAGCAGGGGCGGCGCCGGCCAGCCCTGCTGCTGCAGCTGCGCGCACAAGGCCTCGGTATCCAGCGGCAGGTGGATGGCGTCGCGCGCCTGCGCGTGGGCGAGCGCGAAATCGAGCAGCTCGCGCGTGGGCAGGCTCACCCCGGTGCGCCCGAGCGCGATGCGCGCCGGCGTGTGCTGGCGCAGGTGCGCCCAGGGGTCGCGCGCGGCAGGGGTCGTCATGCGGCCCTCGGCAAGGTCCACAGCGCCGACGGCAGGGCCGGCTGGCGCGGCGCCGGCAGCAGCCGGCCCTGCGGGTCGCTCACGCCCACGCGCTGCAGCCAGGCCTCGAACTCAGGCGCGCGCTTCAGGCCCAGCATCTCGCGCAGCACCAGCGCGTCGTGGAACGAGGTGCTCTGGTAGTTCAGCATGATGTCGTCGGCGCCGGGCACGCCGATCAGGAAGTTCAGCCCCGCGGTGGCCAGCAGCACCATGAGGTTGTCCATGTCGTCGCTGTCGGCCTCGGCGTGGTTGGTGTAGCAGATGTCGCAGCCCATGGGCAGGCCCAGCAGCTTGCCGCAGAAGTGGTCTTCCAGGCCCGCGCGGGTGATCTGCTTGCCGTCAAACAGGTACTCGGGACCGATGAAGCCGACCACGGTGTTGACCAGCAGCGGCCGGTAGCGCCGCGCCACCGCGTAGGCGCGCGCCTCGCAGGTCTGCTGGTCCAGGCCATGGTGGGCGTTGGCCGAGAGCGCACTGCCCTGGCCGGTCTCGAAATACATGAGGTTGTTCCCCACCGTGCCACGCCCCAGCGCCTGCGCCATGGCGTGGGCCTCGTCGAGCAGCGCGAGGTCGATGCCGAACGATGCGTTGGCCGCCTGCGTGCCGGCGATGGACTGGAATACCAGGTCCACCGGCGCGCCGTGCGCCATGGCCTGCATGCTGTTGGTCACGTGGGTGAGCACGCAGGTCTGCGTGGGGATCTCGCCGCGCGCCAGCACGTCGGCCAGCACATGGTTCAGGCGCACCAGGTCGGGCACGCTGTCGGACACCGGGTTGATGCCCACCACCGCGTCGCCCGCGCCGTGCATCAGGCCGTCGATCGTGCTGGCCACGATGCCGGCGGGGTCGTCGGTCGGGTGGTTGGGCTGCAGGCGCACCGAGAGGTGGCCACGCAGGCCCTGCGTGTTGCGAAAGCGCGTGACCACCTCGCAGCGTTTGGCCACCAGCATCAGGTCCTGGTTGCGCATGAGCTTGCTCACCGCGGCCACCATCTCCGGCGTGAGGCCGGGCGCCAGCGCGCGCAGCACCTCGGGTGTGGCCTGGGCCGACAGCAGCCAGTCGCGAAACCCGCCCACGGTGAGCGAGGCTACGGGCGCGAAGGCCAGCGCGTCGTGGCTGTCGATGATCAGCCGCGTGACTTCGTCGTTTTCGTAGGGAATGAGCGCTTCGCTGAGGAAGGCGGACAGGGGCACGTCGGCCAGCACCCAGCGCGCGGCCACCCGCTCCTGCTCGGTGGCGGCGGCCACGCCGGCCAGGCAGTCGCCCGAGCGCAGTGGCGTGGCCTTGGCCATCACTTCGCGCAGGCTGCCGAAGCGGTGGCTTTGTGTGCCGAGCGTGACCCCCAGGTTCATTCCACGGTGCCGAGCATGGCGTCCAGCGGTGCTGCGTCACGCTGTCCGCTGGTGAGATAGAAATACAGGTAGGCCAGCGCCATGAGCCCCAGGAACAAGGCCGTGACCATGGCGTTGAAATACACCACCGCCGCCAGGCAGACCACGCCGCAGACCAGCGCGATGGCCGGGAACAGCGGGTAGAACGGCGCGCGGTAGGGGCGGTCCAGCGTGGGCTCGCTCATGCGCAGCTTGAACAGCGAGGCCATGGACACGATGTACATCACCAGCGCGCCGAGCACGGCCATGGTGACGATGTTGGCGGTGAGCGGCAGGCCGCCGAAGGTGACCCACTGGTCGCTGAACACCGCGATCACACCCACCACGCCGCCGCCGATGAGCGCGCGCACCGGCGTCTTGAAACGCGGGTGAACCACGGCAAAGTAAGCCGGCAGGTAACCGGCACGGGCCAGCGCAAACATCTGGCGAGAGTACCCCAGGATGATCCCGTGGAAGGAGGCGACCAACCCGAACAGTCCGATCCAGATCAGCATGTGCAGCCAGCCGCTGGACTCGCCCACCACCATCTTCATGGCCTGGGGCAGCGGGTCGTTGATGTTGGAGAGCTTGCTCCAGTCGCCCACGCCACCGGCCATGATCATGACCAGGAAGGCCAGCGCCACCAGCGTGAGGATGCCGGTGATGTAGGCGATGGGAATGGTGCGGCGCGGGTCCTTGGCTTCCTCAGCCGCCATGGCCGCGCCCTCGATGGCGAGAAAGAACCAGATCGCGAACGGGATGGACGCAAAGATGCCGGCCCAGGTGCCCATGGTGAAGGCGTCGGACCCGGCCCAGCCGTTGGCCGTGAAGTTGGCCAGCGACCACCCCGGCGCCACCACGCCGGCGAACACCAGCAGCTCGCCCACCGCCAGCAGGGTCACCACCAGTTCGAACATGGCGGCAATGCCCACGCCCAGCGCGTTGAGGGTGATGAAGATGACGTAGGCGCCCAGGGCCGCCATCTTGGGGTCCAGCGAGGGAAACTGCAGCCCCAGATAGGCACCGATGGCCAGCGAAATGGCGGGTGGCGCAAAGACGAATTCCACCAGCGTGGCGTAGCCCGCGATGAAACCGCCGGTGGGCCCGAAGGCACGCCGCGCATAGGCGAACGGTCCGCCCGCGTGGGGGATGGAGGTGGACAGTTCGGTGAAACTGAAGATGAAGGTGGTGTACATCAGCGCCACGAAACTCGTGGCCACCAGGAAGCCCAGCGTGCCCGCGCTGGCCCAGCCATAGCTCCAGCCGAAGTACTCGCCCGAGATCACCAGGCCCACGGCGATGCCCCAGAGGGAGAAGGCGCCCAACACGGGTTTCAGGTCCCGCGATACCAGCTTGGGTGTTGTTGAAGACATATTGTTGCTCGCATCAAGGATGGATGACGCCCGAAACGGCTCGGGCAGCCCGGCTGCATCTTGTGCAATCCGGCGCGCGCGGTGGTATCCCGTTTGGGAAAGCGTCGGCGCCGGGGCCGTCTTTTTTCCGATTCGGGATAGCGCAGGCCGGGTTTTCCTGCGGAGCGACCGGTGGCATGAAACTTGATACTTGTCCCCGGCTGGAACCACGTCCCAAGGAGCACGCCATGTTGGTGCAGTCCGATACTGCTGCCGCCTGCTTCCGCGTCAAACGCACGCAGGATGTGGACATCCACGCCCGCAACCTGGCTGCGTGGGAGCAGCAGTACGAGCAGACGTCGGCAGGCGCGTTCAGCGGCGAGGTGCGCGAACTGCTCGACCACGACCTGCAGGTGTTCGAGGAGGTGGCCAGTTGCGCCACCAACCAGCGCTGCCGGCCCTGGCGCGGCGGCGTGTGGGTGGGCCTGGCAGTGCCGGAGGCGGACCGCGGGCTGCGCTACATGGGCCGCCCGTCGCACGGGCTGCAGCTCATGCTGGCCGGTGGCGACGAGCCTTTCGACCTGCAGGTGCCGGCCGGCCACGGGCTGTACGGCATGGTGCTCGACAAGGAACAGCTCGCCCGCCATGTGCAGGCCCTGCACCAGCAGCCCTGGCCCGAGCACTGGGCCGGCGTGCCCCGCGTGCAGATCCTGACGCCGCTGCAGCGCTACCGTCTGGCGGGCATGCTGCGCGAAGTGCTGCGCTGCCTCCAGGAACAGCCCGAAGCCCTGCACCACGAGGCCAGCCGGCGCTCGTTGCGCGAGGCCCTGCTGAACGTGCTCTGCGACGTGGTGATGCCGCAGACCCTGAGCGAAGCGGTGAGTCCGCGCCAGCTGCGCCGCCAGGAGCTGGTGCGCCGGGTGCGCGAGCTGGTGTTCGAGCACCCGGAGCAGCCGCTGAGCGTGGCCGAGCTGTGCGCGCGCCTGCACGTCACGCGCCGCACCCTGCAGAACGGGTTCCAGGAAGCGCTGGGCACCAGCCCGGCGACCTACCTGCGCACCATGCGGCTCAACGCGGTGCGCCGCGCCCTGCGCGAGCAGGCCCCGGCGACCACCATCGCCGACACCGCGGCGCGCTGGGGCTTCTGGCACATGGGCCACTTTTCGCAGGACTACAAGGCGCTGTTCGGCGAGACGCCTTCGCAGACCCGTCAGGCGGCCTGAGCTGGCGAGGTCGCGGACAGCGAAGTGGTCGTGCTGGAACGATCACCCACCCGCCTTTTGCGACGCCAGTTGGCGGCCCGCACACACCGATGCCGCGTCCACCGCGAAGGCCGCCACGGCTTCGGTCATGGCGTGGTTGAGCGTGGTCATGAACTCGCCATTGCCGTTGGCCCAGTTGAGCTTGCTGCCCAGGCCATGGTAGTGGCGGATGTCCTCGGTGCCACCGTTCTGGTAACGCACGCGAAGCACCACATGGGACAGCAGGTTGAGCCCCGCCGACCAGGTGTGCGCGAGCTTGAGCTCGACGGCAGCGACGGCATGGGCGCTGGCAGGCGTTGTGGGCGTCTCGCCGATGCGCGGCTGGAATCCCTGTGCGGTGAGCGTCTTGAGCGCTTCCATCGCCCACTCGCGCCCACCCGCACCGCGGATGGACTGCATGAACAACGGGGTGGACAACGGACCCGGCATCGCGAAACTGACGTTGCCGACGTATTCAGGGTAGCGGCGCAGGTCTTCGACCTGGGTCACATAGAGCGCGCAGCCATCGACCAGACGCGACGTGCTGGCCGGACCGGCACCCGGGGTCGAGGACTGCCCGCCCGGCTGGATCGGCGCTTCATAGCGCATGGGCAGCGGCTCGTCGTCGGTCAGGGCATGCGCCGCGAGCGGCAACGAGAGCGACAGCAGGCATACCGTGTGGACAAGCGACTTCATGATCCGATCTCCGAACCGATGGACAGGAGCGCACCCTCGTCGTTGCGCAGGAACTGGCGCACGGGCGTTTCGTCGACCAGCTTCATGTCCTTGATGGGTACCCAGAGGCCTTGCGTCCAGACGCTGGCAGAACGGAGTTGCCCGCTGCGCGCAGCGCCCGATGCGTGCGGAACGGCCAGATCGGCGGCGACCATGCGCAGGCTTTCCTGCATCGACTCGCGCATCAGCGCTCGAAGCCGCGCACCCTGGTTGTCGGTCAGGCGCTTCATCAGCGCGTCGCGGGTGTCACCCTTCAGCCGGGTCTGGTACACCACGCCCGCGCGGTAGGTCGGCTCGGATGTGCCGTCCTGCCACAGTTGCACCGTGCTGCGCGTGCTGAACACGCTCAGGTCGGGCGCGAGTTCATAGTGCACCCACATCAGCAGGTAGGCGGGCGATTTTCCCGCGACCGCGATGCGCGCCTCGTGCTCGCGCTTCCCGGGCATGCCTGCGAGAACCTGGGCCGAACTGAGCTTTACGGGAAAGGCGCTGGTTCGCTGGAGCGCATCGACCGCGGCAGTGGCTTCGATGCGGTAGTCCACGTCGAGCAGAGGACCTACCGTGGCTTGAATCTGCGACGCCATGTCCTTCTGCCTCGATCGCTGGACCGAGGAGTCGATCAGCGCGCCGATCAACCCACCGCCGAGCGCGGCGCTCACATTGGAGCCCTGGGCCGTGAACATGAAGGTTTCCTGCGCCACGACGACGCGCAGGTCGACCTCCGTGATGCGCGCGCGCGCTTCGGGGGCCAGGGGTTTGTGAAAGGGCGCGCAGGCGCCGAGAGCGATCAGCGTGGTGCACACCACCAGCCAGCGAAAGACGTGTCTCATTCCCATCCTTGTTTGTCTGGCCTGGGGCCAGCTTCCGCGCGGGAGGATACATCAAGTAACAATCGCGCCGGTTCACCGGAGCGACATCGTCTGGCGCCCTGCACAAGCACTGAAGTGCCAGCTTTTTACTAAAAAATTAATTGATCAACCTTATTTTTGGTTGATTCCCTTTAATTCACTGCACGAGGCCGGCACACTCCAGACCATTCATCCGCCACCTCCGAGCGGGTCCCCCGTGTTTCCGGAGCCCTTCACCATGACCCTCGCCTTCCCCACCTTCACCGCCGGCATGGTGCTGAGCATGTCGCTGATCATGGCGATCGGCCCGCAGAACGCGCATGTGCTGCGCATGGGCCTGCAGCGCCAGCACCTCTGGCTCACCGTGCTCACTTGCGCATTCGCCGACATCGTGCTCATCGGCCTGGGCGTGCTCGGCCTGGCGCAACTCGGCGGCCTGTCGGACAAGCTGCTCGGTGCGCTGGTGGGCGCGGGCATGCTGTTCCTCGGCGTCTACGGCTGGCAGGCGTTTCAGCGTTTCCTGCACCCGCGCGCCCTCGTGCTCGACGACAACGGCGGCGTGGCCGCCGAGCCGGTGTCGCGCCGCCAGGCCGTGCTGTCCGCGCTGGCCTTCTCCTTCCTCAACCCGCACGCCTGGCTCGACACCGCGGTGCTGATCGGCACCGCCTCGCTGGCCTATGGCCAGGGCAGCACCGTGTTCGGCATGGGCGCGGCCGCCGGTTCGGTGGTGTGGTTCCTGGCGCTGGGCGCGGCCGCCTTCTGGCTCGGCCGCCGGCTCAACTCCTTGCACGTGTGGCGCGCGCTGGACGGCCTGGTTGCGTTGATGATGTGGGGCACGGCCGGCTGGTTGCTGACCAGCCTGTTCTGACCCACGGAGGTGCCTTCATGTCCCACGCAACGCGCGGCGCCGACGCGCCCGTGACCCTGTTCGGGCCCGACTTTCCGTTCGCCTTCGACGACTGGATCAACCACCCGCAAGGCCTGGGCGAACTGCCGCCCGAGCGCCTGGGGCAGGAGGTGGCCATCGTCGGCGCCGGCATGGCCGGCATGGTGGCCGCCTACGAACTCATGAAGCTGGGCTTGAAGCCCGTGCTGTACGAGGCCTCGCGCATGGGCGGGCGGCTGCGCTCGCAGGCCTTCGAAGGCGGGCAGGGCGTGGTGGCCGAACTCGGCGGCATGCGCTTCCCGGCGTCGAGCACCGCGTTCTTCCACTACGTGAACCGGCTCGGCCTGCAGACGCGCCCCTTCCCCAACCCGCTCACGCCCGCCGCGGGCTGCACCGTGGTGGACCTGGAAGGCCAGACCCACTGGGCGCGCACGCTGTCCGACCTGCCGCCGCTGTTCAGCGAGGTGGCCGAGGCCTGGGCGCAGGCGCTCGAAGAAGGCGCGGGCTTCACCGGCCTGCAGCAGGCGCTGCGCGAGCGCGATGCCGTCCAGCTCAAGGCCCTCTGGGACCGGCTCGTGCCGCTCTGGGACGACCGCACCTTCTACGACTTCGTTGCCACCTCCAAGGCGTTCGCGAAGCTCTCGTTCCACCACCGCGAGGTGTTCGGCCAGGTTGGCTTCGGCACCGGTGGCTGGGACTCGGACTTTCCCAACTCCATGCTGGAGATCCTGCGCGTGGTGCTCACCGGCTGCGACGAGAACCAGCACCTGATCGTGGGCGGCGTGCAGCAAGTGCCGCTGGGCCTGTGGCAGCACGCGCCCGCCGCGCACGAGCTGCGCCACTGGCCCGCCGGCACCACGCTGGCCAGCCTGCACCACGGCGCGGCGCGTCCCGCCGTCACGGCGATCGCGCGCGCCGCCAGCAACGAACTCGCCGTCACCGACACCTGGGGCAACACCCACACCTACCCCGCCGTGCTCACCACCTGCCAGAGCTGGCTGCTGACCACGCAGATCGCGGTGGAGGAGTCGCTGTTTTCGCAGAAGCACTGGATGGCGCTGGACCGCACGCGCTACATGCAGTCGTCCAAGACCTTCGTGATGGTGGACCGCCCGTTCTGGAACGACCTCAAGGCCAACGGCTGGCCGACCATGGGCATGACGCTCACCGACCGGCTCACGCGCGGCACCTACCTGTTCGACAACGGCCCCGACCAGCCGGGCGTGATCTGCCTGAGCTACGCCTGGATGGGCGATGCACTCAAGATGCTGCCGCACGGCACGAAAAAACGCGTGCAGCTCGCGCTGTCGGCGCTGGCCAAGATCTACCCCGACGTGGACATCGCCAGCCACATCATTGGCGACCCGATCAGCGTGTCGTGGGAAGCCGACCCGCACTTCCTCGGCGCCTTCAAGGGCGCGCTGCCCGGCCACTACCGGTACAACCACCGCATGTACAGCCACTTCATGCAGGACAACCTGGCGCCCGCCGAGCGCGGCATCTTCATCGCCGGCGACGACGTGTCCTTCACGCCGGCCTGGGTCGAAGGCGCGGTGCAGACCTCGCTCAACGCGGTGTGGGGCATCGTGAAGCACCTGGGCGGCCGCACGCACGCGGACAACCCCGGGCCGGGCGACGTGTTCGCCGAACTGGGGCCGATGGCGCTGCCGGACTGAGGCACCCCATGGACACGCTGAACCTCGCCCTCTGGCAGTGCCCCTACGCGCCCGGCACGGCCGAGGCCCTGGCGCGGCTCGACGCCACCGCCGCGCGCGCCCGCGCGCAAGGCGCGGCGCTGCTGGTGTGCCCCGAGATGTCGCTCACCGGCTACCAGATCGGCTCGGACGGCGTGGCCGCGCTCGCCGAGCCGGCCGACGGGCCGCTCGCGCAAGCCGTGGCCGCCATCGCACAGCGCCATGGCATCGCCATCGTCTACGGCTACCCCGAACACAACGCGCCAGGCGAGAAGCCGTACAACGCCGCGCAGTGCATCACCGCCGACGGCCAGCGCGTCGCGAACTACCGCAAGACGCACCTGTTCGGCGACATCGACCGCGCGCAGTTCAGCCCCGGCGACGCCGCACCGGCGGTGTTCGCATGGAACGGCTGGCAACTGGGCCTGCTGGTCTGCTACGACATCGAGTTCCCCGAACCCGCGCGCGGCCTGGCGCTGCAGGGCGCCGACGCGATCCTGGTGCCCACGGCCAACATGATCGCCTTCGACGAGGTGCAGCGCGTGCTGCTGCCGGCGCGTGCGCTGGAGAACCGGGTGTTCGTGGCGTACGCGAATGCCTGCGGTCAGGAGGGCGAGACCACCTATGGCGGCCTGAGCACGGTGTGCGGGCCGACGGGCTCGGTGCAGGCGCAGGGTGGGCGCAACGAAGAACTGTTGCTGGTAGCGCTCTCTCATGGCGACTTGCGGCCCGCGCGTGACACCTCGCCACTGCGAGACCGGCGCACCGATCTGTACGACCCCTTGAGCCGCTGATACGCTGCGGGGCATCACCGGGCCACCCGCCGCGCCCGGGAGGACGCCCGCCATGCACGACCTGCTGCCCCCCTGGCCCCTGCTCTCCGCCTTCATCTTCGCCAGCACCGTGCTGGCCGTGACGCCCGGCCCGGGCGTGTTCTACATCGTCGCGCGAAGTCTGCTGCAGGGCCGGCGCCATGGCATGGCCTCGGTGGCCGGTGTGGCGCTGGGCAACTTCGGCAACGCGGTGGGCGCCGCGCTCGGGCTCGCGGCCCTGTTCGCGGTCTCGTCGCTGGCGTTCACCATCGTCAAATACCTGGGCGCCGCCTACCTGGTCTTCATAGGCATCCAGGCGCTGCGCGCACCCGCAGGCGGCGCGGGCGCCGATGGCCCCGCGCCCCGGCCGCAAGGCATCGGCCGGATCTTTCGTGACGGTTTCCTGGTGGCCCTGCTCAACCCCAAGACCGCGATCTTCTTCGCCGCCTTCCTGCCGCAGTTCATGACGCCACAGGCAACGTCCCACGCGGCGCAGAGCGTGGCCCTGGGCGCGCTCTTCGTGCTGATCGCGGCCCTCAGCGACACGGCCTATGCACTGGCGGCGGGCAGCGTGGCGCCCGCCTTGAAGCGCGTGGGTGGCTTGCGCAAGGCGGGGCGGTGGCTCACAGGCGCGGCCTTTATCGGCTTGGGGCTGTTGACGGCCCTGACCGGTCCCAGAGCTGCGGTGAAATGACGTCCTGGCCAATCAGCGGCTGTACGACATGAAACCGTCAAGGATGGGAATCGTCATGATCGTGCCGATGAAGCCGATGTCAACGACCCAAAGCCAGAATTTTTCCCCCTTGGTCAACAGTCGATCGAACTGGACCTCGCCGAGCGGAGCTCCATGCGCTTTCGACTTGAGCTTCCACCACTGGAGCTCGAAGTAGGCACGAGGAAAACCCAGAAAGAGGCCGCCGATCAGGAACAGGAAGATGTGGGCAATCATGAGATTGCCGGTTTGGCCGAGAGGCGATTTCTCCCAGATCCAGAAGTTGGCGATGTAGAAGGCCACCTGCACTTTGGCGGCAAAGTAGGCCTGCACGTACGTCTTCAGTTTCAGGCTCATCTCACCGAACTCCAGGGCACTGAGGGTCCCCGGCTCTGCGGAAGACAGCGAGTTGGCCAGCTTGATCGTGCCTCCGAAGGCCGACATGAAAAAGGCCAGCGAAACCAGCGTGAACAAGAGGAGCAGGAAGTTCAACAGGAAGTAGTAGACCCCCAGCGAATTCAGGCGGACGTCACCCGCGGCCAAGCGCTCCAGAAACCAGTAGACGACGCCGATCCGGTTCACATCGCTGACGTCATTGATGTATGTTGAAGTCAGCACAATGGCCACGAGCAGAATGAAAAGGACAAGCAACGGGACACGCCAGAGAACCCGGTCCACCCGAACGGGCGCGCAACAGACGCGCTCGTCGAGCTGGCGAATTTCCCACAAGCCGCTTGCAACAGTGGCGATGACGATGGCGCCGGCGGCGACGTAGCAGGGAACAATGACGGTGTAGAGGATCAGGTTGTGCCAATCCTTGAAAAAGTAGAGCCGGCCCGGGTCATCGCCAAGGTGGGTTCCGATCAGCATTGACCAGACACCGGGAATGACCAGGCAGAGAATCCAGACGATCAGTGCTGCCGCAGCACCGATCTGCAGCTTGCCCGCCTCGGTCAACGCGAAGACCTGCGAGCGCGGGAGACTGGGCGCGATATCGACGAAGAGAATGCGCCCGAGGGTCAGCATCTGCTTGATGACGGGGTAGTGGGTGTACTTTTCCGCGACGTCGATCGACCAGTGAAGTACGCTGCCGTGATCGGAGCTTTCGTTTTTCTCTGCCATGTGCCCTCCAAGCCCATTTGGAGAGGACGATAACGCCATGCCGACCGAGCAGGCAATCCCCACCCACTGCACAACTGCAAAACCGGCGACGTCAGGACGATCCGCATGCGAGAGGGAAGTGCGCCGCCAGTGCGGCAACTGCAGCGACCACGCTGCTCGCCTCAGGTCGATGCACCGGTGTAGCCTCCGCCCATGGATTCCCTGATCACCGCTTCGGCGCGCGCGCTCGCCGCGGGTGACGCGCTCGGCGCGCTCAAGCGCATCGCCCTGCGCGAGGACCCGCCGGCGCTGGCCTTGCGCGGCATTGCCATGGCCCAGCTTGGCGAGCACCCGCGTGCGCGCGAACTGCTGCGCCGCGCCGGCCGGGGCTTCGGTGCGCACGAGGCGCTGGCGCGCGCGCGCTGCACCGTGGCAGAGGCCGAGGTGGCGCTGGCCCTGCGCGACCTCGGTGGTTCGCCGCGCCCGCTGGCCGCCGCCGCGGCCACGCTCGAGGCGCACGCCGACCGTGCGAACGCGCTGCAGGCCCAAAATGGAAAAAGCGCATTATGCGAAATGGCGCTTGAACTCTTTGTTTCTCTCTATGGTGCTGAAG
>QZKF01000093.1 GCA_003599455.1 Comamonadaceae bacterium
GCCGGGGCAGCTGTCGACCGATTACCGTCACTGTACACGCAGTCAGCACAGCTTACGCCACGCTGTGACCGCAACAGCAACTCCGCGTAACCGAACAGAATGCCTCTGGCGCTCAAGTCGCGGAATACGCGGCTGGCCGGACGCTTACACGGTACCGGCCGCGCTCACGATCGACCAATAGCCAACTGCAGATGGTGCCAAATCAACTCCGAATCCAGGATCTGTAAACCTAGCCGCTGTGCGGACACGCCAGGACGCAGCAGATAGTCAAAGCGATAGCTTCCCGACTCAAGACACTCACCCTCAAAGCACGCGGCAAGAACGCCCCGGGCGCGCAGCGCGCACGCCACCTCGTCATGATGGGATGCAATCGCAAAAAGGCTGCCTGCTACTTGACTGAGCTCACTCGCCAGCCGCATCGTCGCCTCTCTTGCCTCTACCACGTTGGTCCCAGTAAACGGTTCGTCCAACAGCCCTAGAGTTCGATCGCCTCGCGCCAAGTACTCCGCCACAACGCGGAGTCTACGAACTTCGGCGAGAAATCGGCTGGTTCCAGTGGCTACATCCCCCTGAGCTCCCATATGCGCAAAGAGACTCTGCAACGGGACAAAACGGAACGACGACGCTGGGACCCTCATGCCCATATGCGCAAGCAACACAGCCAGTCCAACTGCCTGCATGAATGTGGACTTCCCCGCCATGTTCGGGCCCGTCAAGAAGAGCACATTGCCCGACCGGCCCAGATCTAGCGAGTTACCAACAGCCTCCGCAATAAGTGGATGACGCAGATAACGCGCCACCAGCTGCACCGATTCTCCGTTCACAACTTCTGGAGTGGTAAATTCCGCTGAGTCTCCAAATCGAGCCATGCAAATCATGGCGTCTAGGTCACGCATGATCCACAACAGAGCAAGTAGATGATTGGCACTCGGCCCGCGGAACCACCAATCCGCTCTTGCCAATCCCAACATGTCCCAACTGCCAAATCCACGCCCATGGTCGTTCTCAACTGCGGCCACATGCAGAAGGCACTCCTGTACCACGCCAGCAGCATGGCCACTCGGCTCCGCCGCGCCGGCCGTCAGACAAAATGCACGCACCCTCTCCAATAACTGCCGCACTCCGCGTACACCCCGGGACACAGCAGCGCGATTGTCTCCATATCTCGCCACTCTCCACAAAAAGCGGACCCTCGCCCAGAGCGACGCGCTTTCACACATCTCAACAGTCGACCCAATGTAACGCTCTACGCATGAGTACAATTCCTCGTCAATCGGCAAATTCCATTGGTACTCTCTCAAAGCCGCGAGGGCTCCCTGCACCAAGCGAATCCCCTCTGCGTCAACAATAGGACGCCGGAATCGCTCCGCCAGCTCGACCGAGCCAGCATGCGTCTTCGTGCGATTGATCAGCCCAATGAGGCCGGAATCATCACGCGCATTCATTCCGACTCCGAGAGCCTCTTGAGTCTGCAAGTCTACACACAAAGACACGCCTTCATAGCGCCGCCACCAACGCCGCGGCACGACAATCTCAGACATCCGAGCGTCCCCTGTAGACCTGTTCACTACTTGGTCTGCGTCACGCATTACTGCCTCGTGCGCCATGAAGTCATCCCACGCCGCGCCAAGAAAGACCGGTTTGTCACCGCATCAGGCGACACCCGAGACGTGCTCAAGCAAGCCCGCACAGGTGCCAGCACAATGGCGCGACCACCGCAACCGCCGTCCATGTAATCTCACTTCCCATCCAGAGTCCCCTCTGCCACACTGAAGCAGACCGCCCCGAATGACAGGTCATCACCGGCCCAGGTCGGGGTGCCGCCCGGCACACCGAGCTCCATCACAATAAGGACATTGTCTTCTCCTACGAAGTACACGCCTCCATCTGCGCCAATTTCATTCCCTACGAGATGCAAGAACCCCGTGCGCTCACCGGCGGCATCGGCCATCTCAAATGCCAACGCCACAGCTCCGCGCTCCCTGGCCTTGGACTCGCTTCCCCTGATGAGATAGCCGCCGCATTCGCGAGGCCACACGTGGTCAACAACACGCGAGAACGGACTCAGCACAACATCATCATACATGTACCCGCTTGCATCAAAACGCCCATGGAGCCATCGCAAATACTCGACGTCGCGGCGTCGAGGGCTGTACTGTCGAAAAACTTCGGGCTCCTCGCCGCCGCCACACCTCCACCGCTTCAGCCAAAGTACATCCGTCGCATACGGAGCAACCGTTAACTCACCTTTGCGCGACACGCACCAACTCTGGCGCTCCACAAACAGCGCCTTGGTCTCATCGTACACCATCGGCTCGCACATGACGCGTCTTTCCAGTAGGCGCCCCCGAAACACGAACTGAGCGCTGTAGTAATCCAGCGCGTATAGCACCTCAACTGCGTGGGGATCTGCGCGATTGCATACCGAAATCACCGCAATGCCGTCGCACCACGCCCTAACGCCGCGGAGGAACACAAAGCCATCATCGACAGCAACATCTGCCCTCCGCACAAAGTCCCCGTCGAGAGTGAAGACGTCGACCTTAGCAGATCTACTATTGCACACGACCAACAGGGAATCATTCATGATGGTCATGTCGCAAGGAGCCCGCAAGCCGCCCGGGCCATCGCCTTCACCCGCAATTGTGGCCACGTACGCTCCGTCCATCGTCAGAACCTTAATGTCATTCATGACCGCGTCCAGCAGAAATATCCGGTCACGCGCGCTTTCCACATCCACAATGCTGCCGAAAATCACCTCGTCGTCATCCTGCCCCGTGCGCCAACGTTCCACCAGCGTCACCTCCGTCACCGAATCCGCTGGCTTTGGCGAGTTGCCGCACGCTCCGATTGTAGTGACGGCAATCCAAATCAGAACGCCAAAAGCGGCCGGCACTTCACACACAACGGGGCGAGCATTCCGAGCAATGAGAGCGCTCCAACATGCGCGTCGTTCGCGATCGTGACCAGCCTTCAGCATCTACGCACCCCCATGCCGGCCACTCGCACGCCTGTGGCACGTCGCCCGACTAGCGCGCAACAACAACTGGAACAAGACCGCCTCCTGCTGCCGCTGCCGCGACGCAAATAGCCGGTTGCAATGCATATGCGCCAAGCTGCACACAATGTCGTCAAATGGCGCGCCAATGGTGCCGTTGGTTGACAGCCGACGTACGTCACTAATGAGCGAAGCGACTTGATGCCTCCTAGTGTTCAACATTGCGGTCAACAACTCGCCAAGTGGTCCAGAAACTTCCTCCCCAAGCGATCGCTCGAGAGTCCGGCCCACTCGGCGGTAAAGCGTATTGATCGCTTTCATATGACCAGCATGCAGCCGGAATTCCTGCGCATATCCGCCGGCTGCGCGTTCAACGAAGGCAGCAATCGCGAGCGAATCCAGCCCCAGATCGCCCAGGAAGCTGTGCAGCGACACTGCCGCTACCAACCATCGGCCAGATTCACCATCTTCGTTCCCCGAGACCCCCGAGATGTCAGCACTTGGCGACCACTCAGACGCCGCGGCGAGAATTTGCGCAACACACTCGGAATCAATGCAAAACAGTCTCTCACACTTACGCAAAGACGCGCTGCCACCGTATCTCCATTCCTCCGGTTCATACTGCGCGAAGACCAGCGCAGATCCCTGCCCCAACTCCCTCGCACCGCATACGGACTCCAGACTAGCAATCAGCGAAGTCACCTCAGCCAACTCACTTGCGAAGAGGCGAACTCTCAGATGCGAACGCGCGTCAGAGTACCTTACGAAATGCCAATGATCCAACGCACCACACTGCCGCCGCTCAGCCAACATAGGAGCCAAGTGACGCACCAGGAAGCGATCCAGCAACATAGGACCGCCATATATCTTCGCGTATATGACACCATCTGCAATGCCGTACCGTACACTGCGCCCAGATTCACTCGGCTTGGAAATGGTATACGTACCTTGCCAGTCTGACGCAACGCCAGCGCGATGCATGGGCACGATTACTTCGTGAGCGAACTCCGCTGCACCGTCTCGTCCGTCCATCTCACCAAGAAATGTCTCCCTAATCGAACCGCCGCGCAATACAGCGCGCGTAAAGACCGCTGCGTGCACCGGACAGCTCAGATCCAGCTCTAGGAAGTCCGTCATCGACCCGAGCGCTACACGAAGCGGGATCTCTCGCCTCCCTCGCCAGTCATGGAGCTTATGGTAGCCGCTAACAGTGAGCGCGCGGCCGTCCGGGCGCCAGCCCCATTGCCCAATCTCCCACAGATCTTCTCTGCTGACATTCCACGTGCGCGGAGACACAACTACATCATCAAGATACACTCGCGGCAGAAATGGCGCGCCAAGATGTTCCCGCCACTGCCACTGGTATTCCATCCGCCTGTCCTGCCCCTCAACCATTGCGAAGAACGCACAGAGTGGTGGATGGATGTTGCTCTGCAAATTGAGCGCCGTATCCACACAAGGCTGTATCAATTGTCCGGTCTGTGCGTGGTGTAGCGTGATTCGTCCACCGTTAACTGATACAAGCAAGTCCTCGACGAGGATATCCCCGATGGACTCTCTACTCCAAGGAGCGGAGTATACCAGCGATCGCGACCGCAGACACGGATGCCGGCCGACGTTTCCGGCCCGGGCCGGCGGCAAATACGTGAGACCCGTAAGCATCGCCGCACAGGCTCTCTGTTGGCGCTCGGCTTCCGCCCGAACATGAGCATCAAAACCAGCCCCAAGGCCGCGCGCGAACCGACCGCTTGGCACTAGTGCATTTTCCACAAATGCGCAGATGTACACGATCTCCGCGTCCGTTCGGCCAAGAGCACTCAAATCGCCCGCGACTGAGAACATCACCGCGAGCGATTCCGGCAATCCATCCTCGACCGGCACCCCGTGAGCGGCGATGTCGGAACGATCTATCCGCATGTCGACTGCTCCGCTCCGCATGACTTCGTACAGTTTGTTCGAAATCCAAGGGGGTAGCGCAGGAGGGCGTCCGCCAATCCGCCCGCTGTGCTCGGCGCCCCGCAGAATACGAACAAGGGGCGACGGCTCGACCTGCGCACGGCCAGCCATGCCGAAGGAAATGCCGGCGTCAGGATCCAGCACCTCACCAAGAGGTACCATCCGGTCCTCGTATCGGGCCGTGAATTCCTCCACAAATGCGTCAATAGTGCGGCGATCGCGCAGTATACCGATCCGCGCAAATGACTCTACAGTGCGACACAGTGGCTCAAGCGCGCTTCTTGCAAGCGTACCCACTTCATCGTCCACCACTAGATCGATTTGCACGGGGTTGTCGCATGCCCCGACGTCGACGCTCTCTGGGGCGGCCGCGCCTTCATGGCCTTCGCTAGTGCAGAAGACACACGCTTCTCGCTTGGCCAACGTCTCAGCATAGGCCCGCACCGCCACGCGTACGTCGTCGATGCGATCAGCCAAGTGTCCATGCGGTGCGTTAGCCACGGCGTCTATAGCGTCGCCAAGGCCTCGCCGCGCTCGGTCGCTCGCGCCTTGCTCGCAATCCTCACGTTCAATTGCCGCAATCGCACATGGGAGCACTTCACCAGCGTGGGGGCCAGGCAACACGTCCGGCACGAGAAACTGCGCGGCCACTAGATCGTGTACGAACCGAGCGGCTTCATCGAACGCTAGGTCGTCGATAGCGTCTACAAGACCCATCACTATTTCGCCGCGCCGAGTCGGCTTCCGCGCCATAGACAAGACCAAATCGAGGGCATCGGAGCGCTCCAGCGACACAATCTGACGCTTCGCACCATAGAGCCCGTCGCGGGATTCATTGTATCGCACATAAGATCCGACAACGCTAGCAGTAGTGTTCACAAGCAGATGCAAGTCCCGATGATGAAATGTTCCCGCAGCTGCAATTGACGCCAGTTGCAGCAATAGGGCGGCGTCCATTCTCACATCGCGAACCAACCGTAGGGACTCAGGGCTCACAATGCAGGGCAATCCTTCTGCATTGACACGGCCCCATCCTATTGTAGCAAATCCCCCGAACGGTGTGCATCGTGTCGCGCACCGGATTTCATACCGGCACAGCGCGTGAACGAATCGAGGAGCCTTCAACGCGAGGCACCGAGCCGATACGCCGGCCAGCTGCATGGTCAGCGCCTGCGACGCGACCGCGATCGCGTCCCGAAACTGTAGATCCTCCGCGTGGCTGCAGATGCGATTCCAACCACAATCTAGCGCTGCCTCATAGCTTGCCTCAGCACCGATTCCCGTATTGAGGTGCGGGCTCCGTGATGCCCCCCCCCCCGACAACCCAAATGCAATAGGCTTGAGTGGTCGCCTCAATATGAAGTAGTCCCCGGCCTCATAGAGACCTCCCATTGCCAGCGCGGGCATCTCAACACCCCCCTTTCCGAAGTGCGGAACGGACGATTGCAACCGCAGACCGCCGCGGCAGCACCACCGTCGCCTTCCACTCGGCGCCCGCCGATGCGGTCCATTCGCCACCCGCAGGTAGTAGCATTGCGAAACTCACGGTATCGCAACCGCCGCTGCAGAATACCTCTCCCAGACTGGCGGCGCCACCGTTAACACGGCAATCAAGTACACCCGCGCGTCGCAACTCGCATTGCAAGACTCCTATCAAGGGCTGAACCCCTACCTGCGGCACTACATGCCCGCGCACGCTCGTGCCCACAACTGCGTCACAGCGGACCAGCACACATAAGCTCCGCGGTATGGGAACGAAAGCGATTACGGTCGCCACGGCAACGGCCGCAAGCGTCGCCCCGCTCATGAATACCAAGCCGCCCGGGACAGCCCGACCGAAGCCTTCCAACGCATATCCCGCCGCAATTCTCGCACAATCAGCCGATTGCCGACTGCGGTCTATGTGCGGCCGAGGTGCCGCGTGCCCACGTCTGTGCTTCAAGGCGTCCTCAGCATGGACAGCTTCCCCTTCTGCAGCTCTGCGACAACTTCACACATTCTCACAACATCCGCACGATGGGTAACGACAACTACCGCTAGCCCCCGCCGCCGCAGCCCCAGCGACACCTGGCTCAACTGCTCATCGCTCAGCACGTCCAACGCCTCATCCAGCACGAGAACGCGTGGTCTCATAAGCAGTGCGCGCGCAATACCCAATCGAGCGGCCTGCCCTGTCGAAAGCGACGGACTGGCTCCATCGACCGCGACTTCTTGCAGGCTATCACAGTCCACAAACTCATCCGCACAGGAATCACGCAGAGCAGCGTGTATCTCGCCCACATCGGCGCCTACTTCAGCACCTATCAAATTGTCCCACATGGAACCGCGTACAAATACGGGATCGCGCGATACGACAGCCACAAGATCCTTCAGCTGCGTCGCCACATTGGCGCCAGCGCCCGCGCTTCCAATCAGTACGCTGCCACTGGCTCGATCGCACAGGCCCGCTAGAAAGCTCACAAATGTCGACTTGCCGGCGCCGTTCGCACCGATTACCGCGATCCATTGCCCAGGGAATACGTCGAAATCGATTCCTCGCAACAGATCTGGTTTGTGGTCCAGCGAAATGGACACGTCTCGGAGCCCAAAGACACGCTTCTCAGCAGGACCACCATCGTGATACTGCAATTCTTCCACATTCGATTCGCATGTCCTATATACGGTGTCTAGGCGCTCTATCGATGGCTGCACGGCAGCTACTCGCATTGCTACCTCAAGCACCTTTGCGCCGGCTCGCGACACCAGCATGGCTGAACCCACCGACGCAATCGCGCTCCCTCCACTCATATTGCCCTGGGCGACGCTGCGAGCGGCAATCACGGCAACGGCCGCAAGGATGCCGGTCTCCACCGATATGGCCAGCACTCGAGCCCTCAGACCGACCACTCCGGCATCCACGGCATGGCGCCGTCCAGTGGATAGCGCGAGATACACACGCGCAAATCTCTTTCGACTTGTATCGAATTGACGATAGCACCGCGAATGCGTCGCTCTTTCACCAAGCAGATCAATCGTCTCACCCGCAACAGCGCGTTGCGCCCGATTAACGCGCACGCATTCGCGATAAACGCACGGCACCAGCACCAAGATCGCAGCCGTCCCAGACAAAGCCACGAGCAGCAATACAGGAGCGTGGAACAGAAGGAACACGCAGGACCCAACACGTAACGCAATCTCCACAGGAACCAACGTGGCAAGCCCGCCAAACACCGAGACCAGTACCGCAATGTCTTGCAGTCGGGCAAATGCGCCCCCACCTGTTGTGGGATCGGCGGTCATCCGCGTTCCGCGAAGTACTCTATCTACAAAGTGATTGGTCATATCCTCCCGAACTCCGAGCGCCGCACTCTGCCCGACTACACTCATCGCAACGCGAAGCGCATGGCCAGCGAGCACGACCCCCACAATGGCACAAATGAGTACTCTCGCATCTCTGGACGCCAAGATCGCATCAAGTGACCGCCGCACAAGCTCCGCAGTCATGACGGTCGCGACGATCGCACCCACGGCGAGCACTATGGAGCCAAGCAGTACACCCTTTCTCGCTCTGCAAGACGAGAATATGCACCCAATGGCTGTATCGGCCGAATTCATGCTCGTCGGCTCACCAAGGCGAGAGGCTACGATCAATTCAGTCGGCTGCAAAAGCACATCGCATATTGGCAATAGCCCGAGCTCCGCGATGTGGATGTACTTCAGGAGTTCAGCACAGCTGTTAAGAGATCCAATCGCATCTGGATGCGGCCGCCAGTCAGGATCGCCGAGAGAGTGCGACGCCGCGCGCAGAAGCACTGCGATTGTGTAGGCACTACAGCTGTGCCAACGCCCGCCCCGCTCCCGCACCTGCCATTGGTGCGCGAGCCTGCGGCAATGTAGCGCCGATCCCAATGAAGCTATGCAGGCCTGCTCGCCGGGAGCGAGAGCTCTATCGAGATCGCCCAACGTGCGGCACAGATACGTGGGCCCACGGGTCGACTCCGCCGCGTTGCCGCCTGTTCCGCGTCGGACAAGCCTTGAACCCCACCCGCTCGTACGATACTGCGACGCACCGCCGTCGCTCGCGATGTCCGGCCAAACAAACCGATCCAATGCAGCCGCCCAACTCAATCCCACTCGATCGCCTCCAGAATGAAGCCCCGGTCAAGGTCGCGGCCCAGAATCATCCTCAATTCGCGCACTGCGCTAACAGCGTGTCCGCCATATGCGGAAAGTCCAAGCGCAATACCGCATACCGTCGCTGTAAGATCTAACGCTCCTTACATACTGTGTCGATAGTAGCGCGTTCGTCAAGCACTCCCGGCCGCCCTTCCATGCCTGAGTGCGTACTACCCTCGCTTGCGGGTCGGGCTTCCGCGGGCCTCAGAGCACAGGCCGCTCAGAGCGCCACTCAAAGGAGACGAATGGCACAACAGGCCGCGCGCCTCCCGGGACGTCCTGTCGCGCTACAGACAATATCGAGTCAGCTGCGATCGACGCGTTCCACAGACAAGATTCCCTCATTCAAATGCCATACTTCATGGTAGAGATCGCGATCACGTCGATCATGAGCAGTTGCCAATACTGTCATCCGCGGGTACTCCTTCCGCAAGTGCTCCAAGATCGTTCGCCGCGCGCCATACTCCATGGCACTGAGCAGTTCGTCCAACAGCAGCATGCGCGGCCCCGCGAGCAACGCACGTGCGAGGCACAATCGCTTAAGTTGCCCGTCGGAAAGCTTATGACCGCTTCCCCCGATCACCGCCTCGTCGCCCCCGGGGAGCGCCTCCAGAATTGCGCTCAGCCCGGACGCCACGATTGCTGTTCTGTACTGGCCTTCGCTGATATCGCATCTATCGAACAATACGTTGTCCCGAATCGTACCGTCGCCGGCAAGACCACGCGGCTCAGCCAATACAACACCCAGTCGTCCAATTGCACTCCTCTGGACTGGCGCGTCGTCCACCGTGAGTGCGCTGAGCGCCATCTTCAAGAAGCCCGCCAGCGCCAAAGACAGTGATGTCTTCCCCGCTCCACTCTCACCGTAGACACAAATGTGAGCACCGGCGCGGAATACAATGGCCGGCGCGCGCACCACCTCGCCGCGCCCTACACGCTTGACCGAAAGGCCTTCCATGCTGATAGTTGACCATTCAAGCTCGGTATGACGCAAAGATACTAACGCAGACGCTTCGTTCTGGGAGTCAAAGGCTTCAAACACCATTCGCGGCCCGGCAGCCAATCGCTCATGCACTATGCTGAAATCCCGTATCCCCAGCAATTGGCTACGGATATCCATAGCCACGCGTTGCCCCTGCAGAACTAGCGCAATCACCAGAGCTCCAGATTGCAAGGTCAGGGTTCCACTTGCGACAGCGCCAAATATTGCCACCGCAAACACCGCAAGAGCTAGCGTATCGATTACAGCTTCCGCAAACTCAACGCCACCCGAGAAGCGCAACTGAGCGCCGTTCACCGATATGAATGCCCGCGTGGATTGCCGCAAATGCCGCGCTAATAAGGATTGCAGCCCGTGCAAACGCACCGCGTGCGCAGCACTCAGGCCCTCAAATTGGTCGCGGCGCTGCTGACCATCTGTCACTACATATGCCCGTCGCATTGCCGCATGACAAGCGTCTACGAGCCTCGCACCCATCAGCTTTCCCGCCCATATCGCCAGCAGGCCGACAACTAGATGCGGTTGCAGCAAGAGGATTGCCGCAACCGGCGCAAGCGCCGCCATCACCGCCATCACAAGTGCAGGCACAGCTTGGGTCGCAAGCCCCAAAACGCGCACGACATCTTGGTCGCGGACTAGGAACGCAGCCGGGACCTCCAATTCCAAGAGGCGCCGCGAGCAAAATTCCAATGACCGGACTGAACCCGCGCGCATTTGTGCAGTTAGACTCGCGTGCGAACTCATGTGCGCATATGCAGCCAATGACGAGGCGCACACCACGCATGCGCCGCCAAGCAGGGAAAGCCCCACAAGCGATGTCGTATGCGCAAAGGGAACCGCGACGTTTGCAAGAAGCACCGATGCGACGCACGCCGAACCGGTCGCCGATATTCCGCTCGCGGCCTCCATAGCAAATCGCGCACTCCAATACCCGCCAAAGGCGCCTATCAAATAGCGCCGCGCCCTAAGTCGCGCCAACGCTGCACGCCAGGTACAGAACGCGCTGCACACCGCAGTGCGCCCAGCGTCCGTCTTGACAATCAGTGCCCGTACGGCAACCGCCCCAGATTCACTCTTCGACACACCATCCAGAGAGTCGAAACAAGCGGGAAGCGCAAATCCTCGACCATCTAGGGAAATGGTCAAGACATGATTCCCGCCTCCAAACCATCCGAGAGCGCCTACGCGGCTCAAGAACTCCACATAGCGGATTCGATCCTCTGCAAGATGCTCATTGTTGTTGTCGCCCCCGGCTGCCATTGGGTTCATCGCTGCGGCCCCACCCTCCGCAACACAATTGCCTTCACGAGTCAAGCAAGCTTCGCGCCTCGAGGCCGCCGCACCAATCTCAACGCCAATCGGCACCCTTCGCACGTTCGCTATGAACTCTGGCGCTTCGATCCAGCGCAAGCCAACGGCCGGATCCATAGCAAGAACTGCTCCCGACCTCGACGCGAACACGACGAGAAAGTGGCTCATAGATGGTCCACCAGCAACGAGAGGCACAATCATCGGACCGCCATCATAGTTCGCAAACGGCAACTCACTTGCTACGGCGCCCAATACCTTTGCCGACAGTCCGTGCTCCAAGATTACCTCGTGCAAACGCCGGAGGCTCGCACCCCGCTCACCGACTCCGCACGACCGCTTGATTTCACCATAATCTGCCCGCATGCCATTGAAGGCGAGAATGGACCAAACGCAGGCGGCGCCGCAGTCATTACCTGAGTCCTGCACACGCTCCACGTGGCGCAACCTCATCTTGATGATCGCGCGTGTTGCAGATTCAGAGTAATGGCGCACGCTATTCAATGACGCCCAGACCGCGTCTGCGGCCGGCCTTTCGCAGCTTCGCCCCCCAGGTACGGCTGGGCATGATCGTCTCCAACTCCACCATTTGGCGGTGAAGAGCCCTGCTGGCTGGCCAAATAGTCGGAATCGATTCCAAGCACCCGCGCCCAAGCCAGACAGCGCCCTGCCGCAAGAGTATGCATAGCGAGCGCGGCCCCGATAGCTCCCTCCAAGAACCCAGGGGACGCGGTGTCACAGGTCAAGCCATCTTTCGTGGTCAGGATCTTCGCAACGAAGCCGCCACATCCTGTACCAGGTGTGTACATGCCAAGCGCACAGCGGAGCCACCTTAGGGACTCCACACCAAAGGCGGCGTCCGCTGTCAACTGATACACGCTAGCGTATAGCATGCTTGCACCCGCCGCTCCGTGACACAGTCCGACGTCGCGCACGCCTACCTCTCCCGGCCACCTCCCCAGCGTAGACCGCAATGCCGCGTCCGCGAATTCGGTCCATTGCCGATTCTCTAGGGACCGCGATGCACACAGGATCACAACCGCGGCACCGAGTTCGTTGTAGCACCATGCTAGCCGTGCGCCTCTTGGGTTACCGGTGAGGTTTGTTGATGGCAGCCTATATGCGCCGTCATCCACCACGAATTGCGCCATCAGAAACTCGACGGCACCCACAAGAAGACGTCGAGATGTTGAATTGCCTAGTCCTCGCGCATGAAGCATCGCCAGAAATGCGATCACGCCAGCAATCCCGTGTGCGACACCGTAGTCGACATGCTCTTCAGGTACATCGTCACGTCTCCACTCGTGCATGAAGCGCTTGTGACTCAGCCATACGACACCACGTTCCCTTTCAACAGCGAGTCTCCCCAGGTTTTCCACTACTCCGTGTATGATTGCTGCACTATCCTGGATAGGGTAACGTTCCACTGCGTAGAGACCTATGCCAGCCAGGCCAGATACGATATCAAAGTGACCTGACCATTTCACAGAAAGCGCGTCTATCAGCTCGGAATCAAGCGCGCCAAGGTCCACCGATTCCTGTCCACGTACTGCGAGGTGGGACACTAGCCAGCCGAGTCCGACGACCCCAGAGTACAGCGTTAGGTGAGGCAGGAAGCTCGCGCCGTGGAGCAGCGAATCAACGACGCTCTCGCATTCGGCCAAGTGCCTGGGATCGCCATCTGACTCATAAAGGTAGTGAGAAAGCAGCGCAGCACCGCCGAATCCGCACGCAAATGTCCCCGGCACTCGCCCTTCCGACCGAAGCTGCAGCACCGAGCGCGACACTTCAGCCACTGCAGCCCTTGCTCTTGTCAGTTCTTCGGCATCAAGCTTCATTGTGCAGGACCCCCAAATTCGGCGAGCAAACTGCTCGCACAAATCGGAATTGCAATGCTGTCAGCGTCCCGAACGTGGTTCTGGTACAGGACGCGAACCCGTCCATTATGCAGTGTGGCGGCCGATCGACTGTGTACTCCCCGTGCTTGTTCATGCTCATGTGACCTGCCACTGGGGATGATACCATTTCCATCCTTGGCCTACGCGCTCTAGGGAGAGCAACCGGAAGGTATCCGGGGCAGGCGACCGGTAGCCCAGCGAGCTGTGCGGCCGGTCACGATTGTAGCGCCGACGCCACTGCTCTACCAACACCTTAGCCTCAAGCACCTTGGCAAAGATCTCCCCGCTCAGCAGAACGTCCCCCAAGTTGCCGATGAAGTTTTTCATGCAGCCGTTCTCCCACGGGCTCCCAGGCTCGATGTACAACGTGTCCACCTTCGGTTCGTCCAAGATCGTCCGCGTGACCCTAAGCGCATTCTCCGAGTCGTTGTCTGACCGGATATGCTCCGGCACCGCGCAATCCAGGAACCGCGCTGTGCAAACGTCGCCACCACGCTCTTCGAGTTCAGGGGCGGCTCATCTCAATAGCCAGGCCTTCCTGGCTGTACTCATCCAGCACCGCTATGAGCAGCAGCGCTCGGCCGTCGTACGTCCGCTCGTGCACGAAGTAGTCGTGCGTCCACACCTGATTCCGGCGATCCTACCACAACCGGGCGCAAGAACCGTCGTTCAATCGCAGCCGGACCCACCTCCCCTGACTGGCCGGCACCTTCAGACCTGCCTGGCGCCAGATCCGCTCCACGCGCTTGTGATCGACCCGCCAGCCATCGGGCCGCAGCTGCCCGCTTACTCGACCATGGCCGTCCAGTCGGTACTGCTATGCCCGCGCGATGATCGCAGCGGTCAGCAGTTCCTCATCGCCGGCGATCCTGGGCCGATACCGCTGCGTTACCCACGGCCGA
Source organism: Comamonadaceae bacterium (assembly GCA_003599455.1). Lineage (GTDB taxonomy): Bacteria > Pseudomonadota > Gammaproteobacteria > Burkholderiales > Burkholderiaceae_C > Hydrogenophaga. The sequence goes on from QZKF01000093.1 coordinate 14,218, forward strand.
CCGAGGACCGTGCCGCCCGAGTTCCCGACGCCAGCAGATCGGGGCAGACGCGGTCCAGGGTCTGCCGCCGCCGGGTCGGGCTCACAAGCTTGGCCTCGCTGCATCCTCCAGCATCGCGAAATTCAGGGCCCGGTCGGCGACTAGCTTCTCGAGCCTGCCGTCTTCCAGCTCGAGATCCCCCAGGCGCAGTTGGTCGACCTCCGTTCTGCCACAATTCCTGCGCCATTGCCAATAGGTCTGCTCGCTGACACCCTGCTGGCGGCACGCGCCGCCAATCGCTCTCCGTTGGGAAGCAGAAATCCCCGCCTGACGCAGGCGGGCAATAATCTGCTCGGGTGTGAAGCACTTCTTGGCCAATTCAAATCCCCTTCAACCGGGCTGAGTCTTCCAATCAGCCTTGGCTGGACCTAGGGGTCAGGTCACTTGCTTCGGAGTACGTTGCTCCAGTGGTGTCCAACACAGCCCAGACTGGGTCGGCGTCCTTGGCTGAAACTACGAATTCCGACCCGGGTGTGCCTGCCCGCCTCGAGGCAGCCGCAAATTCTCCGTGAGCTTTCGCACTAGTACTTGCGCAACGACCAAGACAAGGCCTAACGAATATACTACCCCACAGACGCCCGTTCCCGTCCGTCAAGAACCAGCCCCTTATCGCCCAATCCATCAGTGGTGCCGCGGCCGGCAAGCTGACTCCCATGGTCGAGGCAAGAGTTCTGGAGCTTCCCGTGGCGGCCCGGCACCTACTTGTGCGCCTACACAGAGTAACTCGAGTGCCTAGTGCTGTTCATGCGCTAGGCTAGAGCCGATATGGTCGCGCGGTCCAAATGAGTCACCGAACGCCGGACCGGCCACAGTTCGGCCGGCACAAGCCGACCCAGCACCGGACTTGGCTCGGCGCAGTTACTCCCACACGCCCGGGATGAAGCCAATTATCCCGGTACTCCGGATGCGCCTGCACCGGCTCAGTGCCCGCAGCCAGCAGTGCTGCTGCGCACCGGATTCCTCGGCACTAATCCTGCGGATTAACACATGGCGGCTTGGCCGAAAACCCGCCGCAGGGGCATGGAATCGGAGATTGCGTCACACATGTGTAATGGACAGTCACGCACTGGCAGTACGATTCGCAAGTATTCTCAGTGGGACAGTTACATGAGTTGTGCGACGGGCACACTTGAGCCGTGCCCCCCTGCACATCCGGCGCGCCGGACACATCGCACATGATCACTTGCTTATACAGCACCAGCTTGCGTGACATATGAGACCTCCACGTTATGGCGAATGGCAACTCTAGCCTACCTTGCTTGACATCGCATTCGCCGCTTCCAGGGTGACAGGAACCAATCGTGATTGCGCCCGGTGAGCCAAAGCCCTGTGAACCAAATCTGGGCACGTCTTCGAGCCGTTTCATAACATGATGCGGCACTGCGACGAGCCCGCCCTCCGACTAGCAATTTCCCAATACCGTGGGGCGTCGGCCCTGCGCCTCCAGACATCCTCGCGACCATATTACCATACGGTGGACAAATCTTCGCTGTCAACTTTCGAATTACTATTTCTGGCGCCGCCTCCAACAACTGGTGCGACCCCGCCATTGGGATCTCTGTCGCCACGACTGTGGCACTATGCTGTGGACCCGAGGCCGCGATCTGGCGTATCTTCCCCATTGCCTATCCTCTTCACCTCGCTTGAGGCGTTGGAGTCGGGCATGGGGAGCGTGCGCCGCTTTCGCGACATGCTCATCATTAGCTTTCGGCTGTACTCCGAGCGCCGCGGCGGTCGCGACTAGAGTCGTGGGCCTGCGGCCCCTGGCTCAGATGCAAGGTGATTCTGATGGTCTCCACCATTCGCCACCTCGGTGACGACTTGTGGCTCCGCCAGGCCAATGCGTCCGATGCGGATCGTCTTGCAGCGTTCCATGCACCGATGTACTCCGATGCGGGACACCTGAGGCCGGACGATCGCGTTCGATTATGGGTGCACGAATTGCTTACGCGCCCACATCCGAATGTTGCACCCAGCGACTTCACGGTTGTGGAAGACCGGCGCACCAAGCAGATCGTATCCTCGCTCGGCTTCATCTCGCAGGCGTGGAGCTACGCGGGGATTCCGTTCGGAGTTGGCCGTCCAGAACTCGGCGCCACGCACCCAGAGTATCGGAATCGTGGGCTGCTCCGCGAACAACTGGAACTACTGCATACATGGAGTGCCGCGCGCGGCCACTTGATTCAGGCAATTGCCGGCATACCCTACCTCTATCGCCGGTTCGGCTATGAGATGACGGTGAGTCTCTGCGGTACGCGCGTCGGCTTCGATGTGGACGTACCGCGGCTGGAAGACGGCGAAGGCGAGGCATTTGCAATACGCCCGGCAAGCGTGTTCGATCTGGCCTTCTTCTCGATGGTGAGCGATGCGGGCCACAGGCGCGACCTGC
>QZKF01000052.1 GCA_003599455.1 Comamonadaceae bacterium
CGACCGGCTCCGCTCATGTCCCCCGACCCGGCTTCGCCGGGTCTCCTCCTTTACTTCGCTGCGACGGTCACCCCGGTCGCCGATGACCTCGTTGGCACTCGGTCTGTGAGCATGCTGGCGTTTCCTCAGCTCGGTAGTGCACGGCGTTCTGCGCAGCGGGGTAAAGGAGGAGCCGGCCTCCCGCCGGCGGGGGACACCCGCGGAGCAGAGCGCCGTGCGCTCCCGGGCCCGCGAAGTTGAGGCGAGAAACGCTCCCGCACAGGTCACATCAACAGATGCTCACCCGCGTTGTCCCCACCCAGGATCACGTAGTTCACCTTGCGGATGTCCATCAGCTTCGTGCCGCCCGCGTAGCTGATTGAGCTCTGCACGTCCTGCTCCATCTCCACCAGCGTGCTCGCCAGCGTGCCCTTGATCGGCTCCAGGATGCGCTTGCCCTCGACGTGCTTGTACTCGCCCTTGTTGAAGTCGCTCGCCGAGCCGTAGTACTCCTTGTAGAGCACACCGTCCACCTCCACCGTCTGGCCCGGTGACTCCACGTGGCCGGCGAACAGCGATCCGATCATCACCATGGAAGCGCCGAAGCGCACGCTCTTGGCGATGTCGCCATGGCTGCGGATGCCGCCATCGGCCACGATGGGCTTGGTCGCCACGCGCGCGCACCACTTCAGCGCCGAAAGCTGCCAGCCACCGGTGCCGAAACCGGTCTTGAGTTTGGTGATGCAGACCTTGCCCGGTCCCACACCCACCTTGGTCGCGTCCGCGCCCCAGTTCTCCAGGTCGATCACCGCCTCGGGTGTGGCCACGTTGCCCGCGATCACGAAGGCGGTGGGCAGGTGCTGCTTGAGGTAGGCGATCATGTGCTTCACGCTGTCGGCGTGGCCATGCGCGATGTCGATGGTGATGTACTCGGGCGCCAGGCCTTCGGCCACCAGGCGGTCCACCGTGGCGTAGTCGGGCGCCTTCACGCCCAGCGAGATCGAAGCGAACACGCCCTGGGCGTGCATGTCGCGCACGAACTTCACGTTGTCCAGGTCGAAACGGTGCATCACGTAAAAGTGGCCGTTCTTCGCGAGCCAGAGGCAGATCGGCTCGTCCACCACCGTCTTCATGTTGGCCGGCACCACCGGCAGGCGGAACTTGCGCCCGCCGAGCTCCACGCCGGCGTCGCATTCCGAACGGCTCTCCACGCGGCACTTGCGCGGCAGCAGCAGGACGTTGTCGTAGTCGAAGATTTCCATGAAAAACCAGGCTCCAGAAAAGTCGTTGAAGAACGAAGAGAGCGCTTGGCTTGTACCGGCTTCTTTGCGCGGAGCAAAAAAAACCGGGCGCAAGAATCTTGGGCCCGGTGCCCGATTGTAGGCGCTTCGCCCGCGCGGCGACAGGCCCTGGCATGGTCAGGGTCATATGACCGCCATACGGCAGGCCGTATGGCGCGCGGTTGCGCTCGCGGCTTCCTACAATCGACCGCATGCTGTTTGAAGACCCCGTTGCCCCGTCCTCCCCGCTGCTCGCGGGCCTCAATGCCGAGCAGTCGGCCGCCGTCGTGTTGCCGGCCGAGCACGCGCTCATCCTGGCCGGGGCGGGCTCGGGCAAGACGCGTGTGCTCACCACGCGCATCGCCTGGCTGCTGCAGAGTGGCCAGGTCTCGCCCGGTGGCATCCTGGCGGTGACCTTCACCAACAAGGCCGCCAAGGAAATGATGACGCGCCTGTCGGCCATGCTGCCGGTGAACGTGCGCGGCATGTGGATCGGCACCTTCCACGGCCTGTGCAACCGCTTCCTGCGCGCGCACCACAAGCTGGCCAATCTGCCCGCCACCTTCCAGATTCTCGACACGCAGGACCAGCTCTCGGCCGTCAAGCGCCTGTGCAAGCAGTTCAACATGGACGACGAGCGCTACCCGCCCAAGCAGATCCAGTACTTCATCAGCGGCTGCAAGGAAGACGGCCAGCGCCCGCGCGACGTGGTCGCGCGCGACGACGAAACGCGCAAGAAGGTCGAGCTCTACGGGCTCTACGAAGAGCAGTGCCAGCGCGAGGGCGTGGTGGACTTCGGCGAACTCATGCTGCGCAGCTACGAGGTGCTGCGCGACAACGACCCGGTGCGCGAGCACTACCAGCGGCGCTTCCGCCACATCCTGATCGACGAGTTCCAGGACACCAACCGACTGCAGTACGCCTGGATCAAGATGTTCAGCACGCCGCCGCTCGAAGGCCTGCCGGGTTCGGGCAACGCGGTGTTCGCCGTGGGCGACGACGACCAGAGCATCTATGCGTTTCGCGGCGCGCGCGTGGGCAACATGGCCGACTTCGTGCGCGAGTTCAGCGTGCGCCACCAGATCAAGCTGGAGCAGAACTACCGCAGCGCGAGCAACATCCTCGACTCGGCCAACCAGCTCATCAGCCACAACACGCACCGCCTGGGCAAGAACCTGCGCACCGACGCGGGCGCGGGCGAACCGGTGCGCGTGTTTGAAGCCACCAGCGACTTCGCCGAGGCGCAGTGGATGGTCGACGAGATGAAGCAGCTCGCGCGCGACGGCGTGGCGCGCAGCGAGATGGCCGTGCTCTACCGCAGCAACGCGCAGAGCCGCGTGGTGGAAACCGCGCTGTTCAACGCGGCCATGCCGTACCGCGTGTACGGCGGCCTGCGCTTCTTCGAGCGCGCCGAGATCAAGCACGCGCTGGCCTACCTGCGCCTGCTGGAGAACCCGCACGATGACACCAGCTTCCTGCGCGTGGTGAACTTCCCGCCGCGCGGCATCGGCGCGCGCAGCATCGAACAGCTGCAGGACGTGGCGCGCGCCTCGGGCTGCTCGTTGCACGACGCGGTGAGTGCCGTCACCGGCCGCGCCGGCGTCGCGATCAGCGCCTTCGTGGCCAGGCTCGACGTGATGCGAGAGCAGACCGAGGGCAACACGCTGCGTGAGATCATCGAGCTGGTGCTGGCGCACAGCGGGCTCATCGAACACTACCGCGCCGAGCGCGAAGGCCAGGACCGGGTGGAGAACCTGGAGGAACTGGTCAACGCCGCCGAGAGCTTCGTCAGCATCGAAGGCTTTGGCCGCGATGCGGTGGCGCTGCCGGTGGACGAGCTGGGCCGCGCGCTGACGCAGAGTCCTGTGAGTCAGGGGCTGGATCCGGATCTTCCGGTGGTGAATGAACCCCTGGCACCCGACGCCGAGACCGGCGAAACCCTCAGCCCGCTCGCCGCCTTCCTCACCCACGCCGCGCTCGAGTCCGGCGACAACCAGGCGCAGGCCGGGCAGGACGCGGTGCAGCTCATGACGGTGCACGCGGCCAAGGGCCTGGAGTTCGACTGCGTGTTCATCACCGGCATGGAAGAGGGCCTGTTCCCGCACGAGAACTCCATGAGCGACCGCGATGGCCTGGAGGAAGAACGCCGCCTGATGTACGTGGCGATCACGCGTGCGAGGAAGCGGCTCTACCTCAGCCACTCGCAGACGCGCATGCTGCACGGCCAGACGCGCTACAACCTCAAGAGCCGCTTCTTTGAGGAACTGCCCGAAGCCTGCCTGAAGTGGCTCACGCCGCCGCAGCCCGCCTGGGCCGCACCCGGTGGTGGTGGTGGTGGCCAGTGGCAGAACGGGCGGCGCAATTTCGGCAGCGCATCACCGCCCGTGCTGCAGCCCTCGTGGTCACCCGGGTTCAACGACAGGGGCGACCCCAAGGGCCTGGGCCAGACCGCGCCCGAGCCCGACCGCGGCACCGACATCCGCGCCGGCCTGGCCGTGTTCCACAACAAGTTCGGCGAAGGCAAGGTGCTCGCGGTGGAGGGCGTGGGCGACGACGCGCGCGCCCAGGTGAGCTTCACGCGCCACGGCACGAAGTGGCTGGCTCTCAGCGTGGCCAAGCTCACTCCGATCACCTGAGGGCGCGGCCGGTGTTGGCCGCCACCACCACCGATCCCCAGAAGTCGTCGAGGCCACCGAAATGACCACCAGGGCGCTTGGCAGCGTCATCCCACCGGCGCAGCTGCAGGGCCGCCTGCGCGTGCGCCGTGGCGTCAAACGCCGCAGCTTCCTCCGGTTCAAAAACACCGCCTTGCAGGGCCAGGCTGCGCACCGAATCTTCGGACAGCGCCTTCAGATAGCGCGCGTCCACACACAGACGGCGCTTGGCGGCCACATGGAGGCGGATGGGCTCGGTCACGTCCGCTGCAAAGAGGTGGGACAGGGCATCTGCGGCGATCACCTCGTGTCTGTCGTCGTGGCCCTGCGCACTGGGCGTGCCGCGCAGGCCGCTCAACAGGTGTCCAATGTCGTGCAGCAGCGCTGCGGCCACCAGCGCAGGGGCTGCCCCCGAGCGCTGCGCGAAGGCCGCCGTCTGGCAGGCGTGTTCGAGGTGGCTGACGGGCTCACCGGTGTACTGCTCTGCGCCCCGGGTCTCCAGAAGTTGCCTCAGGTGTGTCAGATCGAGGTTCATGTGGTCAACGCTCTGTCAAATGCCTGTCATCTTGGAAGCACAGCATGACGGATTCACGACAAACCGAGGAATCTCATGACCCGCCGCACCCACCACCCCGTCCTGCGTGTTTGCGCAGCCGCCGTTCTTCTGTCTGTCGCCGGTCTGGCGTCGGCCCAATCGAAGACGGAACTGGTCGTCTACACCGCCCTGGAGGCCGATCAGATCAAGGCCTACGAAGCGGCCTTTGAAAAGGCGAACCCCACCATCGACCTGGTGTTCGTGCGCGACTCCACCGGCATCATGACCGCCAAACTGCTGGCCGAAAAGGCCAACCCGCGCGCCGACGTGGTGTGGGGCTTGGCTGCATCGTCCATGGCGGTGTTCGACAAGGAAGGCATGTTGATGCCCTATGCCCCCAAGGGCATGAGCAACATCAAGGCCAACATGCGCGATGGCAAGGCCGAACCGACCTGGGTGGGCATGAACGTGTTCGCGTCCGCGATGTGCTTCAACACCGTGGAAGCCGGCAAGAAGAACATGCCGCAGCCCAAGAGCTGGGCCGACCTGACCAATGCCGCCTACAAGGGCGCCATCACCATGCCGCATCCGGCCAGCTCGGGCACCGGTTACCTGATGGTGGCCGCGTGGCTGCAGATGATGGGCGAGCAGAAGGGCTGGGCCTACATGGATGCGCTGCACCAGAACGTGGGCGTGTACACGCACTCGGGCAGCAAGCCCTGTACCCTGGCCGGCTCTGGCGAGTACCCGGTCGGTCTGAGCTTCGAGTACCGCGCCAACAAGCTCAAGACCGACGGCGCGCCCATCAACGTGGTGCTGCCCAGCGAAGGCCTGGGCTGGGAACTTGAAGCGACCGGCATCATGAAGACCACCAGGAACGTCGCTGCGGCCAAGGCCCTCGCCGATTGGGCGGCCACCCGCGAGGCCAGCGAGCTCTACGCGAAGAACTTCGCCATCGTGGCCTTCCAGGGTGTACAGCCCAAGCTGGAGCACATCCCCGCCAACATCGACACCATGCTGGCCAAGAACGATTTCGCCTGGTCGGCCACCAACCGCGAGCGCATCCTGGCCGAATGGAGCAAGCGCTACGAGGCCAAGGCAGAAAAGCGCTGAGCGCGAATCCGTTGCCCCTCAGGCCATGAGCGATCCCGTGCCCGGCGGCTGGCTGCAGCTGCGCGGCATTACCAAGCGATACGGCCGCCAGACGGTGCTCGACGGCATCGATCTGGCCATCGACGCCGAAGAGTTCGTCTGTCTGCTCGGGCCCTCGGGCTGCGGCAAGACCACGCTGCTGCGCATTCTCTGTGGCATTGAGCCCGAGCACGAAGGGCGCGTGTGCCTGGACGGGGAAGACATCACGGCGTGGTCGGCCGCGCGCAGGCGCTTCGGCGTGGTGTTCCAGTCCTACGCGCTGTTCCCCAACCTCACCGCGCGGCAGAACGTGCGCTACGGCCTGCAGGGCATGGACCCTGCCAAGGCGGCCCGGCGGGTCGACGAAATGCTCGATCTGGTGGACCTGGCGGCCCACCGAGACAAGTACCCCAGCCAGCTCTCGGGGGGCCAGCAGCAGCGCGTGGCGCTGGCCCGCGCGCTGGCGCCGTCGCCGCGCCTGTTGTTGCTCGACGAACCCCTGTCCGCGCTGGACGCACAGGTGCGCACCTTCCTGCGCCACGAGATCCGTCGCCTCCAGCGGCAGCTGCGCATTCCCACCGTGATGGTCACGCACGACCAGGATGAGGCCATGGGCATGGCGGACCGCATCGTCCTCATGGACAACGGCCACATCGTGCAGGAGAGTGCACCGGTGCAGCTGTATGCGCGTCCGCGCAACCTCTTTGCAGCGCGTTTCGTGGGCCGCATGAATGTGTGGGACGGCGTGCTCGATGCGCCTGATCATGTGCGCGTGGGTGAGCAACGCCTGCAGTTCGACGGTCCCGCGCGCGAAGCCGCCTCCGCCGCGCGCCAGATCGGCATCCGGCCCGAGCTGGTGCGCCTGCGCCAGCGCGACTGGCGCAACGAGCGCGCGCCCGAACCGGCACCCGCTCCGCAGAATTGCGTACCGGTGAGCGTGAGCGATCTGGTGTTCTGCGGCGCCTACGTGCAGATACGGCTGGATGCGCCCAGCATGGGCGGCAGCATCGAGGCGGAAGTGGCCACGCCCCTGGAAGGCTCCTTGCCGTGGGCGAGAGGCGACCGCATCGAGGCCGAGTTGCCGGCAGCGGCCCTGGTGCTGTTCGACGCCCATGGCTGAGATCGCAGTGCCGGCAGCCCCCGCCGCCGCGCCCCGATGGCGAGCCGGCCTGGGCGATGGGCTGTGGATCGGCGGGGGGGCCTGGCTGCTGCTGCTGCTGGGGGGCTTGTTCATCGTGCTGCCGGTGGGCAGCCTGCTGCAGCGCAGCCTGTGGGACAGCGCGGGCCAGTGGGTGAGTCTGGCCAACTACAGCGCCTACCTGGAGACACCCGCGCTGGTCGAATCCGTGGGGCGCAGCCTGCGCCTCTCGGCCATCGCGGCGGTGTTGTGTGTGTTGCTGGCCTATGGCTATGCCTACGCACTCACGCAAAGCTGCATGCGACACAAGGGCATGTTCCGCGCGGTGGCCCTGGTGCCCCTGCTGGCGCCCTCGCTGCTGATGGCCATCAGCCTCATTTACCTGTTCGGCAACCAGGGCCTGCTCAAGGGCTGGGTGGCGCCTTTCGGTGGTATCTACGGTGAGCTGGGCATCGTCATCGGATCGGTGCTGTGGACCTTTCCGCATGCGCTCCTGATCCTGCTGACCAGCATGGCCACGCAGGACGGCCGCCTGCAGGAGGCTGCCCGCACGCTGGGCGCCAACCCCTGGCGGGTGTTCTGCACGGTCACGCTGCCGGCCAGTCGCTATGGGCTTCTGATGTCGGTGGTGGTGGTGTTCGTGCTGGTGATCACCGACTTCGGCGTGCCCAAGGTGATTGGTGGTTCGGCCAACGTCCTGGCCACCGACCTGTACCGCCAGGTGGTGGGACAGCAGAACTTTGCGATGGGCGCCGTGGTGGGTGTGTGGCTGCTGCTGCCGGCGGTGGGTGCCTTCCTGCTGGAACGGCACTTCCGGCGCAAGCAGGCGGCCGCGCTGGGCGCGCGCGCCAGCCTGTACCAGCCGCAGCCCGATGTGTTGCGCGACCGCGTCCTGTGGGTCTACTGCGCGCTGGTGGGTGTCTGTCTCCTGGCCGTCATCGGTGTGGCGTTGTTCGCCTCGCTCGCGACCTTCTGGCCCTACAACCTCAGCCCCAGCCTGCGCCACTACGACTTCGACAACATGGACGGTGGTGGCTGGGCGAGCTACGTCAACTCCTTGCGCATGGCGCTGGGCGTGGCGGTGCTGGGCACGGTGTGCGCCTTCTTCAGCGCCTGGCTGGTCGACAAGCCACGCACACACGGTACCGCGCGCGAGCTGGCCAACCTGGTGCTCAACCTGCCACTGGCCGTGCCCGGGCTGGCGCTGGGCATCGGCTACATCTTCTTCTTCAATTCGCCCGCCAACCCGCTCAACGGGCTCTACGGCACCATGGCGATCCTGATCATCTGCACCGTGGTGCATTTCTTCAGCGTGGCCCACCTCACCATGCTCGCGGCGATGCGCCAGCTCGACCGCGAGTTCGAGGTGGTGTCGGAATCGCTGGGCGTGCCGGTGGTCAGGACACTGCTGCGCGTGCACCTGCCCATTTGCCTGCCGGCGCTGCTGCAGGTGGCCGGCTTCTTTTTTGTCAACGCCATGACCACCGTCTCGGCCGTGGTGTTTCTCTACGCGCCGCACACCACGCTGGCCTCGGTGGCGGTGCTCAACATGGACGACGCCGGCACCGTGGCCCCGGCGGCGGCCATGGCGGTGCTGATCTTCCTGACATCGGCTGCCGTGCGCTGCTTGCTGGCGCTGGTGTCGCACCTGCTCTTGTCTCGCACGCAGCGCTGGCGCCAGCGCTGAACCCAGGATGAACAACAACAACCCGCATTTCGACGTGATCGTGGTGGGCGCCGGCATCGTGGGCCTGGCCCATGCGTGGATGGCGCTGCGCCGTGGTTTGCGCGTGGCCGTGATCGACCGCGATCACCGCTGCGTGGGCGCATCCATCCGCAACTTCGGCTTCGTCACGGTCACCGGCCAGCGCGCCGGCGACACCTGGCGGCGCGCCATGCGCTCGCGCGACCTGTGGGCCGAGGTGGCGCCCCTGGCCGGCATTCCGGTGGTGCACCGGGGCCTGTGGGTGGTGGCACAGCGCCCGCTCGCGCTCGACGTGCTGGCCGAGTTCGCTGGCACCGGGATGGGCGAGGCCTGCGAGCTGCACCTGGGCACGCAATGGGGCGATCTCGCGCCCGCGCTGCGCAGCGAAGGCACGGCAGGTGCGCTCTACAGCCCGCACGAGCTGCGCGTGGAATCGCGCCAGGCCATCCCGCGACTGGCCGCCTGGCTGCGCGAGCAGGGCGTGAGCTTCGTGTGGGGGCAGGAGGTGCTGGCGATCGAAGGCGATGTGGTGCACGGCGCCCAGGGCCAGTGGCGGGCCGGGCGTGTGGTGGTCTGCCCCGGCACCGAGCTCAATGGCGTGGCGCGCCGGCTGTTGCCTGGCCACGCGCTCAAGCTCACGCGCCTGCAGATGCTGCGCGTGCGGCCCGAGGCCGGCTTTCGGCTCGGGTCGGCTGTCATGAGCGACCTGAGTCTGGTGCGCTACCACGGCTACGCCGATCTCGCGAGCTCGGCGCCCCTGCTGGCGCTGTTGCAGGACGAGTGCGGGCCGAGCCTGGACGACGGCATCCACCTGATCGCGGTGCAGAGCGAGGATGGCACGCTGGTGGTGGGCGATTCGCACCACCCGCACGAGAGCCCGGAGCCATTCGCCAGCGAGGCGGTGGACCGGCGCATCCTGGGCCACCTGCGCGAGGTGGTGGAACTGGCCGAGTGCGAGGTGCTGGAGCGCTGGACCGGCGTCTACCCCACCGGCCACGGCGCCGACTGCCTGATCGAAAAACCCGCGCCCGACCTGCGGCTGGTCATCGTGACCAGCGGTACCGGCGCGAGCACCGCCTTCGGCATTGCCGAGGAAGTCTTCAACACCTGGTGAACCCCATGAAACCCCTGCAGATTCAAGCCGTCATTTTTGATTGGGCGGGTACCGTCATCGATTTCGGCAGCCAGGCACCCATGGGGGCCTTTGTCGAACTGTTCAAGCGCCATGGTCTGAGCATCACGATTGCCGAGGCGCGTGTGCCCATGGGCATGCCCAAGTGGCATCACATCCAGGCACTGGGCCAGCAGCCGCGCATCGCAGCGCTGTGGGAGCAGGTGCACGGAAGGCCCTTCGACGACAGCGACGTCGACGCGCTGTACGAAGAGTTCACCCCCATGAATGCCGCATCGGTGGTACACCACGCGACGCTGATCGCCGGCGCGCTGGACACGGTGGCGTGGCTGCGCGCACGCGGGGTCCGGATCGGTTCGACGACCGGCTACAACCGGGCGATCATGGAAGTGGTGATGCCGCTGGCCGCCACGCAGGGCTTCACCCCCGAGAACGTGGTGTGCGCGGACGATTTGCCCGAATCGCGTCCGTCGCCGATGGGGATGCGATACACCATGGAGCGGCTGGGCGTGAACGAACCGCGCCAGGTGGTGAAGGTGGACGACACCGTGCCGGGCCTCCTGGAAGGGCGCCGTGCGGGTTGCTGGACCGTGGCCGTGCTGGCCAGCGGCAACGCGCTGGGCTTGACCGAGGCCGAATGGGAAGCCACCAGCGATTCGAGCCGTGCGGCGCTGCGCGCACAGGCCCGAGAGTCGCTGTCGGGCGGCCAGCCCGACTACTGCATCGACACCGTGGCGGATCTCCCCGGTGTGATCGAGGCCATCGAGGCGCGTGGGGCTTCAGCCTTCACGGATCGCTGACGGGCAACGGCCAACCGAGCGCCTGCGCCAGCACCCATGCGGCCTCGTCGGTGCATAGACCAGCGAGAACGCGGGCGCGCACCGCATCGGGCTCGAGTGCTTCAAAGCAGGCGACCTCACCGTCCTGATTGACCGGGGTTGTACCCTCTGGCACCACTGTGGTGAACCAGTGGATCGTTTCCCACAGGTGGCCCAGTCCGCCGCCCTCAGGGCTGGGCTTGCTCACATCGAATACACCGCCTGGCCGGATATCGCTCAAGTCCAGCAGCCGCAGGCCGGCTTCTTCCCAGGTCTCGCGCACCAGGGCCTGGTCGCGGGTTTCGCCCTGTGCCACCAGGCCCCCCACCATGGTGTCCCAGAGGCCGGGATCGTTGGCCTTGTTGAAGGCGCGCTGCTGCAACCACACCCGCCCATCCGGAGCCAGACCCACCAGGTGAACCGCTTCGGTGCGGACGCCGAGGACGCGCACCACGCCACGCTCGACCGCCGCCAGCTCATGACCTGATGCGCCACGGACTGCCAGCAGCTCGTCGCGCCACGCACCGGCGTGGCCACTTGCGCGCAGGCGGTTGGCCAACTGCGCCAGGGCTTCGCTGGTGTCGCCTGACGAAGGCCAGTGCGCGGCCATATGCGGCCAGAGCTCCGGGTGGACCGAACCCACGGTCTCGCTGCCCAGTCGCAATGGATGGCGCGTGGGCAGTGGGGCAGCGCTGAGGCGGGCGCGACAGGCGCCCAACCATTGCTGCAGGTCGGCGGCGATCGGAGGGCGCAAGATCTGCTCCGATGCCCCGTTACCTGAGCATCAGGTGCCGATCACGCCACCGTCGTTCTTGGTGATGACGATGGTGGCCGAGCGCGGGCGTTTGCCGGGGCCGTAGCCGATGTTGGTCGGCCACTGGCTCTCGAACTTCGAGGGGTCCATGACGTCGGCCATGCGGGTGCCTTCGCCCGGGTGCTGGATGTTCACGAAGATGGTCTTGCCGTCGGGCGTTTCGCACCAGCCGGTGATCTCGCAGCCCTTGGGGCCGACCAGGAAGCGCTTGAGCGTGGCGGGCGTGGGCGTCTTGCCCATGCGGGTCTCCACCGTCTTGCTGCTGCCATCGGCCATCTTGTGCACCACGGCCTTGGGGCCACCGTCGCCGACACGGCCCGGCACGGCGGCCAGCATCATGCAGTTGGTCTTGTCGGTGTAGGCGCCGTCGTCGGTCTGGATCCAGCAGATGCCGGTGGTGGGGCTGAACACCAGGCCATCGGGAGCCGACATGTCGTTCTCGTCGGTCAGGCTGGAGAGGTTGACCGAGGCTTTGTCGGCATCCGCCTCGGCGCCGAACAGGTAGATGTCCCATTTGAACGCGCTGCCCGCTGGCGAGGCATCGGCCAGGCGCACGATGTGGCCGTGCACGTTGCCCTTCTGCTCCTTGCTGCCCTTCATGTCGGTGTACACGCGCGGGTTGACCGCATCGACAGCGCCCACGGTGCGCGCGCTGTTGTTGGTCAGCGTCATGTAGATCTCGCCCGTGCGGGGGTTGATGCCGCCCCACTCGGGCCGGTCCATGCGCGTGGCGCCCACGGCGTCGGCGGCCAGGCGGGTGAAGATGGCCACGTCGGCGTCGCTCTTGAACTCGAAGTACGAGCTGCCGGCGATCACCGGGTTGTTCATCGAGAGTTCCAGCCACTCGCCGCTGCCGTCGCCCTTGAAGCGCGCGGCGTACAGCGTGCCCTTGTCGAGGTACTTGTCGCCGGCGGCCAGTCGGTTCGCGGGCTGGGCATCGGTGGGGTCCCACTTCGCGGCCGAGACGAACTTGTACATGTACTCGCCGCGCGCGTCGTCGCCCATGTAGGCCACGATGGGCTGGCCCGCCACCGGCTTCGCAAACGACACGCTCTCGTGCGCGAAGCGGCCCAGGCCGGTGCGCTTGCGCATCACAGAGCGTGCATCGTAGGGATCGAGTTCGACCACATAGCCGAAGGTGTTCATCTCGTTGCGGTAGTCGTCCTTCGCGCTGGCGCCCGTGGCGCCGTTGTTCCAGCGCGCGTACATGTCGGCCGTGCCACCGCTCTCCCAGCCGTGGCGGCTGGCCGCGCCGGCCTTGCGGCCGTAGCGGTTGAGTGCCTGCACCTGCTTGTCCTTCTTGCGCGCATCGTCGTCTTTCGCGTCGCGGAAGAAGTAGCCGTACCAGTTCTCTTCGCCCGACACGAAGGTACCCCACGGCGTCTTGCCGGTGCCGCAGTTGTTCAGCGTGCCACGGCATTTCGTGGCGTCTGCGCTGTACTTCGTCACCAGGTGTTCGCTGCCGCGAGCCGGGCCGTGCAGGGCGGCTTCGGTCATGGTGGTCACGCGCCGGTTGAACGGCGAGGACTGCTTGTAGCCCCACTGCTTGCCACGGCCCTCGACCTCGACCACCGCCAGGCCGTGGATCATGAGTTCTTTGTCGATCTCGGCCGCGGGGCGCGGCAGGGTGGCCGTGCCACCCGTGGGGTGGATGAAGAAGGAGCTGAGCTTCTCGTCGGTGGTGGCCTCGTGGTTCATGGCCAGCAGGCCGCGCGCGGTGGCGCTGTCGGACGGCTTGCCCTGCGCGTCCAGGCCGAACCATTCCATGCCGTCGTGGTGGTCGCCCGCGCGGTTGCCGAAGTCGGCATCGGTGCCGTCGTTCTTGTAGGCCGGCGTGGTGGCCGTGAGCGGGTCGCCCAGCGCGTAGATCACCTGCGCGGAGTAGCCCGGGGGGATCATCACCACGTCGGCCAGGCTCTTGGCCACGGGCGTGAAGCCCAGGGTGTTGACCGCGGCGGGCAAGGGGGCCTGCGAGGCCGTGGCGCAGCCGGCGAGCGAGGCCGCGCCGCCCAGGGCGGCGGCACCCGCCACCCCCATGCCGCCGCGCAGCAGGCCGCGGCGGCTCAGGCGGGTGGCGAGCACCTCGTCAAATGCGGGGTTGCCGCTGCGGTTGGAGTCTTCGTCGTT
This sequence comes from Comamonadaceae bacterium, assembly GCA_003599455.1. GTDB lineage: Bacteria > Pseudomonadota > Gammaproteobacteria > Burkholderiales > Burkholderiaceae_C > Hydrogenophaga. The sequence goes on from QZKF01000052.1 coordinate 13,314, forward strand.
GAACTGGGCGCTAGGGCGGATGTTGTCGTGGGACATGGTGATGACCTTGGGTGAATGAATTACCGCGGATCATGTGCAATTCATGTGAAAGTCTGGTGACAGCGCCTCACCCGGTTTGGGCCCGGCGCCATGCGGCGGGTGGCTGGCCCACCAGGCGCTTGAAGGCGCGCGCGAAGGCGGCTTCGGAGTCGTAGCCCACCTCCTGCGCCACGGCCGCCACCTTGGCGTTGCCCTTGCGCAGCAGCCCGGCCCCGAGCTGCATGCGCCAGTCCGTCAGGTACTGCATCGGTGCCTGCCCGGTCAGTTCCACGAAGCGTTCGTGCAGGGCCGAGCGCGAGAGGCCGACCTGCCGCCCCAGTTCCTCCACGCTCCAGGGCTCCGCCGGGCGCTCGTGCAGCAGCGCGATGGCCTGGCCCACGTGCCGGTCGCGCAGGGCGCCCAGCCAGCCCGCAGAGCCCGGTGGCAAGGATTCGAGATACCGCCGCGTCGCATCGACGAACACGAACTCGCTGGCACGCTCCAGCACGGCGGCGCTGCCCGCGCGGCGTTCGCGCGATTCCACCACCGCCTGGTCCAGCAGCTGCGTCGTCCAGGCCCCCAGGGCGCCGGCGCGGATGTGCATCTGGGGCGGCAGGGCGTTGATCAAGGGGTTGAAGGGCTTCAGATCGCAGGCCACAAAGCCGCACACCACGACCGAACGGGCGTCGTCGGCGGGGCCCGGCAGCCCGGGGCGCAGCACGCCGCGGTGGTAGGCCACGGGGATCGGCTTGGGGTCGTTGCGCGTCTCGTAGCGCCAGCTGCTCTGGTCCTCGATGGCATGCAGGCCGGGCGCGCTGGAGATCGTGTGGCCGTCACCGCGCGGAAACATGACGATGTCGCCGGTGGCCAGCCGCACCGGAGGCTGGCCGTCGGAGGCGGCCCAGCCCTCGCCCCTGGCCATCAGGTGGTAGGCCAGCACGTGGTCGGCGCCCGGCATGAGCGCACCGGCCAGCATGGGTGAAGGCGGCGTCTCGGCCGCCCAGTCGCCGTCGAAGCTCACGTAATAAAAGATCGCGCCGCGCAGGCGCACGCTGCGCAGCACATCGGACAAGGGGTCGTGGCTCATCACAGGCTCCGGCCGTGCGGTGTCTCGATCAAGTCGCGCGGACGTACGGCACAAGCGCGGCGTGACGCGCCGCCAATGGCGGACGCGCGAGCAAATATGCCGAACGCAAGGTGAAGCGTCAATGGCGCCGGATTTCCAGAATGGATCCGTCGGCACATGTGGTGCCGATCCCCACCGAAAACCCCCTTCAGGAGCACAACACCATGAATGCCGTCATTGAAAAACCCACCCCCGACTTCACCGCCATCAAGCAGCGCCAGCAGGCCACCTGGGCCAGCGGTGACTACGCCACCATCGGCACCACCCTGCAGATCGTCGGCGAGGCGCTGGCCGAAGCGGCCGACGTGCGCGCCGACGAGGCCGTGCTCGACGTGGCCGCAGGCAACGGCAATGCCACGCTGGCCGCCGCGCGCCGCTACGCCAAGGTCACCTCCACCGACTACGTGCAGGCCTTGCTGGACAAGGGCCGCGCCCGCGCGCAGGCAGAACACCTGCCGGTGCAGTTCCAGCTCGCGGATGCCGAAGCACTGCCCTTTGGCAACGCCAGCTTCGATGTGGTGCTGTCCACCTTCGGCGTGATGTTCACGCCCGACCACCGCCGCGCCGCCAGCGAGATGCTGCGCGTGCTGCGCCCGGGTGGCCGCATCGCGCTGGCGAACTGGACGCCCACCGGCTTCATCGGCCGCCTGTTCAAGGTGATCGGCGCCCACGTGGCCCCACCGGCGGGCGTGCAGTCGCCCGCGCTGTGGGGCACCGAGCCGCACATCGTCGAGCTGTTCGGTTCCCAGGCCGCGCAGATCACATGCCAGCGCCGGCACTTCAATTTCCGCTACCGCTCGGCGGCGCACTTCGTGTCGGTGTTCCGTGAGCTGTACGGCCCCACCCACAAGGCCTTTGCGGCGCTCGACGCGGCCGGTGCGCAATCGCTCGAACGCGCCATCACCGCGCTGCTCGACGAGTTGAACGTCGCCGGCCCCGACTCGCTGGTGGTGCCCAGCGAGTACCTCGAAATCGTCGTCACCAAACACGGATGAAGACCGGGCACTGGAGCAAGGACATGAAGCAAGCAAGACCCCTGAAGCCGCTGGCCACCGTGCTGGCCGGCATCGGCTTGATGGGCCTGGTGGCCTGTGCCGCCGGCCCGGCGCCCAGCGGCGCCGTGCCCCCGGCGCTGGACCCGGGCCAGTCGGTGCGCGCCCTGACCACCGTGTCCGCCACCGGCGTGCAGGTCTACGAATGCCGCGCCGTTGCCGGCACCACCACCCCGGCATGGACCTTCGTGGCGCCCGAGGCCGAGCTGTTCGACCAGCGCGGCCGACCGGTCGGCCGCCATGGCGAGGGCCCCTACTGGCAGGGGCTCGACGGCAGCCGCGTGGTCGGCAGCGTGCGTGCCCGCGCCGACGCGCCGGTGCCCGGTGCCATCCCCTGGCTGCTGCTGGCCACTCGGAGCACCGGCAGCGCCGGTGTGCTGAGCCCGGTCAGCTTCATCCAGCGCCTGCACACCGAAGGCGGCGTGGCACCCACCGGTGGTTGCGACGCCGCCTCGATCGGCCGGCAGACGCGCGTGGGCTACCGCGCCGACTACCGCCTGTTCATCCCCGCCTGATCGCCGTCCGCGACAGGTCTCCCCCCACACCTTTGAAGGAACCGACATGAAAACCCACACCTGGATGGCCACCCTCGTGGTGCCCTTTGCAAGCACCCTGTTCACCACCCTGGCCGCGCCCGCGCGGGCCGATGCCATCACCGACTGGAACCAGCGCAGCGCGCAGATCGTCGGCGAGGCGCGCATCGGTACGCCCCCCGCCGTGCGCGTGATGGCGCTGGTGCAGACCGCCGCTTTCGAGGCGACACGCGAAGCCGCGCGCGCACCGTCGTCGCCGGCGCATGCGGTGGACGCCGCGGTGGCAGGCGCCCACCGCGCGGCGCTGACGCAACTGCTCCCCGCGCAGCGCGCGGCGATCGAAACGGCCGTGCAGGCCGCGCTGGCGGCTCTGCCGGACGATGCCGCGC
>QZKF01000049.1 GCA_003599455.1 Comamonadaceae bacterium
GATGTGGTGCTCAGCGAAGCCGACCTCGCGGTGGCCCAGCGGGTGCACGTCGGGCTCATTCCTTGTGAGCTGGGTTCGTCCGTGCAGATCACGCCCGCCCGGCGGCAGGGGTTCTTCCTCGTGCAGGTGAAGAACATGCGCAACGCGCGCTACTTCATGCACCCGGTGGAGAGCCGCACCGGCGCCATCCGGCTGGAAGACCCGAAGCGCGGTGCGATGTGGCTGCAGCTGGGCAACAAGTCCATGCTCATGAGCCAGCAGCTGGGCAAGCGCCTGGCGGACGAATGCATGAACGCCGATCAGCTCACCCTGGCGGACGACATGAAGCGCAACCCGCCCCGGGGCCTGCTCGATCCGGTGGACCCGCCCGTGGCCGCACCGCCGGCCGTCTCACCGCCCGCCGCGCCGGTCAGCGCGAACTGACGACCCCTGCGTCGATTTCCGCCTCCGCATCGAACGGCTGTCACCCGCCATGCGCGGGTGAATTCATCGGACCTTGACAACGACCTTGCCCTTCGCGCGGCCCGCGTCGACATGGTTCAAGGCTTCGTTGGTCGACTCGAACGGGAAAACCGTGTCGATGACCGGGCGGATGGCACCCGCTTCGACGAGGCTGGCGATGTCCTGCAGTTGCTTCCCGTTCGCGCTCATGAAAAGAAACGCGTAGTCGACGTGGCGGGCCCGCGCCTTGCGCCGGATGCCCGCACTGAGCAGTTGAATGACCCACCGCACGAAGGTGGGTGCCCCGACGGCCTTCGCGAACGCGGGATCCGGCGGGCCGGAGATCGAAATGAGTTTCCCGCCGCCCTTCAGGATGCGCAGGGATTTTGCGAGTGTCTTGCTGTCCTGGCTGTGGAGTACCACGTCGACATCCCGCAGCACGTCCTCGAAGTCTTGCGTCTTGTAGTCGATGACCACATCGGCGCCCAGACCTTTGACGAGCGCGAAATTCGCCGAGCTCGCGGTGGTGGCGACGGTGGCACCCAGGTGCCTGGCCAGCTGGATCGCGAAGGTGCCGACACCGCCTGAACCGGCCTGAATGAACACGGTCTGGCCTTTCTTCAATCGGGCCATTTCGACCAGCGCCTGCCATGCGGTCAAGCCGACCAGAGGCAGCGAGGCCGCTTCTTCCATCGTGAGGTTTTTGGGCTTGAGGGCCAGCGATGACTCTTTCACCGGAACGTACTCCGCGAACGTGCCTATCCGGAAATCGTCCGCTCGCGCATACACCTCGTCGCCCGGTTTGAAACGCTGGACCTGCGGCCCGACCTTCGTCACCACGCCGGCCACATCGTGGCCCAGGGTCACGGGAAGGCGGTACGGCAGGATGAGTTTGAACTCACCGTCCCGCAGCTTGGAATCCAGTTGGTTGATGCCGGCGGCATGGACCTGGATCAAGACTTCATCGTCGCGCAACGCGGGCATCGGAACGTCGGTGGCCCGCAAGGCACCTTTCTTTCCATAGCGCTCAAGAACAAAGGCTTTCATCAGCGTCTTCCCGTTGTGGAAAGCCCATTCTGCTCGAACCCCGACGTTTTCAGTCCTGCGGCAACAGCCGCCCGGCAATCGCCGCCGCCGCCGAGCGCGTTTCCACGCCCAGCTTTTCGAACACGTGTTCCAGGTGCTTGTTCACCGTGCGGTGGCTCATGCCCAGGATGTCGGCGATGTCGCGGTTGGTCTTGCCCTTGGCCAGCCACGACAGCACCTCGGTCTCGCGCGGCGTGAGCGCGATGTCGCGCAGGCGCTGGGCGCTCGCGCTGTCGGGCGGCGTGAGCGTGAGCAGCAGCATCGACTCGCCCAGGCTGCCCTGGCCCATGTTGCGCGCCAGCAGGCGGCCGTGGCGCCCGAGGTCGCGCGTGGTCTCGCTGGCGCCGAGCGCGGTGCCCAGCCATTCGCCGGCGCGCTTGCCCGCCGCCGCGTCGGCGCCGAAGGCCTGTGTGAGCCAGGCCGTGGCCTGCGGCGAGCGCCAGGCCATGCGGCCCTGCGAGTCGAGCACCACCGTGCCCATGCCGGCCACGTCCACCGCTTCCTGCGCCAGCCGCGTCACGCGGGCGTTGCGCACGTGCGTGGCCAGCCGCGCCATCACCTCGGGAATGCGCAGCGGCTTGACCACGTAGTCCACACCCCCACACGCGAAGCCGCGCAGGATCTGCTCGCTCTCCGACAGGCCGGTCATGAAGACCACGGGCACGTGCGACCAGGCCGGCGTGGCCTTGATGTGTTCGCAGAACGCGAAGCCGTCCATGCCGGGCATCACCGCGTCGAGCAGCACGCCGTCGGGCACGGCGACCTCGAAGCGTTCCAGCGCTTCTTCGGCGTCGCGCGCGGCGAGCACCACATAGCCTTCGGCCACCAGCGCGTCGCCCAGCATGCGCAGGGTGTCCACGGCATCGTCCACCACCAGGATCACGGGCTGCTGCGTGACCGCCGGTGGCGGGGTGGCGGCCAGGGGGTCAGGTGTCGATGTCATCTTCTTCCGTGAGCTCCGCGGTGTCCCTGAGGTATTCGATCAGGGTTTGAAAATCGAACCGGTCCGCGCAGGACTGCAGCAGCGCCAGCGTGGCGGCGTGCGCGGGCTCGGCGGTCTGGGCCTGCCACAGGCGCTGGCGCAGCGCGGCGGCCTGCCCCTGGCGGGCCAGGCGCTGCAGCTCCTCGCGCAGGTCTTCGGGCAGCGGCAGGCCGGTGATGCGGTGGCGCACGAAGCTCACCGGCGTGGTGGCCGGCGCCTGCTCGGTCACCCATTCCAGCGCCAGCGCGCGCTGCAGCGCGTCGAGCAGTTCCGATTCCATCATGGGCTTGGCGACGAAGCCCTGGCAGTCGAGCGCCGTCAGTTCCTCGGGCCGGTTGTCGAACAGGTTGGCCGAGACGAACACGATGGGCAGGCGCGCGGCCGGCAGCAGCGCGCGCACCGCTTCTGCGGTCTGCCAGCCATCGAGCCCGTCCATGGTGAGGTCCAGCAGCAGCAGGTCGGGCGGGTGCTGTTCGATGATCTCCAGGCACTCCTGGCCGCTGGCCGCCTCGCGCACCACGAAGCCCAGCGGCATCAGGATGCTGGCGAGCAGCTGCCGGTGCAGCGGCTGGTCGTCCACCACCAGCAGCGTGCGGCGCGGCCCCAGGTAGCCGGTGACGGCGCGCAGCGTGGACGGGATCGGCAGCGGGTGTTTCGGGTCCGACGGAATGGGCGGCAGGTAGAGCCGCAGTGAAAAGGTGCTGCCCTGGCCCGGCCGGCTCTTGAGCAGCAGCTCGCCGCCCATCATGTCGGTCAGCAGGTGGGTGATGGTCAGGCCCAGGCCGGTGCCGGTGTCGAGCGCGCGCCGCCCGGCGCTGCCGCGCTCGAACGGCAGGAAGATGCGCTTCTGGTCCTGCGCGGCGATGCCGATGCCGGTGTCCACCACGTCGATGCGCGCCACCTGCTGGCGGAAGTCGAGCTTGAGCGTCACGTCGCCCTGGTCGGTGAAGCGCACCGCGTTGCTCAGCAGGTTGATCAGGATCTGGCGCAGGCGCTTGGCGTCGGCGCGCACCCAGGCCGGCAGCTCGCCTTCCTGCTGCACCACGAAGCGCAGGCCCTTGGCCTCGGCCTGCGGGCGGATCATGCGCTCCACGTCTTCCAGCAGCTGGCCCAGCGGCAGCGGCACCGGGTCGAGCTTCAGGCGCCCGGCCTCGATGCGCGCGAGATCGAGCGAGCCGTCGATGAGCGCGTGCATGTGCTGGCCGCTGCGCTGCATGGTGGCGATGGTCTCGCGCACCCAGACCGAGATGTCGGCGTTCTTCAGCAAAATCTGCGCGTAGCCCAGGATGCTGGTGAGCGGCGTGCGCAGCTCGTGCGTCATGCCCGCCACATAGCGCGTCTTGGCCTGGCTCGCGGCCTCGGCACGGTCGCGCGCCGACTGCAGCTCGGCGTCGGTGCGCTGGTGGGCGTCGATCTCCAGCATCAGCAGCTGCGTCTGCCGCTCCGACTCGTCCTGCGCCATGCGGCGGCTGTCGGTGGTGAGCACCACCCACCACGAACACACCGCGGCGAACAGCACCAGGAATGCGTAGATCTTGAGGAAGGGCAGCTGCAGCACCTCGGTCGGGGCGTGCAGGCTTTCCTGCACGTAGACCATGCCGATCAGGAAGGCCATGACCGCGCTGATCGACAGCCACACCACGAGGAACTGGCCGGCGCGGAAATTCACGCGCGCCATCACGCCCTGGGGCAGCACCGCGGTGAGCGCCGCGCGCATCTGGTCGATGGCGCGCGAGTTGGTCTTGCAGCGGTCGTGGCAGCGCGATTCGAGCGAGCAGCACAGCGAACAGATGGGCGCGCGGTAGGCCGGGCAGCTCGCCATGTCCTCGCTCTCGAACTGGTTCTCGCACACCGCGCAGCGCACCACCTCGCCGGGCTGCCATTCGGCCGAGGGTGTGCGCGCCAGGTAGTAGCGGCCCTGGGTGGCCCAGGCGATCAGCGGCGAGAGCACCAGTGCCAGGCCCAGCGCGATGAAGGGCGAAAACGCGGCGGCCAGTTCGCCCATGGTGCCCGCGTAGGCCAGGATCGCCACCAGGGCCGCGATGATCATCGAGCCCATGCCCACCGGGTTGAAGTCGTACAGGTGGGCGCGCCGGAACTCGATGCCTTTCGGGCTCAGGCCCAGCGGCTTGTTGATCACCAGGTCGGCCACCAGCGCGCCCACCCACGCGATCGCCACGTTGCTGTACACGCCCAGCACCTTCTCGATGCCGGCGAACACGCCCAGCAGCATGAGCAGGGTGGCGATGGCCACGTTGAACACCAGCCAGACCACGCGCCCGGGGTGGCTGTGGGTGACGCGCGCGAAGAAGTTGGACCAGGCCAGCGAGCCCGCGTAGGCGTTGGTCACGTTGATCTTGATCTGCGAAATGATCACGAACACCACCGTCATCACCACCGCCAGGCCCGGGTGGCCCACCGCCTCGGTGAAGCCGGCGAGAAACATCTGCGTGGGCTCGGCGGTGCGCTCGGGCGGCACCTCGAACTGCATCGCGGCGAAGGCGAGGAAGGCGCCGCCGGCCATCTTGAGCATGCCCATGCCGATCCAGCCCGGCCCGGTGATCAGCACCGCGGCCCACCAGCGCACGCGGTTCTCGCGCTTGCGCTCGGGCATGAAACGCAAAAAGTCCACCTGCTCGCCGATCTGCACCACCAGCGAGAAGATCACCGCCGCCGCCGCACCGAACATCAGCGGCTGGAACTGGTTGCTGCCCGAGCGGATGCCGGTGAGGCTGGCGAAGTCGCGGTAGAGCTGCGGCTGCGAGATGGCGATCCACACGAAGGGCAACAGCAGCAGGAACAGCCACAGCGGCTGCGTCCAGGCCTGCAGTTTCGAGATGAGCGTGATGCCGCGGATCACCAGCGGGATGATCACCACCGCCGAGATCAGGTAACACCAGGCGAGCGGCCAGTCGGTCGCCATCTGCAGCGCCAGCGCCATGATCACCGCCTCGATGGCGAAGAAGATGAAGGTGAACACCGCGTAGATCAGCGAGGTGATGGTCGAGCCCAGGTAGCCGAAACCGGCGCCGCGCGTGAGCAGGTCCATGTCGAGCCCGTAGCGCGCGGCGTAGTAGGCGATCGGCAGGCCGGTGAAAAAGATGATCAGCCCCACCACCAGGATCGCCCACATGGCGTTGCCGAAGCCGTAGTTCACGGCGATCGCGCCGCCGATCGCTTCCAGCGCGAGGAAGGAGAGCGAGCCGAACGCGGTGTTGGCCACGCGCCACTCGCTCCATTTGCGGAAGCTGCGCGGCGTGTAGCGCAGGGCGTAGTCCTCCATGGTCTCGTCGGCCACCCACGAGTTGTATTCCCGGCGGAACCGGAAGATTTTCTGCGTGGCAACGGGCGTGGACGGCTCGGGAGAGGGCATGCCATGGACGCTAGCAAGAAGCGTCCCAACCCGGCTCTACGTTATTTGACGTATGGGCGCCCTACGGTGCTTTCCCTAGTCTTCAACCCAGTCGGCACACCGCCGGTTTCACTGTCCCAACCGTCCCAGGAGTCCTCCATGAAGCACCTCTCCGATCCGAATGCCCAGTCTTCCGAAGCCCCGGAAACCCCGGAAGCCAGCCGCCGCCGCGTGCTGCAGATGCTGGGCGTCGCCGGCCTGGCCGGCCTGCCGAGCTGGAGCTTCGGCCAGCCCACCGCCTCGGTGAACACCACCAAGCTGGCCGTGACCGACACCGAAGTCACCGTCGGCCAGCTGCACTCGTCCACCGGCACCATGGCGATCTCGGAGACCGGTTCCATCCAGGCCGAGCAGCTCGCCATCGACGAGATCAACGCGATGGGCGGCATCCTGGGCCGCAAGATCAAGGTGATCAAGGAAGACGGCGCCTCCGACTGGCCGACCTTCGCCGAGAAGTCCAAGAAGCTGCTGATCAACGACCGCTGCGCCGCCGTGTTCGGCTGCTGGACCAGCGCCTCGCGCAAGGCCGTGCTGCCGGTGTTCGAGAAGGAAAACGGCCTGCTGTACTACCCGACCTTCTACGAAGGCCTGGAGCAGTCGAAGAACGTGATCTACACCGGCCAGGAAGCCACGCAGCAGATCCTGTACAGCCTGGACTGGGCGCAGAAGGAGAAGAAGGCCAAGACCTTCTTCCTGATCGGCTCCGACTACATCTGGCCGCGCACCTCGATGAAGATCGCGCGCAAGCACATCGAGAACTTCCAGAAGGGCAAGGTCGTCGGCGAGGAGTACTACCCGCTGGGCAGCACCAACTTCGGTTCGCTGATGAACAAGATCAAGCTGCAGAAGCCCGACTGCATCTTCGCCGCCGTGGTCGGTGGCTCCAACGTGGCCTTCTACAAGGCGCTCAAGGCCGCCGGCATCACCGGCGACAAGCAGCTGCTGGTGACGCTGTCGGTGACCGAGGACGAGATGACCGGCGTGGGCGGTGAGAACTTCCAGGGCTTCTACTCGTCGATGAAGTACTTCCAGTCGCTCGACAACGAGAACAACAAGAAGTTCGTCGCCGCCTTCAAGGCCAAGTACGGCAAGGACGCCGTGATCGGCGACGTGACCCAGGCCGGCTACCTCGGCCCCTGGCTGTGGAAGGCCGCGGTCGAGAAGGCGAAGAGCTTCGACGTGGACAAGGTGGTGGCCGCTTCGCGCACCGGCATCGAGCTCAAGACCGCGCCCGAGGGCTACGTGAAGCTCGACCCGAACCACCACCTGTGGAGCAAGTCGCGCATCGCCATGGGCATGCCGGACGCGACCTTCAAGGTGGTCTCGGAATCGCCTGAATTGATCAAACCCGATCCATTCCCCAAGGGCTACCAGTAAGCCTTCCCCGCCGCGGCGCATGTGCGCCGCGGCGTGTCCCATTTCCCCTGGAGATTTGCCATGAGTTTCAACGACCTGCTCAACATCGGCCTGATGCAGGGCTTCGCCGGCCTGAGCCTGTTCGCCGTGCTGCTGCTCATGGGGCTGGGCCTGGCCATCATCTTCGGGCAGATGGGCGTGATCAACATGGCGCATGGCGAGTTCATGACCATCGGCGCGTACACCATTTTCCTGGGCTCCACGCTGGCCGAATCGATCAGCCCCGGGGCCACCAAGGTGTACTTCCCGATCGCCATCGCGGCCGCCTTCGGCTTCGCCTTCGTGGCCGGCTGGTTCATCGAATGGGCGCTGATCCGCCACCTCTACAAGCGCCCGCTCGACACGCTGCTCGCCACCTGGGGCATCAGCCTGGCGATGCAGCAGTGCTTCCGCACCTTCATCGGCCCGAAAGAAGTGAGCCCCACGCTGCCCGACTGGCTGCTCGGCTCCTGGGCACCCGCCGAAGGCCTGGACATTCCCATCAACGGCATGTTCGTGCTGGGGCTCACGGCCTTCGTCACCTGCGGCGTGCTGATCGCGCTGCACAAGAGCCGCTGGGGCCTGCGCGTGCGGGCCACGGTGAGCAACCGCATGATGGCCAACGCCACCGGCATCGACACCAAGAAGACCGACCGCCTCACCTTCGCCATCGGCTGCGGCATCGCCGGCGTGGCCGGCGCGGCCTTCACCACCATCGGCTCCACCGGCCCCACCTCGGGCTCGCTCTACATCGTCGACGCCTTCCTGGTCGTCACCTTCGGCGGCGCCGCCAGCCTGCTGGGCACCGTGGTCTCGGCCTTCGGCATCGCGCAGACGCAGTCCATCACCGAGTTCTTCATGGCCGGCTCCATGGCCAAGATGCTCACGCTCTCGCTGATCGTCGTGATCCTGATGGTGCGCCCACAGGGCCTGTTCGCATCCAAAGTGCGTCGTTGAATTCTTTGACTCCCGGAGTACGTTCATGAACGCCCTGAAAGCCTGGATCCTTCGTTACCAGCTCGCCAGCCTGGTGCTGCTGACGGTGCTGCTGGCCGTGGTGCTGCCGCTCTCGCTCGACATCTTCCGCCTCAACCTGGTCGGCAAGTACCTCACCTACGCCTTTGTCGCCATCGGCCTGGTGATGTTGTGGGGCTATGGCGGTGTGCTCAGCCTGGGGCAGGGCGTGTTCTTCGGCCTCGGCGGTTACGCCATGGCCATGTTCCTCAAACTGGAAGCCTCCGACCCCGAGAGCACCAAGATCCAGTCCACCCCCGGCATCCCCGACTTCATGGACTGGAACCAGATCACCGAGCTGCCGGCGTTCTGGGTGCCCTTCAAGAGTTTTCCGTTCGCGCTCGCCGCCGTCATCGTGGTGCCCACGCTGCTGGCCTGGATCGTGAGCTTCGCCATGTTCAAGCGGCGCGTGGGCGGCGTGTACTTCGCCATCATCACGCAGGCCGTGGCGCTGATCCTCACCGTGGCCATCATCGGCCAGCAGGGCTTCACCGGCGGTGTCAACGGCATGACCGACCTCAAGACCCTGCTGGGCTGGGACACGCGCACCGACAGCGCCAAGTACATCCTGTACTACGTCTGCGTCGGCATGCTGGTGCTGTCCATCGTGGTCTGCCGCTGGATCCAGACCAGCAAGCTCGGCACCCTGCTGCTGGCCATGCGCGACAAGGAAGACCGCGTGCGCTTCTCGGGCTACGACGTGGCCGACTTCCGCATCTTCGTGTTCTGCCTGGCGGCCGCGCTCTCGGGCATCGGCGGCGCGCTGTTCACGCTGCAGGTGGGCTTCATGTCGCCGAGCTTCGTGGGCATCGTGCCCTCGATCGAGATGGTGATCTACGCCGCCGTGGGCGGGCGCATGAGCCTGGTGGGCGCGGTCTACGGCACGCTGCTGGTCAACGCCGGCAAGACCTTCTTCTCCGAGAGCTTCCCCGACCTCTGGCTGTTCCTCATGGCCGGCCTGTTCATCGGCGTGACCATGGCTTTCCCCATGGGCCTGGCCGGTGTGTGGGAGGAACGCATCGTGCCCTGGTGGAAGTCGCGCCAGAAGGCCTTGCGCGAAGCGTCCGCCGCGCGGCCCCAGCCACCCTCGCCGCCGCCGCATGCGCCGATGAAGACCGCCGCCTCGCCGGCCACCACCGTCAAGTTGCCTGACGGCACCCGCGGCCAGGGCGTCTGAGAACCACCGGAGCACTTCCCCATGAGCAACACCGACTTCGCCCTCTCCGTGGAAGACCTCACCGTCTCGTTCGACGGCTTCAAGGCCATCGACGCCCTCACGCTCTACATCGACAAGAACGAGTTGCGCGTGATCATCGGCCCCAACGGCGCGGGCAAGACCACGCTGCTGGACCTGATCTGCGGCAAGACCAAGGCCAGCGCCGGCAGCATCAAGTTCAAGAACGAAGAGATCATCCAGGTGGCCGAGCACAAGCGCGTGCGCTTAGGGATAGGCCGGAAATTCCAGACGCCCTCGATCTACGAGAACCTCTCGGTGTTCCAGAACCTCGAGGTGTCCTTCCCCTCGGGCCGCTCGGTCTGGGGCGCGCTGGCCTTCACCGCCACCGACGAGATCCAGGCGCGGGTGAAGGCCGTGGCCGCGGACATCGGCCTGGGCGACAAGCTGGAGACCGAAGCCGGCTTGCTCTCGCACGGCCAGAAGCAGTGGCTGGAGATCGGCATGCTGCTGATGCAGGAGCCCGAGCTGCTGATGCTCGACGAGCCCATCGCCGGCATGAGCGCGCGCGAGCGCGACCTCACCGCCGAACTGCTGCAGCGCATCTGCCAGAACCGCGCCGTGATCGTGATCGAGCACGACATGGACTTCGTCAAGAAGATCGCGCACAAGGTCACCGTGATGCACCAGGGAAAGATCCTGGCCGAAGGGCCCATGGACCAGGTGCAGGCCGACCCCAAGGTCATCGACGTCTACCTCGGCCACTGAAGGAACCACCATGCTGAAAGTCAAGGACCTCGTCGTCGCCTATGGCCAGAGCCAGGCGCTGCACGGCATCTCGTTCGAGACACGCGAGAACGAGTGCGTGGCCATCATGGGCCGCAACGGCATGGGCAAGACCACGCTGTTCAAGAGCCTGATCGGCATCCTGCCGGTGAAGACCGGGCACATCTCCATCGCCGGCCAGGAGGTCTCGCAGATGGAGAGCTACCAGCGCGTGGCCAAGGGCATTGCCTACGTGCCGCAGGGCCGCATGATCTTCCCCACGCTCACGGTGGAAGAGAACATCCAGACCGGGCTGGAGAACGCGAAGGACAAGACCATCCCCGAAGAGATCTACGCGCTGTTCCCGGTGCTGTGGGACATGCGCCGGCGCAAGGGCGGCAACCTCTCGGGCGGCCAGCAGCAGCAGCTGGCGATTGCGCGGGCTCTCGTCACCGACCCCAAGGTGCTGCTGCTCGACGAGCCCACCGAAGGCATCCAGCCTTCCATCATCAAGGACATCGCCAAGGCGCTCAACGAGATCCGCAAGATGCGCAAGATCACCATCGTGGTCTCCGAGCAGGTGCTCTCGTTCGCCATGGACGTCGCCGACCGCCTGTTCGTCATCGAGGGCGGCCGCCTGGTGCACGAGACCGAGCGCAGCGACACCGACCTGCAGCACATCAAGTCCTACCTCTCCGTCTGATCCCTCTCTTCTGTCCATCCCAAGGAGCACACCACCATGGCCGAAACCCTGATCAAGGTCGATCTCACCAAGTCGCCGCTGGAAAACGAAAACATCCACAACCGCTGGCACCCCGACATCCCCATGGCCTGCTGGGTCAAGCCCGGTGACGAGTTCATCCTGGAGACCTTCGACTGGACCGGTGGCTTCATCAAGAACAACGACAGCGCCGACGACGTGCGCGACATCGACCTGAGCACCGTGCACTACCTGAGCGGCCCGGTGGGCGTGAAGGGTGCCGAGCCGGGCGACCTGCTGGTGGTGGACCTGCTCGACATCGGCGCCAAGGACGACAGCCTGTGGGGCTTCAACGGCTTCTTCAGCAAGAAGAACGGCGGCGGCTTCCTCACCGAACACTTCCCGCAGGCGCAGAAGTCGATCTGGGACTTCCACGGCATGTTCACCAGCTCGCGCCACGTGCCCGGCGTGAAGTACGCCGGCCTGATCCACCCCGGACTGATCGGCTGCCTGCCCGACCCCAAGATGCTGGGGATGTGGAACGCGCGCGAGCAGGCGCTGATCGATTCCGACCCCGCCACCAGCGGCCTGGCCAACCCGCCGTTTGCCGGCACCGCCCACATGGGCAAGATGACCGGCGCCGCGCGCGACAAGGCCGCGGCCGAGGGCGCGCGCACCGTGCCGCCGCGCGAACACGGCGGCAACTGCGACATCAAGGATTTGTCGCGCGGCGCCAAGGTGTTCTTCCCGGTCTACGTGGAAGGCGCGGGCCTGAGCGTGGGTGACCTGCACTTCAGCCAGGGCGACGGCGAGATCACCTTCTGCGGCGCCATCGAGATGGCCGGCTGGGTGCACATGAAGGTCACGCTGATCAAGGGCGGCATGGCCAAGTACGGCATCAAGAACCCGATCTTCAAGCCCAGCCCGATCACGCCCACCTACAACGACTACGTCATCTTCGAAGGCATCAGCGTCGACGAGAGCGGCAAGCAGTACTACCTGGACGTGAACGTGGCCTACCGCCAGGCCTGCCTGAACGCCATCGAGTACCTGAAGAAGTTCGGCTACTCGGGCGCGCAGGCCTACTCCATCCTCGGCACCGCGCCGGTGCAGGGCCACATCAGCGGCGTGGTCGACGTGCCCAACGCCTGCGCCACGCTCTGGCTGCCCACGCAGATCTTCGACTTCGACATCAACCCGAATGCGAGCGGCCCGATCAAGCACATCGACGGCTCCATCCAGATGCCGCTGTCGCCGGATGTGAAGTGAGCGCCGCGCCATGCCGACCTACGACTACGACTGCCCGGCCTGCGGCGGCTTCGACGCGTTCCGTTCCCTGAGCGAGCGCAACGAGCCCGCCGCCTGCCCGGACTGCGGCACCGCCTCGCCGCGCGTGTTCGTCACCGCGCCGCGGCTGGCGCTCATGGACAGCGGCACGCGCAACGCCATGGGCGTCAACGAGCGTGCGCGCCACGAGCCCAAGCGCTCGGGCGACTACGCGCGCCTCAAACACCCGCCGGGTTGCGGCTGCTGCGGCACCGGGCGCAGCAAGGCGACCGTGACCGCAGCCAACGGCGCCAAGGCTTTCCCGAGCAAGCGCCCCTGGATGATCAGTCACTGAGCTTGCGGTGTGCGGTGCTCAGCGGCTGGCCTCGGGCCGCCGGCGCGCGCCGCACCGGCAGGGTGACGATCACGGTGCTGTGCTGGCCGCGCTGGCGCAGCTCGCCATGCGCCTCGATGCGCAGGCCTAGCTCGCCCTCGCTGTCCTTGAGCTCGCGCAGCAGGTCGGCCACCGGGATGAGGCAGTTCCACGAGCCCACGTCCCTGGGGCCACAGCTCACCTGCGATCGAATGCGCGCCGGACCATCGGGTGAGCGTCGCACGAAGGGGAAGACGTTGACCTGATCCAGCGGGTCGGTGGCGACGAAGCTGAGCGTCAGGCTGGCCGAGGTGGCGACCAGGCTGGTGGGCGTCACACCGAAGACGACAAAAGGCGCGTCGTTCGAGAGGTACTGGGTCACCGAGGGATGACCGTCCAGGGAAGCGTGCGTCTCGGCGGCCAGAGCCGCCAGCAGGAGCGCGCTCGCCAGCATCGGCTTCGCGGTTCGCATGGTGGATGTCTCCTCTTGTGGAGCGCATTCTGACGCCGCGGCCGGCTACGTCAATTGACGTATACGCCACCTGCGCAGTGCCTCCCACAATGGCTGCACCCCCTATCCACTTCCCACAGCAAGGTTGTATTGCCATGATGCACGGCGACATTTCAAGCAGCAAGGACACGGTCGGTGTGGCCGTGGTCAATTACAAGATGCCGCGGCTGCACAGCACGGCCGAGGTACTGGACAACGCGCGCAAGATTGCCGACATGATCGTGGGCATGAAGTCTGGCCTGCCGGGCATGGACCTGGTGATCTTTCCCGAGTACAGCACGCACGGCATCATGTACGACGCGAAGGAGATGTACGAGACCGCGTCCACCGTGCCCGGCGCCGAGACCGAGATCTTTGCCGAGGCCTGCCGCAAGGCCAAGGTGTGGGGCGTGTTCTCGCTCACCGGCGAGCGGCACGAGGAGCACCCGTACAAGGCGCCGTACAACACGCTGATCCTGATGAACGACCAGGGCGAGATCGTGCAGAAGTACCGCAAGATCATGCCGTGGGTGCCCATCGAGGGCTGGTACCCGGGCAACTGCACCTACGTGAGCGAGGGCCCCAAGGGCCTGAAGATCAGCCTGATCATCTGCGACGACGGCAACTACCCCGAGATCTGGCGCGACTGCGCCATGAAGGGCGCCGAACTCATCGTGCGCTGCCAGGGCTACATGTACCCCGCGAAAGACCAGCAGGTGCTCATGGCGAAAGCCATGGCCTGGGCCAACAACAGCTACGTGGCCGTGGCCAACGCGGCGGGCTGGGACGGCGTATACAGCTACTTCGGCCACAGCGCGATCATCGGCTTCGACGGCCGCACGCTGGGCGAGTGCGGCGAGGAGGACTACGGCGTGCAGTACGCCGCGCTCTCCACCAGCCTGATCCGCGACTTCCGCAAGAACGCGCAGAGCGAGAACCACCTGTTCAAGCTGCTGCACCGCGGCTACACCGGCATGATCAACTCGCGCGAGGGCGACCAGGGCGCCGCCGCCTGCCCCTACGACTTCTACGCGCGCTGGGTCAACGACCCCGAGGGCACGCAGAAGGCGGTGGAGGCGATCACGCGGCCGATGGTGGGCACCGAAGAATGCCCGATCGAGGGCATACCGAATCCGTCCACCGCGGGCCACCGCTGAGGACGGCGGGTGGTGGTTGTCGACCCGCTGGCCGACTGGCGCCTGGCCGGGGAACCCTTCTACCAGCCGGCGGGCAACGAGATCGCGGCCTTCGAGGCGGCGCGCTCGGCGCGACTGCCGGTGCTGCTGAAGGGGCCGACCGGCTGCGGCAAGACGCGCTTCGTCGAGCACATGGCCTGGCGCCTGAAGCTGCCGCTGGTCACCATCGCCTGCCACGAAGACTTCACCGCCGGTGACCTCGCCGGGCGCTGGCTGCTGGACGCCGAGGGCACGCGCTGGATGGACGGGCCGCTGGCGCTGGCCGCGCGCCACGGCGCGCTGTGTTACCTCGACGAGCTGCTCGAAGCGCGCGCCGACACCACGGTGCTGCTGCACCCGCTGGCCGACACGCGCCGCGTGCTGCCGCTGGAGCGCCATGGCGAGTTGCTGCAGGCGCATCCCGACTTTCAGCTGGTGGTCAGCTACAACCCCGGCTACCAGGGCCTGCACAAGGGCTTCAAGCCGTCCACGCGCCAGCGTTTCGTGGCGCTGGGATTCGACTACCCCGACCCGTCCATCGAAGCCGCCATCGTGGCGCGCGAGGGCGGTGTGGATGACGCGCTCGCGCAGCGCCTGGTGCAGCTCGCGCTGCGCACGCGCCGCCTGCGCGACCAGGGCCTGGAAGAGGGCGCCTCCACCCGCATGCTGGTGCACGCCGCGCTGCTGGTGCGCGCCGGCCTGCCGCCGCAGGCCGCGGCCCTGCAGGCAATGGCCGACCCGCTGAGCGACGACCCCGAACTGCTCGCGGTGCTGCACGCCCTGGTGCGCGCGAGCTTCTGAATCTGCCGACGTGTCCACCGACACCGACGGCGTGATCGCCACCGTGGCGCAGGCCCTGTGGGGCCAGCCGCTGCGCGTGGAGCGCATGGCGCAGGCGCGCGGCGAAGGCGCGCGCGGCGTGATCACGGTGGACGCCGACCAGGCGCGTGTGCTGCACCTGCCGCCCGAGCACGCCACCGCGCCCGGCGGGGCGCTGGCGCTGGCCAGCCACGCGGCGGCGCACGCGCGCTTCGGTGGCGGGCCGCAGAGCCGGGCCGGGCTCAAGCCGGTGCAGCAGGCGCTGTGCGGCGTGCTCGAAGACGCGCGCGTGGAATGGCTCGCCCTGCAGGAACTGCCCGGCCTGCGCGCGGTGTGGTGGCCGTATCACGCCGGCCCCGCGGCCCGGCGCGGCAGCGGCTTCGAAGACCTGCTCGCGCGGCTCTCGGCCTGCCTGCTGGACCCCGCGCACGTCGACCCGCACCCGTGGATCGCGCGGGTGAAGGCCTTGTTCTTTGCTGCCGATGGCCACACGCTGGCCCTGTGCAGCGCCGACGAGGTGCGGCGCCTGGCCTCGGTGCTGGGCCACGACATCGGGCAGATGCGCCTGCCGTTCAACGCGCGCACCTACGCCGTGCACGCCGCGTACCGCGACGACAACAGCCACCTCTGGCTGCCCGACGACAGCCTGCCGCCGTCCGACGCGGTGCTGGCGCTGGCGGCCGCACCACCCGGCGCGGGCGAGGCGCCCGAAGGCGACGCGTCTGCGGTGGTGCAGGTCAGCGAGCCCGAGCCCGTGGGCGCAGCGCCCGCGGCGGTGTACGCCGAGTGGGACCACCGCATCCGCCGCTACCGCGCCGACTGGTGCAGCGTGTACACCGACCCACCGCCGCCACCGCGCGCGAAGCGGCTGGACACCACCGGCCTGCAAGGCCCGGCCCGGCGCCTGGCCACGCGGCTCGCCGGTGTGCGGGGCCGCCCGGAGCGCGGCGGTGCCCGCGCGCCCACCGGCGAGCAGCTGCACCACGGGGCGCTGGTCGATGCCCGGCTGGACCAGCGTGCCGGGCGCCCGCCCGATCCGCGCATCTACCACCGGCCACACCGCCCGGGCCCACCGCTGGCGGTGCTGCTGCT
>QZKF01000077.1 GCA_003599455.1 Comamonadaceae bacterium
GCGCAGCTGCACCAGGCCGATGCGGTCCTCGCGCCGCTCGAGCGTGCAGCCGAGCGCACCGCAGTAGAAGCGCAGCATGCGGTCGAGGTCGGTCACGCGCAGCACCAGGTGGTCGATCTCGCGCGGGCGGATCGCGGGCGTCTCGGCCGGGCCGCTGCGCAGGCGCCGGTGCACGCCGGCCTCGCGCGCCAGCGCGGCGTCGAAGTCGCCCAGTTGCTCGCGGTGCACGAGCCGCTTCACCTCGGCCAACAGCGCGGGGTCGGCGCCCGCGAGGTGCTGCGCGAGTTGCCGGGCGTGCGCGGTCAGGGCCTCGTCGTCCACCACCTGCCACACCAGGCCCCAGCGCTCGGCGTCCGCCGCCGCCAGCTCCTGCCCCAGCATGAGCAGGCCCTTGGCCTTCTGCAAGCCCACCAGGCGCGGCAGCAGCGCGGCCACGCCACCGGTGCCGAACAGGCCCACGTGCACCTCGGGCAGGCGCAGGCGCGCGCCGCGCGCGGCCACCGCGATGTCGCCGTTGAGCATGAGCTCCAGCCCGGCGCCGACCACCCAGCCCTGCACCGCCACCACCACCGGTTGCGGCGCGTTCACCAGCGCCGCGGCGAGCGCCTGCAGCACCTCGACGAAGGCGTCCGTGGCAGGGTCGTCGCGGTCCTTGCCGGCGCAGAAGGCGCGGCCCTCGCCACCGAGCAGGATCACGCGCACCGCCGGGTCGGCCACGCCAGCGCGCACGGCGGCGAGCAGCTCACGGGCGAGGGCCAGGGTCAGGGCGTTGAGGCGCTCGGGGCGGTTCAGGCGCAGCTCGAGCACGCCCTCCACCAGCGTACGGTTCAGGTGCATGGTGCCCATTCTCACCCTGAAGACGCCCGCCGCGCCGCCCCCGGTGCGTTCAATGCGCGACGGCTTCGGCCTCCAGCCAATGCGCCAGCGTGGTCCGCCCGATGCGCGCACCCGGGCCGGGCACCAGCGAGTGCTCGTTGATCGGGGTGCCGAAGTAAGACGCGCGGGGGTCCGTCACCACCTCGCGCGGATCCTGGCGGGCCTGCAGCACGCGGCGGATCAGCGCGTCCAGCGGCACGGCCTCGGGGCCGGCCACCTCGCACATGCCGTTGAGCGGCGGCTGCAAGGCCACGTCGGCCACCGCCGCCGCCACGTCGGCCGCGGCGATGGGCTGCAGGGGCGCCGACGGCAGGGGCACCGTGGTGCCCACCGTGCCCACGTGCGCGATCGCCATCAGGAATTCGAAGAACTGCGTGGCGCGCACGATGGTGTACGGCACGGGGCCGGCCTGGATCAGCGCTTCCTGCGCGACCTTGGCGCGGAAGTAGCCGCTGTCGGGCAGGCGCTCCGAGCCCACCACCGACAGCGCCACGACGTGGCGCACGCCAGCGCGGGCGCTGGCCGCCAGAAGGTTCTGCGTCGAGGCGCGGAAGAAATGCATCACGGCGTCGTCCTCGAACGAGGGCGAGTTGCTCACGTCCACCACCACCTGCGCGCCGGCGAGCGCCTGGTCCAGGCCCTCGCCGGTGACGGCGTTGACGCCCGACGAGGGCGAAGCCGCCGTGACGGCGTGGCCCGCCTGGCGCAGCAGGGTGGTGACTTGTTTGCCGATGAGGCCGCTGCCTCCGATGATCACGATGTTCATGTCGATTCCTTGTGGAGAGGGGGTTCGGTTCAGGCGATGTCTTTTTCCGCCACCGGCGCGCGCATGCCGACGGCCATGCGGTTCCAGGCGTTGATCTGCGCAACGGCCCAGCTCAGCTCGACGATCTCCTGGTCGCTGAACTGGCCCTTGAGCGCGTCGAAGCTGGCGTCGTGGTGGTGGTGGCCGTCGGGCAGCCGGGTCAGGGCCTCGGCCCAGTCGAATGCGGCGCGTTCGCGGGCGCTGTACAGGCCGGTCTCGCGCCAGGTGCACAGGCTGTTGATGCGCTGCCAGGTTTCGCCGTGCCGGCGCAGGTCGCGCACGTGCATGTCGACGCAGAAGGCGCAGCCGTTGATCTGCGACACGCGCGTCTTCACGAGCTCCATCAGGATGGGGCCGAGCGAGGACCTGGCGGTGGTGGCGCCGACGGCGGCCATGGCCTGGTAGGCCTTGGGGGCAATGTCGATCCAGGGGAGTCGGGGTGCGGTGTTCATGGGTGCCTTGATGAAGTGGTTGGGATACACCACACAAGACGACCCGGCGCCCCGGGTTGTGACAGCCAGCGCTGTTTTTTTCAGGGGCTCGGCACAGGCCCGGTGTCACGCCCGAGCGCGGCGGCGATGCGCGCGAGCTTCTCCGGGTTGCGCTGCACGTGCAAGGTCAGGATGCGCTGGCCATCGGTCTCGAACGACTGCGCCGATTCCAGCGTGTTGCCGATGAAGCGCAGCACACCCCAGCGGCCGTTGAGCACGACGACCTCGAAGCGCACGGCGTCGCCGTACTTCAGGTGGGTGGCCAGATAGAGCTGGGCGATGCGCTGGTTGCCGACCAGCGGCACGCCGAAGCTCGGCACGATGCCACCGCCGTCGCCCACGAGCTGTGCGTCTTCGGCCAGCAAGGACTTGAGCGTGGCGAACTGGCCGCTGGACGCCGCGTCGGCGAAGCCGCGCAGCAGGCGCAGCTGGTCCGCGCGCGGCACGGCGTGGCGCGGCCGATCGTCCTGCAGCTGCGCTTTGGCGCGGTGCACGATCTGGCGGCAGGCGCTCTCGGTCTTGCCCAGCGCCTCGGCGACCTCGCCGTAGTCGGCGTCGAACACCTCGCGCAGCAGGAAGGCCGCGCGCGCCTCGGGCGCCAGGCGCTCGAGCAGGGTCAGGAATGCCACCGACACGTCGTCGGCGCGCTCCAGCAACTGCTCGGGCGTCACCGGCGCATCGGACAGCAGCGGCTCGGGCAGCCAGGTGCCGACGTAGTGCTCGCGCTGCAGCTTGGCGCTGCGCAGGCGGTCGATCGCCAGGCGCGTGGTGATGGTGACCAGCCAGGCCTCGCTGCTGTCGAGCTGGTCGTGCGGGCTCTCGTGCCAGCGCAGCCAGGCGTCCTGCACCACGTCCTCGGCCTCGGCGGAAGAGCCCAGCATGCGGTAGGCAATGCCCTGCAGGCGGGGCCGCAGGCGGTGGAAGGTGTCGGTGGGGTCGTTCATGGCATGAAGACGTTGAAGGGCCCGGTTTTGTGACAGCCATCACATGATGCCTGTGCCGGTCGGACGGTGCTCACCTTCCGTCCACGCCATGGGTGACACTGGGGCCGCCCAGGAACAAGATGGGCCTCTCCGATTTCGTGCTTTTCAGCAATGGAGCACAACATGTTCGAACACCACGTCAGGGAAACGCCGCACCCGGCAGCCTCTGGTGACCCACCGGGTTACCAGCGCGCGCCCGGCTGGCGCCTGCCGTGGCAGCTGGTGTTGCTGATCGTGTGCGCGCTCGCCGCGCTGCTGGTGCGGCGGGAAGTGTTGACCTCGCACTGGCAGGCCAGCGCGCTGAGCGCGCATGTCGCCACCCTGAGGCACCACGTCGCGCCGGGGCCTGCCGAGCACATCCTGTTCCCGGCGCATGGGCCGTTCGACGAGCGCATGGGCTACGCCGGCATTCCGGGCTTCACCGCGCGCCTGGAGGAGCGCGGCTTCGAAATCGCCGCGCAGGCGCGCCAGGACGATGCCTTGCGCGCCCACCTGGAGCGGGGCTGGTTCGCGCCCTACGCCGAGAAGACCCGCACCGGACTGACCGTGCTCGATTGCAGCCGCGAGCCGCTGCACGCCTTCCGCTACCCCTACCGGCGCTTCGAAAGCTACGACAGCGTGCCACCGGTGGTGGTGCAGGCGCTGCTCTTCATCGAGAACCGCGACCTGCTCGACCCCGAGCGCCCCGAGATGAACCCGGCGGTGGACTGGGTGCGCTTCACGCGCGCGGTGCTCGCGCAGCTGGGCAACCGCATCGACTCCGACATCGACACGCACGGGGGCAGCACGCTGGCCACGCAGATCGAGAAGTACCGCCACTCGCCCGGCGGCATCACGCACGACGCGCGCGAAAAACTGCGGCAGATGGCCTCGGCCTCGGTGCGGGCCTACCGGCAGGGCGCCAACACCCTGCCGGTGCGCCGGCAACTGGTGCTGGACTACCTGAACACGGTGCCGCTGTCGGCCGCGCCGCGCCACGGCGAGGTGCACGGCCTGGGCGACGGCCTGTGGGTGTGGTTCGGCACCGACTTCGAGCGTGCCATGGCCGCGCTCTCGCCCACCGGCGGCGCGGCGCAGGACCCCACGGCCCGGGCCCGGGTGCTGCGCCAGGCGGTGGCGCTGATGATCGCCCACCGCCGTCCTTCGTGGTACCTGGCACAGGGCCGCCAGGACCTGGACCGCGCCACCGACGCCCACCTGCGCCTGCTGGCCGAGGCGGGCATCATCGACACCGAATGGCGCGACGCCGCGCTCCAGCAGACGCTGGTGTTCCGCCACATGGAGAAAAACCCGCCGCTGCAGCCCTCCACCGCGAGCAAGGGCAGCACCGCCGTGCGCACCCGGCTGGCCGGCCTGCTCGGCACCTCGCTCTACAGCCTGGACCGTCTCGACGCCCAGGCCAGCACCACGCTCAACGGCAAACTGCAGGACGCTGTGAGCGCCTACCTCGGGCGGCTGACCGACCCGGCCTTCGCCAGCTCGCAGGAGCTGATGGGCGAGCGCCTGCTGCAACCCGCGACCCTGGGCGGTGTGCGTTACAGCTTCACGCTGATGGAAAGCACACCGCAGGGCAACCTGGTCCGGGTGCAGACCGACACCACCCAGCAGCCGCTGGACATCAACGAGGGCAGCAAGCTCGAGCTGGGCTCCACCGCCAAGCTGCGCGTGCTGGCGACCTACCTCGAACTGGTGGCCGAGCTGCACGGCCGGCTCGCGCCGCTGGAGCCGGCGGCGCTGAAAGCCCACGCGACCAGCCCGCAGGACAGCCTGAGCCGCTGGGCGGTGCAGTACCTGTCGGGCCCGAACGACCGCAGCCTGGACGCGATGCTCGAGGCCGCGATGGACCGGCGCTTCTCCGCCAACCCGAACGAGCAGTTCTTCACCGGTGGCGGCCTGCACAGCTTCCACAACTTCAACCGCAAGGACGACGCGCGCGAGCCCAGCCTGCGCCAGTCCATGCAGGCCTCGATCAACCTGCCCTTCGTGCGCCTGCTGCAGGAGATCGTGCGCCACACGATGTACCAGGAGGCCGATGGCACGGCGCGTCTGCTGGAAGACGACAACGACCCGCGCCGCGAAACCTACCTGGCGCTGTTCGCCGACCGCGAGGGCCAGGCCTTCCTGCGCCGCTTCTGGCGCAAGACCGACCACCGCACCCCGTCCGAACTGCGCGCCCTGCTGCTCGACGGGCTGCGCCCCGGCGCGGACCGGCTGACCGCGGTGTTCCGCTACCTGGAGCCCGCGGCCCCGCCCGAGGCCCTGGGCGCCTTTCTCGCCACGCGCCTGGGCGACCAGGCGCCCGAGGCGGCCCGCGTGGCCGAGCTGCACCAGCGCTTCGCGCCCGAGGCCTTCGACCTGCCCGACCGCGGCCACGTGGCCCAGGTGCACCCGCTGGAACTCTGGCTGGTGGCCTACCGCCTGCAGCACCCGCGCGCCACGCTGGGCGAGGCGATCGCCGCCAGCGCCGCCGAACGCCAGGCGGTCTACCGCTGGTTGTTCCGCACGCGCGCCAAGGACGCCCAGGACGAGCGCATCCACACCATGCTGGAGGTGGAGGCCTTTCTGGACATCCACCGCCGCTGGGCCCGCCTGGGCTATCCCTTCGCCCAGCTGGTGCCCTCGCTGGCCACGGCCCTGGGCAGTTCCGGCGACCGGCCCGCCGCGCTGGCCGAGCTGGTGGGCATCGTCATCAACGGCGGCGTGCGCCGTCCCACGCACCGCATCGCCGACCTGCGCTTCGCCCAGGGCACACCCTGGGAAACCGCGCTGCGGCCCACGCCGGTCGAGGGCGAGCAGGTGATGGCACCCGAGGTTGCGCGGGCGCTGAAGAAGGCCTTGTCGGAGGTGGTGGAAGCGGGCACCGCGCGGCGGCTCGCCGGCAGCTTCGAGTCCGCCTCGGGCGAAGACCTGTCGCCCGGTGGCAAGACCGGCACCGGCGACAACCGCGTGGTGGTGAACGGGCGCGTGGGCCTGGCCCTGAACCGCACCGCCACCTTCGTGTTCTACCTCGGGCCGCGGCACTTCGGCAGCCTGACCGCCTACGTGGTGGGACCGGACGCGGCCGACTACCGCTTCACCTCGGGCCTGCCGGTGCAGATCCTGCGCTCGATGGGGCCGGTGCTGATGGCGCACCTCGACGGCGGACCCGGCAGCGGCTGCCCGCGCGAGCCCTGAGGCGCGGGCGCCGCGCACGTCGGACCGGGGGGGGTTTCGACCCTGCGTCGCGGCCCCGGGGTACAGTCCCCCGAAGGCCTTGCCATGCCGCAGGCCACCCCTTCAAGGAATCCGCATGCTCAGGGCGTTCGTCTCACTGCTGCTGGCGCTGACGCTGTCGCACGCGTTGGCCGCCGGTCCGACGGCGCGCCAGCTCTCCGCCACGGGCACCTGCCGCATCGGCGCCGAATCGTGCAAGACCTCGTGCGGCATCGACCCCGTGCCACCGGGCTCCGGGGCCGAGGTCCGGCGCATGGATTGCGTGCGGCAGTGCGGGGTCGCCCAGGTGCAGTGCGGCGTGCGGGCGGAGCAGCTGGAGCGCGCCGCGCGGCCGCCGCAGGGCAGCTGCAAGCCCGGCCAGACCGAGGTCGGCGCGCCGGGCTCCGGCGTCTGCCGCGATGCCCGCTGAGGCCCTTGGCAGCATGCCCACCGCACCCCGCATCGACCCGGCCGCCGCGCTGCTGTTCGTGATCAACGGCCAGGCCGGCAGCCAGGACGGCGACGCCACGCGCGACGCGATCGAATCGGCGCTGGCCGCTGCGGGCCGCAACGGCGAGCTGCTGTACTGCACACCGGCCGATCTGAAGCGCGTGGCCGCCGAGGCCGCTGCGAAGGCCCTGGCCTCGCGCTCGGCGGTGGTCGCGGTGGGCGGCGACGGCACCATCAACACCGTGGCGCAGGCGGCGCACGCGGCGGGTTGCGCACTGGGCGTGGTGCCGCGCGGCACCTTCAACTACTTCGCGCGCACCCACGGCATCGCCACCGACACCGCCGAAGCCGCGGCCCAGTTGCTCGCCGCGCGGCCCGCGCCGGTGCAGGTCGCGGCGGTGAACGACCAGGTGTTTCTGGTGAACGCCAGCGTGGGCCTGTACCCCGACCTGCTGGAAGACCGCGAGGCCTGGAAAGCCCGCTTCGGCCGCACCCGGCTGGTGGCGCTGGGCGCCGCGGCGGCCACCCTGCTGCGCGCGCAACGGCGCCTGAAGCTGCGCATCGACCTCGACGGGTTCGTGCGCGAGTTGCGCACGCTCACGCTGTTCGTGGGCAACAACCGGCTGCAGCTCGAACAGCTCGGCGTGCTGGTGGGCGAACGGCCCGACGGCGCGCCCGACAACGGCCGCGTCACCGCCGTGATGCTCAAGCCCATCGGCACGCTGGCCATGCTGCGGCTGATGCTGCGCGGCGCCATGGGTTCGCTCGGCGACGACGATGGCATCGAGCGCTTCGAGTTCCAGGAGATGGTGGTGAACCCGCCGCGCGTGATGCGCCTGCGCCGCATGAAGGTCGCGTTCGATGGCGAGGTGGCGCGCATGAAACCGCCGCTGAGGTTTCGCGTACTGCCCGCACCCCTGTGGCTGCTCAAGCCCGGGGCCACGGCCGAACAAAGGACTGCCGAGTGAGCGTGGTCCTGCACGTGTCCGACCCGCATTTCGGCACCGAGGTGCCCGAGGTGGTGGAAGCGCTCGCGCGCCTCGCCGGGCAGCTGCGACCCGATCTCATGGTGCTCTCGGGCGACATCACCCAGCGCGCCCGCGCGGCGCAGTTCCAGGCGGCGCGTGCCTTCATGGACCGCCTCGGCGCGCCGCTGCTCGCGGTGCCGGGCAACCACGACATCGCGCTGTTTGATCTGTGGACCCGGTTGACACGGCCCTACGCGCACCACCGCGCCGCCTTCGGTGACGACCTCGAACCGGTGTTCGCCACGCCCGGGCTGATGGTGCTGGCCGTGAACACGACGCGCGCGCACCGGCACAAGAACGGCGAGGTGTCGGCTCGGCAGATCGGGCGCGTGGCCGAACAGCTCGCGCGCGCCACGACCGCGCAGCTGCGCGTGGTGGTGGTGCACCAGCCGATCGAGGTGGCGCGGGCGCAGGACGTGCACGACCGCCTGATCGGCCACCGCGCGGCGCAGACCGCGTGGGCCGCCGCGGGCGCCGACGTGGTGCTGGGCGGCCACATCCACCTGCCCTACGTGATGGCCCTGCCCGGCCTGGCGCGGCCGATGTGGGCGGTGCAGGCCGGCACGGCCGTGTCGCGCCGCGTGCGCCCGGGCGTGCCGAACTCGGTGAATGTGCTGCGCTGGCACGCCGATGAAGGCGTCTGCACCGTGGAGCAATGGGACTTTGCGGCCGCGCAGCAGGCCTTCGTGCAGGCGCGCGCGACGCCACTGCGGCCCGCGCGCTGAGCCGCCGCTCGCGCATCAGTCGAACATCAGCGAGCGGTGCGCCATGGCGCCGGCCAGGGCACCCGCACCCACCGAGATCGCCACATTGCCCGCCGCCCGCGCGGCGTCGCCGCACGCGAACACACCGGGCACGCTGGTGGCCTGCATCGCGTCGGTGCGGATGAAGCTGCCGGTGGGACCCTCTTCCAGCGCGCAACCCAGCTGCGCGGCCACCGGGCTGGCCAGGTGCGTGCGCGATACCGTGAACAGGCCGTCCATGACCACCCGACGGCCATCGCGCAGCTCCACCGTGGCCATGTCCACCAGCCGCGCCACCGCACCGGTTTGCACCGTGACACCGCGCGCGGCCAGCGCGGCGCGCTGCCCGTCGTCGGGGGTGAAGGCGTCGTTGAGGAACAGCGTGGTCTGCCCCCAGTCCGGCAGCATCAGCGCGTGGTGCATGGCCAGCGCGCTGGTGGCCAGCACACCGATGCGCCCCTGGTCCAGCTCGTAGCCGTGACAGTAAGGGCAGTGGAAGACGCTGCGACCCCAGCGCTCGGTCACGCCTTCGATCGTGGGCAGTTCGTCGACCACACCGGTGGCGATCACGAGCTTGCGCGCCCGCACGCTGTTGCCGTCGGCGGTGGTCACGCGAAAGCCCTCGTCATCCGCACCGGCCTGTGACACCGTGGCGTCCAGCCAGCGCACGTTCGGGTAGGCGAGCAACTGGGACCTGCCCTCCGCCGCGATGAGACCGGGCGCCCGCCCGTCGTGGCCGAGGAAGCCATGCGAGGCACGGGCAAAGCGGTTGCGGCGCACGCCCGCATCGATCACGAGCACGCGGCGGCGCGCCCGCGCCAGTTGCAGGGCAGCGGACAGGCCGGCGTAGCTGCCGCCAATCACGATGGCGTCATTCGGGCTTGTGGGGGTGATGGGCATGGTGGCTCCTGGCATGGGGGTGGGCGGCAAAGCGCCGGTTGAAGTCGGCCGCGAGGTCGGCCAGCGTCACGCGGCCCAGCCGCTGCACCAGCAGGGCCTGGGCATCGTGCAGCGCGCCCGACAGGGCATCGTTGACCGCCTGCTCCACCAGACATTCGGGCTTGTCCGAGCGGTGACCCATGGCGAACACCGCGGGCGCGCCGACCGCGTCGTACACGTCGCGCAGGGTCACGGTTTTCAGGTTGCACGCCAGCACCCAGCCGCCGCCATGGCCCTTTTCAGAGCTCACGAAGCCGGCCTCGCGCAGACCGGCCAGTGTGCGGCGCACCACCACCGGGCTGCCCTGCAGGCACGCGGCCAGCGCCTCGGAGGTCATGGGCCGCTCGCTGTGCGCCATGTGCAGCAGCAGGTGCAGGATCGATGAGAGTTTGCTGTCGAGTTTCATGTAACTTGAATAGTTACATGAAACTGAAAAGACGTCAAGCGGGGATGGTCTCGACGTCGCCCGGTGTTTCGGGCCGGATCACTTCGCCAGCATGCGGCCGGCGTGCACCGGCCCCGCGCGCGACTCGATCACCGCTTCCACCTCGCGGCGCAGGCCCATCAGGAACGCCAGTTCGGCCACCACGAACAGCGGCCCGATGACCAGGCCCATGATGTCGTCGACGAAGGCCGGCTTGCGCCCTTCGAAGATGTGGCCGATGAACTGGATCACCCAACCCAGCACGAACAGGCCGACGCCGACGAAGGCCCAGTTGCCGGTGGACAGCACCGCCGTGGCCTGCGCCGCCGCCAGGCAGGCCACGAGCAGCGCGCCCATGGTCAGGCCGAAGCGCAGGTCGAGCCGCAGGTAGTAGAGCGTGGCGGCGATCACCGCCAGCGTGGCCGCCGACACGGGGAAGCCCGCCAGCTCGAAGGCCGGGCGCGCGAGCAGCACCACGACGGCGAGCACGATCATCGGGATGCCGACGAAGTGGGTGAGGATGTTGCGGCGGTCGCGGTGGTAGGCCGCGTACTGGCTCAGCTGGTCTTCGAGAGTTTTCATGGCGGTCTCCTGAAAGTCACAGGCCGACATCATCGCCAGACCGGCGCCGGTGCGCCAGCGGGGTTTCACGCAGACCGTCACAACAGCGACTGCGCGCCGTCCTCCGGCCGCACCGCCGGCCCGCTGCGCGCGAGCGCCAGCCACACATGAAAGGGCAGGCGCTCGAGCGCGCGGCGCGGCGCTTCGCGCGCCACCACCAGCCGCTCGCCCTCGACCTGCATCACGCCGCACTCGGGCGGAATCTCCTCGGGTGCGGCGATGGCGCGGCCCCGGGCGTCCTGCCCCAGCACGTACCAGCAGGCGCTCGCCAGACCCAGGTAGGCGGCGCGCTTGGCCGGGCGCCTGAGATCGCCCAGCAGGTCGGCGCGGCTGACCTTGATCTCGTGCACCACCGGTTCCAGGTAGGCCTCGACCGTGGTGTGGCGCACCGAAAACACGTCGGGGCAGGCCATGCACCAGCCGTGCGCCGGTGCGCTGGCGGGCGCCTCGTCGCTCTCGAAGGCACTGGCCTGCAGGGAAGCCGGCGGGTCGGCATCGGGCTCGCCCGTCAGAAGTTCGCGCGGCAGCGGCACGCGCAGCGCCAGGCCGCGCCAGGTGAGGCGCCCGGCCTGCGCCATCGCGGTGGCCACGCGCTCGACCAGCGCCTCGTGTGGCGTGCGCACGGCCTTGTTGTGGGCGAATACCTCGGCCAGGCGCCGGATGCCGGCATCGGTCACGCGCAGGCTCTCGACCCCCCCGGGCGAGGGCCGGCGCTCCAGCAGGCCGGCGGCGAGCAGTTCCACCTCCAGCATGTCGTGGCAGGGCCAGCCGGCCGAGCGGTAGATCTCGCGCAGGCGCTGGTGGTGGCGCCGCGTGAGGGCGGGTGTGATCGGGTCCATGCACTGACTATATATCCAGTACCATGGCCGTCCATGCTCTCTGTCGACACGCCCGACACCCCCGCAACGCCCCACACGGTGGCGGTGCGCGTGCTGTGCGCGTTCGCCGCCAAAACCGGTGATCTCGACCTGCGCTTCACGCCCTCACCGAGCGCGCAGGACGGCATCGCCGGCCACGCCACCGTGACCGCGCGGCGCGGCGCGGGCTACCAGCGCGAGCTGGCCCTGAGCGCGCGCTGCGGCGATCTGCGCGTGCAGGGCCGGGCCGACGGCTTCGACCCCGCGACGCCGAGGCTGGAGGAGATCAAGACGCACCGCGGCGACGCGGCGCTGATCCCGGACAACCACCGCGCCCTGCACTGGGCGCAGGCGCGCGTCTACGGCTGGATGCTGTGCGAGCAGCAGGGGCTGGAGCGCATCGAGCTCGCGCTGGTCTACTTCAACATCGACACCGGGCGCGAGACCGTGCTGCCCGTGTGGCACAGCGCGGCCGAGCTGAAGGCCTTCTTCGAGTCGCTGTGCGCGCGCTACGCGGACTGGGCGCGGGCCGAGCAGGCGCAGCGCGGCGCGCGCGACGCCGCGCTGCAGGCGCTGGCCTTCCC
Organism: Comamonadaceae bacterium; assembly: GCA_003599455.1. Classification (GTDB taxonomy): domain Bacteria; phylum Pseudomonadota; class Gammaproteobacteria; order Burkholderiales; family Burkholderiaceae_C; genus Hydrogenophaga. The sequence goes on from QZKF01000077.1 coordinate 11,994, forward strand.
GTTCGACGGCTTCCGGCCCGGCCAGCGCGAGATGGCCGCCGCCGTGTACCGCGCCCACGGCGCCGGGCGCCACCTGCTCGCGCAGGCGCCCACCGGCATCGGCAAGACCATGGCCACGCTGTTCGCCGCGCTGCGCGCCGCGCCCGCGCAGGGCACCGACAAGCTGCTCTACCTCACCGCCAAGACACCGGGCCGCCAGCTCGCGCTGCACGCCTTGCGGCGGCTCCAGGCGAAGCCGCTGCGCGTGCTCGAACTCGTGGCGCGCGACAAGGCCTGCGAACACCCCGACAAGGCCTGCCACGGCGACGCATGCCCGCTCGCGCGCGGCTTCTACGACCGCCTGCCCCAGGCGCGCGAAGCAGCCGCCGAAGCCGGCTGGCTCGACAAGGCCGCGCTGCGCGGCATCGCGCTGCAGCACGGGGTCTGCCCCTACTACCTCGGCCAGGACCTGCTGCGCTGGAGCGACGTGATCGTTGGCGACTTCAACCACTTCTTCGACCTCAGCGCAGGCGCATGGTCACTCACCGTGAACGAGGGGCTGCGCGTGGGCCTGCTGGTGGACGAGGCGCACAACCTCGTGGAGCGCGCGCGGCTCATGTACAGCGCCGAGCTGCACCCCGCCCGCTTTCAGGCCCTGCGCAAGACCGCGCCCGCCGCGCTCAGGAAGCCCATGGACCGCCTGCACCGCCAGTGGGCCACGCTGGCGCGCGCGCAGACTCAGGACCACACCGTGCTGCCCGGGCTGCCGGGCGCCTTCGTCGACGCGCTGCAGCGCCACGGCGCCGAACTCTCGGACCACCTCGCGCACGATCCGCAGGCGCACGACGCGCGCCTGCAGGCCTGGCTGTTCGAGGTGCTGCACTTCCTGCGCGTGGCCGAGGTGTTTGCCGAACATTCGCTGGTGGACCTCACGCGGCCCACCCATGCCATGGGCCGCACGCGGCACCCGGTGCTGAACATCCGCAACCTCGACCCCGGCCCGCTGCTGCGGCCGCGCTGGCAGGCCGCGCACAGCGCCACGCTGTTCTCGGCCACGCTCAGCCCGATGGACTACGTGAGCGACCTGCTCGGCCTGCCCGAGGACACCGCGCGGCTCGACGTGCCCTCCCCGTTCGACGCCGCGCAGCTGCGGGTGCGCGTCGCGCCGCACATCTCCACGCGCTACGGCGACCGCGCCGATTCGCTCGACCGGCTGGTGGATGTGGTGGCCACGCAGTACGCCGCGCGGCCCGGCAACTACCTCGCCTTCTTCAGCAGCTTCGACTACCTGCAGCAGGCGCTGCAGCGGCTGCAGGCCCTGCACCCCGCGCTGCCGGTGTGGGCGCAGGCGCGCGGCATGAGCGAGGCCGAGCGCGAGGCCTTCGTGGCTCGCTTCACCGAAGACGGCCAGGGCATCGGCTTCGCGGTGCTGGGCGGAGCGTTTGGTGAGGGCATCGACCTGCCGGGCCCGCGGCTGATCGGCGCCTTCATCGCCACGCTGGGCCTGCCGCAGGTGAACCCGGTGAACGAGCGGCTGCGCGCGCGGCTGCAGGCGCGCTTCGGCCAGGGCTACGACTACGCCTACCTGTTCCCGGGCCTGCAGAAGGTGGTGCAGGCGGCCGGGCGCGTGATCCGCGGACCGATGGACCGCGGCACGGTGTGGCTGCTGGACGACCGCTACGGCCGCGCCGAGGTCCGGCGCCTGCTGCCGGCGTGGTGGGGTCTGTGACCGCGCAGCCGGCTCAGCCGTCGCCTTCGACCGGGGAGGTCTCTTCGTCGGGCGGCGGCAGGAGCGAGATCAGCACCTGGTCGATGCGCCGGCCGTCCAGCACCAGCACCTCGAAGCGCCAGCCCGCGCAGTCGACCGAATCGCCCTTGTCGAGCAGGTCACCGGCCACCGTCTGCATGAGGCCGGCGACGGTGTTGTAGCGGCCCTTGTCCTCGTCGGGCAGCTCCTCGATGTCCAGGCGCGACTTGAGTTCGGTCACCGGCATCGCGCCATCGATCAGCCACGCGCCGTCTTCGCGCTGGGTGGCCCAGGCGTCCACCGCGGCATGCGGCGAGAGCTCGCCGGTGATGGCCTCGAGCATGTCCAGCGGCGTGAGCAGGCCCTGCACCACGCCGTACTCGTCCACCACGAACACCATGCGCGTGGCGCGCTCGCGGAACTGCTCCAGCAGTTCCATGCCGCTCAGCGTTTCGGGCACGAACACGGCGGGCTGCACGTGGCGCATCAGCGGCTCGTTGTCGCCTTCGGCCTGCAGCGCGAGCATGCGCGGCAGGTGGATCACACCGACCACGTCGTCGAGCCCGCCGCGGCACACCGGATACCACGAGTGGCCGGTGGTCCAGGCCTTCTGCACCGCCGCGTCGATGCGGTCCTCGGCATCGAGCCACTCGATCTCCGAGTGCGGCACCATGATGGAGGTCAGCTGACGGTCGTCGAGCAGGAACACGTTGCGCACCATCTGGTGCTCGTGTTCCTCGATGATGCCGGCGTCCACGCCCTCTTCCAGGCTGGCGTTGATCTCTTCCTCGGTCACGTGCTGCACCGCGTTGGTGTCGATGCGCAGCAGCTTGAGCATCCACTGCGTGGTGTGCGTGAGCAACCAGACGAAGGGTTTGGCGGCCTGGGCCACGAAAGCCATGGGCCGCGAGACCCAGCGCGCCACCGCCTCGGGGTAGAGCTGGCCGATGCGCTTGGGCACCAGCTCGCCGAACACGATGGTGATGAAGGTGATGACCACGACCACGATCGCGGTGGACACGATGTTGGCGGTGGCCTCGGTCAGGCCCTGGGCCTCGAACCACAGGCCCAGGTCGCCGCTGAACGCGGCCTCGCCCACGATGCCGTTGAGCATGCCGATGGAGGTGATGCCGACCTGCACCGACGAGAGGAACTGCGTGGGGTTTTCCAGCAGCTTGAGCGCGGTGATCGAGCCCTTGTCGCCGGCCTCGGCCATGGCGGTGAGGCGGGCCTTGCGGCTGGAGGCCAGGGCCAGCTCGGACATGGCGAACGCGCCATTGAGCAGGGTCAGAAAGACAATGAGGAGGGTGTCCATAATCGGCCCATGGCACTTTACATGATCGGGGATGTGCAGGGCTGCGATGCCCCGCTGGGGCGCCTGCTCGACGAGATCGGCTTTTCACCGAGCCGCGACACGCTGTACCTGCTCGGTGACCTGGTCAACCGCGGGCCGGCCTCGCTGGCGGTGCTGCGCCGGCTGATCGCCCTCGAAGGATCGGCGCACTGCCTGCTCGGCAACCACGACCTGCACCTGCTGGCCACCGCGCACGGGGTGCGCAAGCCGCACCGCAGCGACACCGTGGGCGACGTGCTCGCCGCGCCCGACCGCGAGGCCCTGCTGGACTGGCTGCGCGCGCGGCCCATGGCCTTGCTCGAACACGGCTGGCTGATGGTGCACGCCGGCGTGCTACCGCAATGGGATGCGGCCGACACGATGGCCCGCGCGCACGAGCTCGAGGCCGTGCTGCGCGGTCCGGACTGGTCGGGCTTCCTGCAGGGCATGTACGGCAACGAGCCCCCGTTGTGGAGCGACTCACTGCGGGGCGCCGAGCGCCTGCGCGTGATCGTCAACGCCTTCACGCGGCTGCGCTTCTGCACCGCGCAGGGCGTGATGGAGTTCGAGTCCAAGGACAGCAGCAGCGCCGCGCCCGAGGGCTTCATGCCCTGGTTCGATGTGCCCGGCCGGCGCACCGGGGGCGTGCCGATCGCGTTCGGCCACTGGTCCACGCTGGGCGCGGTGCAGCGAAACGACCTGCAGGCCCTGGACACGGGCTGTGTGTGGGGCGGCTGCCTGACGGCGGCGCGCATCACGGGCGTGCCCGGCCAGGTGGAGCGGGTGTCGGTGCGCTGCGAGCAGGCCAGCAAGCCTGGCCAGCGCTGAGGCGGCCAGGGCCGCCTGGCAGGGTCGGGCAAGGCGTCAGCCTTCCTGCACCGGCGCGGGCGTGGGCGCGCTCTTGAACAAGGCCGGCACCTTGCGGCGCGTCTTGATGTTGGGCGAGGCGCTGCGGGTGGTGGGGCGTTGCGCCACTTCCCAGGCGGGCGGTGCATCGCCCGCGGCGCTGGGCTCATAGGGCTTGTCGAACAGCGGGTCGGCCGGGGCGCGGGGCGCACGCGGCGGTCGGGCGGCGGGCGCCG
>QZKF01000007.1 GCA_003599455.1 Comamonadaceae bacterium
GCAGACCCTGCTGGCCGAACGCGCGAACGAAAGCGCCGACCCGTTCTCGCGCCGCGACGGCTGGCGCCCGCACGGCATCACCGTGCGCCGCTTCGACTTCGAGTACCTGGGCGAGTCCATGCTGGCGCACCTGAGCTACCTGCACGACGGCGCGCTGCAGCTCGCCTTCGGTGACGTCAGCGGCCCGCTGGCCTTCGACGCCCTGCCCACGGAAACCGGCATCCGCATGGACCTGCGCTTCAACGGCCAGCGCCAGACCGTGCAGACCTGGCAGGTAGACGAGAACGTGCACATCTTCTGCGCGCTCGGTGCGACGCAGATCGTCGAGATCGACGCGCTGGCCCATGCTGGCGAGGCCGCGGCCGAGGGCGGGCGCCTGACCGCGCCCATGCCGGGCAAGGTGGTGTCTTTCTCGGTGAAGGCCGGCGATGTGGTGAAGAAAGGCCAGGCGCTCGCGGTGATGGAAGCCATGAAGATGGAGCACACCATCGCCGCACCGGCCGACGGCACCGTGGCCGAGCTGCTGTACGCGCCCGGCGACCAGGTGAACGAGGGTGCGGAACTGCTCAAGCTGTCGGTGGGGTGACCCCGCCAGCACCCACGGCCGGCTAAGCTCGCGGCATGCACATCACCTTCTGCTGCACCGACACCAAGGCCGAACCCTGGCTCGCCGGCCTGCGCGCGGCCCTGCCGCAGGCCACCGTCACCGCATGGCAAGCCGGCGCGCCACCGGCCGAGCACGCCGTGGTCTGGGCGCCACCGCAACAGTTCCTCGACGAGCAGCACGGCCTCAAGGCCTTGTTCAACATCGGCGCCGGCGTCGATGCGCTGCTCAAACTCAAGCTGCCGCCGGGCGTGAAGGTGGTGCGGCTCGACGACGCGGGCATGTCGGTGCAGATGGCCGAGTACGTGTGCCACGCGGTGATCCGCCATTTCCGCGAGTTCGACGGCTACGAGGCCGACGTGGCCGAGGGCAAGTGGTCGTACCGCAAGCCGCGCCTGCGCGCCGACTACCCGGTCGGCGTCATGGGCCTGGGTGTGTTGGGCGAGCGCGTGGCGCGCGCGCTGCGGCAGTTCGATTTCCCGGTGCACGGCTGGAGCCGCACGCCCAAGGCGGTGGAGGGCGTGGTGTGCCACGCCGGCATCGACCGCTTCGACAGCTTCCTCTCCTCGTGCCGCGTGCTGGTGAACCTGCTGCCGCTCACGCCCGAGACGCACGACATCCTCAACCGCAAGACGCTGGCGCGCCTGCTGCCCGGCGGCTATCTGGTCAACGTGGCGCGTGGCGCGCACCTGGTCGACGACGACCTGCTGGCCCTGCTGGACAGCGGCCACATGGCCGGTGCCACGCTGGACGTGTTTCGCACCGAGCCGCTGCCCGCCGGGCACGCTTTCTGGAAACACCCGAAAATCACGGTCACGCCCCACACCTCGGCACGCACCCTGCGCGATGAAAGCATCGCCCAGATCGCCGGCAAGATCCTCGCGCTGGAGCGCGGCGATCCCATTGCCGGCCTGGTCGATCCCGTGCGGGGCTACTGAAACCTTTCGAGAGAGCGACCCCATGAAACTCCCCTCCCGCGTCCAGCTGGTCGATGTCGGCCCGCGCGACGGCCTGCAGAACGAGAAACAACCGGTGCCGGCCGCGGTCAAGATCGAGCTGGTGCACCGCCTGCAGGCCGCCGGCCTGAAAGAGATCGAGGTCACGAGCTACGTGAGCCCCAAGTGGGTGCCGCAGATGGCCGACAACCACGAGGTCATGAGCGGGATGCAGCGCCAGGGCGGCATCCGCTATTCCGTGCTCACGCCCAACCTCAAGGGCTATGAAGCCGCCGTGCTCGACAGGCCCGACGAGATCGTGGTGTTCGGCGCGGCCAGCGAGGCCTTCAGCCAGAAGAACATCAACTGCTCCATCGCCGAGAGCATCGAACGCTTCGCGCCCGTGGTCGAGGCCGCGCGCGCGGCCGGCATTGCCGTGCGCGGCGCCATGAGCTGCACCGTGGGCTGCCCCTACGAAGGCGAGATCGCGCCCGAGCGGGTGGGCTATCTGGCCGGCCTGATGAAGGGCATCGGCGTGCAGCGCGTGGACGTGGCCGACACCATCGGCGTGGGCACGCCCTTGAAGGTGCAGGCCGCCATCGAAGCCACGCTGACGCACTACGGCGTCGACGCGGTGTCGGGCCACTTCCACGACACCTACGGCCAGGCGCTGTCCAACACCCTGGCCGCGCTCGAGATGGGGGTCTGGAATTTCCAGTCGTCGGTGGCCGGCCTGGGCGGCTGCCCCTACGCCAAGGGCGCCACCGGCAACGTGGCCACCGAAGACGTGGTGTACCTGCTGCACGGCATGGGCATCCACACCGGCATCGACCTGGACGCCCTGGTCGACGCCGGTGCATACATCAGCGCACAGCTCGGCCGGCCCAGCGGATCGCGCGTGGCGCGCGCCCTGCTGGCCAAGCGCGCGGGCTGAGAGGACACCGACCATGGAACTGCAAGTCTGGATGGCGTATTTCGTGGCTTCGTGGGCCATCGCGCTCTCGCCCGGCTCGGGCGCGGTGTTGTCGATGACGCACGGCCTGGCCTACGGCGTGCAGAAGACCAGCGCCACCATCGCCGGCCTGCAGCTGGGGCTGTCGGTCATTCTGCTGGTGGCGGGTGTCGGCGTGGGCGCGCTGCTGCTGGCTTCGGCCACGGCTTTCACCGTGGTGAAGTTCGCGGGCGCGGGCTACCTGATCTGGCTGGGCCTCAGGCAGTGGCGCTCGCGGGTGGATGCGTCGGTGGCGCAGGGCGAGGTCGCGCCGGCAGGTGCTAGCGTGCCCTCGGCGCGCGAGCGTTTCGTCACCGGTTTCTTCACCAACGTGACCAACCCCAAGGGCATCGTGTTCATGGTGGCCGTGCTGCCGCAGTTCATCGACCCGGTGCGCGGGCTCTGGCTGCAGTTGCTGATCCTGTTGCTCACCACCGTGGTGGTGGACCTGGTGGTGATGCACGGCTACGCCTTCCTGGCCTCGCGCGCCCAGCGCTGGCTGGCCACCGCCCGCGCCCGCCGCGCGCAGAACCGCGTGTTCGGCGGCGTGCTCATGGCCATGGGCGCGAGCCTGCTGCTGGTCAAGCGCGCGGCCTGAGCGCCTGCCGGCTCAGGTGAGCGGCGGGACGTGCAGCACCGCGCAGGTGAGATACGAGTCTTGCCACTCGCCAGCATTCATCGGCGGAAAGCCCTCGCCGGCCAGGTCCTGCAGACCGGGCAGGCTCTCCGAGCCGGGCATGCGGCGCCACACGTGCACCGACACGTCGAATGCATAGCGGCTCTGGCTGCTGCCGGTGACGTACAGGGCCAGCGCTTCGTCGTCGGCAAGCGCCACCGCCACGCCATCGACCATCAGGCTGTTGGCGCCCACGATCCAGCGGTTGTGGAACTGCGCCACCACCCAGGGCCAGTCCGCGGGGCGCATCGGGCACGCGATCACGCCACCGTGTCGCTTTCCGCGCACCATCGGCTCGCCTCTCAGGGCCTCGGCGAGTTGACGTGTGAAGCGGCGTTGCAGCGCGGCGTCCGCCTGCTGTGCCTTGACACCCATTCGCAGCCGGGTGATCTGCTCCTCCGCGCTGCCCAGCAGGGTTCGCGCTTCGGTTTCGTCGTGCTTCTGCGGCAGCAGCACGAGACTCTTCAGAGGGTCGATCAGTTGTGTGCAGGGTGCGATCAGTGGCTGCTGCGCGCCCAGATGTTCTGCCAGCGGGACCAGCTCATGGATGTCGTCCAGGAAGAACTGAGCGGTGGCGGCAAGTCCGTCCATGATGATGGTGTTCACTTCCAGCTCGGTCAGTGGTGTCTCGGCCGGTCGCGGGGGCTGCCCCTTCGGTTTCGGCTGCTGTTCGCGCCGCTTCGAGGCTTCATGCTCACGTTCCAGGACTTTTTTGCGGTCCACGCGATGCTCCCCAGGCTGGCGTATCAGCGGCCCCTCGATCCAGCGCAGCAAGCGGTCCACCGACCAGGCGTGCACCGGGTCCACGTCGGCCTTTTCCTGGTTCGCCGCCGGGCTGGGCAAGACTGTCGAGAGCGGCGGGCAGACCGTGCGGCGCGCCGCGGTGATGCGAAGGTTGGCCTGTTCCGTGCGCTCGTCCACCCGGTTCAGCGCAGCCTGGGCGTTCGCTGTGACAGTGGCCCCCATGGGCACCTTCCGGCGCACGGCCGAGGCCGAGTCGCGCACCACCTGATCGCGCAGGATGGCGTCCTTGCGCTGCATGCGCTCCACATGCGCTTCCACGATCTCGGCCATGGCCAGTGACTCGTCCCGCATCTGCTCGGGGATTGCGGCAGGACCCAAGGCCGGCCGGGCGTTGACCTCCTGCATGATGTCCATCAACGCGTCGGATGCGAAAGGGGGCGATTGACCCAGCCGTTCGGCACACCGGGTGCGCGTGAGTTCCAGCACGCTGCCCCTGTTCCCGTGCAGCAGCGCGGAGATCCTGTCGACAAATGCGTCACCTTCGGCCACGGGCCGGTGGGTCCAGCACTGGATCACGAACTGCACCGCAGGCCCTCCCAGGAAGCTCAGATACTGCGCAAGCCCGCCGGCCGCCTGGCCGATGACGTGGTAGCGCATCGGCGCTTCCTGCCGTGTGGTGTAGAACGCGCACAAACGCCCGCATTGGGTGCGCACCAGCAGTTCCATCATCGGATCGGGTGCGGTGATGGCGGTGCGGCGCAGCAGGTCAACCCCGGGGCTCAGGGATGGCGGCAGGGTCTTCGCATCGGGCAGGTGGGCATCGATCAACTGATCAATGCGGGCCTCGCGCCCTGCGCGTGTCTCCGCGGGCAGCGTGTGGTGGGCCAGGGCCATGTACAGACCAAATTCCAGGTCGGCCTCGTCCATCAGTGGGGCCAGATTCCACATCGTCATGGCGATGGCGTTCAGCTTGGTCGCGTCGGAACAGCCGTCTTTCAAAACCGCGCTGGCACGACCTTTCCGCGAGGCTATCTGGTCACCCAGAAGTGCCGGAGGCGCGATCTGTGTGCAGAAGTACATGCGGACGCCGAGCACGCCGCGTTGCTCGTCGAAGAATAGCTGGCCGTACATGGGGATCTCCTGTGAATGGAAGTGACGAATCGGCGGGCACGGTTCATTCGGACCACCGGGTCAGACGACTCTCCATCGAATCCCGGGCGCGGGCCATCGCGCCGATGGCCTAGGGCGAGCGGCGATACCATTGGCGCATGAGCGATGTCTTCTTTTCCACCTCCCCGGCTGTCCAACGCGTCGCCGAACACCTGCGCGCGCTGGCGCATCCCCACGCGCCCGTGATGCTCGACGACGCCGCGCGCACCGCGCAGCAGGCCGCCGACGCGCTGGGTGTGGGGCTGGGCCAGATCGCCAAGAGCATCGTGTTCCGCCGCAAGCCGGACGATGTCGCCGTGCTGGTCGTCACCTCGGGCGACCTGCGCGTGGACGAAAAAAAGGTGCAGGCGCTCTGTTGCGCCGACGGCGGCAAGCTGGGCCGTGCCGATGCCGACTTCGTGAAGCGCACCACGGGTTTCTCCATCGGCGGCGTCACGCCACTGGCGCATGCCACGGCGGTGGTCACGCTGATCGATGAGCAGCTGTTCCGTTTTGACGAGATCTGGGCCGCGGCCGGGCACCCGCATGCCGTGTTCCGCCTCAGCCCGGCCCAGCTCCAGACGCTCACGGGCGCGCCGGTGCACGACGTCACCGCCGCCGCATGAGCTTGCCCACCCCTCTCGTCACCCTGCAGGCCGCGCGACGGCGCACCGGCCTCGCGCCCGGCGTGCCGTCGCCGTGCATCTCCGTCTGCCAGATGGACACCACCAGCGGTCTGTGCAAGGGCTGCTACCGCACGCTCGATGAAATCCGGCTCTGGAGCCAGTCGGGCGATGCCGCCAAGCTGCTGGTCTGGCAACAGATCGAGGCGCGCCAACGGCGCGCGGAGGACACGCCATGAGAGACATCACCTTCTTCTACGACCCGATCTCGCCCTACGCCCACCTCGCGTTCGAGCGCCTGCCCGAGGCGCTCATGGGCCACAGCGTGGCGGTGCGCTACAAGCCGGTGCTGTTCGCCGCGCTGCTCAAGGCCAATGGCCAGCTCGGCCCGGCCGAAATTCCGGGCAAGCGCGCCTGGACCTACCGCCAGGTGGCCTGGCTCGGCCACCACCACGGCGTGCGGCTGGAGCTGCCGGCCGCGCACCCGTTCAACCCGCTCGCGCTGCTGCGCCTGGGTCTGGCCACCGCCACCGACGACGCGCCCGGCGAGACCAACCGCTACGTCACCGAGCAGCTGTTCCACCACGTGTGGCACGGCGGCTTCGACGCCACCGACCCGGCGCGCCTGGCCGCGCTGCAGGCCCTGCTGCAGGACCACATGGCCCAGCGCGAGAAGCCCTGGCTTGCGCCCGACAGCGAGGTGGTGAAACAGCGCCTGCGCGCCAACACCGACGAGGCGCTCGCGCTCGGCCTGTTCGGCGTGCCGGCGATGGTGGTCGACGGCCGCATCTTCTGGGGGCAGGACGCGCTGCCCATGCTGCGCGCTTGCCTGGAGGGCGACGCCTGGTTCACCAGTGGCGCCTGGGAGGCCGCGGCCGGCACGCCCCAGGGCGTGCAACGCCGGTAGCGCACGCGGGCCTCAGCCGGCGAACGCCTCGCCCACCGTCAGCACCTGGCCGGTGCGCGCCGCCTCGTAACCCTGCAGCGCGGCCACGCGCGAGCGGAACGCGGGTGAGCGCAGCACCGTGAGCACCGGGCGCAGTTCCTCGCGCTGCAGCGCATCGGCCGGCAGCGCGAAGAAGTAGCGCTCCTTGAGCAGGGGAATGAAATGCAGGCCGAAGCGGTGCGCCGCGGTCTGCACGCCGATGCCCACGTCGGCCATGCCGCTGGCCACGTAGGCGGCCACCGCGGCGTGGGTCAGCTCGGTGTTGTCGTAGCCCGCCACCGCGCGCGGCGCGATGCCTTCGCGTTGCAGCAGCAGGTCGGTCAGCATCCGCGTGCCCGAGCCTTCGGGGCGGTTGACGAAGCGCAGCCCGCGCCGCGTGAGATCGCCCAGGCCGCGCAGGCCCAGCGGGTTGCCGGGCGTGACGAACAGGCCCTGGGTGCGCACCGCCAGGTGCACCAGCAGGTGCTGGTCGCGCCTGAGCCAGGCCAGGTAGCGCTGCGCCGCGGCCGCCTCGAACTCGCCCAGCGGCACATGAAAGCCCGCCAGCTCGCAGTCGCCCTGCGCGAGCGCGGCCACCGCCTCCAGGCTGTTGCGGTAGCGCAGCTCCACCGGCACCTGGCGCGCTGCCAGCTGCTCGCGCAGCGCGGCCACGGCGAAGCCGTGGCTGGCATGCAGGCGCGGCACGGCGCGGCGGCGGCGCTGCACGCGCCCGAGCTCGCCCTCGAGCTCCGAGGCCAGCGATTCGAGCAGCGGCTGCAGGCGCGCGCCAATGCGCGCGTCGGCCCAGATCAGTTTCTGCCCCAGCTCGGTCAGCGCCGAGCCGCGCCCGCGCCCGCGCACCAGCAGAGGCTGCCCGAACAGCAGTTCCGCCTGCTGCAGCAGGCCCCAGGCATGGCGGTACGACAGGCCCAGATCGCGGCCGGCCTGCGAGATGCTGCCCGAGCCCTGCACGGCGGCGAGCAGGTCCAGCAGGGTGTTGGCGTCCAGGCCCTGGCCGTCGTCGAGGCCAATGCGCCAGTGGGGTTGCAGGGTGATGCGCAGCATGCCGGTGGAGCGCCAGTTTATGAAAGGAAGAACATATTAATGCCCGCTGGCGGTGCTACGCTGGACAGCCACGACGAACCCGCCCCACGAGACCCGCGAACGCCATGACCACCGTGATTCCGATCCGCCCGCTGGACACCCCGGGCCGCAGCCGGCCGCGCCACACCCCCAAGGGGCGCCAGGTGGCGCCCGAGGCGCGCGCGCGCATCGAGGTGCTGTGCAGCGGGCTCGCACCGCGCGCCGACCTGTTGATCGAACACCTGCACCGCCTGCAGGACGCCGAGGGCGCGCTGCGCCACGGCCACCTCGCCGCGCTGGCCGAGCGCCTGCGCCTGAGCCAGGTCGAGGTGTTCGAGGTCGCGAGCTTCTACCACCACTTCGAGATCGTGGACGACAGCGCGGCCGTGCCCGACACCGTGGTGCGCGTCTGCACCAGCCTGTCGTGTGCGATGGCCGGTGGCGAGACGCTGCTGGCCGACCTGCAGGGCGCGCTGGCCGGCGATGCCTCGGTGCGCGCGCAGGCCGCGCCCTGCATTGGCCAGTGCCATGTGGCGCCGGCGGCCTGCGTGGGCCAGCGGCAGCTGCCGCATGCGAGCGTGGCCGGCGTGCAGGAGCTGCTGGCGCGCGGCGAGACCGGACCGCGCCACCTGCCCATGCCCGCGCCGTCCGACTTCAGGCAACTGCGGCGCCTGCTCTCGGGCGACATCGATGCCGACCAGGTGCTCGCCGAACTCAAGGCCTCGAACCTGCGCGGCCTGGGCGGCGCGGGCTTTCCGGCCTGGCGCAAGTGGGAGACGGTGCGCGCTCAACCCGGCCCGCGCCACATGGTGGTCAACATCGACGAGGGCGAGGTCGGCACCTTCAAGGACTGGCAGGTGCTGGGCAGCGCGCAGGCCGGTGCGCCTCAGATGCTCGAGGGCCTGCTGGTCGCCGCGCAGGTGGTGGGCATCGAACACGTGTGGATCTACCTGCGCGACGAGTACCACGACCTGCGCGGCCTGCTCGCGCGCGAACTGGGTGCGCTCGACAGCAAACTCAGGTCGTTGATCGCGCAGCACACGGGCTACACGCCGCCGCGCATCGAACTGCGGCGCGGCGCGGGCGCCTACATCTGCGGCGAAGAGTCGGCGCTGATCGAATCGGTGGAAGGCAGGCGCGGCCTGCCGCGCCTGAAGCCGCCCATCGTGGCGCTGCACGGCGTGTTCGGGCGGCCCACGCTGGCGCACAACCCCGAGACCTTGTGGTGGCTGCCCGAGATCCTCGCGCGCGGCGGTGCCTGGCTCGCCGGCCAGGGCCTGCGCGGGCGCAGCGGGCTGCGGCGCTTCTCGGTCTCGGGCCGCGTGAAGCAGCCTGGTGTTCACCTGGCACCGGCGGGCGTCACGTTGCGCGAACTGGTGGACGACTACGCGGGCGGCATGGCCGAGGGCCACACGCTGTACGGCTACCTGCCTGGCGGGGCTTCGGGCGGCATCCTGCCCGCCTCGCTGGCCGACGTGCCGCTGGACTTCGACACCCTGGCCGAACACGGGGCCTTCATCGGCTCGATGGCGGTGGTGGTCATGGGCCAGCACGACACGGCGCGCGGCGCCGCGCTCAACCTCATGCAGTTCTTCGAACACGAGTCCTGCGGCCAGTGCACGCCCTGCCGCGCCGGCACCACGAAAGCGGTGCAGCTCATGCAGGCGCCGGAGTGGGACGCGCCGCTGCTGGGCGAACTCTCGCAGGTGATGCGCGACGCCAGCATCTGCGGCCTGGGCCAGGCCGCGCCGAATCCGGTGGACAGCGTGCTGCGCTTCTTTCCGCACGAGGTGTCCGCATGAAGACCGGTGATCTGCCCCTGGACGCGACGCCGGTCGCGTTCACGCTCAATGGCCGCGCGGTGGAAGCCGCACCCGGCGAGAGCATCCTGAAAGCCGCGCAGCGCGCGGGCGTGGCGATACCCCACCTGTGCCACAAGGACGGCCTGCGCAGCCCCGGCAACTGCCGCGCCTGCGTGGTCGAGATCGAGGGCGAGCGCGTGCTCGCGCCCTCGTGCTGCCGCGCACCCGCGCCAGGCATGGTGGTGCACAGCGACAACCCGCGCGCCAGCGCCGCGCAGAAAACCGTGCTGGAGCTGCTGCTGTCCGACGCACCCGACACCACCGCGCTCAAGTTCGACAGCGAGCTCGCGCTCTGGGCGGATGCCACGGGCGCGCAGCCGGGGCGTTTCCCCGCGCGGGCCGCCTCCGCGCACGACCTCAGCCATCCCGCGATGGCGGTCAATCTCGACGCCTGCATCCAGTGCACGCGCTGCATCCGCGCCTGCCGCGAGACGCAGGGCAACGACGTGCTGGGCCTGGCGTTCCGCGGTGGCCACGCGCAGATCGTGTTCGACCAGAACGACCCCATGGGCGCGAGCACCTGCGTGGCCTGCGGCGAGTGCGTGCAGGCCTGCCCGACGGGTGCGATCGCGCCCGCCAACGGCGCGTACGCGAAACCGTCCCAGGCGCTGGTCGATTCGGTCTGCCCGTTCTGCGGTGTGGGCTGCCAGCTCACCTACCATGTGAGCGATGGAAAGATCGAACACGTCGAGGGCATCGCCGGCCCGGCCAACGAAGGCCGGCTGTGCGTCAAGGGCCGGTTCGGTTTCGACTACGCGCACAGCCCCGAGCGGCTCACGCGCCCGCTGATCCGCCGCGCCGATGCGCCGAAAGACCCGCGCGCGATCGAGCACCGCGACTGGCGCGAGCTGTTTCGCGAAGCCAGCTGGGACGAGGCGCTGGACGCCGCCGCGAACGGTTTCAGGCAGGCCATGGCCAGCACCACCGCGCGCGGCCGCCAGGGCCCGGTGGCCGGCTTCGGCTCGGCCAAGGGCACGAACGAAGAGGCCTACCTGTTCCAGAAGCTGATCCGCACCGCGTTCGCCACGCACAACGTCGACCACTGCACGCGCCTGTGCCACGCTTCCAGCGTGGCCGCGCTCATGGAAGGCCTGGGCTCGGCCGTGGTCACCAACCCGCTGCGCGACGTGCAATACGCCGACTTCGTGCTGCTGATCGGCGCCAACCCGGCACAGAACCACCCGGTGGGCGCCACCTGGATCAAGAACGCGGTGAAGAACAACGGCCTGAAGCTTGTGCTGGCCGATCCGCGCCGCACCGAGCTCGCGCGCCACAGCTGGAAACACCTGGGTTTCAAGTCGGGCACCGATGTGGCCCTGCTCAACGCGCTGCTGCACACCATCGTGTTCGAGGGCCTGACCGACCCGGCCTACATCGAAGCCCACACGCTGGACTTCGCGCAGCTGAAGCTGCACCTGGCCGACTTTTCGCCCGAGGCCATGGCGCCGGTCTGCGGCATCGCCGCGGCCACGCTGCGCGAGGTGGCGCGCGCCTACGCCACGGCGAAGAACGCCATGATCCTCTGGGGCATGGGCATCAGCCAGCACACGCACGGCACCGACAACGCGCGCTGCCTGATCGCGCTCTCGCTCATCACCGGCCAGATCGGTCGGCCCGGCACCGGGCTGCACCCGCTTCGCGGGCAGAACAACGTGCAGGGCGCGAGCGACGCGGGGCTGATCCCGATGGTGCTGCCCGACTACCAGCGCGTGGGCGACGTGCAGGCGCGCGAGAAGGCCGAACACCTGTGGAAGCTCGCCCCCGGCACACTGGGCAGCGAGCCCGGCCTGACCGTGGTGGAAATCATCGACGCCGCGCACCGCCGCGAGATCCGCGCCATGCTGATCCAGGGCGAGAACCCGGCCATGAGCGACCCCGACGCGGCCCACGCGCGCGAGGCGCTCGCGGGGCTGGACCACCTGGTGGTGCAGGACATCTTTTTGACCGAGACCGCGAGCCTGGCCGACGTGGTGCTGCCCGCCACGGCCTGGCCCGAGAAAACCGGCAGCGTGACCAACACCGACCGCTGCGTGCAGCTCGGCCGCAAGGCCGTGCCGGCGCCGGGCGAGGCGCGCGCCGACGCCTGGATCACCGAGCAGCTCGCGCGCCGCCTCGGCCTCGGCTGGGCCTACGGCGTGGCGGCCGACGGCACGGCGACCGAGGATGCGCTCGGCGGCATCGGCGCGGTGTTCGAGGAAATGCGCGCACTGATGCCCAGCATCGCCGGCCTGTCGTGGGCGCGGCTGCAGCGCGAAGGCGCGGTGACCTACCCGGTGGCCAGCGAGAGCGACCCGGGCCACCCGGTGGTGTTCACCGACGGTTTTCCCACCGCGAGCGGCCGCGCGACGCTGGTGGGCGCGGGCCTCACGCCGCCGGCCGAGCGGCCCGACGCGGCGTTCCCGCTGGTGCTGATCACCGGCCGCCAGCTCGAGCACTGGCACACCGGCAGCATGACGCGGCGCAGCGAGGTGCTGGACGCGCTCGAACCCGGGCCGGTGCTCAGCCTGCACCCGGAGACCGCTGCGCGGCTCGGGCTGGTGGCGGGCGCGCTGGCGCAGGTGCGCTCGCGCCGCGGCGGCGTGTCGCTGGCCGTGCGGCTGGACGACGGCATGCCGCGCGAGACCGCGTTCATCCCCTTCGCCTATGCCGAGGCCGCGGCCAACCTGCTGACCAACCCCGCCCTCGACCCGGTGGGCAAGATCGCCGAATTGAAGTACTGTGCGGTGGACGTGCGGCCCGTGGAGGTGCCGCGCGCAGAAGCGGCCCGGCATTGACCTGCCTCAAACCCGCGGGTTGGCGGGACTCCTAAGATGAGCCGGTGCCCTTCGGGAGACGGGTGTCCCGGTTCGCAGCACCACACAGGAGAGCCACCATGTTCAAGAAGATCCTCGTGCCCACCGACGGCTCGGGCCTCGCGGCCCAGGCCACCACGGTCGCGGTGCAGCTCGCGAAGAGCCTGAACGCGCAGGTCATCGGCGTCAACGTGATCGACCCGTTTCCCTACATCGGCATCGGCGACGCCTCGGCGATCGGCCTGCAGGCCTACCTGACCGAAGCCAAGGGCGCGGCCGGCCAGGCGCTGGACGCGCTGCGCAAGGTCTGCGAGGCGCACGGTGTGGCGTTTGCGGGCGACACCATCGAGCGCAACGTGGTCTACGAGGGCATCATCGAAACGGCGGACGCCGAGGGCTGCGACCTGATCGTGATGGGTTCGCACGGCCACCGCGGCGTGAAGGCGCTCATCCTGGGCAGCGTGGCGCAGAAGGTGCTCACGCACGCCAAGGTGCCGGTGTTGATCGTCAAAGGCTGAGAGGACCGGGCCTCAGCGGCGGAATTTTCCGCTGGCGTCGACGATCGAGAGGTCGGCGAAGTCCAGTCCGGTGTGGTTGGTGGGGCTGTAGCTGATGGTCAGGCCGCCGATGTCGTAGCTGCGCATGCCCTCCAGCGCGTCGCGCAGCGACGCCGGCGTCGGGTTGGGGCCGGCGCGGCGCAGGCCTTCGGTGACCACCTTGGCGGCGGCAAAGCCTTCCATCATCGCGGGCGACACGCCCTCCAGGCCCTTGGCCTTGGCGAGTTCCTGGGCTTCCTTGATCAGCGCGTGCGACACCGAGCGCTCGTTCGGGAACACCTGCGTCACGATCACGCCGCGCGCGTGCTCGCCGAGCAGCTTGATGAAGCCTTCCGAGGCGTTGTTCGACAGCGTGACCGCCTGCGCGCGCGAGCCGGCGGCGCGGATCGCCTGGATGGCGTTGGCGGCGTTGCCGGCCGAGCCGATCACCAGCACCGCCTGCGCATTGCTCTCGACCACTTCTTTGGACAGCTTGGTGAAATCGGGTTTGTCGCGCGGAAACTTCTCGTGCAGCGCCGGCCGCTGGTTGACCTTGGAAAAGCCCTTGAGCGCGCCGATGGCCGAGTCGGCGCCGAAGGAGTCGTCGGTCTCCAGCATGGCGATGCGCGTCATGCCGATGCTGGCCAGGTGTTCGATCGCCTTGGCGGCTTCGCGCTGGTAGGTGGCCCGCACGTTGAACACCCAGGGGTTGACCGGCTCGTGCAACGCCATGGCGCCGGTGCTCGGGCCCACCAGCGGCACCTTGTATTCGGCCAGCAGGGGCAGCAGCGCCTGCGAGTGGGGCGTGCCGCGGTTCAGGAACAGCGCCAGCACCTTCTGCCTGGTGATCAGGTCGCGCGCCACCTCCACCGTGACCTTGGGGTCGAACTTGTCGTCCACCGAGATCAGTTCGATCTTCTGGCCGTTGACGCCGCCGCGCGCGTTGACCGCGTCGAAATAGAGCTTGGCGCCGTCGGTGTTTTCCTTCACGCCGGCGGCCACCGAGCCGGTGAAGCCCGAGGGCTGGCCGATGCGCAGCTGGGCCCAGGCGGGCGCGCTCAAGGCCATCAGGCCGGCGAGCCCGAGGGCGGCGAGGGTGGAGGGCGAGAAGGTGCGGGTCTTGTTCATACGTTGGGGGTCTCCGGGGTGGGCTCAGTCTAGGCAGCGCCGGCGGGCGGGAAATTGTGGATATGACGTACGTGTCCGGGGCTTTGTCACGCGGCTCCGTAGAATCTTCGCGTCCCCCTCTGGAGCCCCTGCATGTCCGATGCCTTTCTGCCCGCCGAATTGCCTGCGGGCGCGATTTCAACCGCGTCTGACGAGGACGGGCACGGCCGCCCGACGGAAGGTGGCACTGGTCTGATCCGCATCCGCGGCGCGCGCCAGCACAACCTGAAAAACCTCGACCTCGACATCCGCACCGGCGAGCTCACGGTCGTGACCGGCCCCAGCGGCTCGGGCAAGTCCAGCCTGGTGTTCGACACCCTGTTCGCCGAAGGCCAGCGGCGCTATGTGGAGACCTTCAGCGCCTACGCGCGCCAGTTCCTCGACCGCATGGACAAGCCCGCGGTGGACCGGGTGGAGGGCGTGCCACCGGCGATCGCGATCGACCAGACCAACCCGGTGCGCAGCTCGCGCTCCACGGTCGGCACCATGACGGAGCTCAACGACCACCTCAAACTTTTGTTTGCACGCGGTGCCGAGCTGTTCGACCGCGACACCGCGGCCCTGGTGCGGCACGACTCGCCGGAGTCGATCTATCTGGAACTGAAACAACGGGCCGAAGTGCGCAGCGACCCCCGCCTCGTCGTCACTTTCCCGGTGGAGTTGCCGGCCAGCACCACGCCCGAAGAGATCGAGCAGTGGCTCTCGGCCAGCGGCTACACGCGGGTGCAGGCCGAGCGCGTGGTGCAGCGCGCCGTGCCCGCCGTCGATGAAAAAGCCAGGACCAAAGGCAAGGCCAAGGCCGCGCCCATGGAGGCCATCAAGGTGCTCGACGTGGTGGCCGATCGCTTCCGCATCGGCACCACGGAACCGGCGCGCGTGATGGAGGCGATCGAGGTCGGCCTCAAGCGCGGCGGCGGCAAGCTCATGGTCTATGCGCTGAAATCGGAATCTGACCCCGAATCGGGTGAAGCGGGGAGCGTGGGGGCTCCCGAGATCTGGCGCTTCTCGACCGGCCTGCACTGCCCGGAGAGCGACATCCGCTACAGCGAGC
This sequence comes from Comamonadaceae bacterium, assembly GCA_003599455.1. Lineage (GTDB taxonomy): Bacteria > Pseudomonadota > Gammaproteobacteria > Burkholderiales > Burkholderiaceae_C > Hydrogenophaga. The sequence goes on from QZKF01000007.1 coordinate 15,139, forward strand.
CCACGCCCTCGATGTTCTCGTTCAACTCGGCGGTGGGCGCCTGCGAGGCCTGCCGTGGCTTCGGGCGGGTGATCGGGGTGGACTACGGCCTCGTGATTCCCAATGACAAGCTCACGCTGCGCGCGGGCGCGATCAAGGTGTTCCAGACGCCGGCCTGGAAGGAATGCCAGGACGACCTGATGCGGCACGCCGAAGCCGCCGGCATTCCGCGCGACACGCCCTGGGCCAAGCTCACGCCCGAACAGCAGCAGTGGGTCCAGGGTGGCTCGCCGCAGTGGAACGGCAAGTGGAACCAGCACTGGTACGGCGTGGGCCGCTTCTTCGAGTACCTGGAGAGCAAGGCCTACAAGATGCACATCCGCGTGCTGCTGTCCAAGTACCGCAGCTACACCGAGTGCCCGAGCTGCCACGGCGCGCGCCTGAAGACCGACAGCCTGCTCTGGCGCATCGGCACGAAGGTGCAGGCCGATGCGGTGCTGCCTGCGAAGAAGCGCTACCTGCCGCTGGGCGTGAAGTGGTCGCGCGGGCAGCTGGAGGCACTGCCGGGGCTGTGCCTGCACGACCTGATGCTGATGTCGCTGGACAAGCTGCGGGTGTTCTTCGGCTCGCTCGGCGACACGCTGGTGCCCGCCGGCTCGGACGCCGCCGGAGCCGGTCAGGCGCAAGCGCTGCGCCTGCTGCTCGACGAAATCAACACCCGCATCCGCTACCTCTGCGAGGTCGGCATCGGCTACCTCACGCTGGACCGCCAGAGCCGCACGCTGTCCGGCGGCGAGGTGCAGCGCATCAACCTCACCACCGCGCTCGGCACCTCGCTGGTGAACACGCTGTTCGTGCTCGACGAGCCCAGCATCGGCCTG
>QZKF01000017.1 GCA_003599455.1 Comamonadaceae bacterium
CACGCGGAAGATGCCGCTGTCGGCCTTGACCGCGGGATCGAGGAAGGGGCGGTCGTCCGGCACGCGGTTGCCCATGGCGCTCTGGTTGTCGCGGCTGCGCGCGATGAAGGTGCCGTCGGCGTGTATGAGCGCCACCACGTCGCGCGGCGAGAGCTGCAGCGCGGCGAGTTCGCGCGCCAGGTAGTCGGTGGAGACGATGAACTGCACCGTGCCGTCGAAGCGGCCCTCGCGCACGATCGGCCGGTTGACCACGATGCTCCACTCGTTGACGATGCGCGACTGCACCGGCTTGCCGACCACCAGGCGGTCGCCACCAGACTGTTTCTGCGCCTGGAAATGCTCGCGGTCGCCCATATACATGCGTTCCTGCGGGGCGCGGCTGTTGTAGGTCATGTAGCCCTGCGCGTCGATCACCGAGACGTGGCTGACGAAGCCCGGCGGCAGGGCCTCGAGCACGGCGCGCGCCTCCTCGTCGAAGAGCGCCGGGTTCCTGAGCCATTCGCGGCGCAGTCCCTTGAGTTCGAGGTCGAGCACGTTGAGCAGGCGGGCGACCTGCTGGCCCATGGCGTCGGCCAGCTGCAGGCTGCGCTGCTCCGCCTGCGACAGCATCTGCTCGCGCAGCTGGGTCTGCGAGCGCTCCGACTGCCACCACAGGAAGCCGGCGGCGAGCAGGGTGAGCAAGGCGACGAGCGCCACCAGCGCCCGGGGTGAGCCCGTGCGGGTGTTCATGGTGTCAGGGCCGGCACGGGCGAGGGCATCGGGTTCTTGTGGGGCGGCACAGCCGATATTGTTGCGGCGCCCGGGCGGGCGCGCGCAACTATTTGCTCGGGAAATACGCGCATAAGCCGGCCTTTTTCGAAGCAATGGCCCTGGCGGATTCAGGGGATATTCGGTGCAAGCCGGTCCGCCGGAGCCGGACACCGCGCCCCGGCGACCCTTTGCACATCCCCAGCCTTCATCGATCGGATTTCCATGTTCTCACTCAGCTCCCTCGGCGTTTCGCGCCGTCTCGGCATCCTGGTGGCGAGTGCCGTGCTCGGCCTCGCCGTGCTGCTCGCCCTCTTTCTGGCCTCAGAGAAGACCCTGATCCTGGAAGAACGCCAGGACGGCGTGCGCCAGACGGTGGAAGCGGCCCACGGCCTGGCCGTGCACTTCCACGGCCTGTCCACGCAGGGCAAGCTGAGCGAGGAACAGGCCAAGGGCCTCGCGCTGGACGCGATCCGCTCGCTGCGCTACAGCGGCACCGAGTACTTCTGGATCAACGACATGCAGCCCCGCATGGTGATGCACCCGATCAAGCCGGAGCTCGAGGGCAAGGACCTGAGCGAGAACAAGGACCCCACCGGCAAGCACCTGTTCGTCGAGTTCGTCAACACGGTGAAGAAGAGCGGCGCGGGCTACGTGAACTACATGTGGCCCAAGCCGGGCAACGAGCAACCGGTGCAGAAGGTGTCGTACGTGAAGGGATTCGCGCCCTGGGGCTGGGTCATCGGCTCGGGCGTGTATGTGGACAACGTGAACGCGACGATCTGGCAGCGCACCCTGCAACTGGGCCTGAGCGCGCTGGTGCTGGCCGCGGTGCTGCTGGGCGTGGGCGTGGTGATCGCGCGCAGCATCCTGCGCCAGCTCGGCGGCGAGCCCAGCTACGCCAGCGCGATCACCGACAGCATCGCCCAGGGTGACCTCGGCGTGCCGATCGAGCTCAAGCCGGGCGACAACCACAGCCTGCTGCACAGCCTGCGCGTGATGCGCGACAACATGGCCGGCATCGTGAGCCGGGTGCGCCAGGGCAGCGAGTCGGTGGCGATGGCCAGCACCGAGATCGCGCAGGGCAACCACGACCTGAGCGCGCGCACCGAAAGCCAGGCCAGCGCGCTGGAGCAGACCGCGGCCAGCATGGAAGAGCTGGGCTCGACCGTGCGCCAGAACGCCGACAACGCCCGCCAGGCCAACGCGCTCGCGCAGAGCGCCTCGTCGGTCGCCGTGCAGGGCGGCGAGGTGGTGGGCCAGGTGGTCGACAAGATGCGCGCCATCAACGAGTCCAGCCAGAAGATCTCGGACATCATCGCGGTGATCGACAGCATCGCCTTCCAGACCAACATCCTGGCGCTCAACGCCGCCGTGGAAGCGGCGCGCGCGGGCGAGCAGGGCCGCGGCTTTGCCGTGGTGGCTGGCGAGGTGCGGCTGCTGGCCGGGCGCAGCGCCGAGGCGGCCAAGGAAATCAAGGGCCTGATCTCCGACAGTGTGGACCGCGTGGAGCAGGGATCGGCCCTGGTGGACCAGGCACGCAGCACCATGAACGAGGTGGTGCAGAGCATCCGCCGCGTGACCGACATCGTGGGCGAGATCAGCTCGGCCAGCACCGAGCAGAGCAGCGCGGTGGCTCAGGTGGGCGAGGCCGTCACCCAGATGGACCAGAGCACGCAGCAGAACGCCGCCATGGTCGAGCAGATCGCCTCGGCCGCCAGCGGCCTCAAGAGCCAGGCCAACGAGCTGGTGCAGACCGTGGCGACCTTCAGGTTCGCCGCCACGCAGGCCTGAGGCCGGCCAGGGAACGGCCTGCCTACTCCCCGCCGTCCTGCGGCACGGGCGCTTCGGGCGAGGCCGCCACCATGCGGCTGGCCTGGGCCTGCAGGCTGTCCACCATGGCATCGAGCTGCTGGCGCTGCGCGGCCGTCAGGCCCGAGGCCAGCTCGCGGTTGATCGCCGCCACGCGCGGGTAGATCGCGCCGTACAGCCGCCGTCCTTCGTCGGTGAGGAACACGTGCACCTCGCGCCGGTCGGACGGTTTGGGCTGGCGCGTGATGAGCTTCTTGGACGCCAGCGTGGTCAGCGTGCGCGAAGTGCGCGCACGGTCCAGCATGGCGTGCTCGGCCAGCTGCGACGACATCGCGCCTTCGTGCTCGGCCAGGAACGACAGGATGCGCCACTCGCGCCGCGTGATGCCGAACTCCGACTCGCACAGGTGCACCACCAGCCGCCCGGCGGTGATGTGGATGCGGTAGAGCCGGTACAGCAGCAGGTCGGCCTGGTGCTGCGGCTCGGTGAGTCGGTCGTGGAGGCTCGTGTCCGGCATGTAGGGAAAACACCCGCAATGATTGATTTCTGCAATTGATTGTCCCTGCATAGCATGGGTGGCTGCACCGGGAAACACCCGACACACCAGGAGACACGACATGCAAAGACGATGGATGGCCGGGGCCTGTCTGGCCCTCGCGGCACTGGGCGGCGCCATGGGCGCCTTCGCGCAGGACAAGCCCCCCCTGAAGATCGTGGTGGGCTTTCCGCCGGGTGGCTCCGCCGACACGCTGGCGCGGCTGCTCGCGGAGGCGCTGCGCAACGACTTCCAGCAGGTCATCGTGGAGAACCGGCCCGGCGCCGGCGGCCGCATCGCGCTGCAGCAGGTCAGGCGCGCCGCGCCCGATGGGCACACCGTGATCGTGCTGCCCAGTGGCCCCATGGTGCTGTTTCCGCACGTCTACAAGAAGCTGGACTACGACGCGGTGACCGACTTCACGCCCGTTTCGCTGCTGGCGCGGTTTCAGTTCGGCGTGGTGGCGGGACCGGCCAGCACGGCGAAGACCGTGAAGGACATGATCACGCAGGCGAAGGCGCAACCGGGCAAGGCCTCCTATGGCACGCCGGGCCTGGGCACGCTGCCGCACTTCATGGGCGTGCTGTTCGAGCAGAAGGCCGGTGCCTCGCTCAACCACGTGCCGTTCCAGGGCGGCGGCCCGGCCAACACCGCGCTGCTGGGCGGCCACATCGACTACAAGTTCGACGTGGTGTCCGAAACCGCCGAGCTGCACCGCGCCGGCAAGGTGCGCATCATCGCCGTCACCGGCAGCCAGCGCGACCCGCAGGTGCCCGAGGTGCCCACGCTCAAGGAGGCGGGCATCGACATGGACGCCACCGCCTGGTTCGCCATGTACGGCCCGGCCGGCCTGAACGCCGAGGTGCTGCAGCGCCTCAACGGCGCCGTGACGGCCGCGCTCAAACGCCCGGAGATGCGCGAACGCCTGCGCGGCCTGGGCTACGAGACCGTGGGCTCCACGCCCGCCGAACTGGCCGCCGAACAGGCCTCCGACCTCAAGCGCTGGGAGGCCCCGATCAAGGCCACCGGCGTGCAGCTTGACTGATTCCCTTCCACGACACACGCCCCCATGAACATGACCGACTTCTCCCGCCGCCAGGGCCTGGCCGCCCTCGCCTCGCTCGTGCTGACCAGTGGCCTCGCCCTGGGCAGCGGCACCGCCCTCGCCCAGGACGCCTACCCCGCGAAGGCGGTGCGCTTCGTCAACAACTTCCCGCCCGGCGGCCCCTCGGACCTGCTGGCGCGCTCGGTGGCGGCCGTGCTGCAGGAGAGCCTCAAGCAGAGCTTCGTGGTCGAGAACAAGGCCGGCGCGGCCGGCAACATCGGCGCCGCCGACGTGGCCAAGAGCCCGGCCGATGGCTACACGTTGCTGTTCGGCATCGACACCACCTTCACCGTCAACCCGCACATCTACGCGACGATGCCGTTCAAGCGCAGCGACTTCAGGCCGGTGGTGGTGATGGCCTCCTCCGGCCTGCTGGTCGGCGTGAACCCGGCCACCGGCATCAAGACCCTGGCCGGCATGCTGGAGGCCGCCAGGGCCCGGCCGCTGAACTTCAGCTCGGCCGGCAGCGGCACCCCGGGCCACCTCGCGGTGGAGGTGATCACCGAAGCCACCCAGGCCAGACTGGTGCATGTGCCCTACCGCGGCAACACGCCGGCCGTCACGGCCGTGCTCTCGGGCGAGGTCGACGGCGGTGTACTCGCCACGCCGGGCATGCTGCCGCACGTGCAGACCGGCAAGATCACCGCGCTGGCCGTCACCAGCCGCCAGCGCTCGCGCCTCGCACCCGAGCTGCCGACGGTGGCCGAGGCCGGCCTCAAGAGCCTGGAGCAGGAGGTGCTCTACCTGGTGATGGCGCCCGCCGCCACGCCCGACGCGGTGGTGCAGACGCTGCAGAAACACATCCTCGACGCGCTCAAGCGACCCGACGTGCAGGCCCGCATGGCCGGCCTCGACCTGTTCTTCGAGGGCCTCACCGGGGCGGCCGCCAGCCAGCGCATCGACGCGCTGTACAACCGCTACGGCCCGATCGTGAAGGCCACCGGCATGAAGGTGGAGTGAGCCCCGCCATGACCGCGCAGCGCCCCAACATCATCTACATCGTCTCCGACGACCTGGGCTACGCCGACCTGGGCTGCTACGGCGGGCGCGAGGCCGCGTTCGGTCCGGTCTCGCCGCACATCGACCGCCTGGCCGCGGGCGGCGTGAAGTTCACCCAGGGCTATGCGAACTCGCCGGTGTGCTCGCCCACGCGCTTCGCGCTCATGACCATGCGCTACCAGTACCGGCTGCGCGGCGCGATGGAGGAACCCATCAACAGCCGCAGCAAGGGCAGCACCACGCTGGGCCTGCCGCCCGAGGTGCCCACCCTGCCCTCGCTGCTGAAGAAAGCCGGCTACCACACCGCGCTGATCGGCAAGTGGCACCTGGGCTACCCGCCCTCGTTCGGGCCGCGGCGATCGGGCTACGACGAGTTCTTCGGCATCATGGCCGGCGGGGTCGACTACTTCACCCACTGCTCGTCCAGCGGCGAGCACGACATGTACCTCGGCGAGGACGAGCACCACGAGGTGGGCTACCTCACCGACGTGCTGTCGCAGCGCACGGTGGACCACATCCACCAGCGCGCGTCCGATGCCCGGGCCGGCACGCCGTTCTTCCTGAGCCTGCACTACACCGCGCCGCACTGGCCCTGGGAAACGCGCGACGACGCGCACGTGGCGCCCGCCGTGGCGAAGCACCTGTTCCACCTCGACGGCGGCAACGTGCACAGCTACCGCCGCATGATCCACCACATGGACGAGGGCATCGGCCGCATCATGGCCGCGCTGCGCCAGCACGGGCTGGACCACAACACGCTGGTGGTCTTCACCAGCGACAACGGCGGCGAGCGCTTCTCCGACAACTGGCCGCTGGTGGGCGGCAAGATGGACCTCACCGAGGGCGGCATCCGCGTGCCCTGGATCGCCCACTGGCCCGCCGCCATCGCACCCGGCGCGGTGAGCACCCAGCACTGCATGACCATGGACTGGTCGGCCACGCTGCTCGAAGCCGGTGGCGGCCGGGCCGACCCCGACTGGCCGCTCGACGGCCAGAGCCTGCTGGGCGTGTTGCGCGAGCCCGCGCAGCGCTTCGAGCGGCCGCTGTACTGGCGCATGAACCACCGCGGCCAGCGCGCACTGCGCGAGGGCGACTGGAAGTACCTGCAGGTGGACGGCCACGAGTACCTGTTCAACCTCGCGCAGGACGAGCGCGAGCGCGCCAACCTGGCCGCGCGCGAGCCAGCGCGGCTGGAGCGCCTGCGCGCGCAGTGGCTGGCGTGGGACGCGACCATGCCGCCGATCCCGGCCGACGCCACGGTGAGCCTGGGCTACTCGGCCAAAGACATGCCCCAAAGGTAGGCACCCCCCGCGCCGCCTTCGGCGTCACCCCCCAGGGGGCGATGCCAGTGGCCCGGCAAAGCCGGTTCCACGGCATCCTCGACGCAGGCACGGCTCGGCGAGGCCCGGGCTCTCTATCATTCGCCCATGCCTTCACCCACCCGCCTCTTCCCATTCCTGGCCTGGCCGCGGCCCGACGCGGCCCTGCTGCGCGGCGAGGCGCTGGCCGGCCTCACGGTCGGTCTGATGGTGATCCCGCAGGGCGTGGCCTATGCCGCGCTGGCCGGCATGCCGCTGGTCACCGGCATCTACGCCTCGCTGCTGCCGGCGCTGGTCGCGGTGCTGTTCAGCGCCTCGCCGCGCCTCTCGGTCGGCCCCACCGCGCTCACCTGCCTGCTGGTGGGCGCCTCGCTCAGCGGCCTGGCCGAACCCGGCAGCCCGCAGTGGATCGCGCTGGCCGTGTGGCTGGCGCTGCTCTCCGGCCTGCTGCAGATCGTGCTGGGCTTCGTGCGCTTCGGCTGGCTGCTCAACCTCGTCAATTCGCCGGTGCTCATGGCTTTCACGCAGGCCGCTGCGGTGCTCATCATCGCCTCGCAGTTGCCGGCCCTGCTGGGTTTCGCGGACTGGGACACGCTGCTCTCACCGCCCCACGTGTTCTGGCCGGCCACGGCCTTCGGCGTGGCCAGCTTTGCGCTGCTGGTGCTCGCGCGGCGCTGGCGGCCGGGTTTTCCCACCGTGCTCACCGTGGTGGTGGCGAGCGCAGCGATCAGCTACGCGGTGGGCTTCGAGGCGAAGGGCGGCGCGGTCATCGGCAGCCTGCCGCAGGGCCTGCCCGCGCCCTACTGGCCCGACTGGCCGGGCTGGGCCACGCTGGGCCAGCTGGTGCTGCCCACGCTGGTGATCACGCTGGTGAGTTTTCTGGAAACCGCGTCCAGCGCCAAGGTGGACAACGGGCAGCGCGGCCAGCGCTGGGACCAGGACCAGGACCTGATCGGCCAGGGCCTGGCCAAGCTGGCCTCGGGCCTCAGCGGCGCCTTCCCCACCAGCTCCTCGTTCTCACGCTCGGCGCTCAACCTCTACGCGGGCGCGAAGACCGGCTGGGCCACCCTGTTCATGGTGGCGGTGGTGCTGGTCACGCTGCTGTTCCTCACGCCGCTGCTGCACCACGTGCCGCTGGCGGTGCTGGCCGCGATCGTGCTGGTGGCGGTGATGGGCCTGATCCGGCCACGCGCCTTCGCGCAGCTGTGGAAACTCTCGCGCGTGGAGGCCTGCATCGCCGGCATCACCTTCGCGGTGACGGTGCTGGCCGCGCCGCGCCTGTACTGGGGCGTGCTCGCCGGTGTGCTGATGGCGCTGTCGCACTTCCTCTACCTGCGGCTGCACCCACGCATCATCGAAGTGGGCCTGCACCCCGACGGCAGCCTGCGCGACCGCCACCTCTGGAAACTGCCGCCGCTCGCGCCCGACCTCTATGCGCTGCGCATGGACGCGGCGCTCGATTTCGCCACCGCCAACGGCTTCGAGCGCGCGGTGTCCGAGTACATCGCCACCCACCCCGGCACGCGCCACGTGATGCTGGTCGCGCACCCGATCAACTGGATCGACGCCACCGGCGCCGAGGCCTTCGGCCGCCTGCGCGAGCAGCTCGACGACCAGCGCATCGAACTGCACCTGGTGGGCATCAAGCTGCCGGTGGAAAATGTGTTGCGCCTGGCCGGCCACCTGGACGAGGGCCCGCGCCTGCACCTCTACCGCACCGAAGCCGAAGGGCTGCGCGCCGCGTCGAACCTGATCCCCGAAGACCCCTGCATCTGAAGAGGCCCGCCCATGGAACTGCCCCGCCACCAGCTCAGCATGACCGTGCTGATGACCCCCGACACCGCCAACTTCTCCGGCAAGGTGCATGGGGGCAACGTGCTCAAGCTGCTCGACCAGGTCGCCTTTGCCTGCGCCAGCCGCTATGCCTCGTCCTACGTGGTCACGCTCAGCGTCGACCAGGTGATGTTCCGCCAGCCCATCCACGTGGGTGAGCTGCTGACCTTCCTGGCCGCGGTGAACCACACCGGCACCTCATCGATGGAGGTCGGCATCAAGGTGATCGCGGAGAACATCCGCACGCAGGTGCAGCGCCATGTGAACAGCTGCTTCTTCACCATGGTGTCGGTGGACGACGCGGGCAAACCCGTCGCGGTGCCGGCGTTGAGCCCGGCCACGCCCGACGAGCACCGCCGCCACGCAGCCGCCATGCTGCGCAAGACCATGCGCCAGGAGATGGAGCAGCGCTACGCGGCGATCCGCTGAGCCTGCGGGCTCAGATCAGGTGCGGACCTTGCCGTCGCCGGTCAGCATGGAGAGCTCGGCGAAGCTGGAGGCCACGTGGTCGTTGGGGCCGAGCGAGACCGAGAAGCCCCCGAAGGACTGGTCGCCGATCGATTCCATGCCGTTGATGAAGCTGTCGCGCGTGATGCGCGAGCCCGCGCGGCGCATGCCCTCGGAGAACAGCTTGGCCGACAGGAAACCTTCCATGCTGGAGAAGTTGGGCTGCACCTTGTTGCCGCCCTTGCCGATGGCCTCGATGAACTCGCGCGCGATCGGCTTGGACGCGCTGTAGGGCGTGGGCACGACCTGCGACACCACCACGCCGGCGCCGTCCTTGCCCAGCTCGTCGGCGAGCGCCTGCGTGCCGACGAAGGACACGTTGTAGAAGGTGCCGCCGTAGCCGGCCGCGCGCGCGGCGCGGATGTAGGCCGCGCACGACTTGTAGGCGCTGATCTGCACCACCGCGTCGGGCCTGGACGCGTTGATGGTGGCCACGGCCGCAGCCACGTCCACCGAGTTGCGCTCCACCGTGGCGGTGGCCACCGGCTTGAGGTTGCGCGCGGCCAGTGCGAGCACGGTGCCGTCCAGACCGGCCTTGCCGTAACTGTCGTTCTGGTGGAACACCGCGATCTTGTCCAGGCCGAGGTTGGTGAGCTGGCGCACGATCAGCGCGGTCTCGTCGTTGTAGGAAGCGCGCAGGTGGAAGGCGAGCCGGTTGAACGGCTGGCGCAGGCCCATGGCGCCGGTGAAGGGCGCGAAGAAGGGCGTCTGTGCCTTCAGGGCCAGTGGCAATGCCGCCAGGCTGGTGGGCGTGCCGATGTAGCCGAACAGCGCGAACACGTCGGCCGCGAGCAGCTTGTTGGTGTTCTCGGCGCAGCGGTCGGGCTCGTAGCCGTCGTCGAGCTGCACGATCTCGATGCGCTGGTTGTTCACGCCGCCCTGCGCGTTGAGCTGGTCGAAGAACAGCCTGGCACCGGCATGGAACTGGATGCCCAGCTGCGCCGCCGCGCCGGTGAACGCCGCCGACTGACCGAGCACGATGCGGTTGCCCGACTGGGCGCGCAGGCTGGGCGCACCCAGCACGGCGGCGCCCGCCACCAGACCATTGAAAGCGCGGCGCGAGATGCCGGGAACGGAGGGGATCGACGGGTGCATGAAGGCTCCAGCTCGTGGGAACAACCAGGACGCCACAACACGTTGTGACGAAAGGTTTCCATGCTATCGATTCCCTACCGGGGTATCTCTTCGCTGGGCGCACCGATTCAACCGCTCATCGGGTCCGCCCCGGGGCGGCGCGCGTCAACGGAAGTTGAAGCCGCCGCCGAACAGCCCGATCACGCCGACGATGATCAGGTAGAAGGCCACGATGTAGTTCAGCATGCGCGGCATCACGAGGATGAGGATGCCGGCGATGAGGGCCACCAGCGGGCCGATGCTCAGGTGCATGTTCATGGGAGTGTCTCTCGGGAAGTGATGGAAGCCGCGCAGCAGCGCATCATTTCCGGGCGCGCTCCGGCCGTCTGTGCGATGGCCCACAGTGGCGCGCCCAAGGCGCCGGCGCACGGGCCACGCCCCGGGACCGGCCCCCAAACAAGGTAGCATACTTACCTTTTCACCCCCGGGCGTGGTGCTCCTGCACGCGCCCTCCGACCCCCAGGAGTATCGTTTCAATGGATCGTCGTTCCCTGATCAAGAATGCTGGCATCGCCGGTGTGCTGACCACCGGCATCGCACCCGCCGTGCATGCCCAGGCCGCCGTGCGCTGGCGCCTCGCTTCCAGCTTCCCGAAGTCGCTGCCCACCATCTTCGGCTCGGCCGAGAAATTCTCCGAGACGGTCAAGGCCCTGTCGGGTGGCAAGTTTGAAGTGTCCGTGCACGCAGCCGGCGACCTGGTGCCGGCCTTCGGCGTGGTCGATGCCCTGCAGGAAAGCACCATCGAGATGGCGCAGACCGCCTCCTACTACTTCACCGGCAAGGACCCCATCTTCGCCTTCGGCTGCGCCGTGCCCTTCGGCCTGACCGCGCGCCACATGGACGCCTGGATGGAACACGGCAACGGCCGCAAGCTGATGGACGAGTTCTACGGCAAGTACAACATCGCCTCCATGAGCGCCGGCAACACCGGCACCCAGATGGGTGGCTGGTACCGCAAGGAAATCAAGACCGTCGCCGACCTCAAGGGCCTGAAGATGCGTCTGGGTGGCGGCCTGTTCGGCCAGGCCATGGCCAAGCTCGGCGTGGTGGCGCAGAACATGCCCGCCGGCGAGGTCTACCAGGCGCTCGAGAAGGGCACGCTGGACGCCACCGAGTTCGTCGGTCCATTCGACGACGAGAAGCTGGGTTTCAACAAGGTGGCCCCGTTCTACTACTACCCGGGCTGGTGGGAAGGCGGCGCCGAGCTGGAGTTCTTCATCAACAAGAAGGCCTTCGATGCCCTGTCGTCCGAGAACAAGGCCATCGTGCGCGCCGCCGGTGCCGTCGCCGCGCGCGACATGACGGCCAAGTACGATGCCCAGAACCCGCAGGCGCTCAAGCGCCTGGTGGCCGCCGGCACCAAGCTCAAGCCCTTCCCCAAGGAGCTGATGGACGCCGGCTTCAAGGCCTCCATGGCCGTGTTCGCGGAGAACGAGGCCAAGTCGCCCGAGTTCAAGAAGATCCACCAGGACATGCGCGCCTTCCAGCGCGACCAGATCCTGTGGAGCCGCTTCTCCGAGTGGCGCTACGACAGCTACATCACGTCGGTCAAGCTCTGACCGGTCCGGGGCGGCCCTGCGCGGGCCGCTCCGCGCGCAGCCTACAATACTCCCCATGGTTCTCCTCCCGACCCTCACTGCGCCCTCGGCTGCACGTGTGCCCCTCCTGGCACGCGAAGCCGTGGTCCGTCGCAAGCTGATGGGCTCGGCAGGCCTGCGCCAGCCGGCCGCACATTCCTGAGCCCGGCGATACCCCTTCCCCCTTTTTGCGCAATCCATCTATCGCCGGGCCCTCGCCCAGCGCGATGGCGCCCGCCGCATGTCTGCGCGGCGGCCGCCTTTGTTGGAGTGCTCCATGCACAAGACTTACGGGGTCGAGCGCCTGCTCACCGAACTGGATTTCACACGCCTGAACAAGCTGCGTGGCGGACAACTGCCGCCCGAGCTGGCTGATTCACTGTCCTCAGCGGACCTGCTGCCTTCGCGCGACATCCCGCCCGACGTCGTCACGATGTACTCGCAGGTCGTCGTCGAGGACATCGACTCGGCGACGCGGCAGAAGCTCACGCTGTGCTACCCCGCCGACGCCGAGCCCCACCTGGGCTTCATCTCGGTGCTCTCGCCGGTGGGCGCCAGCCTGCTCGGCCAGCGCGTGGGCGCCATCGCGCGCTGGCGAACCCCGAACGGGGACGCGTGCGCGGCCGAGATCGCCACGCTGCTGTTCCAGCCCGAAGCCAGCGGCGACTACACCACCTAGCGGCGGCGCCATCCGCCACCGATCCCGCCCCCGCAGGCTTCTTGCCCGGGGGCTGGCCCTTGTTCGTCCAGGATTTCCCATGAGCATGTTTTCCATTCTTGCCGTCTCCGACCTGACCCCCGCGTCCGAACACGCCCTGGAGCGCGCCGCGCTGCTGGCCCGACAACACCAGGCTGTGCTGCGCCTGGCCCACTTCGCCGAAGGTCGCCACAACTTCTTTTCGGACCCCGTCGCGCGCCTGACCCAACGATCCCGGCAACTGGCCCGGCGCCACGGCATCGAGGCGCATGCGCTGGCGGCGTCGACCTCGCTCGACGACCTGATGCACGAGGCGCGCGCCGCCAGCCTGCTGGTGATGGCCCCCATGGAACAGCGCAGCTGGAAGACCTTCCACCTGGGCACCACGCTCGACCAGGTGATGCAGGGCAGCCACTGCCCGCTGCTGCTCGTCAAGCACGCGCCGCGCGGGCCGTACCAGCGCGTGCTGGTGGCGGTCGACCTGTCCGACCGCACATCTGCGTTGATCGACCGGGCCCGCCGCTTCTCGGCCCCGTGCGAACTGCAGGTGTTTCATGCCATCGACACCATCGAGGAATCCCGTCTGCGCTCGGCCAGTGTCTCGTTCGAAGCCATGCAGGCCAATCGCCTGGGCACCCGGCAGCACGCGAGAACGCGCCTGCTGCAGGTCATCGGCGCGCTCGGCATGCCAGACGACGACCCGCCGGCTTTCGACGTCGGGAATGGCGATCCGGCCTACTCGACCGCGCTCCAGCAGCAGGCCATCCGCGCGGATCTGGTGGTGGTGGGCCGGCGCCGGCGCTCGTCGCTCAGGCATTTCCTCGGCGGCAGCGTGGCGCAACGGGTCGCCCAGTGGGCCGACAGCGATGTGCTCGTCGTGCCCTCTGAAGACCCTGACACGTAGCGGCGCGTGGGCCGCTCAGCGCGCCGCGATGTGACGGCGCGCCGGGCGGTCCTGGCGGTCGTGCTTCTGGCGCGCGATGCGGTGGCTGGCGTGGTCCTGCGCGTGTTCCATGCGCAGCGCTTCCTTGCCGGTGACCTGGCCATCGGCCTCGATGCGGTGTTCCATGCGGCCGATGCGCGCCTGCTGCGCTTCCATGCGGGCCTGCTCGGGGCGCGTGAGCTCGCCCGAGGCCACGCCCTGGTCGATCCGCGCGTCCTGCCGTTGCTGGCGGTTGTCCACGCGCGCGGCCTGGCGCTCGCCGAGCGTGACGGTCTGGGCCTGCGCGGCCAGGGCGCCCAGGCCGGCACAGGCCAGCAGCCCGTGCGCCAGCAGGCGGGTGGCGGCGCGCGAGATTCCGTGAGGGCGGGATGGCAGTGACATGTGAACTCCTTGAAGGTTGGGGACGGACCCAGGCACCACGCCGGGGTATCGCTTGAACCGCCGCCGCCGCGCCGCGCTTACGCCGGCCTGCGCGAAAACCCCGCCGCACGCTCGGGCATTGACAGCGCCGCGTAAGAGATCACCATGCACCGGGTTCAACCGGCACACGCCACTGCGCCCACACCCTCCATGACACCCGACGCCGCCCTCGCCCCGGTCATCGCCTCGCACCGCTTCGGTCTGAGCCAGACCAGCCTGGCCAGCGTGGGCCCGGACCCGCGGGCCTGGGTGATGGCCCAGCTGCGGCAACCCGCCCTGTTCGATGCCGCTGGCCTGCCCGACAGCGCCGACGCCGCGGCCATGACGCGCAACCTGCTGCGCCTGGCCGACCCGCAGAGCGACGAACGCCAGCGCCTGCGCGACGCCAACCTGCAGTCCCTGCGCCGGCGCTGGCAGCACCAGATCGAGACACCCACGCCGGTCTACGAACGCTGGGTGATGTTCTGGGCCAACCACTTCACCGTCGCCGCCACCAAGGGCACCACGCTGGGCATGGTGTGGCCGTTCGAGAACGAGGCCATCCGGCCGCACGCCACCGGCCGCTTCGTCGCGCTGCTGCGCGCGGCCACGGTGCACCCCGGCATGCTGCTCTACCTGGACAACGCGCAATCGGTCGGACCCGACTCGCAGCAAGGCCAGCGGCGCGGGCGCGGGCTCAACGAGAACCTCGCGCGCGAGCTGCTCGAACTGCACACCGTGGGCGTGCGCGGGGGTTACACCCAGGCCGACGTGCGAGAACTCGCGCGCCTGCTCACCGGCTGGACGACCCGTCGCGCGTCCCGGACCGGGCCGGGCTTCGTCGCCGCGCTGCACGACCCGGGCAGCAAACAGGTGATGGGCCGCCGCTACGCCGAAGGACCGCAGGCGCTCGACGAGGTGCTGGACGATCTCGCGCGCCACCCCGCCACCGCCAGCCACCTGGCCGACAAGCTGGTGCGCCATTTCGTGGCCGACGACGCGCCGCCCGCGCTCGCGCAGGCCGTGGCCCGGCGCTTTCAGGACACCGATGGCGACCTGCTGCAGGTGGCCGACGCGCTGTTCTCGCACGAACTCGCCTGGGCCGCGCACCGACCGGGCAAGGTGCGCCGGCCCGAAGAGCTGCTGCTCGCGGCGCACCGCATGCTGCAGATTCCCATGGGCCCGCCCGAGCGCTCGGTGGCCGCGCTCACCGCCATGGGCCAGCCGCTGGGCCGTGCGCCTTCGCCGCAGGGCTGGCCCGACCGCCAGGACGACTGGATCGGCCCCGACGCCCTGCTCAAGCGCGTGGAATGGGCGGTGGCCATGGGCCGCGCCAGCGCCGGCCTGGCCGATGCGCGCCAGCTCGCCGAACTGGCCTGGGGCCCGGCCCTCTCCAGCGACAGCCGCCAGCAGATCGCCCGCGCCGAGAGCGGCGCGCAAGCCCTCGCGCTGATGCTGGCCTGCCCCGAGTTCCAGCGCCGCTGAGCGCCCCATTGCGCGGAGCCCCCAATGACCACACCCACACCCCCCACCCCCGGCTGGCCACGCCGCCGCTGGCTGCAGGCCGCCGGCGCGGGCCTGCTGCTCGCGGGCCACGGCATGCAGGCCGCTTTCGCCAACAGCCCGCAGGCGCGCGGCAAGCTGGTGGTGGTGATGCTGCGCGGCGCGCTCGACGGCCTGGCCGCCGTGCCCGCCGTGGGCGACCCGCAGTGGGCCACGCTGCGCCCGCCGGCCGATGCCACGGCATCGCTGCTGGCGCCCGCCGCGCCGCCGCTGCCGCTGGACGCCATGTTTGCGCTGCACGGCGCCCTGCCGCAGCTGCACCGCTGGTACACCGAAGGCCAGTTGCTGGTGGTGCACGCGGTGGCCAGCCCCTACCGCGAGCGCTCGCACTTCGACGCGCAGCAACTGCTGGAGAGCGGCGGCGCGCGCCCGTTCGAGCTCGCCACCGGCTGGCTCGGCCGCGCGCTCGAAGCCGGCGGCCGGCGCGGCGTGGCGCTCAG
>QZKF01000079.1 GCA_003599455.1 Comamonadaceae bacterium
GAGCGATTTTCGTGGGCCAGCACCACCGAAGGGCAATTGCGGCTTTTTCGTGACATCCTGGCCAGCCGGCGCGGCGAGCCACGCGCGCCGGCCCGTTCCGACCCGCCGAACCCGGCGGTCGCGGGTGCAGATACAGGGAAGGACTGAGCGGTGCGTGGAATCTTGCTGATGTCGGTGTTCCTGGCCATCCTGGCCATGGGATTCCAGGCGCCATTCATTCTGGTGCTGGGCTATGTGTGGGTGGACATCTTCACGCCGCAGCACATCGCCTATTCGATCATTCGCTCGGTCCCGGTCTCGCTGATCCTGGGCCTGTGTGTCTTCCTGTCGCTGTTTCGTATGCCCAAGGACGAAGACATCCGGCTGCGCGCGGCGACCGTGATCACGGCCATGTTCGGCGTCTGGATGACCATGACCCTCATGTGGGCGGAGGTGCCGGACGCGGCGATGCGCAAGTGGGACTGGGCCGTCAAGGCCGTGCTCTTCTCCTGCCTGATCCCGTACTTCCTGCGCTCGCGCACGCACATCGAGGCCATGCTCTGGACGCTGGTGGTCTCGGGCATCGCACACTGCATTCCGTTCGGCATCAAGGTGCTGGTGTCGGGCGGAGGCTATGGCAAGCCGCTGGGCCTGATCATGGGCAACGCCGGCCTGGGCGAGGGCAGCACGCTGGCCATGTTTGCGGTCATGCTGGTCCCGATGTGTCTGTACCTCTACAAGTGGCAGACCCTGTTGCCGGACGCGAAATGGGTGCGGCCGATGCTGATCTTCTTCATCGTCATGGCCTTGCTGACGGCCATTGGCACCTATGCCCGCACGGGCCTGATCAGCATCGGCGTGCTCGGGCTGTTGCTGATCCTGCGCAGCCGCCACAAGGTGGCCTACCTGGTCATCGTGCTCGTTGCCGGCTTCCTGCTGTCCCTGATCACCTCGGATGAGTGGGCCGGGCGCATGGGCACCATCGGGGACGATACGGAAAACTCCGCCATGGGACGCGTGGCGGTGTGGTTCTGGACCCTCGAGTACATCGCGACCCATCCGCTGGGCGGCAGCTTCGAGGTCTACCGCATCAACCAGACCGCGCTGGAGCTTTCCGACGGTTCCGTGCTCATGGTGGCCGGCAAGGCCTTTCACAGCATCTACTTCGAGGTGCTCGGCGAAACCGGCATTCCCGGCATCGTCATGTACCTGCTGATCGTGCTGCTGACCCGCAACGCCTTCGCCCGCGTCGCCAGCATGAAGACCGGCCCGGACGATGTCTGGATCAACGACGCGGCGCGCTACTTGCTGTTCACGCTGTACATTTTCCTGGTCGGCGGGGCGTTCATCGGCATCGGCTTCCAGTCCTACTTCTATTACCTGGCGGCCCTGGCGGTGGGGATCCTCAACATCAGCGGCAAGCTGCTCAGGACCGCATGAAAACCGACAACATCGACGCACTCACCGGCATCCGCGGCATTGCCGCCTGGATGGTGGTCGTCTACCACTTCCGCACCTTGATGCCCGCTGCGGACAGTTCGAATGTGCTGCGCCTGTTTGACCATGGTTACCTGGCCGTCGATCTGTTCTTCATCCTCAGCGGGCTGGTGCTCTACATCAACTACCACCGCAAGTTCGAACAACTGCGCCTGGACGAGGCGGTGTCCTTCCTGCTCAAGCGCATTGCGCGCATCTACCCGCTGCACCTGGCCATCCTGCTGCTGTTCATCGTCAACCCGGTGGCCATCCTCCTGTTCTCCAGCGCGGGCGAACTGGGCTCGCGCTACAGCATCGAGTACTTCGTGATGTCGCTGTTCCTGGTGCAGAACTGGGGCTTCACGCCCTGGGTGGAATGGAACATCCCGGCTTGGTCGATCAGCACCGAGTTCGCGGCCTACCTGTTGTTCCCGCTGCTGGTGCTCGGCGTGAAGCGCGGCGCCGGCCTGGGCCGCTGGCTGCTGCCTTCCCTGTACCTGCTCCTGCTGCTGGGCGTGGCCGCGCTGTACGGGCTCACCGGGCAGGCTTCGCTGGACCACAGCATCAGCCGCCTGGGCATTGCCCGCTGCCTGCTCGAGTTCACCATGGGCCTGATCCTGGGCCACTACCTCAGCGCCCACGCGCAGCAGGTGCAAAGGCAGGCCACGCGTGCGTTCGTGCTGTTCGGCCTGCTGCTGGCCGGCACCGTGCTCGCCGCACCCGTGCCCGACTTCCTGTTCGCGCCGACCTTGTTCACGCTGTTGATCGTCTCGCTGCTCGACAAGCGCACGCTCTGGTCGCGCGTCCTCGCCTCCCGACCGCTGGTTTTCCTGGGCGAGATCTCGTATTCGACCTACATGATTCATTACTTCGTCAAGGACTGGATCAAGTTCCTTTCCGATGGGATCGGCGCGGCCGAGTTCGCGGTTTACGTGACCGTCGTCTTCGTAGCCTCGATCGCGCTGTACCGCCTGATCGAACTGCCGTTCCGCTCCCGCTTGTACGAGCGTTTCTCCAGATTCAGCGGGAGGTCTTCCCTTGCTCAATAACCTCGCCATCCTGTTCACCAACGTCCTGCTGGTCTACATCCTCTACCGCGCCTACCGGCGCGAACGCGCCAGAGACAAGGGCGACAGGTCGGGGAGGGTGTGAGTCCATGTCCCGCGTGGCGACCCTTCCCATGTTGAGCCGGTTCTCGTGCCGCAGCGCCTGGCAGGTCCTGGCGGTGGTGTTCCTGGTCAACTCCCTGGCCATCGGGTGGTTCATCCAGTTCGCGCTGGGCGAGCCCACCTCGACGCCTGCGTTGGCATGGGCCTTCCTGCGCTTGGAGGAGGCCGGTACCGACTCCTGGGAGCCCATGCTGATGGCGATCGAATACCTTCGCCAGCACGAAGGCGTGCAGCTTTACCGCAAGCTGTTCTTCGAAGACAAGGTCAAGTTCCAGTACCCCCTGACCAGCCTGCTGCCGCTGGACGTCTTCCAGCAAATCACCGGTCACCCCCGTGAGCAGTTGTACCCCTTGTTCAATGCGGTGTCGTGGGTCAGCGTGTTGCTCATCGGTGTCGCCAGCTGGCTGATTTTTTCACTGCACAGCCAACCCGACGGGTCGAGCAGCCTCCCGAAGGACCGATGGGCCAACGCATGGCATCTGGTGCTGATTCTGGCGATCACGCTGACGTTCTACCCGGTGAGCAAGGCCTGGATGCTGGGGCAGATCCAGACCTGGATCACCTTGCTGGTGGCGCTGACGCTGCTGGCCTGGATGTTTGGAAAACCGGTTGTCGCGGGTGTGCTGCTGGGCATCTGCTGCGCGATCAAGCCGCAGTGGGCTGTCATCTTCCTCTGGGGCCTGTTGCGACGGGAATGGAGGTTCGTTGGATCGGGGCTCGCCACGTTTGCAGCCCTCGCCGTTCCGGCCGTGCTGCTCTACGGTCTGCAGAACTTCTTCGACTACCTCTCCGTGCTGTCCTACATCGGGCAGCGCGGCGAGGCGTTTTTCCAGAACCAGTCCATCAATGGACTGATGAACCGCCTGCTGTTCAATGGCAGCAACTTCAAGTGGTCGGCTCATGAGTTCCCGCCCTTCAATCTCGTGGTGTACGTCGCCACGCTCGGTTCGTCGATCGTGTTGCTGGGAACGACGCTCTTGCTGCGGCGCAAGGAAAAGGCCAACGTGCTCGACCTCGCCTTCATCGTGCTGGGCGTGTCCATGGCGTCGCCCATCGCCTGGGAGCATCACTACGCCATCCTGCTGCCGATCTACGCACTGATGTTGAAAGTCGTGCTCGACGAGCGCGGTGGCGACGTGCGGTGGCTGCTGGCGCTGGGGTTCTCGTTCTTTCTGGTCAGCCAGAACCTGGGTTTCCTGAACTACTTTCGGGACTCCGTCCTGAACGTCTTCCAGTCCTACCGCCTGTTCGGCGCGTTCATCGCGCTGTACCTGCTGTACCGGCTGAATGCCAAACGGCATCAGGCGTCCGCCTGATGCCCCGTGGCTGATACCGACCGGAGATCGCCATGAGCAACGAAATCTGTGTGGCCATGTGCGTCTACAACGCCGCGGCCACTTTGCGCCAGGCGCTGGATTCCCTGAAGGCCCAGACCTTCGCGGACTTCGATCTGGTCGTGGTCGATGACGGCAGCACCGATGGCAGCGCCGAGATCCTGGAGTCCTACCGGCCCATCTTCCCGAGCATGACGGTCGTGCGCCAGAAGAATGGCGGCATCGGCGTGGCGCGCAATGCCGCGGTGGCTCTCTCCGGCCACAAGTGGCTGGCCTTCATCGATTCGGACGACGTCTGGCACCCTGCCAAGCTCGCCTGCCAGTTGCGTGTCGCCCAGGGCGATGCGGCGCCGGATGGGGTGGTCTGCAAGCACGTGGAGTTCGTGGAGGATGCCGAGCTGCGGACGCGGCTGGAGCAGATGCCCAAGCCCGACGACCGGGTCGAGTGGCTCGACGACCTGGCCGCGCGCCTGCTGACGCGCAACTTCGATTTTCACCCCGCGTCGGTGCTGTGGCGTCGCAGTGCCCTGGTCGAGGCTGGTGGCTACACCACCGACCGCAATGGCGAGGATTTCCAGCCGTTCCTGGTGCTGGCGCTGGCCGGGCGGCGCATCGGCCGGGTGCCCGACGTCCTCTACATGGCGCGCATCAATCCGGGTTCGCTGTCGCGCTCGACCACCAACCACTATGTCGGTGCGATGGCGCGCATCGCGGCGATCGACCGGATCCTGCAGGGTGCCGTGCGGGTGGATGGCTGGACGCTGGATGCCGCCGCGCGCGAGCAACTCCAGACCGCCCGGCAGCGTTTCCTGCGCTGGGCGCTTCATGGCGTCCGGGCTGGTTATCCCCGGGGCTCGGCGCGTGCGATGTCCTGGCCTCTGATAGGGCAGCTCAACTCGCACCGGGTGCGCGCCATCGAATTCCTGAAAACCATCAGCCACCGCTGAGCGGCGGTGCGCATGCACCCGCCGGATCGACGTCTCAGTGACCGCGGATCAGCCGCGACACGAACGGCACGCGCGTGACCATCATTTCCAGTTCGTGACGGAACGGCGCGTTGACGAGCCAGACGCTCAACAGCCAGACCACTGGTGCGATGAGCGCGATCACGAGCAGCTGCAAGGCGGCATGCATGCCGAGGGTGAAGTGGTGGGCGATCAGTGCCACGCTGGCACAGACGGCGGCCACCAGCAGGCTCTTCGTCTGGGCCAGCAGGAATGCGCGCCGCTGGAAGTGCAGGATGCGCTTGAGCAGGTAGACATGCACCGGGTACATGATCAGGCTGGAGAGCACCAGCACCCAGGCGAACGAGCGCAGCGTGCCGTCGTACAGCATGGCCACGCCCACGGCCTTGAGGCCGATGTCCAGCAGTGTGGGCAGCGACGTGAGGTAGGGCCGGCCGATGGCCATGTAGGCCGCGTTGTTGAAGAGGAAGGGGGCGACCGCCGCGAACATCAGGCAGACCTGTTGCACGATGGGCACGCATTCCAGCCACTGGTCGCCGTAGAGGAACTGGATGATGGGCTGGGCGTAGATGTGGGTCACGGCCAGGGCCGGCCACATCACCACCGTGATGTAGGCCACCGCACGCGCCAGGGGCGTCGAGAGGAACTCGCCCGCGTGGTGTGTTTTGGACAGGTAGGGCAGCACCGCGTAGTTCACCGTCGGTCCGAGCAACTGGTTGAGCATGTTCGGCGTCGAGATCGAGCGGCTCATGATGCCCACGTCGTGCGGCCCGCTGAGCTTGCCCAGCAGCAGGTCGGGAATGGCGTTGTTGACCGTGTTCAGGCTGTTGCCCAGCACCGCTCCGGCGCCGAAGTTGACCACTTTTCTCCAGCCGCGCAGGCGCGGGAGCCAGGGCGCCACCTTGGGCCGGAACGGCACGAAGGCGAGGGCGGTGGCCACGATGTTGGCCAGGTTGGCCCAGGCCATCGACATGTAGCCGAAGTCGTGGTAGGCCAGCCACACGGCGGTGAAGGCGTAGGCGGAGGTGCCCGCAACGTAGGCATAGGCCTGCTCCTTGGCCCGGTAGTCGCGGGTGAGCAGGCTGTTGGTGATGGCGCCAAAGGGAATGAAGACGAACCCCAGGGCCAGCACCCGCATCACGGACTGGATACCGGGCTGGCCGAAGAACACGGCGACCCAGCCACTGACGCTGAACATCGCCACGGCGATGGTCCAGGACGTGGCGATCAGCACGCCGAAGGCGGCGCCCACGCTCTCCCGGGTGAGTTCCTTTTCGCGCTGCAGGTAGCTGGCGACCCCGAAGTCCCGGAAGATGTGTGCCATCGACACCATGACCGCCGTCATGGAATAGATCCCGATTTCTTCCGGGCTGAGCAGACGCGCCAGGATGACGGTCACCACCAACTGCACCGCCGTCGCCCCGTTGGAGGAGAGGAAGGTGATCAGCAGCGAGGCACGCAGGTTGGCCATGTCAGATCGTCATCGGTCGGCGAAGAGCGCGATTGACCGGGGGGCCATCGCACGGGTCATTGCAAGGGCTCATGGAGCCGTGGCAGGATGGATCGGGTCTTTTCCCGGTACAGGCTGTTGGTGTAGCGCACATAGCCGATGAAGTGGAAGAACGCGATCTCATCGATCCGGACTTCCGGCGTTGAGTACTTGGGGTAGGGCAGCACGCGCGACTGCGGCGCATTGGCCACCAGGTAGTTGGAGGTGACCTGCTCGGTGCCCCATTCCGACCAGCGCCCCTTGGTGCATTGCGCCATCTTCGCCGAAAACTCGAACATGTGCGCCTGCATGTGCGCATTGGGGGGGAATCCGGTGAAACCGCTGCAGCCGCGCGTGTACAGCGGCAGGCTCAGGCCGGCCTCGACCATGCGCTTTTCGGCCAGCGCCTGGATGTGGCGGTTTTCCCAGTCCGTGCTGTGGTGCGAGGCTTGCTCCAGCGTCAGGATCTGCTGGTCGGCCTTTTCTCCGAGCACGAAGCCGTGGTGCGAGCGGATGGCGGAACTCACCTCGTCCAGGGGGGCGACGGTCAGGGTGTCTGCGTCGAGCTGCACCACGTAGTTGTCGGATGAATAGCTCGCGATGGCCGCCAGGCGTTCCCAGGTCCCGCCCTTGGGAATGCGTGCGTCCTGAAATTCCTGTGCGCGCCGCAGTTCGACGAAGGGGATGTGCTTCTTGAACAACGCGCGTTCGGTCTCGCCGATGCTCGGATCGCAGACGATGGTGATGCGCTGCGGCCGCGTGACCCGAGAAAAGGACTTGATGGCGACCAGATAGGGAATGACGTCGCGCTGCTGGACCATGGAAAGCGCCATGAACGGGCTGTCGCCCGGACGCAGAGCGGGCGTCTGCAAGACCTGGCTGGCCACCTGCATGTACCGCTTCTTCTGGTAGTCGGTGATGAGTCTGCGCCGGATTCTCTCGATGATGGAGGCCATGGTCTGAAGCGAAAGAGTGGATGCCCGGAAGTCCGGGGCGGTCGTTTCGGTCACGCGGCGCGCGGAGGGCCGCAGGCATCGGCCAACATGGTCGTTGGCATCCATGACAGCCTGTCGATGCTATACAGATTGAGTGCGCCCGGTGGCTGCATGCCACGCAAATGCGTGACCGAAGTCACCATGACCGCTGTGCAATGCCTCCCGCCCGCCATTGGGCGTGTGGCGCGATGGACCTGCAGCATTACACTTCGTCACACGTAAGGATTCTATCCGGCGTGGATTGGCCGGAGTCCTTTGTACAAAACTGTGCCTTCTTCGGTGGCCATGCGTTGTGCAGGTCGTCCGTCCGGGGTGGCATGCCGATCGTCTTGGTCTCTGACGTGGGAGGGCCCCCGGCCTCGGGGTGTTCAGGGAGTCATCAACATGCTGAGCGTAGATCTGGGCGCCACGGCCTCTCGGCCGCCGCGCTTTCTGTTCATCGGAGCGCACTGCGACGACATCGAGATCGGCTGCGGTGGCACCGTGATCGAGCTGCTCAAGCGCCACCCCCATGCGAGCGTGCACTGGGTGGTGCTGAGTTCGGGCGCGCAGCGCCGGCCCGAGGCGCTGCGCGCCGCGCAGGCCCTGCTGCGTGGTGTGCGTGACAAAGTGGTCTGCATCGAGGACTTTCGTGGGTCATATTTCCCTTCGGAGATGCCCGCGATCAAGGAATACTTCGAGACGCTCAAGGTGTCGGCCAGGCCGGACGTCGTGTTCACGCATTGCCGGGACGATCTGCACCAGGACCACCGGATCACCGGGGAACTGACCTGGAACACCTTTCGCGACCACCTGATCCTGGAGTATGAAATTCCCAAATACGATGGAGGTCTCGGTTCACCGTCGGTGTTCGTGCCCGTCAGCAAGGCGGCGGTCCAGCGCAAGGTGAATCTGCTGATGCGCACCTTCAAGACCCAGCTGCAGCGGACCTGGTTCACGCCCGAGACTTTCGAAGCCATCATGCGTCTGCGTGGCATCGAATGCAATGCGCCCAGCGGATATGCCGAGGCCTTCTATTCGCGCAAGCTGGTGTTGTCCACGAGTTAACGGAGTTTTCCAAACAGCCTTCCGGCGTGTTCGGGAGGCCTGGTGTTGTCATCGTCTGAAACGGATCCAAGTACCGCCATGAGCCAGATCGCCGACCAAGCACTTCCCGCCACCGACAGCCGCGCGGCCACCGCAGCGCTGAACACGCAGGCCTGCTGCCGCTTTTGCGGCGCGCGCCTGAAACACCGGTTCGTCGACCTGGGCATGTCGCCGCTGTGCCAGACGCACATCGAGCCGCACCAGCTCAACCACATGGAGCCGTTCTATCCGCTGTGTGCATGGGTGTGCGACCAGTGTTTCCTGGTGCAACTGGAGGAGTACGTGGCGCCGTCGGACATCTTCTCCGACTACGCCTACTTTTCCTCGTACTCGGACAGTTGGGTCGAGCACGCCCGCCGCTACACGGAGCAGATGGTCGGCCGTTTCGGCTTCGGCGCTGCGTCCAAAGTGATGGAGATCGCCAGCAACGACGGCTACCTGCTGCAGCACTTCGTTCGAGCCGGCGTGCCGTGCCTGGGCATCGAGCCAGCGGCCAACGTGGCCGAGGTCGCGGTCGGCAAGGGCATTCCGACGACGGTCTGCTTCTTCGGCCGCGACAGTGCCGGCGCGATCGCCCGCGAACATGGCCAGGCCAACCTGCTGCTGGGCAACAACGTGCTCGCCCATGTGCCCGATATCAACGATTTCGTGGGCGGCATGAAGCTGCTGCTGGCGCCTGGTGGCGTGATCACCATGGAGTTCCCCCACCTGCAGCAGTTGATGGAGCAGAACCAGTTCGACACCATCTACCACGAGCACTTCTCGTACCTTTCGTTCACCACGGTCGAGCGCATCTTCGCCCACCACGGCCTGACGCTGTTCGATGTGGAGGAACTGCCGACGCACGGGGGCTCGTTGCGCATCTATGCCCGCCACGACAACGATGCGACCAAGCCGGTGGGCGAGCGCGTGACGGCTCTGCGCCAGCGCGAGCTGGACAAGGGGTTCACCCGGCTGGAGACCTATGCCGACTTTGCCGAGCGCGTGCGCGAGACCAAGCGCAAGCTGCTGGCGTTCCTGATCGAGGCCAAGCGTGCCGGCAAATCCGTGGCTGGCTATGGCGCACCGGGCAAGGGCAACACGCTGTTGAACTACTGCGGCATCCGGCAGGATTTCCTGGACTACACGGTGGACCGCAATCCGCACAAGTACGGCCGCTTCACGCCGGGCACGCACATCCCCATCCTGCACCCCGACGCGATCCGCGAGACGCGGCCCGACTACCTGCTGCTGCTGCCATGGAACCTGAAAGAGGAAATCATGCAGCAGACCGCGTACATCCGGGAGTGGGGCGGGCAGTTCGTGATCCCGATCCCTGAAGTGACGGTGCTGTGATCGAGACGCACGGCGCAAACAACACAAACCACAAGAGGTGAAGATGAAGGTATTCGTGACAGGCGTGAATGGGTACATCGGCGCGGTCCTCGGACCGTATCTGGCGCAGCGCGGCCTGCAGGTGGTGGGCCTGGACACCGGGTTCTACCGCGACGGCTGGCTTTACAGCGACGACGTGCAGATGTCGATGAGTCCGCAGACCCTCAACAAGGACCTGCGCCGCGTGCAGGTGGAAGACCTGCAGGGCTGCGACGCGGTGGCGCACCTGGCCGAACTTTCCAACGACCCGCTGGGCCAGAACAACCCGGCCGTGACCCACCAGATCAACCACCTGGGCTCGGTCGCCCTGGCCGAGAAGGCGCGCCAGGCCGGCATCCGACGCTTCGTCTATACCTCGTCGTGCAGCGTTTATGGCGCTGGCGCCGGCGACTTCCTGGACGAGACTGCGCCGGTCAATCCGCAGACCGCCTACGCCGAGTGCAAGGTGCTGGTCGAGCGCGACGTCGGCAAGATGGCGGGCAAGGACTTCTGTCCGGTGTTCCTGCGCAATGCCACCGCCTACGGGCCCTCGCCCCGCATGCGTTTCGACATCGTGATCAACGACCTGTGCGCGCTGGCCTGGACCACCGGGAAGATCGCGATGATCAGTGATGGCAGCCCGTGGCGGCCGGTGGTGCATGTGGAAGACATCTGCGAGGCCATTTACCGCTCCCTGGTGGCACCCGAGGACGCGGTGCGTGGCAAGGTCTTCAACGTCGGCCAGAACGCAGACAACTACCGCATCCGCGAGCTGGCGCAGATCGTCGCCGAGACCTTCCCGGGTTGCGAGGTCAGCGTCGGGCCGCCCAGCGGCGACACGCGCAGCTACCGGGTGAACTTCGAACGTATCCACAAGGAGTTGCCGGGCTTTACCTGCCGCCACGATGCGCGATCGGGTGCCGAGCAGTTGCGCCGCATTTTCGAGCGCATCCAGATGTCGCCTGACACCTACGCCTTCCGGGCGTTCACCCGCCTCAAGCAACTCAAGTACCTGCAGTCCACCGGCCAGATCGATTCGGACTTCTACTGGGCGAGGTCATGAAATTCACCCCGGCTCCGCTGGCGGGCGCGTTCGTCGTCGACATCGAGGCCAACGAGGATGGGCGCGGCCTGTTCGCGCGCACCTGGTGCGAGCGCGAATTCGCCGAGCACGGGCTGGACAGCCGGATGGTGCAGGCCAGCTTGTCGCGCAACCGGCGGCGTGGCACGCTGCGGGGCATGCACCTGCAGTTGCCGCCCTCGCGCGAGGCCAAGCTGGTGCGCTGCACGCGCGGGAGCATCTTCGACGTGATTGTCGACCTTCGGCCGGACTCTGCGACCTTCGGCGCGCATTTCGGCGTGGAACTCTCGGCCGAAACGGGTCGCGCCCTCTACATCCCGCCGCTCATGGCGCACGGTTTCCAGACGCTGGAGGACGAGTGCGACGTGGCCTACCAGATGACGGACCACTACGCGCCCGGCCTGGGCTACGGACTGCGCTGGGACGACCCTGCGCTGGGCATCGATTGGCCGATCCGGGACGGCGTGATCCTGCTGGATCGCGATCGCGACTGCCCCGACTTCGATCCCGCGGCCTACCGCCGCCTGCTGCATCAGATGCCATGAGCGAGGGTCTCTTCCCCGGTATCCAGGGCGCGGCCGACTGCGCGGGCTGGGCCGACGAGGCCTGGGTGCTCATGGAACGCCTGTTTCCGGTGTGTCGCAGCATCACCGGCGATGGCGTGCGCGAGACCCTGGCCGCGGTGGGCGAGCGCCTTCCCCTGCAGATGCACGAGGTGCCTTCGGGCCTGCCGGTCTTCGACTGGGTGGTGCCCCAGGAGTGGAACGTGCGCGAGGCCTGGATCAAGGACCCTGCCGGGAACAAGGTGGTGGATCTGAGCCAGCACACCCTGCACCTCATGAGCTACAGCACGCCGGTGCACGCGCACATGACGCTGGCCGAACTGCGACCCCACCTGCACAGCCTGCCCGACCACCCGGAATGGATTCCCTACCGCACCAGCTACTACCGCGAGGCCTGGGGTTTCTGCCTGCCACACCGCCAGCTCGAATCGCTGCCCGATGGCACGTACGAAGTTTTCATCGACAGCACGCTGACACCGGGGCACCTGACGTACGCCGAGTGCGTGGTCGCGGGGCGCAGCGAGCAGGAATTCCTGGTCTTCACGCACGTCTGCCACCCAGGCTTGTGCAACGACAATCTCACCGGCATTGCGGTGGCCACGGCGCTGGCGGCCGAACTGATGCGCGGCGCGCCGCCGCGACTGACCTACCGGTTCGTTTTCGCCCCTGGAACGATCGGCTCCATCACCTGGCTGGCGCGCAATGAATCGAGGCTGGGACAGGTGCGCAACGGCCTCGTCATCGGCCTGCTGGGCGATCGTGGTCCGCTGACCTACAAGCGCAGCCGGCGTGAGGACGCCGGCATCGACCGTTTGGCCGAGTACCTCTTGCCCCGCATCGCGCCGGGGTCGCGGCTGATCCCGTTCTCACCCTATGGCTATGACGAACGGCAGTTGTGCTCGCCGGGTTTCAATCTGCCGGTGGGCCGACTGACGCGAACGCCGAACAACGAGTACCCGCAGTACCACAGCTCCGCCGACAACTTCGACCTGATCGACAGGCAGGCGCTGGCCGAGTCGATGGCGGCCTGCGCCGCGCTGTTGAGGGCGGCGGACCGGGAGGCGTGCTACGTCAACCTGAATCCCAAATGCGAGCCCATGCTGGGCAAGCGTGGGCTGTACCGACCCACTGGCGGTGGGCACCCGGGGGCGTTCGAACACGCTCTGCTGTGGGTGCTGAACCAGTCCGATGGCCAGCGCAGCCTTTTGCAGATAGCGCAGCGAGCCGAACTGCCCTTTGACACCGTTGCCGACGCCGCACAGGCGCTGGAACGGGTGGGCCTGCTCCAACTGCGGGAAGATTGAACAACAAGGAGTCGAACGATGAAAGTGGTGCTGTTTTGTGGTGGGTTGGGGACACGCCTGCGCGAGCATTCGGATACTGTGCCCAAGCCCCTGGTGAACATCGGAACCCGGCCGATCATCTGGCACCTGATGCGGTACTACGCCCATTTCGGCCATCGCGAGTTCATCCTGTGCCTGGGGTACCGCGGGGACATGATCCGCGAGTACTTCCTCAACTACAACGAATGCCTGTCGAACGACTTCGTGCTGTCCGAGGGCGGACGCAAGGTCGAACTGCTCTCGAGTGACATCGACGACTGGCGCATCACCTTCGTCGACACCGGGCTGCACGCCAACATCGGCCAGCGTTTGCTGCGTGTGCGCAAGCACATCGGCGATGAGGAGATGTTCCTGGCCAACTACGCCGATGCCCTGACCGACCTGCCGCTGGATCGGCATGTGGCGGAGTTCCAGCAGAGCGATGCCGTGGTGAGCATGGTGGGCGTGTCGTCGGCGCAGTCCTTCCATGGCGTCAGTGGCGAAGAGAACGGCACGGTGACCGCCTTCGGCCCGATGCACGAGGCGAATTTCTGGATCAACGCCGGCTATTTCTGCATGCGCCGCGAGATATTCGACTACATGGAAGAGGGGGATGAGCTGGTCGAGAAGCCCTTCCAGCGGCTGATCCAGGCGCGCAAGCTGCGCGTGCACCAATACACCGGCTTCTGGCAGCAGATGGACACCTTCAAGGACAAGATCACCTACGATCGCATGGAGGGTCGTGGCGACTGTCCCTGGAAAGTGTGGCAGCGTTGAGCGAGACAGACAGCTGCTGCCGCCCGGCGCGGACAAGCTGTCAGGAAGAGACACCGGCATGGCGCATCCATCCCACCCAAGAGTCAGCATCGGGCTGCCCGTCTTCAACGGCCAGCGGTACCTGCCGCAGGCCATTGAAGCCATCCTCGCGCAGACCTACGGTGATTTCGAGCTGATCATCTCGGACAACGCTTCGACCGATCGGACTCCCGAAATCTGCCGCGAGTACGTGGAGCGCGACCCACGGGTTCGTTACCACCGCAACGACACGAACATCGGCCTGTACCGCAACTTCAACCGGGTGTTCCAGCTGTCCTCGGGCGAGTACTTCAAGTGGGCGGCGGCCGACGACGGATGTGGCTCCACGCTCATCGAGCGCTGCGTGGACGTGCTGGATGCCGATCCGCAGACAGTGCTGGTTTATGCCAAGACCTTGTTCATGGACGAGCAGCAGCGCGAGCTGGTGGTGGAATATCCGGGCTGGCACCTGCCGTCACCCGACCCGGTGGACCGCATGGTGTTTGCCATCCAGGCCGGTCATTGGGTCACTGCCTGCGAAGGACTGATCCGGTCTTCGGCGCTGAAGCAGACCCCACTGTTTCCGACCTATTACGGCGGCGACCGTGCCTTGTTGTGCCGGCTGGCCCAGTTCGGCAAGTTCCAGGAGTTGCCCGAGCGCTTGGCCTTCAAGCGCTTGCACGCGAGCAACTCGACCGGCCATGCCTCGAATGCCGACTGGTTCCCGGACAAGGCGGCGTACCAGTCGTGGACGCTGTACGGCGACTACCTGAAGATCATCGCCACCGCACCTTTTTCGCCGCGCGAGAAGCTGCGGCTGTTGAAGGCCGCAGCACGGCGCATGTACTGGAGCAAGTCCAGCCTGCAGCGCGAGTTGCAACGCTACGTCAAGAACGCCTTGCGCTCCGACGGCTTCTGACCGCCACCGGCCCCAAAAGAAGCAGCCCCTCACGCGGCAGCGTGAGGGGCTGTTGTTCAGGCCGGTCCGCGCAGAACTTACTTGGGGATGATCGCGAACTGCGGGGCGTAGCGGAACTCGT
>QZKF01000008.1 GCA_003599455.1 Comamonadaceae bacterium
GGCGGTGCCGGCCCAGCGCGTGGCCGAACTGCCGGAGCGCGGGCGCCAGATGCTCGAGCAGCGCGCGGCCGCCAACGCCGCCCGCGCGGCGGCCATCGCCGCGGCGGCGCGCCCGGCACCCCTGGAGCTGACCGCGCAGCGGCTGCCCGGTGACTGGTTCGAGTACGTGACCACCGATCAGCAGACGAACCTGAAGAGTGTGGTGAATCTGAAGGTGGATCGGGTGGAGGGCGGCCGCGTCATCTTCAACGGCGGCGCGCGCGTGGAGGACCCGGCAGGCCTGGTGCTGGGCGCCACTTCAGCGGCGCTGGTCGAACTCGACCTGGTGACACCGCCCGGGGGCTGGGCGCCCGGGGGGCAGGTGATGAGCGGCGTGCGCCCGCTCAAGGTATCCGCCAGCTGGCAGAGCCAGCCCGCCACCTACGACCTGACGGCCGTGGCCTCGCCCGAGCAGACGCTTCGCGTGGGCGAGGTCGAATACAGCGCGGTGCGCATCGACCTGCAGGGCTGGCATGGCCGGGTCTTCGGGAACTTTCATTTCAACGTGCCCTACCGCGCCACAGTCTGGTACGCGCCTGCCCTGAAGCGGGTGGTTCGCTTCACGGTCGATTTTCGATCGAGTGCGGGCGCGGCCAGCAGCGCATGGGTCAGCGAAACGCTGGAGCTGGTGCGGGCGGGGCGCAACTGACGCCCCCGCGGGCGCCTCTACTGGAACGCCACCTCGGCAAAGCTGCGCAGCTTGCGGCTGTGCAGCTGGTCCGGCCCGCCTTCGCGCAGCAGGTCGACGGCGCGGATGCCGATGCGCAGGTGCTGGTCGACGCGCTCGCGGTAGAAGTGGTTCGCCATGCCGGGCAGCTTGATCTCGCCGTGCAGCGGCTTGTCGCTCACGCAGAGCAGGGTGCCGTAGGGCACGCGGAAGCGAAAGCCGTTGGCGGCGATGGTGGCGCTTTCCATGTCGAGCGCCACCGCGCGCGATTGTGAAAACCGGCGCTGCGGCTTGTTGTCGGGCAGCAGCTCCCAGTTGCGGTTGTCGGTGCTGGCCACGGTGCCGGTGCGCATGATGCGCTTGAGCTCGGCCGGCGGCACGCCGGTCACGTCGGCCACGGCGGCCTCCAGCGCGAGCTGGATCTCGGCCAGCGCGGGGATCGGCACCCACAGCGGCAGCTCTTCGTCGAGCACGTGGTCTTCGCGCACATAGGCGTGGGCCAGCACGTAGTCGCCCAGCTGCTGGCTGGTGCGCAGGCCGGCGCAGTGGCCGAGCATGAGCCAGGCATGCGGGCGCAGCACGGCGATGTGGTCGGTGATGGTCTTGGCGTTGGCCGGGCCGACGCCGATGTTGACCATGGTGATGCCGCTGCGGTCGCTGCGCATGAGGTGGTAGCCCGGCATCTGCGGCAGGCGCGGCGGCGCGTGGCCCAGTTCGTCGCCGGTCTCGGCGGCCAGGCCGGTGCGGCGCATCACCACGTTGCCCGGCTCGACGAAGGCGATGTACTCGCTCTCGGGGTTCGCCATCTCGGCGTGGCCGAGCTGGATGAACTCGTCGATGTAGAACTGGTAGTTGGTGAACAGGATGAAGTTCTGGAACCACTCGGGCGCGGTGCCGGTGTAGTGGCGCAGGCGCTGCAGCGAGTAGTCGACCCGTGGTGCCGTGAAAAGCGAGAGCGGGTGCGACTCGCCGGGCTTGGGCTCGTGGGTGCCGTTGGCGATGCCGTCGTCCATGGCGGTGAGGTCGGGCAGGTCGAACACGTCGCGCATGAGCGCGCGGCGCGCCAGGTCCAGGCTGCCCTCCACGTGGTCGTGCTCGGCGAAGGAAAAATGGATCGGGATGGGCTGCGCGCTGGTGCCCACCTCGAGCTCGCCGCCGTGGTTGGCCAGCAGCAGGCGGAACTGCTCGAGGTAGTAGTCGCTGTAGAGGTCGGGGCGGGTGAGGGTGGTCTCGAAGCGGCCGGGGCCGGCGACGAAACCGTAGCTCAGCTTCTTGAAGGGCGGGCTGTCGGGCGCGGCGCCCTGGCGCGAGACGCTGTGCGTGTGCAGCCGCACGTAGGGGTAGCAGGCGCGCACGTGGGTGTGGGCGAAGTCGCCGCCGGTGACGAAATCGCGCATGCACTGGCGCAGGAAGTCCACGTTGTCCTGGTAGATGCGCTGCACCTGGGCCAGGGCCGCGGCCGGGTCGCGGAAGAAGAGGGGGGCGGTAAAGTCGGGTGTCTTGTGCATGGCGCTATTGTGGCGCGCCGGTGTGTCTCACGCCGCACGCACCGACCAGGAGACTGCATGCCCGATCCCGCTTCGCCCGCGCTGGCCGGCGCCGCCGCCACCCTGGCCGCGGCGCTGGGCTGCGGTCTGCTGATCGGCATCGAACGCGAACGCCGCAAGGGCGAAGGGCCGGGCCGCGCGCTGGCCGGGCTGCGCAGCTTCGCGCTGGTCTGCGTCACCGGCGCGGCGGCGGCGCTCACGCAGATCACCGGCCTGGTGGTCGCCGGCGCGGCCTTCGTGGCGGCGCTGGGCGTGGTGGCCTACTGGCGCGACCGATCCGACGACCCGGGCGTGACCACCGAGATCGCCCTGCTGCTGACCTACCTGATCGGCGTGCTCTGCGCCTGGAGCCTGCCGCTGGCGGCCGCGCTGGCCGCCGGCCTCACGGCCCTGCTCGCCGGGCGCGAGCGGCTGCACCGCTTCGCGCGCCACTGGCTGCGCCCGGCCGAGGTGCGCGACGGCATCGTGCTCGCCGCGCTGGTGCTGATGGCGCTGCCGCTGGTGCCCGACCGGCCCTTGTGGGGCAATGCGCTCAATCCGCATGTG
Organism: Comamonadaceae bacterium; assembly: GCA_003599455.1. Taxonomy (GTDB): domain Bacteria; phylum Pseudomonadota; class Gammaproteobacteria; order Burkholderiales; family Burkholderiaceae_C; genus Hydrogenophaga. Next base: position 2,800 of record QZKF01000008.1, read on the forward strand.
ATCGTCCAGTTGCTGGCCCTGCTGCTGGGCGTGCAGGCCGCGGCCCACCTCGCGCGCCGGCTGTTGCAGGCGCGGCATGCGGTGGCGCTCTCGGCCCTGGCCTCGGGCTTCGTGTCGAGCACGGCCACCATCGCCACGCTGGGACTGGCCGTGCGCGAGGGCCGCAGCGGCGCGCGCCTGATGGCCGGGGGCGCCTTGTTGAGCTGCGTGTCGACCCTGCTGCAGTTGCTGCTGGTGGCCGCTGCCGTGCAGCCGGCCTGGCTGGCGCACCTGGTCTGGCCCTCGTTGTCGGGCGCCTTGCTGGCGCTGGTCTGGGGTGGCTGGCTGGTGCGCGGCGCGCCGCCAGAGGCCGCTGCGGTGGCCGTGGAACAGGACGAGCGCATGTTCAGCCTCAAGGGCGCCGCAGCCGTGGCGGCCTTGCTGGCCGGCATCCAGGCGCTGGTGCACGCGCTCACGCTGTGGCTGGGCGAGGCCGGCCTCATCGTCGGCACGCTGCTCGGGGCGCTGGCCGATCTGCATTCGGCGCTGGCGGCGGTGTTCAGCGCAGGGCCGCCAGCGCCCGTCGGCCATCACGCCATGATGGCGGCGCTCGCGGTGCACGCCGCGAGCAAGAGCGTGACCGCCGCGCTGGTGGGCGGGCGCCGGTTTGCGCTGTGGTTGCTGCCCGGCCTGTGGGGGCACACAGCGTTGGCGATGGCGCTGTTGTGGGCGCTCTGACCAGTCCCGTGAACGGAATCCCTCTCAGGCCTTGACGGGTTCGCGCATGGTCACGAACTCTTCGGCCGCCGTGGGGTGGATGCCGATGGTGCTGTCGAACACCGCCTTGGTGGCGCCGGCCTTCATGGCCACCGCGAAGCCCTGCACGATCTCGCCGGCCTCGGCGCCCACCATGTGCAGGCCCACCACGCGGTCGCTCGCGGTCTCCACCACCAGCTTCATGAGCGTGCGCTCGGTGCTGCCCGAGAGCGTGTGCCTGAGCGCCTTGAACTCGCTGCGGAAGATCGTCACCGCGCCGAACTTCTCGCGCGCGGCCGCCTCGCTGTAGCCCACGGTGCCGATGCTCGGATGCGTGAACACGGCGGTGGGGATGAACTCGTAGCCCATGCTGCGCGCGGCCTTGCCGGTGGCCGGGCCGAACAGCTGGTCCACCACCACCATGGCCTCGCCCAGGGCCACCGGCGTGAGCTGTACGCGGTTGGTCACGTCGCCGATGGCGTACACATTGGGCACGTTGGTCTGGTAGTGCGCGTTGACGACCACCTCGCCTTGCGCACCCTGCACCACGCCCACGGCCTCCAGGCCCATGTCCTTCACGTTGGGCACGCGGCCGGTGGCGTAGAGCACGGCGTCGGCCATCAGCACGGCGCCGCCTTCGCATTCCACGCGCAGGCCGTCCGCGGTCTTGCGCACGTCGACCACGCCCGCGTTCAGGCGCAGGTCCACGCCGGCCTTGACCATCTCGCCCGCGACGAAGTGGCGGATCTCGTCGTCGAAGCCGCGCAGCACCTGTTCGCCGCGGTAGAGCTGCGTGACCTTCGCGCCCAGGCCGTTGAAGATGGAGGCGAACTCGCAGGCGATGTAGCCGCCGCCCACGATCACCAGGCGCTGCGGAAAGGGCTCGACGTCGAAGATCTCGTTCGAGGTGATGACGTGCTCGCGGCCGGTGAAGTGCGGCACATGCGGCGTGCCACCGGTGGCGATCAGGATGTGTTTCGCGGTGAATTCCTGGTGCCCGGGCGAGCCGTCGGCGTTGAGCGTGGACAGCGCGACGCCGTGCGCGCCGTTGAGGCGGGCGAACGCGTCGAACACCGTCACGCCCGAGCCGCGCAGCAGGTTGCCGTAGACGCCGTTGAGGCGGGTGATCTCCTGCGCGCGGTTCTTCCTGAGCGTGGCCCAGTTGAACGTGGGTTTCTCGCCTTCCCAGCCGAAGCCGTGCGATTCCTCGAACGACTCGCCGTAGTGCGCGGCGTAGCTGTAGAGCTTCTTGGGGATGCAGCCCACGTTGACGCAGGTGCCGCCCAGGCCGTCGGTGCCCAGCACCTCGGCCAGCGCCACGCGCGCGCCGCGTTGCGCGGCCATGCGCGCGGCGCGCACGCCGCCGCTGCCGCCGCCGATCACGAAAAGGTCGAAGTCGAAAGTTGAAGTGGAAGTGCTCATGGTCTGTTGTTCCCGGGCTCGAAGCCCTTGAGTTCCTGGCGGATGAAATCGATGAAGGCCCGCGTGCGCGCGGGCAGCAGGCGGGCGTGGGGGTACACCACGTGGATCGGTCGGGGCGCGTCCTCGAAGTCCTCCAGCACGGTCTGCAAGGCGCCGGTCGCCAGCAGCGGTGCGACCTGGTACGAGAGGAACTGGCCGAAGCCCGCGCCGGCCGCGCAGGCCTGCACGGCCGGCGCGATGTGGTTGAACTCGAGGTTGCCGCTGACGCTGAGTTTGAGCATTTTGCCGCCGTCGCGGAAGTTGCCCCAGGTGGGCGAGTGGTCCACCAGGCGCACGCAGTTGGCCTTGAGCAGCTCGTTCGGGTGCGCCGGCACGCCGTGCTCGCGCAGGAACGCGGGGCTGGCCACCACCACGCGGCGGATCTCGCCCAGCGGCAACGCCACCAGGCTGGAGTCTTCCAGGTGGGCGATGCGGATGCCCACGTCGATGCCTTCCTCGAGCAGGTTCACCACCCGGTCCATCAGCATCACGCGGCAGCGCATCTGGCGGTGCTGCTGCACGAAGCGCGTGACGATGGGCGCCACGTGCATCTGGCCGAACAGCACCGGCGCGGTGATGTTGAGGTGGCCGGTGGGCTCGGCCGCGTCGTCCCTGAGCGCGGCCTCGGCGTCGTCCACCGCGGCCAGCAGCGCGCGGCAGCTCTCCAGGTGGCGGCGGCCCTCTTCGGTGAGCGAGATGCGGCGCGTGGTGCGGTTGAACAGGCGCACACCCAGCTCGGCTTCGTAGGCCGCGAGCGAGCGCACCACCGCGGGCAGCGAGGTGCCCGATGCCCAGGCCGCCGCCGTGAGGCTGCCGGCGTCGGCGATCTGCACGAAGGTGCCCATGGCGCGGAACTTGTCCATGCGCCATTAAACCGATTTCCGGAGCAGTGATGTGTGCCAAGGGGTATTTGTGGTTTCGGCCGCAGCAAAGAAGATCGCTGCACCGCCAACCAGGAGTCCTCCATGAAGCCATCCCTCCAGCTCTACCGCAACGCCGTCTCGGGCCACTGCCACCGCGTCGAACTGTTCCTCTCGCTGCTCGGCCTGCCCTACGAGAGCATCGACGTCGACCTCGTGCAGAAGCACCACAAGTCGCCCGGCTTCCTCGCGATGAACCCGCTGGGCCAGATCCCGGTGCTGCGCGACGGCGAGCTGACGCTGGCCGATTCCAACGCCATCCTGGTCTACCTCGAGGCCCGCCACGCGCCCGGCCAGTGGCTGCCGCGCGACCCGGTGGGCGCGGCGCGCGTGCAGCGCTGGCTCTCGCTGGCCGCCGGTCCGCTGGCCTTCGGGCCGGCCGCCGCCCGCGTGGTGCAGCTCTTCAAGCGGCCCACCGACCCGAAGGAGGCGATCGAGCGCGCCGAGGGCCTGCTCCAGTTGATGGAGTCCGAGCTCGGGCGCACGCCCTTCCTGGTGGGCGAGCGCGCCACGCTGGCCGATGTGGCGCACTACGCCTATGTGGCGCGCGCGCCCGAAGGCCTGGTGTCGCTGCAGCCCTACCCGGCGATCCGGGCCTGGCTGGCGCGCATCGAGGCGCTGCCGGGCTTCGTGCCCATGCTCAAGTCGCCGGTGGGGTTGGCGGCATGAGCCCCCGCCCGGCCGCTCCGAAGGGGGCTCGCACCGCAGACCGAAGGACGGAGGTACACCCATGAACGCGTTCCACCATGGTGAACAGGCGCTGCAGGCGCGTGCCGGTGTGCAGGCGCAGATGGCGCAGATCGGCCCACGCGTGATGCGCGACCACATGCCCGACCAGCACCGCGAATTCTTCGGCCTGCTGCCCTTCGTGCTGGTGGGCAGCGTGGACGATCACGGCCAGCCCTGGGCCAGCGTGCTCACCGGCGCGCCGGGCTTCATGGACTCGCCCGCGCCCACGCAGCTGCGCATCCGCGCACAAGCGCTGCCGCACGACCCGCTGAACACCACGCTGCACGAGGGCGCGCGCCTGGGCCTGCTCGGCATCCAGCCGCACACGCGCCGGCGCAACCGCATGAACGGCACCGCGCACCTGCGCGACGATGGCCTGCTGGTCGAGGTGGGCCAGAGTTTCGGCAACTGCCCGAAATACATCCAGGCGCGCGAACCGCTGTGGTCGCCCGGTGCGCCCGGCGGCGAGGTGGCGCACCAGGGGCCGGGGCTGGACGAGGCCTCGCGCGAGCTGATCCGCGCGGCCGACACCTTCTTCATCGCCACCGCGCACCCCGACGCGGCCGCCGCGGCGGGCGAGCCGCGCCACGGCGTGGATGTGTCGCACCGCGGCGGCGCGCCGGGTTTCGTGAAGGTCGAGGGCCAGCGGCTCACCGTGCCCGACTTCGTGGGCAACCAGTTCTTCAACACGCTGGGCAACATCGCGGTGCATCCGCTGGCGGGCCTGCTGTTCATGGATTTCGAGCACGGCGACCTGCTGTACCTCGCGGCCCGCGCCAGCGTGGTGTGGGACGGCGCCGAGCTCGCGGCCTTCGAGGGCGCGCAGCGCCTGCTGCGGCTGGATGTCACGCAGGCCCTGCGCGTGCGGGGCGGTCTGCCGCTGCGCTGGGGCCCGGCCGAGCGCTCGCCGCACCTCGCCGGCATGGGGTATTGGCCATCCCGATAATGCGGCGATGACCCTTGCCGCACCGCCCGAGCGCCCCAGCGAACCCGCCGGCCTGGCCGTGGTGCTCGGCGGCACCGGCGGCATCGGCGCGGCGCTGGCGCAGGGCCTGGGTGACCGGGGGCATGCGGTGCTGTTGCTGGGGCGGCGCACCCAGCCCGCGCTGGACTACGCCGACGAGGCGTCGGTGGCGCGCTGCGCTCTGCAGCTGGCCGAGCGGCTGGCGCACACCGGTGAAAGCCTGGGCCACCTGATCGTGGCCACCGGTTTCCTGCACGGCGAGACCACCAGCGGCCAGCGCGCCGAACCCGAACGCTCGTGGCAGCACCTGAATGCCGACAGCCTGCGGCACAGCTTCCTGGTCAACGCGATCGGCCCGGCGCTGGTGATGCGCCACTTCCTGCCGCTGTTGCCGAAGCAGGGACCTTGCGTGGCGGCCTTCCTCTCGGCGCGCGTGGGCAGCATCGGCGACAACGCGCTCGGCGGCTGGTACGGCTACCGGGCGTCCAAGGCCGCGCTCAACCAGCTGGTGCACACGGCGGCGGTCGAACTCGCGCGCCGCAACAAGGAAGCGCTGTGCGTGGCCCTGCACCCCGGCACGGTGGACACGGCCCTGTCGCAACCGTTCGCGAAAACCGGCTTGCAGGTGCGGCCACCCGCGCAGGCGGCGGCCGAGCTGCTGGCGGTGCTGGACGCGCTGCCGCCGGGCAGCAGCGGGCGGTTCTTCGATCACAAGGGACTGCCCGTCCCCTGGTGATGATCAGTACGTGTACACGCCGCGCCCGGTCTTGCGTCCCAACCACCCGGCAGCGACCATTTCCTTGAGCAGCGGGGCCGGGCGGTACTTGCTGTCGTTGTACTCGGCCATGTAGACGTTCATCACCGCCAGGCACACGTCCAGGCCGATCATGTCGGCCAGCGCGAGCGGGCCGATGGGCTGGTTGGTGCCGAGCTTCATGCCGGCGTCGATGTCTTCCGGCGTGGCCAGGCCCTCGGCCAGCACGAAGAAGGCCTCGTTGATCATGGGCACCAGGATGCGGTTGACCACGAAGCCGGGCGCGTTCTTCACCGTGATCGGCGTCTTGCCCAGCGCCTCGGCCAGGGCCTTCACCGCGCCGTGCGTGGCGTCGCTGGTCTGCAGGCCGCGGATGATCTCCACCAGCGCCATCATGGGCACCGGGTTGAAGAAGTGCATGCCGATGAAGCGGTCGGGTCGCTGCGTGGCCGCGGCCAGCTTGGTGATGCTGATCGAGCTGGTGTTGGTGGCGACGATCACCTCGGGCGCGAGCAGGCCATCGAGCTGCTGCAGGATCTTCACCTTCAGGCCTTCGTTTTCCGTCGCGGCCTCGATCACCAGCTGCGCGCCTTTCAGGTCGTCGTAGTTCGTCGAGCCCGTGATGAGCGACAGCGCCTTCGCCTTGTCGGCGGCCGCGATCTTCTCTCTCTTGATCAGGCGGTCCAGGCTGCCGGCCACGGTGGCCAGGCCCTTGTCGACCGCGGCCTGCGCGATGTCGACCATCACCACGCGGATGCCGCTGGTGGCGCAGGCCTGCGCGATGCCGTTGCCCATGGTGCCCGAGCCGATGATGCCGACGGTGTGGATGCTGTTCATGTGTGAGTTCTCCGGTAGAAATGGGGGTTTTCCCGGGCGTCGCCGGGGTGTCTTTCCTAGGCGTTGCCGCCTAGTTGTGGGCGGGACCCTGTGCTAACTTGCCTGTGAATTGTCGCGCACCGGCTTCGGTGCGCGCCCCCTATGGAGACACCCATGTTCGACTTCATCATCGTCGGTGGCGGATCGGCCGGCTGCGTGCTCGCCGCGCGCCTGAGCGAGGACCCGGCGGTTCGCGTGGCCCTGATCGAGGCCGGCCCGCCCGACAGCAGTGTGCTGATCCATTGCCCGGCCGGTCTGGCCCTGCTGGCCAAGAACGGCCAGGCCAACTGGTGCCTGCAGACCGTGCCGCAGCCGGGGCTCAACGGCCGGCGCGGTTACCAGCCGCGCGGCAAGGTGCTCGGGGGATCGAGCTCGGTCAACGCCATGATCTACGCGCGCGGCCACGCCAGCGACTACGACGGCTGGGCCGCGCAGGGCAACCCCGGCTGGTCGTTCGCCGAGGTGCTGCCGTACTTCAAGCGCGCCGAGCACAACGAGCGCGGCGCCGACGCGCTGCACGGCCAGGGCGGACCGCTCAACGTGATGGACCTGCGCAGCCCCAACCCCTTCCTGCCGGCGTTCATCGAGGCCGGCGAGCAGGCGGGTCATGCGCACAACCGCGATTTCAACGGTCCCGAGCAGGAGGGCGTGGGCGCCTACCAGGTCACGCACCGGAACGGCGAGCGCCACAGCGCGGCCAAGGCCTACCTCACGCCGCACCTGGACCGGCCCAACCTGCAGGTCATCACGAACGCGCTGACCACCCGCGTGGTCACCGACACCGAGAGCGATGGCGTGCCGCGCGCGGTGGGTGTGGAATACCGCGGCAACGGCGGGCGCGGTCCGCTGCAGATCGTGCGCCTGAAAGACGGTGGCGAGGTGGTGCTGAGCGCGGGCGCCTTCGGTTCGCCGCAGCTGCTCATGCTCTCCGGCATCGGCCCGGCCGCGCACCTGCGCGAGCAGGGCATCGCGCCGGTGCACGACCTGCCTGGCGTGGGCGAGAACCTGCACGACCACGTGGACGTGGTGATCGTGGTCAACGCGCCCAAGGTCAAGGACCTGTTCGGCCTGTCGTTCACGGGCATGGTGCGCGCGGTGCGCGGCATCTTCGAATGGCGCCGGCAGCGCAGCGGCATGCTGACCACCAATTTCGCCGAAGCCGGTGGCTTCATCAAGAGTTCGCCCGACGAAGCCATTCCCGACCTGCAGCTGCACTTCGTGGTGGGCAAGCTGGTAGACCACGGCCGCAAGACCGTGTTCGGCCATGGTTATTCGTGCCACGTCTGCCTGCTGCGCCCGAAGAGCCGCGGCACGCTGCGCCTGGCCAGCGCCGACGCGCAGGTGGCGCCCCTGATCGACCCGGCCTTCCTGCAGGATGCCGACGACACGGCGCGCCTGGTGCGTGGCTTCAAGGCCATGCGCCGCCTGTTGCAGCAGCCCGCGCTCACGCGCCACGGCGGCACCGAATCGGCCTCGTCGGCGCAGGCGCAGAGCGATGCGCAGATCGAGCAGTTCATCCGCGACCACGCCGACACCATCTACCACCCGGTGGGCACCTGCCGCATGGGCCCGGGCCCGATGGACGTGGTGGATGCGCGCCTGCGGGTGCACGGCGTGGCCGGCCTGCGCGTGGTGGACGCGTCGGTGATGCCCGCCGTGGTGGGGGGCAACACCAATGCGCCGGTGATCATGATGGCGGAGAAGGCGGTCGATATGATCCGCGAGGATCGCATCGACCCCTCACCCCATCAGGACAGCCACCATGATTCTGGAACACGCCGACATCCGCATCGACCCGCTGAAGAGCTCAGCCTTTGAAGAAGCCATCCTGCGCGGCGTGACCACCGTGATCGCGCACGCCAGGGGCTTCAAGGGCTACAAGGTCAACCGCAGCATCGAGAGCCCGGGCCGCTACCTGCTGATGATCTATTGGGAGACGCTGGAGGACCACACCGTGGGCTTCCGCGGCTCCGACGCCTTCCCGCAGTGGCGCGCCATCGTCGGCCCGTTCTTTGCCCAGCCACCGGTGGTGGAGCACCTGGAACTGGTGGGCAAGAGCTGACCGCCTCGGTCCTGCGAAAGTCGCACCAAAGTTGTAATAAGGTTACAACCTTAGTTCTTCCGCATCAGCGTGGACTTGCCAAAAAGGCTCTCGATCAGGTCCACCGCGAGCTCCGCCGTGCGGTTGCGAACGTCCAGTGCCGGGTTGAGTTCCATCACGTCCAGTGAAGCGAGCCGGCCGGTGTCGGCAATCATCTCCATGCACAGCTGCGCCTCGCGGTAGGTCGGGCCGCCGGGCACCGTGGTGCCCACGCCGGGCGCGATCTCGGGGTCGAGGAAATCCACGTCGAAGCTCACGTGCAGGTGGGTGTGGTCGTCCAGGCCCATCAGCGCCTGCTCCATCGTGTGGCGCATGCCCATCTCGTCGATGTAGCGCATGTCGAACACCTCCAGCCCGGCCTGGTGCACCAGGCGCTTCTCGCCCGCGTCCACGCTGCGGATGCCGATCTGCCGCACCACGCTGGCGTCGATGGCGGGCGTGGTGCCGCCGATGCCGGTGAGCAGGGCAGGGCCCATGCCGCACAGCAGCGCCACCGGCATGCCGTGGATGTTGCCGCTGGGCGTGAGCGCGGCGGTGTTGAAGTCGGCGTGCGCGTCGAGCCAGAGCACGCGCAGCTTCCTGCCCGCCTCGCGGCAGTGGCGCGCCACCGCGCTGATCGAACCCAGCCCCAGGCAGTGGTCGCCGCCGAGCACGATGGGCATGCGGCCCAGCGCCAGCTCGGCGTGCACCGCATCGTGCAGGGTCTGGTTCCAGGCGGCCACTTCGTGCAGGTGGCGGTAGCCCTCGGTGGGCGGCAGCCAGGGGTTGGCCGGGCCGCCAAGGTTGCCGCGGTCGATCACGTGCAGGCCGTGGCTTTCGAGCACCGCGGCGAGGCCCGCCACACGCAGGGCTTCGGGCCCCATGGAGGCACCGCGATCGCCCGCGCCGATGTCGGTGGGCACACCAATGAGGCTGATGTCTTTTTGCATGGGGCTATTGTGAGCGAGGCGCCGCGTGGCGTGCTCGGCGCATACCCCGTGGCGTATCAAAAGGTATGGGCTGTTACCAGACACCCTGCCATTCGGGTGTCCTGGGGCCACCCGCTCACCGGGCTCCGGTTTTCGGGCGTGGAATTTCGTTACCAATCCACACCTTCCGTAGGCAGCCTGACACCGTTCGGAAGGCAATACTCCGTCCACGCTTTGTGTTTTTCCGTCCATCGTCGTGAGGTTTCTCACGGTCCCCGGGTCCCGGACACTGATCCCCGGTGTGTTCTGGACCATCCACTCCACCCGCCCTGTCGCCACCCCCAGTGAGCGCCTGAGCGCCATTGTGCTGCTGCCATGAATCCTCTCGCCCCGACCCCGACTTCTTTCGAATCCCAGCAGTCCAGCCGCAAGGCCCTGCCTGTGCTGGCGCTGCTGTTCGCTGCCACGCTCGCCGCGTGTGGTGGCGGGGGCGGCGACGCAGCACCGGGAGCCTCCACCGACCAACCTGCGGGCACACCAGCACCAGCACCAGCACCGGCACCGGCACCAGCACCGGCACCAGCACCAGCACCGGCACCAGCACCGGCACCGGCACCGGCACCAGCACCAGCACCGGCACCAGCACCGGCACCGGCACCGGCACCAGCACCGGCACCGGCACCGGCACCGGCACCGGCACCGGCACCCGCGCCTGCTCCTGCTCCTGCTCCTGCTCCCTCCGGCACCGCCTGCGACACGGCCACCGGCCGGGTCCTGGAGGTGGGGGCGGGCAAGGCCTACAGCGTGCCGAGCGCGGCCGCCGCGGCCGCACAGAATGGCGATGTGATCAAGATCACCGCGGGCGACTACCGCGGCGACGTGGCCTCGTGGAATGCCAGCAACCTCACGATCTGCGGCGTGGGTGGGCGTGCCCGCCTGTTCGCTGACGGCAAGAACGCACAAGGCAAGGGCCTGTGGGTGGTCTCCGGCTCCAACGTCACCATCGACGGCGTCGAGTTCCACAACACCAAGGTGCCCGATCGCAACGGCGCGGGCATCCGGGCCCAGAACGGCGGTTTCCTGCGCATCGTGAACAGCGGTTTCTACGACAACGAGAACGGCATCCTGGCCAACGCGGGGTCTTCGACGATCAGCATCGAGCGCTCGGAGTTCGCGCGCAACGGCTATGGCGACGGGTACTCGCACAACATCTACGTCAACCTGATCACGCGCCTGACGGTGAGCGCGAGCTACTTCCACGAAGCGAAGATCGGCCACAACCTCAAGAGCCGGGCGCAAGAGACCGTCATCGAGAACAGCTACTTCATGGACGGGCCCACGGGCACGTCGAGCTACCTGGCGGACTTCCCCAACGGGGGCAAGGTGGTTCTGCGCGGCAACCTGTTCCACAAGGGTCCCAACGCGGACAACCCGACGGCGATCTCGTACGGTGCCGAGGGCGTGGAGAACACGACCAACACCTTCGAGATGAGCCACAACACGGTGGTGAGCACCCGCTCCGGCGGGTACTTCGTGGCGGCCTACAGCGGCACGCAGTCGCTCAGGCTCACCGGGAACCTGTTCGCGGGCACGGGCGGCACGGCGCTGTTCGGGGGCACCTACAACAGCGGCAGTGCGGTGCAGTCGGGCAACGTGACCTCGGTGGCGAGCAACATCCCGGGCGCCAGCAACATCGCCAGCCCGAATTTCTGGCCCAACGCGACGCTGCAGGCACTGATCTCGCTGCCCAGCGTGCTCGATGCGGCCTATACCCGCGACGCGCCAGCACCTTACACGCTCCGTTCGATCGCCTCAGGAGCCCGCAGGGCCGGCGCCGTGCAAGCGGCGCCTTGAACAACCGATATCCCGGCCACAGGCCTGAAGGTATGGCGAGCCGCCATGCCAGGTCCGAGCTTGGCCCATTCACCACAAAGTCCAGGAGTTTTTTGCCATGACCCGTCGTTTCCTCCCCTTGCCCCTGGCGTCCCACGCCGGCGTGCTGGCCGCCTGTGCGCTGCTGCTGTCCTTGCCCAACGCGCAAGCCCAGTACGCTTACAGCACCTCATCGACACAGTGGAGCAAGATCGCCAACGAAGGGCAGATCTTCCGCTTCTCGGGCACGAAGACCGTGCGCTATGGCGCGGGCACGCGCTGGGCCTACCGCTCGGTGCGCACCGGCGGGCTGTGCACCAACAGCTACTTCGGTGGTGATCCCGCGCGGGGCACGTTCAAGACCTGCCAGGTTGTGGCGACTGCCACGGCGCCAGCGCCAGCACCAGCGCCAGCACCAGCGCCAGCACCAGCGCCAGCACCAGCGCCAGCACCTGCACCTGCACCTGCACCTGCACCTGCACCTGCACCTGCACCTGCACCTGCACC
>QZKF01000088.1 GCA_003599455.1 Comamonadaceae bacterium
CACATGGACAATGTCAAACGGGTGTATCGCCTCTACCGTGAGGAAGGCCTGTCGCTGCGCATGAAGCGCCCTCGGCGCAACAAGGCCGCGCAGCTCAGACAGCCCAAATAGCTTGCACACGCGATCAACGAGATATGGAGCATGGACTTTGTGGCCGACGCTCTGTTCGATGGTCGCAACCTGCGAATGCTCACGGTGGTTGATCTGTTCACGCGCGAGTGTCTGGCAATTGATGTGGGTCAGAGCCTGAAGGGTGAAGACGTCGTTCGCGTGCTCACAGCCATTACCCACGAGCGCGGCCTACCAAGAACCATCAAATCCGACAACGGAAGCGAGTTCATCTCCAAGGTGATGGACAAGTGGGCCTATGAGCGGCGCGTCGAGCTCGACTTCAGCCGTCCCGGCAAACCCACCGACAACGCCAACGTGGAGAGCTTCAACGGACGGCTGCGCCAGGAATGTCTCTGGTTCATGTCGATCGACGATGCCCGGGGCAAGATAGAAGCATGGCGGCAGTACTACAACGAGAGTCGACCCCACTCAGCGCTAGACTGGGCCACCTTCGAAGAATTCGCCCGCCGTTGCAGGCAATTACCAGCAACGACGATCTCAGAGGAGCCGGAAATCTCTACTTCCGAGCGGTACTGAATCGGGTACAGGGTCATTGGGCGGATCAGTATTGCGTGTTCGATGATTGCTACCAGAACGCGTTGGCCGAGGTGCTTCAAAGGGGTTTTGAAGATTGAGTTTCTGTTGCACCAGCCTGCCGATGTGGAGCAGGCCAGCCGACTGGCTCGGCAGGCTGTGCAGATCTACAGCCAAGTGAGACCGCATCCATCCCTACAATTGAAAATGCCCGATGAGTCTCAAGGTTCATCGGGCGTCTCTGGCTGGCTTAGGCACGCCGGCCATCTGTGCTTCGTAGGCGTCAACCGATGCTAGGTCGGCTCGACGTATGACGGAACTACTTCGCGGTAGCCGCTGGTTTCTTCTCCGCCGGTGCCGCCGCCGCGGGTTTGAAGGCCTCACCATTCACGGTCAGGCCTTCCGACGACAGCTTGACCGCACGCTTGTCGCCGATGCCCGGGACTCGCTGGATGAGGTCGCCCCAGTTCTTGAAAGGTGACGCCTTGCGCGCTTCCAGGATCTTGGCGGACGTGCCGGGCCCAATGCCCTTGATGCTGTCGAGATCGGCCACCGTGGCGGTGTTGATGTCGACGGCGGCGAAGCTCGCGGCGGCGAGCAGTGACAGCAGGCTGAGCAGGATTTTTTTGAACATCGATTCCTCCGTGTGTGAAAGTTTGAGATGCGCGCGCCGGGTTTCATCTTCGGGATCTGGCCCGACCCGCAGCCGAAGCCAACCATGGCTCCGGCGTCAAAATGTAATTCCAAATAGTCAGTTTGTGATCTATTTGTTGGTTTAAAGCATTCATTTCATGCCGCGTTCGATCTGTTTACAACATGTGCTCGCCTCTGACGGCTTTAAAGGTGCCGGCGCCCCAGAGCGGGGGAGCCGTTGTTGGCGTAGGGTGGGATCCCTGGCCGGCGCGACCTTGCTGGTGGGGGCCTTGGGCGGATGTGCGTGGCTGCCCTCGGAGACGGACGATCGCCTGGACGATGCGGCACCGTCCCGTCCGCAGCGACTCCCCGAAGCGGTCAACGTCGAGCTCCTTAAGGCTTCCAGCCGGCTGTTCTCCACGCCGGTCTCAGGCGTGCCCTGGGAGCCGTTTTTCTTCCCTGGCAAGCGCTACACGGCCTTTGAGCCGGTCCAGGTGATGGAGCGCCCGGCGCTGCGGGTGCGTGCCAAGAGTTCGGTCAGCATCCTGCGGCAGCGCTTCGAGCCCTCATTGCCGTCGGTGGGGCGCCTGTCCTTCTCGTGGAAGGTGGACGGGTTGCCCCTGGATGCCGATCTGGCGGTGTCGGCACGGGCCGACTCTCCCGTCCGGGTGGTGCTGGCATTCGAAGGCGACCGCACGCGCTGGACGCCGAGGAACCATCGCCTGTCGGAGATGAGCCGCTTGCTCACCGGCGAGGAGTTGCCCTATGCCACGCTGGTTTATGTCTGGAGCCCCAAGGACCCGCCTGGCACTGTTGTGGTGAATCCGCGCACCGATCGCATACGCAAGATGGTGCTCGACAGCGGCACGGCGGATGTCGGGCGCTGGCGTGACCACGTGCGCGACGTGCGGGCCGATTTCCGTCGCGCTTTTGGGGAAGAGCCTGGGCCGCTGCGCGTGGTGGCTCTGATGACGGACACCGACAACACCCAGAGCCAGCTGACGGCCTGGTACGGCGCGTTGACGCTGGAGCGTTCGGTCGACTGAAGCCACGCGGCGAGAGCCATCAGCGCGAAAGGCACCTCATCAAAGGTTCTGATGCAAGGCCGATTCAGACGCTCAGGCGACGGATCCAATCCTTCCGCTTCTCTCGCTTCGGGTTAGTCCCGTGCATGGCCGGGAACGTTTGTTGCATAGTAGCGCGATGTTCATTTTATTTTAGGTGTCAACAAATGAAGTTCCCACTTGCCTTCGTGTGCGCAGCCGTGGCCCTGGGTGCCGGAAGCGTTCATGCAAAAACCTTCAAATGGACCAGTGCGAGTGACATTCCCACGTGGGACATCCATTCACAGAACAACGCGCTGGCCAACGGTGTGCATGCCTCGGTGTACGAGTCGCTGGTGTACTACAACAGCAAGACTTTCAAGCCCGAGCCCATTCTGGCGACGGCCTGGAAGCAGCTCACGCCGACGCAACTGCGTCTGAACCTGCGCACCGGCGTCAAGTTTCACGACGGTTCGACCTTTTCGGCCGATGACGCCGTGTTCTCGATCCAGCGCGCCATGGCGAAGACGTCGAACTTCGGTATCTACGCGCAGGGCATCGACCGCGTGGTCAAGGTGGACGCCAACACCATCGACATCTTCACCAAGGACCCCAACCCGGTGCTGCTCAACCAGCTGACCGAGCTGCGCATGATGAGCAAGGCCTGGGCCGAGAAGAACAATTCGACCTCGCCCAAGGACATCAAGACGCAGGAAGAGAACTTCGCGCACCGCAACGCCAACGGCACCGGGCCTTTCATGCTCAAGGAATGGCAGCCCGACCAGAAGCTCGTGCTGGTGAAGAACGCCAGCTGGTGGGGCAAGTCCGAAGGCAACGTCACGGAAATCGTCTACACGCCGGTCAAGGCGGTGGCCACGCGCATGGCGGCGCTGCTGTCGGGCGAGGTGGACCTCGTGCTCGACCCCAGCCCGCAGGATCTGCCCCGTGTGCGCTCGGATGCCGCGCTCAAGGTGATCGATGGCATCGAGAACCGCACGATCTTCTTCGGCATGGACCAGCACCGCGACGAACTGCCTGGCAGCAACGTCAAGGGCAAGAACCCGCTCAAGGACCAGCGTGTGCGCAAGGCGCTGTACCAGGCGATCGACATGGACACCATCGCCCGCGTGACGCTGCGTGGTCTGGGCCAGCCCACCGGTGCACTGGTGGCACCGCAGGTCAATGGCTGGACCGAGGCCGTGCACAAGCGCTATCCCTTCGATGTGGCCGCCGCGCAGAAACTGCTGGCCGACGCCGGCTACAAGGACGGTTTCGAGGTGGACTTTGCCTGCCCCAACAACCGCTACATCAACGACGAGCAGATCTGCCAGGCCGTGACGGCCATGTGGGCGCGCATCGGCGTCAAGGCCAAGCTGCGCACGCTCCCGCTGGTCACCTACTTCCCCATGATCCAGCGCTATGAGGCCAGCATCTACATGCTGGGCTGGGGTGTGCCCACGTTCGACGCGCTCTACAGCCTGCAGTCGCTGGTGCGCTCGGTGGGCGCTGGCGGTGACGGCAACTACAACGTGGGCCGCTACAGCAACCCGCAGATGGACGCTCTGGTCGAGCGCACCAAGAAGGAAACCGACCTGAAGCTGCGGACCGAACTGCTGACCAAGGCGCTGGCGCTGCAGAACCAGGATGTGGCCCACATTCCCCTGCACAACCAGGTCATCCCCTGGGCAATGAAGAAGAACATCGACGTGGTGCACCGCGCCGACAACCGTCTGGACTGGCGCCTGATCAAGGTAAACTGATTTCCGACAGGCAGTCGAGGGTCGCGCACCGCAGGGGGCGACCCTCTCTTCATTTCCCCACCCCATGTTTGCATTCATTCTCAGGCGACTGGCTCAGGCCGTGATCGTCATGATCAGCGTGGCGCTGATCGCGTTCATGCTGTTCCAGTACGTGGGCGACCCGGTGGTGTTCCTGCTGGGGCAGGACGCCACCCCCGAGCAGGTTCGCGAACTGCGTGCCGATCTCGGTCTGGACCAGCCCTTTTTTGTACAGTTCTGGCATTTCCTGGCCAATGCGGTGCAGGGTGAGTTCGGGCTGTCCCTGCGGCAGGGCGCCAAGGTCTCGCGCCTGATCGCCGAGCGCTTCCCCGCCACGCTGGAGCTGTCCATGGTGGCGGCCGTGCTGGCGCTGGCGGCGGGCATTCCCATGGGGGTGTACGCGGCGCTCAAGCGCGGCACGTTCATGAGCCAGCTGTTCATGACGGTGTCGCTGCTCGGCGTGTCGCTGCCCACCTTCCTGATCGGCATCCTGCTGATCCTGGTGTTTGCGGTGAACCTGGGCTGGTTCCCGAGCTTCGGCCGTGGCGAGGTGACGCAGATGGGATGGTGGACCACCGGCCTGCTGACCGCCAAGGGTTGGCACCACATCACCCTGCCCGCGATCACGCTCGCAATCTTCCAGCTCACGCTGATCATGCGCCTGGTGCGTGCGGAGATGCTGGAGGTGCTGCGCACCGACTACATCAAGTTCGCGCGTGCCCGCGGCCTGACCGACCGCGCCGTGCACTTTGGCCACGCGCTGAAGAACACGCTGGTGCCGGTGATGACCATCACCGGCCTGCAGCTCGGCGGCCTGATCGCGTTTGCCATCATCACCGAGACCGTGTTCCAGTGGCCGGGCATGGGCCTGCTGTTCATCCAGGCCGTGACCTTCGCCGACATTCCTGTGATGGCGGCCTACCTGTGCCTGATTGCGCTGATCTTCGTGGTGATCAACCTGATCGTCGACCTGTTGTACTTCGCGGTCGACCCCCGCCTGCGCGTGGAAAAACCGGGCGGCCACTGATGTTGACGTCCCGCATCAAGGCGCACGGCCGCGCGTTCTCGCACATCGCGGCCTTCCATCCCGAACTGACCGCGCTGCGCCGCGACCTGCACGCCCACCCGGAGATCGGCTTCGAGGAGCACTACACCGCGCAGCGCGTGGTCGAGTCGCTCAAGGTCTGCGGGGTGGACGAGATCCACACCGGCATCGGCAAGACCGGCGTGGTCGCGGTGATCCGCGGCCGCCAGAACGCCAGCGGCCGCATGATCGGGCTGCGCGCCGACATGGACGCCCTGCCCATGACCGAGCACAACGACTTCGCCTGGAAGTCGGTGCGCCCCGGCATGATGCACGGCTGCGGGCACGACGGGCACACCGCCATGCTGGTGGGTGCCGCGCGCTACCTGGCCGAAACGCGGCAGTTCGACGGCACGGCGGTGCTGATCTTCCAGCCCGGCGAAGAAGGCTTTGCCGGCGCCAAGGCCATGATCGAAGACGGCTTGTTCGAGCGCTTCCCGGTGCAGTCGGTGTTCGGCATGCACAACTGGCCGCAGATGCGGCCGGGCACGGTGGGCATCAATCCCGGGCCGATGATGGCCTCGGCCGACCGCATCACCATCGAGGTCACCGGCAAGGGCGGCCATGGCGCGCATCCTTACCAGACGGTGGACCCGGTGCTGGTGTCGGCCCACATCATCACGGCGGTGCAGAGCATCGTTTCGCGCAACGTGCGCGCCATCGACAGCGCCGTCATCAGCGTGTGCGCCATGCAGGCTGGCGACATGGGCGCGTTCAGCGTGATGCCGGGCAAGGCCACGCTGGTGGGCACGGTGCGCACCTTCAACCCCGAGGTGCAGGCCATGGTGGAGAAACGCCTGCAGGAGGTGTGCTCCGGCGTGGCGCTGGGCCTGGGCGCGACGGCCCATGTGAACTACGAACGCATCTACCCGGCCACCATCAACAGCCGCGACGAAGCGCGCTTCGCGGCCGACGTGGCACAGAAGCTGGTGGGCCACGACCACGTGGACCGCAACATGGACCCGAGCATGGGCGCCGAAGATTTTTCGTTCATGCTGCAGGTCAAGCCCGGCGCCTACCTGCGCCTCGGGCAGGGCGCTGAAAACGGCGTGGGCGGCTGCTTCCTGCACAACAGCCGCTACGACTTCAACGACGATGTGCTGCCGCTCGGGGCCGCCTTGCACGCCAGCCTGGTGGAGCAGGGCATGCCGCTGGCCGATGCCGGCCATGCCGCCACCATCAAACACCTTTCCGCAACCCCAACGCCAACAAGGAGCGAAGCATGAAGTTCAAGACCCCAGGGACAGCCAGTCTGGTGATGGCCGCCATGATCACGGCGGGCGTCGCCTCCGCGCAGACCGTGCGCATCGGCAACCAGGGGGATGCGCTGTCGATGGACCCGCATTCGCTCAACGAATCGCTGCAACTCAGCGTCACCGGCAACGTGTACGAACCGCTGGTGGGCCGCGACCGCAACCTGAAGCTGGTACCTGCACTGGCCACGAGCTGGAAGCAGACCTCGCCCAGCGTCTGGCGCTTCGAGCTGCGCAAGGGCGTGAAATTCCACGACGGTACGCCCTTCACCGCCGATGACGTGCTGTTCACTTTCGCGCGCGCGTCGGGCGAAGGCTCGGACATGAAGAGCTACACCAACGACGTGAAAGAAATCCGCAAGGTCAATGACTTCACGGTCGATATCGAAACCAAGGGGCCGTTTCCCATTCTGCCCGACGTGCTCTCGCTGCTGTTCGTGATGAGCAAGAAGTGGTCGGAAGACAACCAGGCCACGCGCCCGGTGGACCGCCGCAAGGGCATCGAGAACGCAGCCTCGTTCCGCGCCAACGGCACAGGACCGTTCCGCCTGCGCGAGCGCCAGCCCAACATCAAGACCAGCTTCGTGCGCAACGGCAACTACTGGGGCAAGATCGAGGGCAACGTCGTGAATGTGGAGTACACGCCGGTCGGCAACGATTCCACCCGCGTGGCGGCCTTGCTCTCGGGCCAGGTGGACGTGATCGAGCCCGTGCCACTGCAGGACGTGGCGCGCATCAACGCCAGTGGCAAGAGCAAGGTGATGCAGGGCCCCGAATTGCGCACCATTTTCCTGGGCATGGACCAGAAGCGCGACGAACTGCTGTACTCGAACGTCAAGGGCAAGAACCCGTTCAAGGACAAGCGCGTGCGCCAGGCCTTCTACCAGGCCATCGACATCAACGGCATCCAGCGCACCGTGATGCGCGGTGCCTCCAAGCCCACCGCGCTTTTGGTGGGCCCCGGCATCAACGGCTTCGACGAGACGATGAATGTCCGCCCGCCGTACGACACGGAAGCGGCCAAAAAACTGCTGGCCGACGCGGGTTACCCGAACGGCTTTGAAGTGTCCATGAACTGCCCCAACGACCGCTATGTCAACGACGGTGCGATCTGCGAAGCCGTGGCGGCCAACCTCGCCCGCATCGGGGTGAAGGTCAACCTGCAGGCCGAGACCAAGGGCACCTACTTCCCCAAGATCCTCCGCCGCGACACCAGCTTCTACATGCTGGGCTGGACGCCGGGCACCTACGACTCGCACAACGCGCTCAACGCGCTGATGCGCTGCGTGGACGACAAGGGCAGTGGCCAGTTCAACCTGGGTGCGTACTGCAACCCCAAGGTGGACGAGCTGACCGTGAAGATCCAGTCGGAAACCGACAAAGTCAAACGCGACGCCTTGATCAAGGAAGCCTTCAAGCTGCATTCCGACGACATCGGCCACCTGCCGCTGCACCAGCAGGCGCTGGCCTGGGGCGTGGCCAACAACGTGGAGCTGGTCCAGCTCGCCGACAACTTCATGCCGTTCCGCTACATGTCGGTGAAGCCGGCGAACTGAGCCGACATCCTTTGCCATACCGCCGCGGGGCCCGGGGCCTCGCGGCGGCGCTGATTTCAACCAGGTTTCCCACGTGATCAGTTTCATCAAGCGAGGGCTCGACAGCGATGTCGGCCACAGTTTCCGCACCTCGCCGACCGCCATCGTCGCGGCGGTGATCGCCTTCATCTGCGTCTTCTGTGCGGTCTTTGCACCCTGGGTCGCGCCGCACAACCCGTTCGACTTGGCCACCCTGGAGTTGTCGAACGCGCGCCTGCCGCCCGCGTGGACCCCCGAGGGATCGAGCAACTTCCTGCTCGGCACCGACGACCAGGGCCGCGACATCCTTTCCGCCCTGATGTACGGCGCGCGCATCTCGCTCGCGGTCGGCCTGGCCTCGGTCGTGCTGTCGGTGGTGATCGGCGTGTCCTTTGGTCTGGCGGCCGGCTTCCTGGGCGGCTGGATCGACAGCGTGCTCATGCGCCTGTGCGACGTGATGCTGTCGTTCCCCGCCATCCTCATCGCGCTGCTGATCGCCGGCGTGGGACGCGCCCTGTTTCCGAACGCGCACGAGACCCTGGCCTTCGGCGTGCTCATCATCTCGATCACGCTCACCGGCTGGGTGCAGTACGCGCGCACCGTGCGCGGCTCCACGCTGGTGGAACGCAACAAGGAATACGTGCAGGCCGCGCGCGTGACCGGCGTGGCACCGCTGCGCATCATGCGCAGCCATGTGCTGCCCAACGTGATGGGCCCGGTGCTGGTGCTGGCCACCATCCAGGTGGCCACGGCCATCATCACCGAGGCCACGCTGTCCTTCCTCGGCGTGGGCGCCCCGCCGACCTCGCCGTCGCTGGGCACGCTGATCCGCGTCGGCAACGACTACCTGTTCTCCGGCGAGTGGTGGATCACCATCTTCCCGGGCGCCATGCTGGTGCTGATCGCACTCAGCGTGAACCTGCTGGGCGACTGGCTGCGCGATGCATTGAACCCACGACTGCGCTGAACATGAGCCTGCTTCAAGTCAAGAATCTCGTCGTCGAATTTCCCGGCCGCCGTGGCACGCTGCGCGCGCTCGACGACATCTCCTTCGACATCGCGCCGGGCGAAATCCTGGGTGTGGTCGGGGAGTCGGGCGCGGGCAAGTCGCTCACCGGTGCGTCCATCATCGGACTGCTCGAGCCGCCGGGTCGCGTGGCTTCGGGAGAAATCCTGCTGCAGGGCCAGCGCATCGACAACCTGCCGAACGACCAGATGCGCAAGGTGCGCGGGCGCAAGATCGGCGCGATCTTCCAGGACCCGCTGACCTCGCTCAACCCGCTTTACTCGGTGGGCCGCCAGCTCATCGAGACCATCACCACGCACCTGCCCGTGAGCCATGCCGAGGCCCGTCAGCGCGCCATCGACCTGCTCAAGGACACCGGCATTCCCGCGGCCGAGCAGCGCATCGACCACTTCCCGCACCAGTTCTCCGGCGGCATGCGCCAGCGCGTGGTGATTGCGCTCGCCCTGGCCGCCGAGCCGCAGCTCATCGTGGCCGACGAGCCCACGACCGCGCTCGACGTGTCGATCCAGGCGCAGATCATCACCCTGCTCAAGACCATCTGCAAACAGCGCGGCGCGGCGGTGATGCTGATCACGCACGACATGGGCGTGATCGCCGAAACCTGCGACCGCGTGGCCGTGATGTACGCCGGGCGCATCGCCGAGATCGGCCCCGTGCACGAGGTCATCAACCACCCGGCCCATCCCTATACCGCGGGCCTGATGGCCTGCATCCCCGACATGAGCCAGGACCGCGAACGGCTGCACCAGATCGATGGCGCGATGCCACGCCTCAACGCCATCCCGACCGGATGCGCCTACAACCCACGGTGCGAGAAGGTGTTCGACCGCTGCCATGTGGCCCGGCCCGACCTGCTGGCGGCCGGCGCCACGCGCGCCGCCTGCTGGCTGCACGCCGGCGAGAAGGCGGTGGCGGCATGAGCTCGGACATGATCGAAAAAGCCGTGCAGGCGCAGGCGGCGCGCGAGGCACATGCCTCCGTGTCGGCCGCCACCACCGAAGCTTCGGCAGGTGCGCCACTGGTGCGCGCCACCGACCTGGCCAAGACCTTCGACGTGTCGGCGCCCTGGCTCAACCGCGTGATCGAGCGCCAGCCGCGCCAGCTGCTGCGCGCGGTCGATGGCGTGTCCTTCGACATCCCGCGCGGCCAGACGCTGGCGCTGGTGGGCGAATCGGGTTGCGGCAAGAGCACGGTGGCGCGCCTGCTGGTGGGTTTGTACGAACCCACGCGGGGCGGCTTCGAGTTCGACGGACAGGACGCGCACGCCGCATTCAAGACGCCCGAGGGGCGCAAGCTGCGCCGCCGCATCCAGATGATCTTCCAGGACCCGTATGCCAGCCTGAACCCGCGCTGGCGCGTGGAAGACATCATTGCCGAGCCGTTGCGCGAGCACGAGATCGAGACCGAGCCGGCCGCGCTGCGCGCACGCGTCGACGATCTGCTGAAGTCGGTCGGCCTCTCGCCGCTGGACCGCGTGAAGTACCCGCACCAGTTCTCGGGCGGGCAGCGCCAGCGCATCTCGATCGCGCGCGCGCTGGCCACGCAGCCCGAGTTCCTGGTGTGCGACGAGCCCACCTCGGCGCTGGACGTGAGCGTGCAGGCGCAGGTGCTGAACATCATGAAGGACCTGCAGCGCGAGCGCGGCCTCACGTATCTCTTCATCAGCCACAACCTGGCCGTGGTACGCCACGTGAGCGACCGGGTCGGCGTGATGTACCTCGGGCGGCTGGTTGAACTCGCACCCAAGCACACGCTGTTCGACAGCCCGCGCCACCCTTACACGCGCATGCTGCTGGACGCGATCCCGAAGATGCACGACACCGGCCGGGCGCGCACGCCGGTCTCGGGCGAGGTGCCCAACCCGCTGAACCCACCGAGCGGCTGCGCCTTCAACCCGCGCTGCCCGCACGCCAACGACCGCTGCCGCAGCGAGCGGCCCAACCTGCTGACCCTGGGCGGCATCCGCATTGCCTGCCACGCGGTGGAAGAGGGCAGGATTTAGACCCGCTGTTTCCGGCGCAGCGCGCAGGCTTACGTATACCTTTTGCTGCGCAGGTTGTTCTTCATTTCCTTGAGCAGCGGCTGCAGCTTGGCGCCGCCGATGCGCAGCGCCAGGCAGGTGGCCACGACGTCGATCACCATCAGGTGCATCAGGCGCGAGGTCATGGGGCTGTAGCGGTCGTAGCCCTCGGGGTGGTCGGCGGAGAGGTGGATGTGCCCGCTCTGCGCCAGCGGCGAGCCGCTGGTGGTGATGACGATCACCGTTGCGCCGTGCTTGCGGGCGATGTCGGCCGCGTCCATCAGGTCGCGCGTGCGGCCCGAGTTGGAGATGATCACCACGCAGTCGCCCGGCCCCAGCAGCGAGGCGCTCATCACCTGCATGTGGCCGTCGCTGTAGGCGATGGCATTGATGCCCAGGCGGAAGAACTTGTGCTGCGCGTCCTGCGCCACGATGCCCGAGTTGCCCGCGCCATAGAACTCGATGCGGCCCTTGTGCTTGTAGGTCGCCACCAGCGCGTCAACGGCCTTCTCGATCGCGTGGCTCGAGGCATCGTTGCGGTACTTCAGGAACGCCGCCACCGTGTTGTCGATCACCTTGACCAGCACGTCGCTGGTCTTGTCGTCCACGTCCACGCTGCGGTGGATGAAGGGCACGCCTTCGCTCACCGTGCCCGCGAGCTTGAGCTTGAAGTCCGACAGACCGTCGTAGCCCATGCTGCGGCAGAAGCGCACCACGGTGGGCTTGCTCACGTGGGCGCGCTCGGCCAGCTCGGTCACCGGCAGGCTGGCGAAGGTGCGCGGGTCCAGCAGCACGAGCTTGGCGACGCGTTGCTCCGCGGGCGCCAGCGAGGGCAGGGAGGCTTTGATCCGGTCGAGCATGGTGGGGCCTGGTTACATCGAGGTTGCTGATGATGAAATTTTATTACGGGACCTGTCCGATAATCCGCTCATGAACCAGCTCGATGCCCTCAAACAGTTCACCACCGTCGTGGCCGACACCGGTGACTTCAACCAGATCGCGGCCTACGCCCCGCAGGACGCCACCACCAACCCCTCGCTCATCCTCAAGGCGGTGCAAAAGCCCGAGTACGCGCACCTGCTCAGGGACGCGGTATCGACCTACGGCGCGCAGGGGCTGGACGAGGTGACGAACCGCCTGCTGGTGCGCTTCGGCTGCGAGATCCTGCGCCTGATCCCGGGCCGGGTGTCCACCGAAGTCGACGCGCGCCTGAGCTTCGACACCGAGGCCACCGTGACCCGCGCGCGCCGCATCATCGACCTCTACCAGGGCGAGGGCGTGCACGTGGACCGCGTGCTGATCAAGATCGCCTCCACATGGGAAGGCATCCAGGCGGCGGCCCGGCTCGAGCGCGACGGCATCCACACCAACCTCACGCTGCTGTTTTCGTTTGCCCAGGCGGTGGCCTGCGGCCAGGCGAAGGTGCAGCTGATCTCGCCCTTCGTGGGCCGCATCTACGACTGGTACAAGAAGAGCGCTGGCGCGGGCTGGGACGAAGCCGCCATGGCCGGTGCCAACGACCCAGGCGTGCGCTCGGTGCGCAGCATCTACGAGTTCTACAAGAAGCACGGCATCCAGACCGAGGTGATGGGCGCGAGCTTCCGCAACGTCGGTCAGATCACCGCACTGGCCGGCTGCGACCTGCTCACCATCAGCCCCGAGCTGCTGGCCCAGCTCACCGCCAGCGAGGCGCCGTTGAGCCGCGCACTCGACGCAGAAGCCGTCAGGAAGATGGACATCCCCTTCGTGACACACGACGAAGCCAGCTTCCGCTTCGCGCTCAACGAAGACGCCATGGCCACCGAAAAGCTGGCCGAAGGCATCCGCGCTTTCGTGGCGGACACGATCAAGCTCGAAGCCCTGATGAAGTAACCGCGGTACTCCAAAAGCAAAAAGCCCCGCGAGTGATCGCGGGGCTTTTTGCTTTTGGAGGCAGGGAGCGCAGAAGCACCCCTACGACGCAGCATGAGGCGCCAGGCCAAGGCGCAAGGGCATAGACAGTGGCAGCGCCACGGCAAGCCCTTGCAACGTCGGCATGACGTCTCAGGCAAGGAGCATTTACATGCCCATGCCGCCCATGTCGCCCATGCCACCCATGCCGCCGCCGCCCATGGCAGGCGCGTCGTCCTTCGGGGACTCGGCGACCATGCACTCGGTCGTCAGCATCAGGCTGGACACCGAAGCGGCGTTCTGCAGCGCGGTGCGGGTCACCTTGGTCGGGTCCAGGATGCCCATTTCGATCATGTCGCCGTACGTGTCGTTGGCGGCGTTGAAACCGAAGTTGCCCTTGCCGGCCAGGATGGCGTTGACCACCACCGACGGTTCGCCACCGGCGTTGGCCACGATCTCGCGCAGGGGCGCTTCGATGGCCTTCAGGACCAGCTTGATGCCGGCGTCCTGGTCGGCGTTGTCACCCTTGATGGTGCCAGCGGCCTGACGGGCGCGCAGCAGGGCCACGCCACCACCGGCGACGATGCCTTCTTCCACCGCAGCGCGCGTGGCGTGCAGGGCGTCTTCCACGCGGGCCTTCTTTTCCTTCATCTCGACTTCGGTGGCGGCACCGACCTTGATCACGGCCACGCCGCCGGCCAGCTTGGCCACGCGCTCTTGCAGCTTCTCGCGGTCGTAGTCGCTGGTGGCTTCTTCGATCTGCACACGCACCTGCTTCACGCGGGCTTCGATGTCACCAGCTGCGCCGGCGCCGTCGATGATGGTGGTGTTTTCCTTGCCCACTTCGATGCGCTTGGCCTGGCCCAGGTCGGCCAGGGTCACCTTTTCCAGCGTCATGCCGACTTCTTCGGCAATCACCTTGCCGCCGGTCAGGATGGCGATGTCTTCCAGCATGGCCTTGCGGCGGTCGCCGAAGCCAGGGGCCTTCACGGCCACGACCTTCAGGATGCCGCGGATGGTGTTGACCACCAGCGTCGCCAGGGCTTCGCCTTCGACGTCTTCGGCAATGATCAGCAGCGGACGGCCGGCCTTGGCAACCTGCTCCAGCGTAGGCAGCAGATCACGGATGTTGGAGACCTTCTTGTCGTACAGCAGCACGAAGGGGTTGTCCAGCAGGGCGGACTGCTTCTCGGGGTTGTTGATGAAGTAGGGCGACAGGTAGCCGCGGTCGAACTGCATGCCTTCGACGACGTCGAGTTCGTTCTGCAGCGACTTGCCGTCTTCCACGGTGATCACGCCTTCCTTGCCCACTTTGTCCATGGCGCTGGCGATGATGTCGCCGATGCTGGTGTCGCTGTTGGCGGAGATGGAGCCGACCTGGGCGATTTCCTTGCTGGTCGTGGTGGCCTTGGAGGCCTTCTTCAGCTCGGCGATCAGGGCTTCAACAGCCTTGTCGATGCCGCGCTTCAGATCCATCGGGTTCATGCCGGCGGCCACGTACTTCATGCCTTCGCGCACGATGGCCTGGGCCAGCACGGTGGCGGTGGTGGTGCCGTCACCGGCGTTGTCGGAGGTCTTGGAAGCGACTTCCTTGACC
>QZKF01000083.1 GCA_003599455.1 Comamonadaceae bacterium
GCACCTGGAGCCAGCGCCACACCGGCTGGTTGCCCGCGCTGCTGCGCGCGGCCCGCACGGCCGATGCGGGCGCGCCGCTTGCGCCCGACGCCGCGCTGCGGCCCCACACCGATGCGTCCAGCCTCTGCATGCTCGGCGCCACGCTGGCGCTCAAGCCCGCCTTCGCGCTGCGCCCCTTGTGGAACGGCGCCTGTGCCCACACCGGTCCCTGGAGCCGCCTGAGCGGCGCGGCGGACGACGCGCCGCTCACGCCCTGGGCGCTGCTGGGCACGCGCCTGGCCGAGCTGTGCCAGCTGTCGCTGGACGAGGGCGGTGCCGTGCTGGGCTCCGGTGCCGTGGCCACCGGGCCGCGCCGCGGCCTGGCCTGGGTGGAGATGGCGCGCGGCCTGCTGGTGCACCAGGTCGAGGTCGATGCGGCCTCGCAGCGCGTGCTGGCCTGCCGCGTGGTCGCGCCGACCGAGTGGAACTTCCACCCGCACGGCACGGTGGCGCAGCGGCTGGCCCGGCTCGACCCCGACCTGCCGCCCGCCGAACTGGCGCGCCGCGTGCACCTGCTGCTGGCGGCGTTCGACCCCTGCGTGCCGTTCGGCATCGAGCGCCTCGGCACCGCGCGCGCCGCGATGCGGGAGGCCGGTCATGCATGAAGCCAGCCTGGCCGGTGGCGTGCTCCAGCTGGTGGAAGACACGGCCGCGCGCGAAGGCTTCAAGCGCCTGCTGGCACTGCGGCTCGAGGCCGGCCAGCTCGCCGGGGTGGACGTGCGCGCGCTGCGCTTCGCGCTGGAGAGCCTGGCCCCCGGCACCTTGCTCGACGGCGCGACGATCGAGATCGAAGAACCCCCCGGCCAGGCCTGGTGCCTGGCCTGCTGCCAGACCGTGGCCCTGCCGCAGCGCGGCGATGCCTGCCCCTCTTGCGGCGGCTACCAGCTGCAACCGACCAGCGGCAGCGAACTGCGTGTGCTGGACATGCGGGTGGCCGATGATTGAATCCCCACGAGAACAGGAGACAGACCATGTGTGTCGTATGCGGATGCAGTGACAACAGCCCGGCCCATGCCCGGCATGTACAGACACAGACGGGCGAGGCCGGCGTGGTGCGGGTCAACCCCGGCAACGGCGACCTGCATTTCGGTGCCGGCGCCGCGCGCGTCTCGGTGCCGGGCATGAGCCAGGCGCGCGCCATCCGGCTGGAGACCGACATCCTGGGCGCCAACAACCGCGTGGCGGCGCAGAACCGCGCGCACTTCGAGGCCCACGGCGTGGCCGCGCTCAACCTGGTGTCCAGCCCCGGCTCGGGCAAGACCACGCTGCTGTGCGCCACCATCGAGGCGCTCAGGGCGCGCGCGCCCGGCCTGCACGTGGCGGTGATCGAGGGCGACCAGCAGACCAGCTTCGACGCCGACCGCATCCGCGCCACCGGCGCGCCCGCGATCCAGGTCAACACCGGCAAGGGCTGCCACCTCGACGCGCCCATGGTGGCCGAGGCCTTCGCCCGCCTGCACACGCACCAGGAGCCGGGCCACCACCACCATCATCACCACGGCGAAGACCACGATCACCTGGACCACAGCCTGCTGTTCATCGAGAACGTCGGCAACCTGGTGTGTCCTGCGGTGTGGGATCTGGGCGAAGCCGCCAAGGTGGTGATCCTCTCGGTGACCGAGGGCGAGGACAAGCCGCTCAAGTACCCCGACATGTTCGCCGCGGCCGCGCTGATGGTGCTCAACAAGACCGACCTGCTGCCGCACGTGCGCTTCGACGTGGCGCGCTGCATCGAACTCGCGCGGCGCGTGAACCCGGGCATCGAGGTGATCCAGCTCTCGGCCACCACCGGCGAGGGCATGGACGCGTGGCTGCACTGGCTCGACCACCGCACCGGCCACGACCACGGACACGACCATGGCCACCACCACCACGGTCATCACGACCACCACCATCCCCATGGCGCCCACCCGTGATCGGCACCCGGTGCTGGCCTGCGGCGCCTGGCTGAAGAACGCCGCGTGCTTGCTGGACGCGCGCGGCGAGCCCGCGTGGTCGGTGCTGCACGGCGACCTGGGCGACCCGGCCGCCTGCGCCGCGCTGGAGGCCTCGGCCCAGGCCCTGTTGCACCAACATGCCGCGGGCGGCGGTGCGCCGGTGCGCGCGGTGGCGCACGACCTGCACCCCGATTTCTTCAGCACCCGCTTTGCGGTGGAGCTGGCGCACACGCTGGGCGTGCCCGCCATCGGCGTGCAGCACCACCATGCGCACATCGCCGCCGTGGTGGCCGAACACGGCATCGACGGCCCGGTGATCGGCCTCGCGCTCGATGGCGTGGGCCTGGGCACCGACCGCACCGCCTGGGGCGGTGAACTGCTGTGGCTGGAGGGCGCGCGCTGGCAGCGACTGGGCCACCTGCAGCCGCTGGCCCTGCCGGGCGGCGACCGCGCCGCGCGCGAACCCTGGCGCATGGCCGCCAGCGCCCTGCATGCGCTGGGGCGGGGGGCCGAGGTGGTGCCGCGCTTCGCACCGGTGGTGGGCGAGGCCACGGCGCGCGGTGTGCAGCAGATGCTGGACCGCGGCCTGAACTGCCCGCCCACCAGCAGCGCCGGCCGCTGGTTCGACGCCGCCGCCGCCGCGCTGGGCCTGAGCGTGCGCCAGACCGACGAGGCGCAGGCCGCGATCGCGCTCGAAAACGCCGCCAGCCGCTGGCTGGCGCAGCAGGCGGCCGACAGGCCCCTGCCCGGCGCGCTGGTGGACCTGCTCACCGACACCCTGCCCGATGGCCAGCGCCGGCTCGATGTGCGTGGCCTGTTCGCCGCGCTGCTCGATGTGCCCGCCGACGGCGTGGACGCGGCCGCCGCGCGCTTTCACCTCGCGCTGGCCGATGCCTTGGCCCACTGGGCGGGCGAGGCCGCGCGCGAGCGCGGCGCCACCACCGTGTGCCTGGGCGGTGGCTGCTTCTTCAACCGCGTGCTGCGCGAGCGCGTGTGCACGCGCCTGCAGGCCGCGGGCTTCAGCGTGCACCTGCCGGACCGCGCCGGCTGCGGCGACGCCGGGCTGGCCCTGGGCCAGGCCTGGGTGGCCGCGATGCAGTTGTGCGACCCCGATCTTCCGAACCCGCCCCACGCAAAGGAAACCGAACCATGTGTCTAGCCATACCCGCGCGGCTGGTGGAGCTGCGGCCCGACGACCAGGCCGTGGTGGACCTCGGCGGCATCCGCAAGGAAATCTCCATCGCCCTGGTGGCCGATGTGCGCGTGGGCGACTACGTGATCGTGCACGTGGGCCACGCCATCGGGACCATCGACCCCGAAGAAGCCGAACGCACGCTGGCGCTGTTCGCCGAGATGGCGCTGCTGGCCTCACCCGCTGGAGTCTCCCCATGAAATACATCGACGAATTCCGCGACGGCGACCTGGCGCGCCAGATCGGCGCGCGCATCGCGGCCGAGGCCGACCCGGCGCGCCGCTACAGCTTCATGGAGTTCTGCGGCGGCCACACGCACGCGATCTCGCGCTACGGCGTCATGGAGCTGCTGCCGCCCAATGTGCACATGGTGCATGGCCCGGGCTGCCCGGTGTGCGTGCTGCCGATCGGCCGCATCGACCAGGCCATCGGCCTCGCGCTGGCGCAGGGCGCCATCGTCTGCACCTACGGCGACACCATGCGCGTGCCGGCGTCCGGCAGCCTGTCGCTGATCCGCGCCAAGGCGCGCGGCGGCGACATCCGCATGGTCTACTCCGCCGCCGACGCGCTGGCGCTGGCGCGCCAGAACCCGCAGCGCGAGGTGGTGTTCTTCGCCATCGGCTTCGAGACCACCACGCCGCCCACCGCGCTCACCATCCAGCTCGCGCAGCGCGAAGGGCTCACCAACTTCAGCGTGCTCTGCTGCCACGTGCTCACGCCCTCGGCGATCACGCACATCCTCGAGTCGCCCGAGGTGCGCGAGTTCGGCACCGTGCCCATCGACGGCTTCGTTGGCCCCGCGCATGTGAGCATCGTCATCGGCTCCGGCCCCTACGAGCACTTCGCCGAGGAATACCGCAAGCCGGTGGTGATCGCCGGCTTCGAGCCGCTGGACGTGATGCAGGCCATCCTGATGCTGGTGCGCCAGGTCAACGAGGGCAGGGCGCATGTGGAGAACCAGTTCACCCGCGCCGTCACGACCGAGGGCAACCTCAAGGCGCAGGCCCTGGTGTCCGAGGTGTTCGAGCTGCGGCCCAGCTTCGAGTGGCGCGGCCTGGGGGAGGTGCCGTACAGCGCGCTGAAGATCCGCGAGGCCTACGCCAGTTTCGACGCCGAGCGCCGCTTCGCGCTGCGCTACCGCCCGGTGGCCGACAACAAGGCCTGCGAGTGCGGCGCTATCCTGCGCGGCGTGAAGAAGCCGGTCGACTGCAAGATCTTCGGCACCGTGTGCACGCCCGAGAACCCGGTGGGCTCGTGCATGGTGTCCAGCGAAGGCGCCTGCGCCGCGCACTACACCTACGGGCGCTTCCGCGACATCCCCATCGCCCGCGCCCAAGCCGAGGAGGCCACCCCATGAGAGCCGACATCGACCATCCCGCCGGTGGCGAGGCGCCCGCGCCCAAGCCGGTGAAGAAGAACTACACCCGCCCGCTCGACATCAAACATGGCCGCGTCGACATGGGCCATGGCGCGGGCGGCAAAGCCGCGGCGCAGCTGATCGAGGAGCTGTTCGTCGCCGCCTTCGACAACCCCTACCTGCGCCAGGGCGACGACGGCGCGGTGCTGCCGCTGCCGGCCTTCGCGGTGGGCGAGGGCCGGCTGGTGGTGGCCACCGACGGCCACGTGGTTTCGCCGCTGTTCTTTCCCGGTGGCGACGTGGGTTGCCTTTCGGTGCACGGTACGGTCAACGACGTGGCGATGTCGGGCGCGACGCCGCTCTGGCTGAGCGCGAGCTTCATCCTGGAAGAGGGCTTCCCGCTGGCCGACCTGCAGCGCATCGTGCGCTCCATGGCGGCCGCCGCGCGCGCCGCCGGCGTGCCCGTGGTCACCGGCGACACCAAGGTGGTGGAGAAGGGCAAAGGCGACGGCGTGTTCATCAGCACCACCGGCATCGGCGTGGTGCCGCCGGGCGTGGATATCAGCGGGCGCAACGCGCGCGCGGGCGACGTGCTGCTGCTCTCCGGCACCATCGGCGACCATGGCGTGGCGGTGCTCTCGCAGCGCGAGTCGCTCGCGTTCGAGACCACCATCGAGAGCGACACCGCCGCGCTGCACACGCTGGTGGCGGCCATGCTGGCGGCCGCGCCCGGCGCGGTGCGCGTGCTGCGCGACCCCACGCGCGGCGGCCTGGCCACCACGCTCAACGAGATCGCGCGCCAGTCGGGCGTGGGCATGCTGCTGCAGGAGGCCGCCATTCCGGTGCGCGCGCAGGTGGACGCCGCCTGCGAGCTGCTCGGGCTCGACCCGCTGTACGTGGCCAACGAGGGCAAGCTGGTCGCGGTGTGTGCACCGGAGGCGGCCGACGCGGTGCTGGCCGCGATGCGCGCGCACCCGCTGGGCACTGAGGCCACGCGCATCGGCGCGGTGACGACCGACCCGCACCACTTCGTGCAGATGGCCACACGCTTCGGCGGCCGCCGCGTGGTGGACTGGCTCAGCGGCGAGCAGCTCCCCCGCATCTGCTGACGCGGCACCCACACCGGAGCAACGCATGACCGACCCCGTGTTCCAGAAAACCGGGCGCGGCCGCGCGGAGATCGCGCAGCGCTCGACCGGCCTGCCGGCGGCGGCGCGCTCGGTGCTGATCCTGGTGAACGGCCAGGACACGGTGACGGCGCTGGCCGCGCGCGGCCTGCCCGACGCGCGCGAACACCTGCGCCAGCTGCTCGCGCTGGGCCTGATCGAGTTGGTGGCAGCACCGCCTCCGCCGCCCCCACCGCCTCCCCCAGCGGTGGCATCGCCGCCGCAGGCACCACCGGCGCCCGAACTCGACGTGCTGCGCCGCCAGGTGCTGGCCCGCCTGGAACCTCATTTCGGCCCCGACACCGGCACCGTCGCCCAGGCCCTGCGCGCCGCGCGCACGGCGGCCGAGTTCAACCAGGCACTCGACGGCATCGAGTCCAAGCTGGCCATCTACATGGGCCGCAAGCAGGCCGCGCGCGAACTGCAGGGGCTTCGGCCGCCACCATGAACACCGCGCCCCAGGGCCTTCGCATCCTGCTGCTGTGCCACAGCTTCAACAGCCTGGCGCAGCGGCTGTTCGCCGAGCTGCGTGCGCGCGGCCACACGGTGAGCGTGGAGCTCGACATCAACGACCGCGTGACCGAAGAAGCGGTCGCGCTGTTCCGGCCCGACCTCCTGCTCGCGCCCTTCCTCAAGCGCCGCATCCCGGCCACGGTGTGGCAGCGCCTGCCCTGCCTGGTGGTGCACCCCGGCCCGCCGGGCGACCAGGGCCCCGCGGCGCTGGACTGGGCCGTGCTGCAAGGCGAAAGCACCTGGGGCGTGACCGTGCTGCGGGCCACCGGTGACTTCGATGCCGGCCCGGTGTGGGCGCACGCGGCCTTCCCCATGCGCCACGCCAGCAAGGGCAGCCTGTACCGCGGAGAGGTCACGCAGGCCGCGCTGCAGGCCACGCTGGAGGCGGTGCGGCGCTTCGCGCAGGGTGAGCGTGAAGCCGGGCCACCGCCGCCCGCGCGCTGGCGGCCCGCCATGCGCCAGGACGAACGCGCCATCGACTGGGCAAGCCACACCACGGCCGAGGTGCTGGCGCGGCTGCGCTGCGCCGATGGCCAGCCCGGCGTGCTCGACGCGCTGTGGGGCCAGGCCTGCCACCTGATGGACGGCCACGCCGCCAGCGCCGCGCTGATGGCCGGGTTGGCCGGCGCCGAACCGGGACACCTGCTGGCGGTGCGCGACGGCGCGCTGCTGCGCCGCACGCTCGACGGCGGGGTGTGGATCGGCCATGTGCGGCGCACCGCGGCGCTCGAGGCCGACCCGGGCCGGACCGGCTTCAAGCAGGTGGCGGCCGAGGCCTTCGCCGCGCAAGCCGCCACGCTGCCCGACAGCCCCGCGCCGCTGGAGCGGCCCGAGGACGAGTGGGGCGAGTTGGGCTACACCGAACACGGCCCCGAGGGTGCGCGCGTGGGCTGCCTCACGTTCGACTTCTACAACGGCGCCATGTCCACCGAGCGCTGCGAGCGCCTGCGCGCCGCGCTGCTGGCGGTGCGCGCGCGGCCGACCCGGGTGCTGCTGCTGCTCGGCGGCGCGGACTTTTTCAGCAACGGCATCGACCTCAACAGCATCGAAGCCGCGGCCCACCGGCCGGGCGACAGCGCGGCCGACGCCTCGTGGCGCAACATCCATGCCATGAACGACGCCGCCCTGGCCGTGCTGGAAACCACCGACCGCCTCACCGTGAGCGTGCTGCGCGGCAACGCCGGTGCCGGTGGTGCGTTTCTCGCGCTCGCGGCCGACGAGGTGTGGGCGCACGCGGGCGTCGTGCTCAACCCGCACTACAAGAACATGGGCAACCTGTACGGATCCGAGTACTGGACCTACCTGCTGCCGCGCCGCCTGGGCGAGGCCGGCGCGACAGCGCTGATGGCGCAGCGCCTGCCGCTGCTGGCCGGCGAGGCCGCGCGCATGGGCCTGATCGACCGCTGCGACGACCAGGCGCGCGCGGGCTTCGAAGCGCGCTGCCTGCAGCGCGCGCTGGCGCTCGCGGCCTCCTACAATCTGTCCGAGAGACTGGCGGCCAAGCAGGCCACGCGCGAGCGCGACGAAGCCCACCGCCCGCTGGCCCACCACCGCGAACAGGAACTGGCGCGCATGCACCGCAACTTCTACGGCTTCGATCCCAGCTACCACGTGGCGCGCCACCATTTCGTGCACAAGCAGCCGCACGCCTGGACGCCGCGACACCTGGCCACCCACCGTTGAAATCCCATTCGTCCCCCGACGCCCTGCCCACCGTGCTGGTGGTCGATGACGAGGTGCGGTCGCAGGATGCGATGCGCCGCACGCTCGACGAGGACTTCACCGTGTTCACCGCCAGCAGCGCCGACGAGGCGCGCGGCCTGCTGCAGCGCCAGCCGGTGAGCGTGATCCTGTGCGACCAGCGCATGCCCGGCATGACCGGCGTGAGCTTCCTCAAGGAAGTGCGCGAACAGTGGCCCGACGCGGTGCGCATCGTGATCTCGGGCTACACCGACAGCGAAGACATCATTGCCGGCATCAACGAGGCCGGCATCTACCAGTACATCCTGAAGCCCTGGGCGCCCGACCACCTGCTGGACTCGGTGCGCAACGCCGTGGAGGCGCAGGCCCTGCAGCGCCAGACCAGCCGGCTCGACCTGGAGCTGCGCACCAGCACCGGCGTGCTGCGCCAGCGCACCGCCCGCCAGATCGACCGCGCGCGCGCCAGTTTCGGCTTCGACCACATCGTGCGCGCGCCCGGCAGCCCGATCGACGCGGTCTGCGCCATGGCGCACCGGGTGGCGCGCTACGACCTCTCGGTGCTGGTGCTGGGCGAGTCCGGCACCGGCAAGGAGCTGATGGCGCGCGCGATCCACTACGCCTCGCCGCGCCTGAGCGGCCCTTTCGTGGTGGAGAACTGCGCCGCCATTCCCGACACGCTGCTGGAGTCCGAGCTGTTCGGCCACAAGCGCGGCGCCTTCACCGGCGCCTACGAAGACCACCCCGGCCTGTTCCAGCGCGCCCATGGCGGCACCGTGTTCCTCGACGAGATCGGCGAGACCTCGCCGGCTTTCCAGGTCAAGCTGCTGCGCGTGCTGCAGGAAGGCGAGGTGCGGCCGGTGGGCGGCGCGCGCCCGGTGCCGGTGGACGTGCGCGTGATCGCCGCCACCCACCGCCAGCTGGAGCAGCGCGTGCGCGACGGCCTGTTCCGCGAAGACCTCTACTACCGCATCGCCGGCATCACCATCACCGTGCCGCCGCTGCGCGAGCGCGTGGCCGACATCGCGCCCATCGCGCGCCAGCTGGTGCAGGACGTGGCCAGCGAACTCGGCCACCCCGGCGCGACGCTGCCCGAAGAGACGATCGCCTGCCTTGTGAGCTACCCCTGGCCGGGCAACATCCGCGAACTGCGCAACGAGATCGCGCGCGCCCTGGCCCTGCAGGACGGCCACGCGCTCGACGCCTCGGCTTTCTCCGCCCGCGTGCTGCAGGGCAGGGCCGATGGCAGCGGCGACGACCTGCAGGCCGCGATCCCGCAGAGCGGCACGCTGGCCGAGCGGCTGGACGTGATCGAGGCCATGGTGCTGCGCGAGACCCTGCAACGCCACCGCTGGAACAAGACCCGCGTGGCGCAGGAGCTGGGCTTGTCCCGCGTGGGCCTGCGCGGCAAGATGCAACGACTAGGACTGGACGGCAAATGAACACCGACAACGACCCCGGCCTGAACGTGCTCTGGCTGCAATCGGGCGGCTGTGGTGGCTGCAGCATGTCGCTGCTGTGCGCCGACACCACCGATTTCCAGGGCCACCTGCGCGACGCCGGCATCCGCCTGCTCTGGCACCCCTCGCTCTCGATGGAGAGCGGCGAGGAGTTCCTGGACCTGCTCGACGCGGTGCTCGAGGGGCGCACCCGGCTCGATGCGCTGTGCGTCGAAGGCTCGCTGCTGCGCGGCCCGCACGGCACCGGGCGCTTCCACATGCTGGCCGGCACCGGCCTGCCCATGATCGACTGGGTGCGCCGCCTGAGCGCGCGCGCGCGGCATGTGGTGGCCGTGGGCAGCTGCGCGGCCTGGGGCGGCGTCACCGCCGGCGGCTCCAACCCCACCGACGCCTGTGGCCTGCAGTTCGACGACGACGAACCCGGTGGCCTGCTCGGCGCCGCGTTCCGCTCCAGCAGCGGCCTGCCGGTGATCAACGTGGCGGGCTGTCCCACGCACCCGAGCTGGGTGATCGACACGCTGATGGCCCTGGCCGCCGACAGCTTCACCGCCGCCGACCTCGACCCGCTGAACCGCCCGCGCTTCTACGCCGATCAGCTGGTGCACCACGGCTGCACGCGCAACGAGTACTACGAGTTCAAGGCCAGCGCCGAGAAGCCGTCGGACCTGGGCTGCATGATGGAACACATGGGCTGCAAGGGCACGCAGGTGCACGCCGACTGCAACACCCGCCTGTGGAACGGTGAAGGTTCGTGCACGCGCGGCGGCTATGCCTGCATCGCCTGCACCGAGCCCGGCTTCCAGGAGCCGGGCCACCCGTTCCACGTCACGCCCAAGCTCGCGGGCATTCCCATCGGCCTGCCGACCGACATGCCCAAGGCCTGGTTCGTCGCGCTGGCCTCGCTCTCCAAAAGCGCCACGCCCAAGCGCGTGAAGTACAACGCCGTGGCCGACCACCTCGTCGTGAAACCGGCCGTGCGCAAGACGCGGTTGAAATGAGCCGTTTGCTCGTTGGCCCCTTCAACCGCGTCGAGGGCGACCTCGAGGTGCAGCTGGACGTGCAGGGCGAGCGTGTGGCCTCGGCGCAGGTCAACGCCACCATGTACCGGGGCTTCGAGCAGATCCTGCAGGGCAAGGTGCCGCACGATGCGCTGGTGTACGTGCCGCGCATCTGCGGCATCTGCTCGGTGTCGCAGTCGGTCGCCGCGGCGCGCGCGCTTGCCCATCTCGGTGGCATCGAGATGCCGGCCAACGGCCAGCACGCGACCAACGTGATCCTGGCCACGGAGAACCTGGCCGACCACCTCACGCACTTCTACCTGTTCTTCATGCCGGACTTCACGCGTCCGGTGTACGCGCCCCACGCCTGGCACGCCGAGGCGGTGCGCCGCTTCGCGCCGAACCACGGCGAGCAGGTGCGCGCGGCCACGGCGGCGCGCCAGCGCTGGCTCACGCTCATGGGCACGCTGGGCGGCAAGTGGCCGCACACGCAGTCGATCGAGCCGGGTGGCTCCACGCGCCCGATCGACGCGGCCGAGCGGGTGCGCCTGCTCTCGCGCGTGCGCGAGTTCCGCGCCTTTCTCGAACGCCAGCTGTTCGCCGCGCCGCTGGAGGCCATGGCCGAACTGCAGACCGAGGACGCGCTGTGGGACTGGCATGCGCAGGACCCGCAGGGCGGTGACCTGCGCTTCTTCCTCACGCTGGTGCGCGACCTGCAACTGGGCGCGCTCGGCCCCGGGCCCGGCCGTTACCTGAGCTACGGCGCCTATGCGCAACCCGGCGGTGGCAGCGCGCTGCCCGGCGGTGTGTGGCGCGCCGCGTCGGCGCGGCTCGACGCGGTGAACGCCGCCGCCATCACTGAAGACGCCACGCACGCCTGGCTGGCCGATGCCGGCGGGCCGCTGCACCCGCTGGTGGGGCAGACCCGGCCCGAGCCCGACAAGGCGCGCGCCTACACCTGGAACAAGGCGCCGCGCCTGGGCGGCGAGGTGGTCGAGACCGGTGCCATCGCGCGCCAGCTCGCGGCCGGCCACCCGCTGGTGCGCGATGCGGTGGCGCGGCACGGCGGCACGGTCTACACGCGCGTGCTGGCGCGCCTGCTCGAACTCGCGCGCGTGGTGCCGCTGATGGAAGACTGGCTGCGTGCGCTGCGGCCCACCGAGCCTTTCTGCGTGCCGTCCGACCTGCCCGCCGAGGGCAGCGGCGTCGGCCTGTCGGAAGCGGCGCGCGGCAGCCTGGGGCACTGGGTGGTGGTGCAGCGCGGGCGCATCGCCAACTACCAGATCGTCGCGCCCACGAGCTGGAACTTCTCGCCGCGCGACGCCGCCGGCACACCCGGCGCGCTGGAGCAGGCCCTGGTCGGCGCGCCGGTGCGCGAGGGCGAGAAGACGCCGGTGGCGGTGCAGCACATCGTGCGCTCGTTCGACCCCTGCATGGTCTGCACGGTGCACTGATGAAGGCCCTGCGATGAGCACCGCACCCGGCGACCGCCCTTCGGCCCGGCCCGGTCTGATGGAAGGCCTGGACGCCACCGCGCGCGTGGAGGGCGTGGACGAATCCACCTGGCTCGACGTCATCCAGAAGATGGACGAGGTCTACACCCGGCTGATCGACGACGAGGTGGAACTGGAGAAAAAGAACGCCGAGCTGGAGCAGTCGCAGCAGTTCATCTTCAGCGTGCTGACCTCGATGTCGGACGTGCTGGTGGTGTGCGACGCGAACGGCCTGATCGAGCAGGCCAACGCCGCGCTGTGCGAGCTGGCCGGGCGGCCCGAGGACCAGTTGCGCGGCACCCAGCTGTACGCGCTGCTGGCCGACGCGTCCAGCGTGGAGCTGGCGCGCGCGGCCATGGAGAAGGCCGACGCGCCGCGCGCGGGCGAGGCGATCGAACTCAATCTGCTGGACCGGCAGGGCCAGGCGGTGTCGGTGGACGCCAACTGCACGCCGCGCATCGGCGGCAACGGGCGGCGCGTGGGCACGGTCTGGGTCGGGCGGCCCACGGCCGAGCTCAAGCGCGCGTACCACGAGATGCGCGCTGCCCACGAGGCCCTGAAGCGCACCCAGCAGCAGCTGCTGCATTCGGAAAAGATGGCCTCGCTGGGCCAGCTCGTGGCCGGCGTGGCGCACGAACTCAACAACCCGATCAGCTTCGTGCTGGGCAACGTGCATGCGCTGCGCAAGTACTGCGACCGGCTGCAGACCTACATGACCGCCGTGCACGCGCACGAGCCCGAGCCGGTGCTGCAGGCGCTGCGCCAGAAGCTGCGCATCGAACACCTCATGGGCGACCTGCCCTCGCTGATCGAGGGCACGCTCGAAGGCGCGCAGCGCACCGCCGACATCGTGCACGGGCTCAAGCGTTTCTCCGCCATGGACCCGGAGGAGCGCACGCCGGTCAACCTGGTGGACGTGATCGAGCGCGCGATCCACTGGGTGCAGAAGGGCCGCGCCACGCCGGTGGACGTGCGCTGGCAGCCGAGCGGACCCTGCATGGTCATGGGCAGCGCGGGCCAGTTGCAGCAGGTGATGATGAACCTGCTGCAGAACGGCTTCGACGCGGTGGGCCACAGCGCCGCGCCCTGCGTGTGGGTGTCGGTGGAGGCCGCCGATGGCCAGGTGCGCGTGGCGCTGCGCGACAACGGCCCGGGCATTCCGCCCGAGCACCTGCTGCGCATCTTCGACCCCTTCTTCACCACCAAGCCGGTGGGCAAGGGCACGGGCCTGGGACTGTCGATCAGCTACGGCATCGTCGAGCAGCATGGCGGGCGCCTGAGCGCGCGCAACGCCGCCGGGGGCGGCGCCGAGTTCCTGCTGGAACTGCCTCAGGCGTAGCTGGCGGCCATGGTGTCCAGCGACACCGCCTTCATGCGGCCCGCCTGTCCCGCGCTGCCGAAGGCCTCGAAGCGCTGCTTGCAGATCGCGCGCGCGGCCTTCTTGGCCGCCAGCAGCGCCTTGCGCGGGTCGAATTCGCTGCGCTCGTGGGCGAAGGTCTGGCGCATGGCGCCGGTCATGGCCAGGCGGATGTCGGTGTCGATGTTCACCTTGCGCACACCGTTCTGGATGCCGCGGCGGATTTCCTCCACCGGCACGCCGTAGGTTTCCTTGATGTCGCCGCCGTGCTCGCGGATGATGGCCAGCCATTCCTGCGGCACGCTGGAGCTGCCGTGCATCACCAGGTGGGTGTTGGGCACCATGGCGTGGATGGCCGCGATGCGGTCGATGGCCAGGATGTCGCCGGTGGGTTGCCGGGTGAACTTGTAGGCGCCGTGGCTGGTGCCGATGGCGATGGCCAGCGCGTCCACGCCGGTGCGCTGCACGAAGTCGGCCGCCTGCTCGGGGTCGGTCAGCATCATGTCGTGGGTCAGCGTGCCCGCGGCGCCCACGCCGTCCTCTTCGCCCGCCTCGCCGGTTTCCAGCGAGCCCAGGCAGCCCAGTTCGCCCTCCACCGACACGCCCACGGCGTGCGCCATGTCGCAGACGCGGCGCGTCACCTCCAGGTTGTAGTCGTAGCTGGCGGGGGTCTTGCCGTCTTCGCGCAGCGAGCCGTCCATCATCACGCTGGTGAATCCCGAGCGGATCGACTGCATGCACACCGCGGGTGTCGCGCCATGGTCCTGGTGCAGCACCACGGGCAGGTCGGGGTGGGCTTCCACGGCGGCCAGCACCATGTGGCGCAGGTAGGCCTCGCCCGCGTACTTGCGCGCACCGGCCGAGGCCTGCAGGATCACCGGGCTGTCCGTTTCCTGCGCCGCTTCCATGATGGCCAGGATCTGTTCGAGGTTGTTGACGTTGAAGGCCGGCACGCCGTAGCCGTGCTCGGCCGCGTGATCGAGAACCTGTCGAAGGGAAACGAGCGCCATGGAAATCTCCTCGGTGAAATGAATGGAGTGAATGAAGGGAACTGAAAAAAAGTCAGAGGCCGTTCGGGCCGGTCGAGCGGCGCGCGAGCACCTCGAACGCGGGCAGCGTCTTGCCCTCCAGCACCTCCAGGAAAGCCCCGCCGCCGGTGGAGATGTAGCCCACGTCCTTCTCGATGCCGTACTTGGCAATGGCCGCCAGCGTGTCGCCCCCGCCGGCGA
>QZKF01000043.1 GCA_003599455.1 Comamonadaceae bacterium
GGCGAGGTCGTCCGCGAGCGTGGCGCTGCGCACGATGAGGTTGACGGCGAAGGGGGCGGCGTGCGCGGTGTCGCCCACGGCCTCGCGGATCGCGGCGATCCACGCCGACAGCTCACCGTGCTGGCGGCAGTTGGCGGCGGGGAAGGCGCCGATCACGCCCGCGCGGCACGCCGCGGCCACCAGCGCCGGGCCGCTCACGTGCAGCATGGGGGCGGCGATCAGCGGCAGCCGCAGGCGCGTGCGCCATTCAGCGGGCAGGGCCATGGCTCAGCGGCCCGTGAACGCTGGCAGGCGCCGGGCCACGAAGGCGGACGTGCCTTCGCGCGCATCGGCGGTGCGGGCGCAGGCCTTGAGCAGTTGCTGCTCGAGCGCGAGGTAGGCCTGCAGCGAGAGCGCGGGGCCTTCGAGCGAGAGCCGCTTCATGGCCGCCAGCGAGGCCGGCGCCGCAGCGCACAGCCGCTGCACCAGGGCCTGCGCGGCGGCGTTCAGCTCGGCCGCGGGGTAAACGTTGTCCACCGCGCCGGTGGCCAGGCAGCGCTGGGCATCGACCGCGTCGCTGAGCATCAGCCACTGCTGCGCGCGCACCGCGCCGACCCGCCGCGCGAGGAAGTACGAGGCGCCCACGTCGGGCGAGAGGCCGATGGCGGCGTAGCCGGTGCGCAGCTTCATGGTGTCGCTGGCGAGCACGAAGTCGCCGCACAGGGCCAGGCCCACGCCCGCGCCGCCCACCGGGCCATTCACCACCGTGACGATGGGGCAGGTGGCCTGCGCGAGCTGGAGGTAGGCGGGCAGCAACTGGTCCAGGATCTCGTCCACCAGGTCGTCGAGCCGGTCGCCGGCCTGCACGAATTCGCGGATGTCGCCGCCCGCGCAGAAGATGGGGCCGCGCGCCTCGATCACGATCACGCGCGGGTGGCCCGCGAGCACCTCGTCGATGGCGCGCACCAGCGCCGGCGCGGCCTCGCGGCCCAGCGCGTTGTGGTGCTCGGGCCGGTTCAGCACGATGCGGCCCACGCCCTGCGCGTCCACGTCCCATTCGATGCCGTTCATGTTGTTCATGAGTTAGCCCAGCCAGCGTTTGCGCCGGCGGTAGTGTTTGACTTCGCGGTAGTTGCGGCGCTCGCCGCTGGCCTGGCGCCCGAGGTAGAACTCCTGGATGTCTTCGTTGGCGCGCAGCTCGGCGGCCGTGCCTTCGAGCACCACGCGCCCGTTCTCCAGGATGTAGCCATGATCGGCGATCTCCAGCGCGGCCTGGGCGTGCTGTTCCACGATCAGCAGCGACACGCCTTCGGCGCGCAGCTTCCTGAGAAGCTCGAAGATCTCCTGCACCATCATGGGCGCCAGGCCCAGCGAGGGTTCGTCGATCATCAGCAACCGGGGCCGGGCCATCATGGCGCGGCCGATCAGCAGCAGCTGCTGTTCACCGCCCGAGAGGTAGCCCGCCGTGCGGGTGCGCAGCTCGGCCAGGCGCGGAATGAAGCCGTAGACCCGCTCCAGGCCCTGTTTCACGTCGGCCAGGCGCGTGAGCCGGTGCCCGCCCACGACGAGGTTCTGCTCCGCCGTCATGTGGCGCAGCACCTTGCGGCCCTCGACCACGTGCACCACGCCGTCGGCCACCATCTGCCCGGCCGGGACACCGGTGACGTCTTTCCCCAGCATGCGCACCTGGCCCGACGACACGCGGCCTTCCTCCACGTCGAGCATGCCGGAGATGGTCTTGAGGGTGGTGCTCTTGCCCGCCCCGTTGGGACCGAGCAGCACGGTGCAGCCGCCCGACGCCACCTGCAGCGTGATGCCTTTCAGCGAAAGGATCACGTCGGCGTAGAGCACCTCGACGTTGTTGAGAGCGATCAGCGGTTCGGACACGGTGCTGCTCTCTCTCACCACTTCGCGAGCTTGGGCACCGGCACGCCCTTGGCCACCGTGGTCAGCTTGCCGCCCACCACCTGGCCGATGTTGACGCGCGGGTCCTTGGTCGGGAACGGCGCTTCCACCGAGAAGTCGATGTCGCCGCCGGTGAAGCCGTAGAAGTCCTTGGCGGCGAAGTTCGTGTCGATCAGCGTGTTGTAGAGCATCTCGCCGGTGAGCTTGTCGCCGCCATTCTTCTTCGCAGCGGCCTCCACCACGCGCACCATGACCAGCGCCTGGCTGATGCCGATGGTGGTGAGCGAGTGCCAGGGGCCCTTCAGGCCGTGCTTGGCGACCAGCATGTCGTAGAAGCGCTTGGCCTCGGTGTCTTCCTCGGTGGCGATCACGCTGCCGTGCACCTCGTAGTCGCCCTCCATGGCCGCGATGCTGCCCACCAGCTTCTGCAGCATCGCGGGCGAGTTCTGCAGGCTGTAGGCGATCGGCACATTCTTGCCCAGCGCCTGCATGGCGCGCTTGACCGCCACCGCCTGCTGGATGTTGGTGGGCACCAGCACCACTTCGGCGCCCGCGTTGAGCACGCGGCGCAGCTGCAGCGTCACGTCGGCCGGTTGGGGCTCGACGTAGACCATCTCGACCAGGCTCACGATCGTGGGGTTGGCCTTGGCGTAGGCCGCGACGCCCTTGCCCATGTCGGCAAACGTGGGCGAGGCTTCGGTGGTGAACATCGCGATCTTCACCGGGCGCGTGCCGCCGGCCTTGTTCTTCTGGAACCACTCGATGAAGCCGGTCAGCTCGTGCACGAAGGTGGGCCGCGTGGCCATCACCCACTGGTTGGGGCGCCAGCCAAAGCCGTTGGCCGCGGAACCCAGGATCATGGGCACCTTGTCGGTGGGCAGGCGCTGCTGCAGCGCCGAGGTGTCGGGGCCGCCGAGCGCGAGGCCGATCACCGGCTTGGTGGCCAGCACGCCGGGCCACAGGCTGGCCGTCTGTGCCGTGTCGTAGCGCGTGTCGTAGGTCTTGAGCTCGAGCTTGACGCCCAGCTTGGCGCCGTGTTCGACGTTCCACCAGTTCACCACGCCCTCGCGCCCGGCGCCCAGCATGGGCATGATCGCCGCGAACGGGCCGGAGTAGTCCGACAGGGCGGGGACCTGGTACACCGTTTGCGCGGTGACCGGTGCGGTGAACGGCGCGGCGATGCCCGCCACGATGGCGGCGCGGGCCGCCCAGGTTTTCAGTGTCTTCATGTTGTCTCCTAGGGTTGAATGGGCTGCCGCCCCACGGCGGTCAGTAAGGGAACGGCCAGAGTCGATAGGTCTTCTTGGTGATCTGCACGCGGTGCATCACGCCCTTGGGCTCGAAGAGCAGGAACAGGATGATCACGGTGCCCAGCAGCACGTTCATGGCGGCAAAGACGAAGTCCTGCCCCACGGCGGGCACCCACTGGATGAAGCTCGGGCCCAGGCTGGTCACGCCTTCGCGGGCGAGCTGGATCATCACCGTGCCGATCAGCGCCCCGACGATGGAACCGAGGCCGCCGACGATCATCATGGCGATCATCCAGATGGCGTTGAACAGCGTGAACTGCTCCACCGACACATGCCGCAGCGCCACCACCCACAGGCCACCGGCCACGCCGGCGTAGAAGGCGCTCACCAGGAAGGCGCGTGCCTTGGTGGCGGCCACGGGAATGCCCATCATCCCGGCGGCCACGTCGTCGTCGCGCACC
Organism: Comamonadaceae bacterium; assembly: GCA_003599455.1. Taxonomy (GTDB): domain Bacteria; phylum Pseudomonadota; class Gammaproteobacteria; order Burkholderiales; family Burkholderiaceae_C; genus Hydrogenophaga. Next base: position 3,596 of record QZKF01000043.1, read on the forward strand.
GCCTCGAAGCTGCGGCCGTGGCGCGAGCGCACGATGCCGAAGGCCCCGACGGTCATGACCACCAGCACCAGCAGCGAGAACCAGTAGATGGCGCGGTCGTGGTTCAGCGAGATGCCGAACACCGAGGCCGATTCGACGTGCAGGCCGCCGGCGCCACCCAGCCACGACGAGGGCAGGTTGAGCACCAGGAAGTGGAACAGCGCCTGCGCGGCGATGGTGGTGAGCGCGAGGTAGAAGCCCTTGATGCGCGCCGCCGTGAGACCGAACATCACGCCGAAAATGGCCGCGCCGGCACCGCCGATGAGCAGGGCCGCGAGCGCGTCCCAGCCGGCCGCCATGGACAGCGCCGCGCCATAGGCCCCCACGCCCATGAAGGCCGATTGCCCCAGGTTGATCTGGCCTGCGTAGCCGGTGCAGATCTGCAGGCCGATCACGGCCACCGCGGTGATGAAGGTGGCGTAGCCGATGCTGACCCAGCGCTCCGAGGCCCACCAGGGCAGCGTGGCCAGCACGAGCAGGAGGAGCACCAGGCAGGCCCATTGCGCGCGCGTGCGCACCAGGGAACGGTCGCCAGCGTGGCTGGTGAAGAAAATGCCGGACGGGTCCATCACACACGCTCCACATGGCGCCAACCGAACAGGCCGGTGGGACGCACCAGCAGGATCAGCAGCATGAAAACAAAGGGCACGATGGACGAGGCCGAGCCGCCGATCGCGGGATCGACGTAGGCCGCCACCAGGGCTTGCACGATGCCGACGATGGCACCGGCCAGGATCAGCCCGCCAATGGACTCGAGGCCCGCGAGCAGCGCCACCGGCAGCGCCGCGAGCGCGACGTCGGCGGTCTGCACCGTGAGCGAACGGCCGCTGAGCAGCACGATGGCGCCCGCGGTGGCGATGACCGAGCCCATCATCCAGGCCAGCGTGACCGCGCGCTTGACCGAGATGCCGAGCGAGATCGCCGTGGTGGGCTCTTCCGCCACCGCGGTGAGCGTGAGCCCGGCGCGGGTGCGGTTGAAGAACCACGACAGGCCCAGGGTGGCGAACAGCGTGAGCACCGCGCCGATCACCAGCGACGAGGGGAAGATCATCTCGCCCACGATCAGCGGCGCCGGCGGCAGCAGCACGGGGAAGGCGCGGTCGCCCGCGCCCCACACCACGAGCACGATGCCGCGGATCAGGATCACCAGGCCGATGGTGACCATCACCATCGAGAACACCGACTCGCCGACCAGCCGCTCGAAGAACAGGCGCTCGATGAGCCAGCCGTAGGCCAGCGCGCAGACGAAGGCCAGCGGGATCGCCAGCCAGGGCGAGAGGTTGGCGCCGAGCGTGAGCGTCCACACGGCGTAGGCGCCGAGCATCATGAGCTCGCCCTGCGCGAAGTTGAACACCTTGCTGGCGCGGTAGATCACCATGAAGCCCAGCGCCAGCAGGGCGTAGATCTGGCCTTGCAGAAAGCCGTTGAGCAGGTAGTTGAAGAAGTCGGTCATGGGTTCTGGTCTCCGTTCCGCGCGGAAGAGGGCACGCGTCCCGTGGTCACGTCGGCGCGCAGCACGCCGGCGCGGCCGTCCTGGTAGCGCACGGGAATCTCGATCGCGGTGCGGGGCCGGTCGGCGTACATCGCGTCGATCAGCACGCCGTAGCGCTGCTCGATGAAGTCGCGCTTGAGCTTGCGGGTGCGCGTGAGCTCGCCTTCGTCCGCATCCAGTTCCTTGGGCAGGTTCACGAAGCGCCGCAGGCGCGCGGCCTCGGGCAGGGCCTGGTTGACGCTGGCGATTTCCTTGGCCACCTGCGCCAGCACCTCGGGGCGCTGCGAGAGGTCGGTGAAGGTGGTGAACGACACGCCGTTGCGCTCGGCCCAGCGGCCGAACACGTCGCCGTCGATGTTGACCAGCGCGGTGACGTGTTCGCGCGTCGGGTCGCCCACCACCATCACCTCGCGGATGTAGGGCGAGAAGCGCAGCCGCACCTCGATGAACTGCTTGGAGAACAGGTGCCCGCCCTGCAGGCGGTTCATGTGCTCCACGCGGTCGTAGTAGATGAGTTCGTTGCCGCTGGGCCCCTGGCCCACCGCGTCGCCGGTCTGGAACCAGCCTTCGTTCATCTTCTCGGCGCTCTTTTCGGGCTTGCCCCAGTAGCCGGCAAAGCCCGCGCCGCCGCGCACCTCGAGCCCGCCGGCTTCGGTGACGCGCCATTCCATGGGCTCGCCCCAGGCGCTGCGCAGGGTCACGGTCTCGCCGATGGTCTCGGCGTTGACGCGCGCACCCTGGTGCACCGTGATCAGGCCGAACTCGCTGCAGCCGTACACGTTGCGCAGCATCACCCCCATGGCCGCGAACAGCCGGAAGATGTCGGGCGCCACCGCCGCGCCACCGGTGAAGGCGATGCGGGCGCGCTTCAAGCCCAGCTGCTCGCGCAGCGGGCGCAGCACCAGGGCGTCGGCCACCGGCAGCAGGGCGCGCACCCACCAGGCGCGGGCGCGCGTGTCGAGCTGGTCGGCGCGGGCCAGGCGGCCGATGCGCAGGCCCCAGTCCACCACCTTCTGCCGCCAGGGCGCTGCGTCGAGCATGCGGGCATGCACGCGCGCGGCCAGGCTTTCCCACTGGCGCGGACCGAAGAAGACGATCTCGCACGCGAGCTCGCGGATCGCCTCCTGGATCTGGTCCGGCTGCTCGGCGAAGCTCACCCGCAGCGGGCGCATGAGGCCCATGGTCACGCCCACCCATTGTTCGGTGGCCCACGACAGCGGGATGTAGGACAGGTACTCGGCGCCTTCGGGCACCCGCATGGTCTGCCCGATCAGCTCGGCGTTGTGCATCAGCGAGGCGTGCGTGGTGATCACACCCTTGGGCGCGCCGGTGGTGCCCGAGGTGTAGGACAGCACGGCGATGTCGCCGCTCCGGCCTTGCGCCACGGCCTGCTCGAACCAGGCTTCGTCCGTGGGCTGGATGGGCTGGGCCGGGGCCCTGAACGCGTCCCAGCCCAGCAGGCCCTCGTTCCGGTAAGACCACAGGCCACCCGATTCCCACCAGACCACGGTGCGCAGGGCGTCGTGTCGGGCCATCACGGGCAGCACCTTGTCGACCTGCTCCTGGTCTTCCGCGAACACGCAGACCGCCTGCGCGTCTTCCACCACGTAGTTGACCTCGCTCTCGGCCGCGTCGGGGTAGAGCGCCACCACCTTGGCACCCACCGCCATCGCGGCCCATTCGGCCCAGTAGAGTTCGGGCCGGTTCTCGCTCAGCAGCACCACGGTCTGGCCGCGCTGCACGCCGCGGGCGCGCAGTCCCAGGGCGAGCGCGCGCACTTCGTCGCGCACGTCGGCCCAGCTGAATTCCTTCCACACGCCTTCGCGCTTGTGGCGTTGCGCGACCTCGTTCGGGCGGGTGGCCGCGTTGTGCAGCAGCCATTGCGGCAGGGTCTGGGGCTTCTGTTCCAGGGCGGCGCTCATGCGTGGGCTCCGAGGTAGGCCGAGATCACGTTCTGATCCTGCTGCACGTCGGTGGGCGAGGCGTCGGCGATCTTGCGGCCGAAGTTCAGCACGATCACGCGGTCGGCGATGTCCATCACCACGCCCATGTCGTGCTCCACCAGCACCACCGGGATCTGCCGCGATTCGCGGATGTCCAGGATGAAGCGCGCGAGGTCTTCCTTCTCTTCGCCGTTCATGCCGGCCATGGGTTCGTCCAGCAGCAGCATGCGCGGCTCCATGGCCAGCGCGCGGCCCAGGTCGACCCGCTTGCGCATGCCGTAGCCCAGCGTGCCCACCGGGTGGTGGCGCAGGTGTTCGAGTTCGAGAAAGCCCAGGATCTCTTCGGCCACGGTGCGGTGCGCCACCTCTTCGCGGTGGGTGAAGGGGTAGTAGAAGAAGGCCTGGGTCAGCGTGCTCTTCATGTGCATGAAGCGGCCGGCGAGGATGTTGTCGAGCACGCTCATGTGCGGCAGCAGGTGGGTGCCCTGGAAGGTGCGCGCCAGGCCGGCCTTGGCCACGCGGTGCACCGGCCAGCGGCCGATGTCCTGGCCTTCGAAACGCACCGAGCCCTGGCTCGGGCGGTAGAAACCCGACAGCACGTTGAGCAGCGAGCTCTTGCCCGCGCCGTTGGGGCCGATGAGGGCCACCAGCTCCTGGTGGCCGATGTCCACCGAGATCCCGGACAGCGCGGTGACGCCACCGAACTTCAGGGTCAGGTCGCGCGCTTCCAGCATGGCGGGGGAGCGCTGGGCTTCAGTCATGGGTGTGGGCCCCTTGCAAGGTGGTGAAGCGGGGCGCGGCGCGGGTGCGCCGTTCGCCCGAAGGCGTCTGCGCATACAGGCCGCGCGCGGCGTTGTGCGGGTGGTTCGCGGCTTCATCGAGCGTGAGCACGGGAGCGAAGCAGGCGTCGGTGCCTTCGAGCAGATCGCACCAGTGCTGGCGCGGCTGCGTGAGGAAGAGGGCGCGCACGCGCTCCTTCAGCGCGGGCCAGCTGGCGGTGTCGAACTGCGCCGCGGCGTCCGCATCGGTGAAGCCGAGTTTGTTCAGCAGCAGGGCATAGAACTGCGGCTCGATCGCGCCCAGCGTCACGAAGCCGCCGTCCGCGCAGCGGTACACGTCGTAGAACGGCGAGTCGTGGAACACGCTGGGCGCCGGGCCGCCGAGGCCGCCGCTGGAAGCGATCCACTGCGCCAGGCCGCCGAGCATGGCCACCAAGTCGACGATGGCGGCATCGACCACGCAGCCCTGGCCGCTCTGCCGCGCCTGCAGCACGCCGCTCACGATGCCCAGGGCGAGCCCGAGCGCGCCACCGGCGTCACCCAGCACGGTGGGCGGTGTGACCGGCAGCTGGCCGTGCACGGCGGAGAGCGAGAGCATGCCGCTGAGCGCGACGTAGTTGATGTCGTGCCCGGCCGCGTGGGCCAGCGGGCCCTGCTGGCCCCAGCCCGTCATGCGGCCGTACACGAGCTTGGGGTTCACGGCCGCGCAGGCGGCGGGGCCCAGGCCCAGGCGCTCCATCACACCGGGGCGGTTGCCTTCAATGAGTGCGTCGCCCTGCGCCACCAGCGCGAGCGCCCGCGCCACGTCGTCGGGGTTCTTCAGGTTCAGTTCGACGACCTGCTTGCCTTCGCGCAGCGGGGGGTGCCCGCCGCCCGAGAGCTGGCCCACCACCGACGAGGTGCCGGGCCGCGCCACCACGGTGACGCGCGCGCCCAGATCGGCCAGGATGCGGCCGCACAGCGGCCCGGGGCCGATGCCCTCGAACTCGATCACATGGAGGTGGTTCAAAGGCTTCATCAGGCCACCACCTTGCGCGCGATCAGGTCTTTCATGATCTCGTTGGCGCCACCGTAGATGCGCTGCACGCGCGAGTCGGCGTACATACGGGCGATGGGGTACTCGGCCATGTAGCCGTAGCCGCCGAACAGCTGCAGGCATTCGTCGGTCACCTTGCACTGCTGTTCCGAGCACCACCACTTGGCCATGTAGGCGGCCTCGTTGTCCAGGGTGCCGTCCAGCTGGCGCTGGATGCAGTCGTTCACGAAGCTGCGCACCACGTGCGCCAGCGTGGCGCATTCGGCCAGCTTGAAGCGCGTGTTCTGGAAGTCGGACAGCGCCTGGCCGAAGGCCTTGCGGCTCTTGGTGTACTCCACCGTGAGTTCGACCGCGCGCTCGATCACCGCCGCCGCCGGCACGGCCAGCAGCAGGCGTTCGTAGGTGAGCTGGCTCATGAGCTGCACAAAGCCCTGGCCTTCCACGCCGCCCACCAGGTGCGAGGCCGGCACGCGCACGCCGTCGAACGACAGCTCCGCCGTGTCGGAGGCGTGCTGCCCGAGTTTTTCCAGCCGCCGGCCGACGCTGAAGCCCGGCAGGTTTTCGGTTTCCAGCACCAGCAGCGAGACGCCCTTGGCGCCGGCCTCGCCGGTGCGCACCACCACCACCAGCAGGTTGGCGGTGAAGCCGTTGGTGATGAAGGTCTTGGCGCCGTCCACCACGTAGTGATCGCCGTCCCGCCGCGCCCGCGTGCGGATGGCCTTCAGGTCGGAGCCGGCGCCGGGTTCGGTCATCGCGATGCCGGCCAGCATCTCGCCGCTGGTGAGCCTGGGCAACCAGCGCTGTTTCTGTTCTTCGGTGCCGTAATCGAGGATGTAGTGCGCCGCGATCGAATGCACGGCCGTGTTGGCGGGCACCTCCACCTTGGCGAGTTCGTCCTGCACCACCAGCTGGTAGGCCAGCGTGGCGCCCGGGCCGCCATAGGCCTCGGGCATCTCGGGCAACAGGAAACCGAGGTCGCCCAGCGCGCGCCAGGTCTCGCGGGGAATGAAACCCTGGCGGCGCCAGGTGTCGAGCTGCGGCACGAGCTTGTCGGCCACGCAACGGCGGACCTGCTCGCGGAAGCTCTCGATCTCGGCATCCATCCAGGGATGCTGCAACAGGCGGGGCAACATGCTCATCACATGCCCGTCAGGCCGCCGGAGCAGATCAGCGTCTGGCCGCTGACGTAGTCCGACTCGGGGATGCAGAACAGGTAGACGGAGCCCGCCGCTTCTTCGGGCGTGCCGCCACGGCCCAGCGGAATGGTCTGCTCCATCAGCGAGAGCAGGCCGGGGTTCACGCCGACCTTGATGTCGCGGCCGTCGATGTTGGTCGTCGCGCCCTCGGCGGTGCTGCCTGTCAGGCGCGTCTTGATCAGGCCGAAGGCCACGCAGTTCACGGTGACGTTCATGCGGCCCCATTCCTTGGCCAGCGCCTGCGTGAGGCCCATGATGCCCGCCTTGGCGGCCGAGTAGTTGCTCTGCCCGACGTTGCCGAACACACCGGCCATCGAGGAGATGTTGACCACCTTGCGCACCTTGCGCACGCCGCTGTCCAGCTCGGACTTGGACAGCGCGCGAATGACGGGCTGCGCCGCGCGCAGGATGCGGAAGGGCGCGGTGAGGTGGCAGTCCATGATGGCGTACCACTGCTCGTCGCTCATCTTCTGGATCACGTTGTCCCAGGTGTAGCCGGCGTTGTTGACGATGATGTCGATGCCCTTGAAGTGCTCCACCGCGGTACCGATGAAGCGCTCGGAGAAGTCGGGCGCGGTCACGCTGCCCACGCAGGCCACGGCCTCGCCGCCCAGGGCCTTGATGGCCTCCACGGTTTCCTGCGCGGGGTCGGCGTCGAGGTCGTTGATCACCAGACGCGCGCCGTCGGCGGCGAGTTTCATGGCGATGGAGCGGCCGATACCGCGCCCCGAGCCCGTGATCAGGGCGACCTTGCCGTCGAGTTTCTTGCTCATGTCTTGGGTGTCCTCTTTCTTGTGTTTGTGGGTGCTGGGTGGGTCAGGCCAGGGCCACGATGGCTTCGCCGACGATCTTGGTCTGGCCGTACTGGTTGGCCGAGGTCACGGCCACGCGGGCGCAGGCCTCGCCGTCGAGCGCGAGCAGCTCGACCACTTCACCGCTGCAGGTCATGGCGTTGCCCAGGTGGGTGATGCCGGCGAAGCGCGCGCCGTACTTCCGGATGCGCGACTGCGGCACCCATTGCGTGAGCAGGCGGCCCAGCCAGGCCATGCCCAGCATGCCCTGCGCGAACACGTCGGGCATGCCCGAACGGCGTGCGAAGTCGGTGTCGATGTGGATCGGGTTGTGGTCGCCCGAGGCGCCGCCGAACAGCGCCAGCGTGGCGCGGTCGACCGGGGGAAGCTGCAGGGTGGGCAGGCGGTCGCCCACTTTGATGGAAGCGGTCATGGGGGTTTCTCTTCTCAGTGGCGAACGACGAGCACGGTGCGCAGCTCGGCGACAAGTTCGCTGCGCTGGTTGGTCACGCGCGAGTCCTTGACGGCGAATTCCAGCTGGCCGCCCTTCTTGTCGTAGATGTCGGTGATGGTCGATTGCACGGTGACCGTGTCGCCCGCCACCACCGGCTGGAGGTAACGGAACGACTGCTCGCCGTGCAGCAGCTTGGACAGGGGAATGCCCAGGTCGGCCAGCAGCTGGTCGTTGGCGCCGCTGTCGAGCTCGGCGGCGAACAGGAAGGTGGGCGGTGCCGGCACATCCGCGTAGCCGGCGGCTTTCGCGGCGGCCGGGTCCAGATAGACCGGGTCCGTCTCGCCGATGGCCTTGGCAAAGAACCGCAGGCGCGTGCGGTCCACCGTGAGCACCGAGGGCTGGAGCTGGTGGCCGATGAACTTCCTGTCGATCATGCGGACACCTTTTCGTACATCGTCACCACGCAGGCGCCGCCCAGGCCCAGGTTGTGCTGCAGCGCGATGCGCGCGCCTTCCACCTGCCGCTGGTCCGCCTGCCCGCGCAGCTGCTGCACCAGCTCGGTGCACTGCGCCAGGCCGGTGGCGCCCAGCGGGTGACCCTTGGAGAGCAGGCCGCCCGAGGGGTTGGTGACGACCCGGCCGCCGTAGGTGTTGTCGCCGTCTTCCACGAATTGCTGCGCGCCGCCGCGCTCGCACAGGCCCAGCGCCTCGTAGCTCAGCAGCTCGTTGTGCGCGAAGCAGTCGTGCAGCTCGACGACCTGCACGTCCCGCGGGCCCAGGCCCGCTTCGGCGTACACCTGCTCGGCGCAGGCCTTGGCCATGCTGTAGCCCACCACCTCGCGCATGTCCTTGGCGCCGAAGGTCTGCGGGCCGTCGGTCGTCATGGCCTGGGCACGGATGCGCACGGCGGTGTTCAAACCATGCTTCTTCGCGAAGGCTTCCGAGCACACGATCGCCGCGGCCGAGCCGCAGGTGGGCGGGCAGGCCATCAGGCGCGTCATCACGCCGGGCCACATCACCGGCGTGTTCATCACTTCTTCTTCGGTCACCACGGTGCGGAACAGCGCCAGCGGGTTGTTGGCCGCGTGGCGGCTGGCCTTGGCGCGGATCTTGGCGAAGGTGTTCATCGGCGTGCCGAACTCTTCCATGTGTGCCAGGCCGGCGCCGCCGAAGTAGCGCAGCGCCAGCGGAATCTCGCCATGGCCGACCAGCTCCTGCGTGGCTTCGTCGAAGCGCTGGAACGGGCTCGCCCGGTCGGCGAACACCGCGCCCAGCGCGCCAGGCTTCATCTCTTCGAAGCCGAGCGCGAGCACGCACTCCGCCGCGCCGCTCATCACCGCCTGCCGCGCGAGGAACAGCGCCGAGGAACCGGTGGAGCAGTTGTTGTTCACGTTGACGACGGGGATGCCCGTCATGCCCACCTCGTACAGCGCGCGCTGGCCGGCGGTGGAGTCGCCGTACACGTAGCCCACGTAGGCCTGCTGCACCTGGGCGTAGTCCAGGCCGGCGTCGCGCAGCGCGGCGTTGACGGCCTTGGCGGCCATTTGCGGATAGGGCTCGCTGGCCCCGGGTTTGGTGAACGGCACCATGCCGACCCCGACGACATACACGTCTTGCTTCATGAACGGTCCTTTGTGCAGCGGGCCAACGGCCCCGAAAAAATTTGTGCTGAAGACGGGGCGGATGCTAGGCTCGCACCCAGTTCCCAGCGATAGCCGCACACCTTGAACCCATGGCAAAAGACCTCAAACACCGAAAACCTCGGGTAAACACGGGGGCCTTCATCGCCCCTGTTTTCGTGTTCGGCATGCTCTCCGGGCTGGAAAGCAAGGGCATGAATGTGGATGGCTATCTACGTCAGGTCGGCGTGGACCCCAAAGCCCTGCGCACCCCCGGTGACCAGGGGGTCACACCGATGCAGTACGTGGCGCTTTTTTATGCGCTGCTGAACGACCTGAAGGACGAATGCCTGGGTCTGTTTTCGCGCCCGTTCAAGCCCGGCAGCTTCGCGCTGACGGCGCGCGAGGGCCTGTCGGCCACCGACCTGCGGCGTGCGCTCAAGCGCATGAGCGCGGCGCTGAACCTGCTGCAGGACGACATCTTCTTTTCCCTGCAGGTCAACGGCGACGAAGCCGGCCTGCACATGCAGACCCTGGACCCCGCCAACGCGACGCCCGTGTTCGCGCAGGAAACCATGGTGCGTGTGCTGTGGCGGCTGGCGGCCTGGCTGCTGAACGCGCCCCTGCCCATCCGGCACTTCGACTTCACCTACCCCCAGCCCGAGGGCCCGGAGGCCGGCTACAACCTCGTCTTCCCCGCACCCCGGCGCTACGGCCAGGCTGCGTTCGGCTTCTGGTTCAAGACCCAGGAGCTGGACACCCCCGTGAGCCGCGACGAACCCGCGCTGCGCGCGTTCCTGACCGATGCCTACACCCAGATCATCTCGCCGCCCCGGGCCTTCGGCGCCGTGGCCCAGAAGGTGCGCAACCGCCTGATGCGCAGCTACCCGCAGTGGCCTTCGCTGGAGGAAGTCGCCGCACAGCTCCACACCACGCCCTCCACCCTGCAGCGGCATCTGTCGGCGGAGCACACGTCTCTGCAGTGGTTGAAAGACGACCTGCGGCGCGACCTCGCGATCTCGCGCCTCTCGTCATCGCGCGTGTCGCTGGTGCAGCTGGCGAGTGAACTCGGGTTCAGCGACAGCCCGACGTTCCAGCGGGCGTTCAAGAAGTGGACGGGGCAGCATTGCGGGGCTTATCGGAGGCGGTAGGGGTGGTGCTGGCCTTGGCTACCAGGAAGTGATCGGAAGACTGCGGGCGGTAGCGCCGGCCCTTGCAGCATCCTGTTGCTTTACTAGGTCTTCGGCACTGGCGCCTTTTGGTCCGCTTCCGCACATAAATCGTGTCCCGTGCGGCTTTTTGCCGCTTTTTGGAAGACGTATTTACGTGGAGTGCGCTTTGGTGCTAGGGAAGGTCTGCAAAACCTCCCTCCCGTTGAACTGGCAAGTGGCATGAAGTGAGGAGAAGATAGGGGCATGAACCAAATCACGCTGGGGCTGGATCC
>QZKF01000023.1 GCA_003599455.1 Comamonadaceae bacterium
CCGGCCCACCAGCGCGTTTGGGCACAACGCCCTCCGCTCAGGCGACGTCAACCACCACCTTGCCCACGGCGCGGCCGCTCGCCATGCGGGCGTGTGCCTCGCTGGCGCGGTGCAGCGTGAACCTCTGGTCATCCACAAGCGGATGGAGCCGACCCGCATCGACCCACTCGGCGACCCGGGCCAGGATGTCGCCGTGGTGCGCGCGGCCCTTGCCGCTCAGCATGGGCATCAGCGTGAACACGCCCGAATAGGTGGCGCCCCGAAACGACAGCGGCGCCAGTGCATGGGTGCCCCAGCCGAGGGCGCTCACCACGTGGCCCGTGTACCGGCGCACCGACACAAAGGACGCATCGAGCGTGGCGCCGCCCACGGTGTCGTACACCACATCGAATCCCTCATCGGCCGTGAACTCGCGAACGTAGTCGGCCGGTGTCGAGGTCGTGTGGTCGATGGGCGTGGCACCCAGCGCGCGGACCACATCGAACTGCGCCGGCTTCACGGTGGTGAAGACCTCGGCGCCCAGCGCGCGGGCCATCTGGATGGCGATGCTCCCGACCCCGCCCGCGCCGCCATGAACGAGCACCTGGTGACCAGCGGCTGTGCGCGCGCGGTCCACCAGACCTTCCCAGGCGGTGATGGAGACCAGAGGGAGCGCGGCCGACTCCCGCATGGACAGGGTCTTCGGCTTGTGCGCGAGGAGGTCGGCATCGACAGCGGCGTATCCGGCCAGGGTGCCTTGCAGGCCGCCCACGCCACCAGCGAGGCCGTAGACCTCATCGCCCGGCTGGAAGCGGGTAACGCCGACGCCCCGCTGAACCACCACCCCGGCCAGGTCCATGCCGAGGACCGCGGGAAGAGGGTGCTTCGCATGGGCCGCTGCCCCGGCGCGAATCTTGGCGTCCAGCGGGTTGACGCCGCTGGCGGCAATGCGCACCAGCACATGCCCTGGGGGGACTTCTGGAAGCGGAAGTTCGACGACGCTGAAGGGGCCGTTGGCTTCGCGGACGAGGGCGGCCTGCATGGTGGCGGGAAGCGTTGAGAGGGACATGATGAACTCCTGTTGACGGTGGGTGACGCCGGGAATCCACTGTGCCGAATTCACATTTGCATGTAAATTCACAAAACTGAACTCTGTAAATTCACTTTTGAATGCACCTATGGACTGGAGTGATGTCCGCATCTTTCTGGCGGTGGCCCGCTCGGGCTCGTTGAAAGGCGCCGCGCAGCGGTTGGGCCTGTCTCAGCCCACGATGGGACGCCGCGTGCGGGCGCTGGAACAGTCCACCGGTCAACGGCTGTTCCAACGTGGACGCGAGGGGTTTCAACTGACGGATGAAGGCGCGTCGGTCCTCCGGCACGCCGAGCGCATGGAAGAAGAGGCGCTCGCCATCGAAAGACAGCTCGCCGGACAAGGCGCCGAACTCCAGGGCCTTCTTCGCGTGTCGTGCTCAGACTGGTTTGGACTTCATGTGCTCTCGCCGGTCGTGGCGCGATTCGCCGCGCTCCACCCGGGCGTGCGCATTGACCTCATCACGGACGCCCGCTTTCTCGATCTGGCGCGGCGCGAGGCCGACCTGGTGTTCCGCATCCGCCCCCCCGAGAGCCCGGAGGTGGTGCAGCGGCAGCTGCTGCACATGACCTACGCCCTGTACGGGCCTGCCGGGGCGCCGCCGCCGATCGCAGGCAACGGCGAGGGCACCCGGCTCATCACACTGGACACGGCGCTCGAAGACCTCCCGGATGTGCACTGGTTGCAGACCACGTTTCCAGCGGCCACCTTCGCGCTGGGAAGCAACAACCGCGATGTGCAGGCCCGCCTGTGCGCCCTGGGGGCCGGCTTTGCCGTGCTGCCCACGCTGCTGGGCGACCACTTTCCCGGGCTCGACAGACACGACATCGATCCTGTCCCGCCTGGCCGTGATGTCTGGTTCGCCTATCACCAGGACCTGCGGGGGCTCGCGCGGTTGCGCGCCTTTCTGGACCTGGTGATCGAAAGCATCGGCGACGGCGCCGTGGTGTGACCGCCGTCGATGGGCCCGTTCAGCGCTGCGCTTCCGGCGTCTGCTGCTCCATCCATTCCTGAAACGCCTTCATGGCCGCGCTCTTGCGCCGCGTCTTCAGGCGCGTGAGCCAGTAGCCGCCCCCATCGACCTCGGTGCCGAACAGGCGCACCAGCCGCCCGCTCTGCAGGTCGCGGCCGAACAGCGCCAGCGGCAGCAGCGCCACGCCCGCGCCCTGGGCCGCGGCGTCGGCCAGCACCAGCGAGGAGTCGAACATCGGCCCGGTGAGCAGGGGCGCGCGGGCGCCCGCCGCCTCGAACCACTGAGGCCACTCGTCCGAGCGGTACGAGCGCAGCAGCGTCTCGCGCCCCAGATCGGCCACCGCGCGGATGCGGTGCGCCAGGGATGGCGCGCACACCGGCGCCAGCGGGGCGGCCAGCAGGTGCCGCGTCTGCATGCCGGGCCACTGGCCGTCGCCAAAGCGGATCGCGCAGTCCAGCCCCTCGGCCGCCAGGTCGATGCGGTTGTTGTGGGTGAACAGCCGCAACTCCACGAACGGGTGGCGCGCCTGGAAGTCGCGCAGCCGCGGCAGCAGCCAGCCCACCGCGAAGGTGCCCACCGCGCCGACCGAGAGCACCTCGCGTTTGTGCGCGCCCTTGAAGGACTCCAGCGTGGCCGAGACGCGCGCAAACGCGTCCACCAGCGTCGGCAGCAAGGCCATGCCCTCGTCGGTCAGGGCCAGGCCGCGCGGCACCCGGCGGAACAGCGGCTGGCCCAGGCGCTGCTCCAGGTTTTTGACGTGCTGGCTCACCGCGGTCTGCGTGAGGTGCAGCTCCTGCGCGGCGCGCGTGAAGCTCAGGTGCCGCGCCGAGACCTCGAAGGCGCGCAAGGCATTGAGTGGCAGGTCCATGAAACCCCAAGTTTTTCTGTGGTGAAGGCTCGATTATTCCCGTTTGAATCCAGGCGCCACCCTGCCTACGATGCAGGCCTTGCTTCAAGGAAATTCCCCTATGGATCGACGTACCTTCTTCCTCACCCCCGGCGCCGGGCTGCTGTGCGGCCTGAGCGGATTCCCCATCAGAAATGCGTGGGCAGACCCGGGCACCGTGCAGGACGCCCTGCGAGACATCGAGGCCACGGCGCGGGGCCGCCTGGGCGTGCACATCATCGACACCGCCACCGGCCGCGAGCAGGGCTGGCGTGCGGATGAGCGCTTCCTGATGCTGAGCTCGTTCAAGCTGCTGGCCAGCGCCCTGGTGCTGGCCCGGACGGACCGGGGCGAGGAGTCGCTGGAGCGGCGCATCCGCTACCGCGCGCAGGACCTGGTGCCGTGGTCGCCTGTGACGGAACAGCATGTGGGCGGCGAGGGCCTGAGCCTGGCGCAGCTGTGCGAGGCCACCCTCACCACCAGCGACAACACCGCCGCCAACCTCATCCTCGCCAGCTATGGCGGCCCCGCCGCGCTGACGGCGTTCGCGCGGCGGCTCGGTGACACGGTGACGCGGCTGGACCGCACCGAGCCCGAGCTGAACCGCCGCGCCGCCAGCGGCGAGCCGCTGGACACCACCACGCCGCGCGCCATGGCGCACACCGTGCGCACGCTCTTGCTGGGCGACGCGCTGTCGCCGGCCTCGCGCGAGCGGCTGCTGCAATGGCTGCTGGCCAACACCACCGGCGGCAAGCGGCTGCGGGCCGGGGTGCCGGCGGGTTGGCGCGTGGGCGAGAAGACCGGCACCGCCGGCGACGACGCCAATGACGTCGGCATCGCGTTCCCGCCACAGCGCGCGCCGCTGATCGTGACGGCCTACCTGGCGGAGAGCGCCACCGATGGCGCGACGCGCGACGCGGCACTGGCCAGCGTGGGGCGCCTGCTGGCGCGGCTGTGAGGGAGCGAGATCAGTGGGCTGGTGACTTCTGGAACAGGACCACGCCGGGCAGGCCTTTGAAGTGGGCGTCGCAGGTGAGCAATTCGGCGCCCTGTTGCACCGCCGTGGCGTACACGATGGCATCGGCCGTGGCCAACTTGTGCTGTCGGTGCAGATCGGCAGCCAGCAGGGCCGTGGCAGTGTCCAGCGGTGCGACCTGGCACTTCATCGTGTACGCGATCACCTGATCGGCCTGCGATTCGCCGAGTTCGCGCCACAACCATTTGGACAGTTCCAGTTGCACGATTGTCGGCACGACACACAGGTCCTTTTCAGGAATCTCCTTGGCGAGCTTCTTGCCGACCGGCGAGGCGATCAGCCATTCGATCCAGGCCGAGGTGTCGACCACGCGCAAGGGCGCCACCATCAGTAGCGGTCCTTGCGATCCCGGTACCCTGCCGTGCGCGCGCCTTTGGCGATGCCGGCGAGTTGCTTGAGTTCGGGCACCGGCATCACCAGCACGCCCTTGTCCTTGGGAATGAACACGAACTCCTGGCCCGCCTCCCAGTGCAGTTCGTCGCGAACAGCCTTGGGGATGGAGATCTGGAATTTGCTGGACAGGGTGGCGGTGGCAGACATGTCTGGCTCCTGATTTATCGATCGATGAATGGTAAGAATATACCAAACGTCGTCGAAATGCAGCCTGTCTACCCCGGCAGCGGAATCCATTCCTGGTTGTCTTGCGGTGGCAGCGGGATGCGGCCGGCGGCCCAGTCGGCCTTGGCCTGTTCGATGCGCTCCTTGCGCGAGGACACGAAGTTCCAGAACACATGGCGCTCGCCCAGCGGCTCGCCGCCGAACAGCATGAGCGTGCTCTTCGTCCGTGCGGTGATGACCGCGTCGGTGTCGTCGCCGAACACCAGCAGCTGGCCGGGCATGTAGGTCTGGCCGGCGTGTTCGATCTCGCCGCGCGCCACGTACACCGCCTGCTCGCTGTGGCCCCCGGGCAAAGCCAGGCTCGCGCCGGCCTGCCATTCGGTGTGCAGGTAGAACAGGGGTGAATGCGTCTTCACCGGGCTTTTCATGCCGTAGGCCTCGCCCGCGATCAGGCGCATCCACACGCCATCGCCCGCGTCGCGCACCGGCAGGTCGGCCGCGGGGTAGTGGGTGAAGGCCGGGTCGGTCTCTTCATCCTTCTCGGGCAGGGCCACCCACAGCTGCATCAGCTCCAGGCCGCCGCCGGCGAAGGAGTCCGGGTGCGTGAAACGTTCCGAATGCGAGATGCCGCGCCCGGCCGTCATCCAGTTCACGTCGCCCGGGTTGATGAGCTGGTGCACGCCCAGGCTGTCCTGGTGCGACACCTGGCCGCTGAGCAGGTAGCTCACGGTGGACAGGCCGATGTGCGGGTGCGGCCGCACGTCGGCCGCGCGCGTGTCCTCGGGCGCGAGCGTCACCGGCCCGGCGTGGTCCACGAAGATCCAGGGGCCGACCATGCGGCGCTTCGCATACGGCAGCACGCGCCGCACCTTCAGGCCGTGGCCCAGGTCGGCGGCGCGGGCGGTGATCACCATCTCGAGCATGTCGTTTCCTTTCGTGGGTCAGGCCGTGGCCGCGATGCGACCCATCTTCCCGGACTGAAAGTCGGCGAAGGCCTGGTGGATCTCGGCCTCGCTGTTCATCACGAACGGACCATACCCCACCACCGGCTCGTCGATCGGCTCGCCGCTCAGCCAGAGCACGGTGCTGTCTTCCAGCACCTCCAGCACCACGTCTTCGCCATCGCGCGAGAACACGGGCAGGTTGGCCGCCACGACCTCCTGGCCATCGGCCAGGCGCAGCCGGCCGCGCAGCACCAGCGGCGCGGTGGTGTGGCCCGCCGCAGCCGGCAGGGTCAGGGTGTGACCGGCCTTCAGGCGCAGGTCCCACACCTGCATGGGGGTGAAGGTGTGGGCCGGTCCCTTCGCCCCGAGCAGCTCGCCCGCGATGATGCGCGCCGTGCCGGCACCGTCGGGCAACGCCACCTCGGGAATCTGCTCGCGCGTGATGCCCTGGTAGCCCGGCGCGGCCATCTTGTCGCGCGCCGGCAGGTTCACCCACAGCTGCACCATCTCGAACGGGCCGCCCGCTTTCGCGAAGCGCTCGCCGTGGTATTCCTCGTGCACGATGCCGCTGGCCGCCGTCATCCACTGCACCTCGCCGGGGCCGATGGTGCCGCCGCCGCCGCTGGAGTCGCGGTGCGAGATCTCGCCGTCGTAGACGATGGTGACGGTCTCGAAGCCGCGGTGCGGGTGCTGGCCCACGCCCAGTTTCTTTGTGGTGGGCTCGAAGCGCGTGGGGCCGCCGTAGTCGAGCATCAGGAACGGCGAGAAGCGCTCGGGCCGGTCGTTGTACGAAAACATGCTGCGCACCGGAAAGCCGTCGCCGACCCAATGGCCGCCGGCGCTGCGCTGGATGAAAGAAACGGTTTTCATGGGGTGTTCTCCTGGTGAAGATGCACTGTACCGGGCCTGCGTTGCCGTGATAAGTCGGTAAGATCACAAATCATTTTTCACTGAGATGAACAATCAAACCCCCGACCTGAACGACACGCTGGTGTTCGTGCGCGTGGCGCAGGCCGGCGGCTTCAGTGCCGCCGCCCGGCTCCTGGGCATGCCCACCTCCACGCTGAGCGTGCGCGTGTCGCGGCTGGAGCAGCGTCTGGGCGTGACGCTGCTGCAGCGCACGACGCGCCGCCTGCACCTGACCGAGGCCGGCCAGACCTACCTGGCGCAGGCCGCGCGCGGGCTGGAGGACATCCTGCAGGCCGAGGCGCAGCTCGATGCCGGCAAACACGAGGCCCAGGGCCTGCTGCGCATCACGCTGCCGATCGACATGGGCGACGACCAGCTGCTCGCCATCCTCAGCGGCTACCGCGCGCGGCACCCGGGCGTGGCCGTCGAGCTGGTGTTTTCCGATGCCCGGCTCGACCTGGTGGCGCAGGGCCTGGACCTCGCGCTGCGCGCCGGCGAGCTGGCCGATTCCAGCCTGGTGGCGCGCCAGATCGGCCAGGCGCGCTGGGCGCCGTTTGCCCACCCCGACTACCTGGCGCGCGCACCGGCACTGCGCGCGCCGAAAGACCTGACGCAGCACGCCACGCTGTGTTTCAGCCCGCTGGGGCGCGACAGCTGGACGCTCACGCGCGGCAAGACCCGCGCGCAGGTGCCACTGCGCTGCGCCTTTGCCGCCAACGACATGCGCCTGATCCGCCAGCTCGCGCTCGATGCCCAGGGCGTGGCCCTGCTGCCCGACTACGTGTGCCGCCGCGAGGTCGACCACGGCCAGCTGGTGCCGCTGCTGCCGGGCTGGCACGCGCGCACCGACCCGATCCACCTGGTCTACCCGGGCCAGCGCTTCGTGCCCGCCAAGCTGCGGCATTTCATCGACGAGACCGTGCCCGCGCTGTCGGCCCTGTTCGAGCGCTGAACGCCCGGCAGCGCTAAGCTTCGCTCCCCATGCGCATCGAACACCTCCGCCAACGCCTGCACGCCCTGGGCGCCAACCCGCGCCACGCGCAGCGCGTGCTGCGCCTGTGGTCGCAGGCCTTGCCGCAGGAGAGCGGGCGGCGCGAGCTGGCGCACTTCCTGCCGGCCACGCTGGTGGCGGCGCTGCCCGCGCTGGCCGACGAGCTCGCGGGCCTGGCGGTGCTGCGGTCCGAACACCCGGGCGAAGACGGCTCGGCGCGCCTGCTGGTGGCGCTGGCCGACGGCCAGACGGTGGAGAGCGTGCTGCTGCCGCGCGACGGCCTGTGCGTGTCCACGCAGGTGGGGTGCGCGGTGGGCTGTGTGTTCTGCATGACGGGGCAGGGCGGCCTGATCCGCCAGGTCGGCAGCGCCGAGATCGTGGCCCAGGTGGCGCTGGCGCGCTCGCGCCGGCCGGTGAAGAAGGTGGTGTTCATGGGCATGGGCGAGCCCGCGCACAACCTGGACAACGTGATGGAAGCGATCGACCTGCTCGGCACCATCGGCAACATCGGCCACAAGAGCCTGGTGTTCTCCACCGTGGGCGACCCGCGCGTGTTCGAGGTGCTGCCGCAGGCCCGCGTGAAGCCCGCGCTGGCGCTCTCGCTGCACACCACCAAGGCCGACCTGCGCGAACAGCTGCTGCCGCGCGCGCCGCGTCTGACGCCGCAGGAACTGGTGGATGCCGGCGAGCGCTATGCGCGCGCCACCGGCTACCCCATCCAGTACCAGTGGACGCTGCTCGAAGGCATCAACGACGGCGACGACGAGATCGAGGGCATCGTGCGCCTGCTGCACGGCAAATACGCCATCCTCAACCTGATTCCGTACAACACGGTGGACGACCTGCCGTACCGCCGACCCGGCTGGGAGCAAGCCGCGGATATGGTGCGGCGCCTGCACCGGCGCGGCATCCTCACCAAGCTGCGCCAGTCGGCCGGGCAGGACGTGGAGGGCGGCTGCGGGCAGTTGCGCGCCCGGGCCGGGAAGCCGGCGCGGCGGGTGATCCCGCTGCGCGCGCAGGCCGCTGGCGCCTGACGGTCAAGGCCCGGCCGTGCCCTTGCCGTCGCGGGAGCTGTCCGCGAACACCACGTGCACGCAGCGCCCGTCCCGGGCCGCGGCGATGCGGCGCAGGTGCTGGCGCCAGGCCGCGCGGGTGACGCCGTCCACGCGCACCGGCCCGTGATGGCGCTCCTCCGCGTCGAACACCATCAGATCGGGCAGGCGCGCCAGCCACTCGAGCGCTTCGAGCCGCCCGTCGGTGATGGCCACCACGCCGTCGGCGGGCGCCATGCGGTCCATGTCGGCGCCACTGCTGACGCTGCCGCACACGAAGGCAAACACCTCGTCGCGGCGCCCGGCGGGAATCAGCAACCCGGCGAGCCGCACCAGGTCGGCCGTGCCGAAGTCGCGCGCGCCGTGGCCGCCCGGCAGCGGCTGGCCGCAGAACGCGCCGAGCAGGCGGTCGCGGGCGAGCGGGTGGGGTGCGACGGCCATGAAGTGCCGCGTGAAACGCGGGTCGTCGACCTGCGCCGCGAGGGCGTCGGTGTGGTTGAGCAGTTGCCAGACCAGCAGCGCGAGCAGCACGCGGACCCTGCCGGCGCCGGCGGGCAGCCTCACGCGGTGCAGCAGCGGCGCATCGGCCTGCCGTGTCCCTGGCGCCTCGTGCGCCGCGATGGTCTTGAGGATCGCCCAGCGCTGCGCCGGAAGGAAGTTGAGCCCGGCGCGGGCGCCAAGCTGCTCGTGGCCGAACCACCAGCGCAGCAGGTCCACCGTGGTGGGCGTGACCCGCTCCAGCAAGCCGGCCTCGCCCGTGCCCAAGCCCTTGCACAGCGTCCTGATGTTGCGGTTCATGCGGCCTCCCTCGCGTGGTGCCCGTCGCCGCGGTCGTGGCCGCGCCCGGGTGATAAATTCAATCAACGAGTGAATTCAGCATACAACAAGAAGTTGATGCCTGGTTCCGCCGAAAACTAGCGTCGGTGCATGGAACACAAGCTCGAATTCGCCCAGCGGCTGCGCGACGCCATGGTGGCCGCCGGACTGGAACCCCGCCCGGGTGTGCTGCTCAACCTGTTCAACGCCCACTACTGGGGGCGCTCGGTGTCGTTCCAGGCGGTGTCGCGCTGGCTGCGCGGCGAGGCGATTCCCGCGCAGGACAAGCTGCTGGTGCTGGCCGAGATCCTGCGGGTGGAGCCCGAGGTGCTGCGCTTCGGCCAGGCCGTGCGCCACCGGGTGCAGGAGCGCCGCCAGCGCTGGGACGAGGGCGTGAGCTACCAGGAGCGCGAGGTGTTCGACGCTTTCCTGCGCCTGCCCTCGCCGCAGCGCAAGCTGGTGCGCGAGATCATCCTGGCGTTCGCGCAGGTGCACGCCAAGTCCAAGGCCTGAGGGCCGTCGTCTGGCGCGCTGCGGCGCGGTTCAATGCAGCGTCAGCGGCCGCGACGTGGTCTTGACACGCACCACCGCCGCGCGCGGCTCGTAGGGCGCCGGGCTGGCGCCGCAGATGTCGGCCGCGATGGCGCGCGCCTGGCGGGCGATGGGTTCGATGAAGCGGCTGGGCTGGCCCTGGATGGCGATGCAATCGCCCATGGCGTGGATGCGCGCGTCGCTGGTGCGCAGCGTCGCCGCGTCGACCGCGATGCCGTTGTCCCATGCGAGCCCCGCGCTCTGCGCCAGGCGTGGCGGAGTCTGCAGGCCGGCGGCGGCGATCACATGGTCGGCCGCGAAGCGCTGGCCGCAGGCGGTGGTGAGGCGGTAGCGGCCCGCGAGCTGTTCGAGCTGCGCCACCTGCACGCCACCGACGAAGCGGATCGCCAGGTCCTTCCACGCGTCGAGCAGGGGCGCACCGGCCTGTTCGGCGGGCCAGCGCGCCAGCGGTGCGGCCTGCACGTCCAGCAGGGTGATGCGATGGCCGCCGAGCGCGAGGTCGTTGGCGAGTTCGCTGCCGATCAGGCCGGCGCCCACGATGGCGATGTCCCTGGGCGATTCACCGAGCGCGGTGCGCAGCCGCTGGTATGCGCTCAGGTGGTTGACGCGCCAGCACAGCGCGGCGGGCAGCGCCGGTGGCAGCGCGGCCTGCGCGCCGTGGGCCAGCACCAGGCGGTCGTATTTGAGCGTGCCGCGCGTGGTGCGCAGCGTGCGCGTGTCGGGGCAGATGCGCACCGCCTGCGTGTGGGCCAGCAGGCGCAGGCGCAGCCGCGCGGCCGCCGCCGCGCCGCTTTCCTTTGCGATGGCCTCGGGTGCCAGCCCGCGCGCCATCGCGATCGACAGCAGGGGTTTGTCGTACACGTCGCCCGCGCAGCTGCTCACCAGGGTGATGGGCAAGTCCGCGTCCAGCGCGCGCAGCGCTTCGGCCATTTGCCAGCCGGCGCGGCCCGCGCCGACGATCACCACGCCCGCCGCGCCGCGCGTGGGCACCGGGGCGCTGCTCGCCATGCCGGCGCGCAGCGCGTCCAGCGTGGGCGCGGTGTAGGGCGAGAAGTCGGCCTTGGTCACGCCGCACAGCGGGCAGGCCCAGTCGTCGGGGATGTCGGCAAAGCGCGTGCCGGGCGGCAGGCCGCCGTCGGGGTCGCCGTCGGCCTCGTGGTAGACGTAGCCGCAGGCCTCGCAGATGTAGGACTGGTAGGGCGCGAGGGCCTGCACGGCCGACGCGATGGTGGTCAGGGAGGCGTTCATGCCGGCATGACCTCGGCGGACAGGCGCGCCATCTCCTTGCGCAGGTGCTTGATGGCCGGGGTGACGATGGCCACGAAGTGCGATTCGCGCACGCGGCGCTGCACCTCGGAGCTCATGAGGTAACCGCGCGCGCCCTGGTGCAGCAGCGCCGATTGCGCGGCGCGCAGGCTCAGCTCGGCGCCGTGGGCGCGCGCGTCGAGCACGTCGATGAAGAAGTCCACCGAGGGGTTGAACGGGGTCTCGGCGAGCCGCATCACGCGCGCCGTCAGCGCGTCGAGCTCGGCTTGCAGGGCGTCGGGCCGGTCTTCCAGAAACTGGTTGACGTGGCCGAGCTGCGCCTCCACCGCCCACATGGAGTCGATCGCGCCCTGCACCACGCCCACCGCCATGCCGCACTGGAGCATGACGAAGGCGGCGCGGATGCGCGCGATGTAGGGCTTGGCCGGGTCGGCCATGGTCTCGTCGGCGCCGATGAACACGTCCTTCAGGCGCAGCCCGTAGGTGCCCGTGCCCTCCATGGCCGAGAAGCTCGGGCATTCGCGCAGCTCCACGCCGGGCGCGTCGCAGCGCAGCAGGAACATCAGCTCGCGGCCCGCGGGTTCGTCACCGTCCATCACCGCCGCGAGCACGCCGCAGGCGTGGTCCGGCCCGAGGTTGCTCACCCAGGGCAGCGTGCCGTTGACCAGGTAGCCCCCGTCCACCGGCGTGGCCTTGAGCAGCAGGCTTTCGATCTGCGCGTAGCTCTTCATGGGGTTGGACATGCCGGTGCCACCCAGCGTGGCGCCGCTGGCGTGCGCGGCCAGCGCCGGGCCCATCAGCGCCGGGTTGCCCGAGGCCTGCATGTACAGGCCGCAGACCGCCTGGCACCAGACCATGAAGCCGGTGGCGCCGCACACGCGCGAGACCTCGGCCATGGCGCGGATCGCCAGGCCGTAGTCGGCCCGGCCCACCGGCGCGTCCAGGTGCGCGCTGAACACACCGAGGGCACCGAGCTGCTGCAACACGGCGCGCGGGTAGAAGCCCTCGCGGTCGCAGGCCTCCACCACGTCGGCCAGCGGGCCCTGCGCCACGGCGCGCACCGCGGCAATCAGCTCGTCGGCCGTCGCTTCGTGGGTCAGTTCGCGGGGCAGGTCCTGCGGGTTCATGCGTCCGCCAGCGCGATGGTCATCGGGATCGGGTTGCGCATCGAGTTCGCCACCGGCGAGTAGAAGTTGGCGTGCTGCACGATCTCGTCGAGCACCTCGCGCGTCGCGTCGCCTTCCACCAGCACCTTCACCCGGATCGCCTGGAAGCCCATCTCGGGCGGCGTCTTCTCCAGCGCGCCACCGGCGCCCCAGGCCGCGGGGTTGCCGATGTCGCCTTCGAGGAAGACCTCGAGCTTGCTCAGCTTCACGCCCTTCCAGGTCGCCACCGCGGTGATGCCCACCGCCAGACAGCCGCCCAGGCCCGAGAGCACGATCTCGCCCGGCGCGGGCGCGGTGTCTTCACCGAACAGGTGCAGCGGCTCGTCCACCACCACCGGCGCGTGCTGGCCCACGTACGACAGCGAGCGGTACTGGCCCTCCATCACGGTGTGGACCTTGTTGGTGCCGCGGCTGGCCGGGTTGGCCTTGCCCTTGGCGGCGAAGGCGGCGAGGCCGGTGGCGTCGATCGGGCGCAGGTAGGCCTTCACGGTGGTCACGGGGGCGGTGGGTTCGAGGGTGTCGGTGGCGGACATGGTGTCTCCAGGGTGTTGAAAGGAAGTCGAATGCGGGAATCGAGGCATCAGGCCGCGAGTGCCAGGCTGGGCTTCTTCGTGGACTTCGCCACCGGCAGGCCGGTCTCGATCGGCAGGCTCTCGTCGCGCGACCACTCGTTCCACGAACCGAAGTACATGCGCACGTCGCTGAAGCCGGCCTGCTTGAGCGCGAGGAAGGTGTTGGACGCGCGCGCGCCCTTGAAGCAGTAGAGGTACACGGTGTCGTCGGGCGCGATGCCGGCGGTGGCGCACTCGGCCTTCACCTCGTCGGGCGTCTTGAACACCGGGCCCTGCGCGGACGGCTTCATGAAGCGGTACCACTCGACCCACTTGGCGCCCGGCAGGCGGCCCTTGCGCGGCGCGAAGTCCTTGCCGTAGGGCGAGGAGCTGTCGCCGATCCACTCGTCCACGTCGCGCACGTCGAGCAGCACGGTGTCGGTGCCGAGCGCGGCCTGCACGTCGGCCTGCGTGAGCATCACGTCGGTGGTGGGCAGGGTGGGGAAGGTGGCGGGCACCGGCGTGGCGGCCTCGGTGGAGACCGGCAGGCCCGAGGCCTTCCAGGCGCTGAAGCCGCCGTTGAGGACCTTGATCTTCGGATAGCCCAGCCAGGTCAGCAGGTAGTAGCCGCGGCAGGACTGACCGTAGCCGCTGTTCATCGCGTCTTCGTAGAACACGGCGGTCTCCTTGCCCGAGAGGCCGGCGGCGCCGAGCGCGGCGGCAAAGGTGGCCTTGAGCGCCTGCAGGCCTTCGGGCGTGGAAGTGGC
>QZKF01000014.1 GCA_003599455.1 Comamonadaceae bacterium
CAACGAGGACGTCAAGGAGTTCTACCTCGGCATGGGCGGGGGCGAACGCAAGTCGTTCAAGGACGTGAAAAGCTACAAACGCCGCAAGCGCTGGCTGGCCTGACCCCACCCCGCCCCTTCACACGCACACACCGCCATGAACGAATTCTTCGACGCCCTTGAAACCCGATCGCCCGCGCAACGCGAAGCCGAGCAGATGGCCGCGCTGGCGGTCCAGGTCGCGCACGCGCAGCGGCACAGCAGCGCGTTTGCCGGCATCCTGGACGGCGTGGACGCCGCCGGCGTGAACAGCCGCGCCGCGCTCGCGCGCCTGCCGGTCACGCGCAAAACCGATCTGTTCGAGCGCCAGAAGGCGCAGCGCGCCAGCGACGTGTTCGGCGGCTTCTCGACGCTGGTGCGCGGGCCTCAGATGCCGCGCGTGTTCTCGTCGCCCGGCCCGATCTACGAACCCGAAGGCGCCACGCGCGACTACTGGCGCGCGGGCCGCTGCCTGTTCGCCGCCGGCTTTCGCGCGGGCGACCTGGTGCACAACGCCTTCAGTTACCACATGACGCCCGGCGCCTTCATCCTGGAATCCGGCGCCCATGCGGTGGGCTGCAGCGTGTTCCCCGCCGGCACCGGCCAGACCGAGCAGCAGCTGCAGGCGATCGCCGAGCTCAAGCCCGACGGCTACACCGGCACACCGAGCTTCCTGCGCATCCTGGTGGAGAAGGCGCTGGAGAGCGGCAGCGACATCGGCAGCCTGCGCAAGGCGGCGGTCGGCGGCGAGGCGTTTCCGCCCAGCCTGCGCGACTGGTTCACCGCGCGCGGCCTGGCCGTGTACCAGAGCTATGCCACCGCCGATCTCGGCATGGTGGCGTACGAGACCACGGCGCGCGAAGGCCTGGTGGTCGACGAAGGCGTGATCGTGGAGATCGTGCGCCCCGGCACCGGCGACCCGGTGCCCGAGGGCGAGGTGGGCGAACTCGTGGTGACCACGCTCAACCCGGCCTACCCGCTGATCCGCTTCGGCACCGGCGACCTCTCCGCCATCCTGCCCGGCGCCTGCCCGACCGGCCGCACGGCCCCGCGCATCAAGGGCTGGATGGGCCGCGCCGACCAGACCACCAAGGTACGCGGCATGTTCGTGCACCCCTCCCAGGTGGCCGACATCGCGCGCCGCTTTCCCGAGGTGCGCAAGGCGCGGCTGGTGGTCAGCGGTGAAATGGCCAACGACCAGATGTGCCTGCAGGTGGAGGCCAGCGACGTGGACAGCCAGCTGCGCGAGCGCATCGAGACCGCGGTGCGCGACGTGACCAAGCTGCGCGGCCAGGTCGAGGTGGTGAAACCGGGCAGCCTGCCCAACGACGGCAAGGTGATCGAGGACGCCCGCAGCTACCAGTGAGAAAACCGCACCGGCCCGGGCCGAAAAAGGCGCCGGCAGAGGGTTTTCCCCCGCCCCGGGCTAAGTAATTTCCGCGATTTCCGACCAGGCGGCAGGGGCTACCATGACCGAGTCATTCAACCCCCTGGAGTACCGTATGAAGAAGATCCTTGCGCTGGCCCTGACGGCCGCTGTCTCCGCCGGCGCCTTCGCGCAGGCCTTCCCGAGCAAGCCCATCACGTTCGTGGTGCCTTTCGCCGCCGGCGGCCCGACCGACCTGGTGGCGCGCCGCCTGGCCGAAGCCATGCGCAAGCCCCTGGGCGGCGCCAACATCGTGGTGGAAAACGCCGCGGGCGCGGGCGGCACCATCGCCGGCACCAAGGTGGCGCGCGCCACCCCGGACGGCTACACCCTGCTGGTCTGGCACATCGGCATGGCCGCCACCACCAGCCTGTACCGCAAGCAGACCTTCAAGCCGCTCGAAGACTTCGAGTACCTGGGCATCATCAACGACGTGCCCATGACGCTGCTGGGCACCAACAAGCTCAACGCCAACACCTACCGCGACTTCGAGGCCTACATCCGCGCCAACGGCGGCAAGCTCAACCTGGCCCACGCCGGCCTGGGATCGGCTTCGCACATCTGCGGCCTGATGTGGCAGTCGGCCGTGAAGCTGGACAAGTCCATGACCACCATCGCCTACCGCGGCACGGGCCCGGCCATGAACGACCTGATCGGCGGCCAGGTGGACGTGATGTGCGACCAGACCACCAACACGACCGCGCAGATCGAAGCCGGCCGCGTGAAGGCCTTCGCCGTGACCACCGCCAAGCCGCTGTCCAGCCACAAGCTGCTCAAGGACTACCCGTCGCTGCAGGAAATGGGCCTCAAGGGCTTCAACCTGACCATCTGGCATGGCCTGTACGCACCCAAGGGCACGCCGGCCGACGTGACCAAGAAGCTCAACGACGCGCTGCTGGTGGCCCTGAAGGACCCCGAGTTCATCAAGAGCCAGGAAGAACTGGGCGCCATCGTGGCGACCGACAACCGCATCACCCCGGCCGGCCACAAGGCCTTCGTGGCCAACGAGATCACCAAGCTCAAGGCCGCGATCGACGCCGCCGGCCAGTTCGCCGACTGATGGACCGCACCGCGCAACGGCCCGCCCGTTGCCGGTGTGCCCCTGCACCCAGGCCGCCTTCGGGCGGCTTTTTCGTGGGCGCCTGACATGCGCGCGCCACACACGCCCGCCCTGCGCCTGGTGGACTCCATCACCGAGCTGGGCCCGGCCGACGCCGGCTGCGTCGCCGTCAGCGGCTCGCACGGCGGGCTGAGTTCGGCGCGCTACGCGCTGGCCGCGCACCCGCTGCTCAGCGTGTTCAACGACGCCGGCGTGGGCAAGGACGCCGCCGGCATTGCCGGCCTGGCCTGGCTGCAAGGCCACGGCCTGGCGGCCTGCACCGTGTCGCACACGAGCGCCTGCATCGGACTGGCCAAAAGTACACTGGACTCGGGCGTGGTCAGCCACGCCAACGAAGCGGCGCGGGCCTTGGGCATCGAGCCCGGCAAGGCCCTGCTGCCGCAACTGCCGACAACGATCAGGAGACCCGCATGACACGCTTCAACACACCGCGCCGCCGCCACCTCGTCGCCCTCACCGCGCTGGCAGCCGGCATCGCCCTGCCCGGCCTGGCTCTCGCGCAGGCCGCACCCTGGCCGAACAAGCCGGTGCGCATCGTCGTGCCGTTCGCGCCCGGCGGCACCACCGACATCCTGGCCCGCGTGCTCGCCCCCGAGTTGAGCAAGACCCTGGGCCAGTCCTTCGTGGTGGACAACCGCGCCGGTGCCGGCGGCAACATCGGCGCCGAAGTGGTGGCCAAGTCGCCCGGCGACGGCTACACCCTGCTCATGGGCACGGTGGGCACGCACGGCATCAACAAGTCGCTCTACGCCAGGCTGCCCTACGACCCGCAGAAGGATTTCACGCCCATCACCCTGGTGGCCGGCGTGCCCAACGTGATGGTGATGAACACCAAACGCGCGCAGGAACTGGGCATCAACAGCGTGGCCGACTTCGTGAAGTACGCCAAGGCCAATCCCGGCAAGCTCAACATGGCCTCCAGCGGCAACGGCACCTCGATCCACCTCGCTGGCGAACTGTTCAAGTCGCGCACGGGCATCTTCATGACGCACATCCCCTACCGTGGCTCCGGCCCGGCCATGACCGACATGCTCGCGGGAGCGATGGATGTGATGTTCGACAACCTGCCCTCGGCCATGCCGCACATCCAGGCCGGCACGCTCAAGGCCTTCGCGGTGACCAGCGCGGTGCGTTCGTCGGTGCTGCCCGACGTACCCACCGTGGCCGAAGCCGCCAGGCTGCCCGGCTTCGAGGCAAGCTCGTGGTTCGGCCTGCTGGCGCCCGCGGGCACGCCGGCCGATGTGGTGAACCGCCTGCAACAGGAAACCGCCAAGGCGCTGAACCTGCCCGCGGTGAAAGAGCGCCTGGTGGCCCAGGGCGCCATCCCCAGCGGCAACACGCCGCAGGACTTCACGCGCCTGATCGACGCGGAGATCACCAAGTGGGCCGCGGTGGTGAAGGCCTCGGGCGCGCGGGTGGACTGAGCGACCCGCGCAGCGGCGCAGCGTGGGGGCACCGGTCCGGCGCCGGGCCGCCCCAAGCCGGATCAGCCCCCCGGGGGGGCAGCGACCCGCGCAGCGGCGGAGCGTGGGGGCTCAAACCCCCCAGACCATCTCCACGCCGGCCTTCTGGCAGCGCTGCAGCATCTCGATGAACGGGGCGCTGCGCATGCGCAGGCTCACGTGGTCGAAATCCGGGGGCAGGTCGCCCCGCGCTTCGGCTTCTTCCTTGAGGCGTTTCTGCAAGGCCTCGTCGGCCTGGATCGCCGCCCGGATGGCGTCGATGGCCGCCGGCATCTGCTCGGGCAGCACGATGCCGGGGCCCTGCGGGTCCTTGCCCAGGATCTCCAGCATGCGCTTGCCGTGCTGCGACAGCATCACGAGGTCGCCCGTTTCGCGGGACTTGAATCGGTAAACAGACATGGAATGCCTCCTTTGAGGTGCAGGATCATTTTTGCACCGTTGCGCCACCGGGAACCAGTTTCCTCGTGGGAAAGCGGGTCAGGGCGTGGCCCCCTGGCGCCAGCGGATACGGGTTTACCCGGTTGGCGTCATATATTTTAAGCCTAAACTAATTAGGCATGAATACACCCGTCCCAGCGCTCCAGCGCATCCTGTGCATCGGTGGTGGCCCGGCCGGGCTGTACTTCGCCCTGCTGATGAAGCAGCGCGACCCTTCGCTCACCGTCACGGTGGTGGAGCGCAACCGCCCGTTCGACACCTTCGGCTGGGGCGTGGTGCTGTCGGACCAGACGCTGGGCAACCTGCACAGGGCCGACCCGGCATCGGCCGCGCTGATCGGCGAGGCCTTCAACCACTGGGACGACATCGAGGTGTTCTACAAGGGCGGGCGCGTGCGCTCGGGCGGCCACGGCTTCTGCGGCATCGGCCGCAAGAAGCTGCTCAACATCCTGCAGGACCGCTGCCTCGCGCTGGGCGTGAACCTGGTGTTCGAGACCGACGTCACCGACGACCAGGCACTGGCCGCGCAATACGACGCCGACCTGGTGATCGCCAGCGACGGCCTCAACAGCCGCATCCGCACGCGCTACGCCGACACCTTCAGGCCCGACATCGACAACCGCCAGTGCCGCTTCGTCTGGCTCGGCACCAAGAAGACCTTCGACGCCTTCACCTTCGCCTTCGTGCAGACCGAGCACGGCTGGTTCCAGGCGCACGCCTACAAGTTCGACGGCGAGACCTCCACCTTCATCGTGGAAACGCCCGAAGCCGTCTGGCAGGCGCACGGCATCGACCAGATGAGCCAGGAAGAAGGCGTGGCCTTCTGCGAAAAGCTGTTCGCGCCCTGGCTGGACGGCCATGCGCTGATCAGCAACGCCTCGCACCTGCGCGGCTCGGCGATCTGGATCCGCTTCCCGCGCGTGATCTGCAACACCTGGGTGCACTGGACCGAACCGGCCGGCAAGCGCACGCCCGTCGTGCTCATGGGCGACGCCGCCCACACCGCGCACTTCTCCATCGGCAGCGGCACCAAGCTCGCGCTGGAAGACGCGATCGATCTGGCCGACGAGTTCTCGCGCCACGCCAACGCCGATGTGGCCGAGGTGCTGCAGGGCTACGAGGCGCGCCGCAGTGTCGAGGTGCTCAAGATCCAGAACGCCGCGCGCAACTCGACCGAGTGGTTCGAGAACGTGGACCGCTACACCGGCATGGAGGTCGAGCAGTTCGCCTACTCGCTGCTCACGCGCAGCCAGCGCATCAGCCACGAAAACCTGCGCCTGCGCGATGCGAAGTGGCTCGAAGGCTACGAGGCCTGGCTCGAAACGCAAGCCAGGCCCGGCACGCCGGTGAAGAAGCACCCCACACCGCCGATGCTGTTGCCGCTCACCGTGCGCAGCCTCACGCTCAAGAACCGCATCGTGGTCTCGCCCATGGCGCAGTACAGCGCGGTGGATGGCGTGGTGGGCGACTACCACCTGGTGCACCTGGGCGCGCGCGCCATGGGCGGCGCCGCGCTGGTGATGGTGGAGATGACCAGCCCCACGCCCGAAGGCCGCATCACGCCTGGCTGCCCCGGCCTGTGGAACGACGCGCAGCAGGCCGGCCTGAAGCGCATCGTCGATTTCGTGCACGGCAGCAGCAGCGCGAAGATCGGCCTGCAGCTCGGCCACAGCGGCGCCAAGGGCTCCACGCAGCTCGGCTGGGAAGGCATCGACGAGCCGCTGCCCAGCGGCAACTGGCCGCTGATCTCGGCCAGCGCCGTGCCGTATGGCGAACAGAACCAGGTGCCGCGCGCGATGACGCGCGCCGACATGGACGCGCTCACCGCCGCCTTCGTCGCGTCCACGACACGCGCGGCCGCCGCCGGCTTCGACTGGCTCGAACTGCACGCGGCCCACGGCTACCTGCTCTCGGCCTTCATCTGTCCGCTGACCAACCTGCGCACCGATGCCTACGGCGGCTCGCTGGAAAACCGCTGCCGCTACCCGCTGGAGGTGTTCGCCGCCATGCGCGCGGCGTGGCCGGCCGACCGGCCGTTCAGCGTGCGCATCTCCGCGCACGACTGGGCGCCCGGCGGCAACACGCCCGACGACGCGGTCGAGATCGCGCGCCTGTTCAAGGCCGCGGGCTGCGACGTGATCGACGTGTCCTCGGGCCAGACCACGCGCCAGGCGAAACCGGTCTACGGCCGCATGTACCAGACCCCGTTCGCCGACCGCGTGCGCAACGAGGCCGGCATCCTGACCATGGCGGTGGGCGCGATCAGCGAGGCCGACCACGCCAACAGCATCATCGCCGCCGGCCGCGCCGACCTCTGCGCCGTGGCCCGCCCACACCTGGCCGACCCGGCCTGGACGCTGCACGAGGCGGCGAAGCTGCAGACGCGCGCCATCGAATGGCCTCGTCCCTACGAAAGCGGGCGCGACCAGCTCTACCGCGAGATCGCACGCCAGCAAGCCCTCAACGCCAGCACGCCATGAAAGCCTCACCCCTCGACCTCGAAGCCCGCGCCCACAGCGAACACGCGCACGAGCTGCGCCTGTGGCTGCGCCTGCTGACCTGCTCGCAGCTGATCGAGAAGCGCGTGCGCGCCGGCCTGCGCGAGCAGTTCGACACCACGCTGCCGCGCTTCGACCTCATGGCCCAGCTCGAACGGCACCCCGAGGGCCTGAAGATGAAGGAACTCTCGCACCGGCTCATGGTCACCGGCGGCAACGTCACCGGCATCACCGACCAGCTCGTGACCGAAGGCCTGGTGGAGCGCATGGGCGTGGACGGCGACCGGCGCGCCTTCCGCGTGCGCCTCACCGACCACGGCCGTGCCACCTTCGTCGACATGGCGCGCCAGCACGAGAGCTGGATCGTCGAGGCCTTCGAAGGCCTGAGCCCGCGCGACCTGGAGAGCCTGCACAAGCTGCTGGGCAAGGTCAAACAACACCAGCTCGAACTCAACCGGCCCATCGAAGAATGAAACACCCCATCCCCGACCACAACCCCATGCGCGCGCAATACGGCCCCATGGCCACACCCGCGCCCACGCACTTCGCGCTCAGCGTCACCGATGGCGTGGCCACCGTCACGCTCAACCGGCCCGAGCGCAAGAACCCGTTGACCTTCGACTCCTACGCCGAGCTGCGCCAATGGTTCCTCGGCCTGCAGAAGGCCACCGACATCCGCGCCGTGGTGCTCACCGGCGCGGGCGACAACTTCTGCTCGGGCGGCGACGTGCACGAGATCATCGGCCCGCTCACGAAGATGAGCATGCCCGAGCTGCTGGCCTTCACGCGCATGACCGGCGCGCTGGTGAGCGCCATGCGCGCCTGCCCGCAACCCATCGTGGCCGCGATCGACGGCGTGTGCGCTGGCGCCGGCGCCATGATGGCCCTGGCGGCCGACCTGCGCCTGGGCACGCCGGCCACGAACACCGCCTTCCTGTTCACGCGCGTGGGCCTGGCCGGCGCCGACATGGGCGCCTGCGCGCTGCTGCCGCGCATGATCGGCCAGGGCCGCGCGAGCGAACTGCTGTTCACCGGCCGCGCCATGACCGCGGCCGAAGGCCAGGCCTGGGGCTTCTTCAACGCGCTGCACGAGAGCGCCGCGCTGCTGCCCGCGGCCCACAAGCTCGCCGCGCAACTCGCGCAGGGCCCGACCTTCGCGCACGGCATGACCAAGACCATGCTGCACCAGGAATGGGCCATGACGCTGGACCAGGCGATCGAGGCCGAGGCGCAGGCGCAGGCGATCTGCATGCAGACGCAGGACTTCAGGCGCGCGTACGAAGCCTTCGCCGCGAAGCAGCGCCCGGTCTTTGAAGGGGACTGACCATGGTGGCCTTCGAACACCCCCACGGCATGCACCCGCCACAGGCGCAGTGGGAACTGCCCTTCTTCGACGCGCACCACCGCGAGATGGCACCACGCCTGGCCGACTGGGCCGCGCTGCAGCGCGTGGACGAGACCGACGACCGCGCCGCCTGCAAGGACTGGGTGGCGCGCCTGGGTGAGGCCGGCTGGCTGCGCTACTGCGTGCCCGCCGCGCATGGTGGCGCGCTGCCCGCGCTCGATTCGCGGGCGCTGGTGATCCTGCGCGAGACGCTCGCCTTCCACTCCCCGCTGGCCGACTTCGCCTTCGCCATGCAGGGCCTGGGCAGCGGTGCGATCACGCTCGCGGGCACGCCCACGCAGCAGGCAAAGTACCTGAGCGCCGTGGCCAGCGGCCAGAAGATCGCGGCCTTCGCGCTGAGCGAGCCCGACGCCGGCTCCGACGTGGCGGCCATGGCCACGCGCGCGGCGCAGACCGCCAGCGGCTGGACGCTGGACGGCAGCAAGACCTGGATCAGCAACGGCGACCTCGCCGATTTTTACCTGGTGTTTGCCAAGACCGACCCGGGTGCCGGCGCGCGCGGCATCAGCGCCTTCATCGTCGACGCGCAGCAGCCCGGACTGGACAGCAGCGAGCACATCCACGTGATGGCGCCACACCCCCTGGCCACGCTGCGTTTCACCGGCTGCGCAATCAGCGGCGACGCCATGGTCGGCCCGCTGCACGGCGGCTTCAAGCTCGCGATGAAGACGCTGGACATCTTCCGCGCCTCGGTGGCCGCTGCCGCGCTGGGCATGGCGCGGCGCGCCTTCGCCGAAGCGGTGGCGCACGCCAAACACCGCAAGATGTTCGGCCAGACGCTGGCCGACTTCCAGCTCACGCAGGCGCGGCTGGGCGAGATGAGCGCGCTCATCGACGCGGCCGCCCTGCTCACCTACCGCGCCGCCTGGCAACGCGACTGCAGCGCCACCCAGGGCGCGGGCACGCCGGCCTACACCACGGCCGCGGCCACCGCCAAGCTCACCGCCACCGAGAACGCGCAGCGCGTGATCGACATGGCGCTGCAGATGTTCGGCGGGCGCGGCGTGCAGGTGGGCCAGAAGATCGAAAGCCTGTACCGCGACATCCGCTCGCTGCGCATCTACGAAGGTGCGAGCGAGGTCCAGCTTTTGATCCTGGGAAAAGCAGCTCTGCGGTCTTCCTGACCCACAACGAACATGTCCACACGCCTCATCCCCAGCGCCCAGGTCGATCACTTCGTGCACGACCACCTGCCCCCGCCCGAGCAGTGGCCCGAGCTGCGCTTCGACCGCCCCGAGCTGCAACTTCCCGCGCAGGTCAACGCGGTACAGGCGCTGTTCGAGCGCGCACGCGCCGCCGGCCACGCCGACCGCCCACTGTTCCGCAGCGACGAGCGCACCCTGAGCTACGCGCAGGCGCAGACCGAGGTGAACCGCCTGGCCAACGCGCTCACGGTGAACCTGGGTCTGGTGCCCGGCAACCGCGTGCTGCTGCGCGGCGGCAACTCGGTGGCCATGGCGCTGGCCTGGCTGGCCACGGTGCAGGCCGGGCTGGTGGCGGTGGCCACCATGCCGCTGCTGCGCGCCAAGGAGCTCGGCGCCATCATCACCAAGGCACAGCCGTCGGTCGCGCTGTGCGACGTGAAGCTGCAGGAAGAGCTCAAGTCCGCGCTCGCGGCCGACCCTGCCAGCGCCGGCATGAAGCTGCTGGTGTTCAACACCGGTGGCGCGGACGTGCCCCATTCGCTGGAGGCGATGGCGCGGCAGCAGTGCGAGCACTGCACGCCCTGCCCCACCGCCGCAACCGACATCGCGCTGCTGGCCTTCACCTCGGGCACCACCGGCACACCCAAAGCCGCCGTGCACAGCCACCGCGATGTGCTCGCCGCCTGCGAGACCTGGCCGCGCCACGTGCTGCGCGCCACGCCCGACGACATCGTCATGGGATCACCGCCGCTGGCCTTCACTTTCGGCCTGGGTGGCCTGCTGGTGTTCCCGATGTGGGCCGGCGCCTCGGTGTACTTCCCCTCCATTCCGTACACGCCCGAGGCCATGGTGCAGCTGATCGGCCGCGTGGGCGCGACCATCTGCTACACCGCGCCCACCTTCTACCGCCAGATGGCGGCGTTCGCGCGGCAGCATGGCATCGGCAAGCTGCGCATCAGCGTGAGCGCGGGCGAGGGCCTGCCCGATGCCACGCGCCAGCTCTGGAAGGAAGCGACCGGGCTGGAGATGCTCGACG
This sequence comes from Comamonadaceae bacterium, assembly GCA_003599455.1. GTDB lineage: Bacteria > Pseudomonadota > Gammaproteobacteria > Burkholderiales > Burkholderiaceae_C > Hydrogenophaga. The sequence goes on from QZKF01000014.1 coordinate 10,550, forward strand.
GCATCGGCGCCACCGAGATGTTCCACATCTTCATCTCCTCGCCACCCGAGGCGGTGCGCCGTGGTGCCATCGGCCAGGTGGTGCCGGGCTACGTGGCGCGCGTGGTGAACGACGAAGGCCAGCCGCTGCCGGTCGGCGAGGTGGGCAAGCTCGCGGTGATCGGCCCGACCGGCTGCAAGTACCTCGACGAGCCACGCCAGACGCAGTACGTGAGGGACGGCTGGAACTACCCCGGCGACGCCTTCCGCCAGGACGCCGATGGCTACTTCTTCTACCAGGCGCGCACCGACGACATGATCATCACCGCCGGCTACAACGTGGCCGGCCCCGAGGTGGAAGCCTCCTTGCTGCAACACCCGGCCGTGGCCGAGTGCGGTGTGATCGGCCGGCCCGACGAGGAGCGCGGCCAGATCGTGCTGGCCTACGTGGTGCTCAAGCCCGGCGAGGCCGCCGATGCCGCGCAGGTGAAGGCCCTGCAGGAGCATGTGAAGCACAGCCTGGCCCCGTACAAGTACCCGCGCGAGGTGGTCTTCGTGGCCCAGTTGCCGCGCACCGAAACCGGCAAGCTGCAGCGTTTCGCGCTGCGCCAGCAAGCCACCGAAAAACACTCCTGACCCGAACCGAGCCACATGAAACACCTGCAACCGCCCGGCTGGGCAGCACCCAAGGGTTACGCCAACGGCATCGCCGCGCGCGGCACCCACGTCTTCGTGGGCGGCCAGATCGGCTGGAACGCCGCCCAGGTGTTCGAGAGCGACGACTTCATTGCGCAGACGCGCCAGGCCCTGCTCAACGTGCGCGAGGTGCTGGCCTGCGCCGACGCCGGGCCGCAGCACATGGTGCGCATGACCTGGTACGTGACCGACCGGGTTGAATACAACGCCCGCCTGCGCGAGCTGGGCGAGGTCTACCGCGAGGTGATGGGCAGAAACTTCCCGGCCATGACCTGCGTGGAGGTCAGCGCGCTGATGGAAGCGCGGGCCAGGGTGGAGATCGAGGTCACGGCGGTCGTGCCGGACTGAAGGCCTTCACCAGAGCGCGGAGTCGCGCATGTCCTGCATCTTGCGGCGGTCGCGCTGCAGCAGGCCCTGCACGACGACCACCGCCACCACCACGAGCGCCGCGCCCACCAGCACCAGCTCGCCGGTGGAGAGCGAGCGCCCCAGCCAGACCGACGCCAGCCACGAGAGGGCCAGCAGGCAGACGGCCCAGGCCGCTGCGGCAATGGCGATCAAGGGGAGGTGTCGCAACATGGTGGGTGGGGCCGAAAGAAAGATCAGGGGAATTTATTCTCGCATCCCCGCCAGCATTTGGGTAACTACACTGGCGTCCTTCTCGAATACCCTACCCCGCACCCGCAATGGACATCCTGATCCTGGCCCTGGTGATCGCCACCGGCATCGCCTTTCTCAACGCGCAAGACCAGAAAAGGCGCATCGCCCTGCTCGCCCGCACCCTGGGGCAGTACCAGATCGAGGCCCTGATGGAGAACCTCACGCAGGGCTACCTGCGCGCGCTGGGCGAGGACGACCCCGCGCGGCGCGACCAGATCTGGAGCCTGCTGACCGGCGCCGAGACCGCCATCGCCGCGCAGTTCGGCCGATTCGCCGACGATTTCGCCCGGCTCGACGCGGCGTCCACCCGCGTGAGCACGCTCGCCATGGCCCTGCCCGGGGCCAGCCGCCTGTGGCCGACGGCCACGTTCGATGCGCGCGAGGCCTTTCGCCTGCACGCGCGCGGCATCGCCGACGCCGTGGCCAACCGCGAGCAGCGCCCGCCGCGCGACAAGGCCTTCCTCCTCTCGGCCGAGCTGTTCCTGATGCAGCACACCTGCCACTGGTACTGCCGCAGCAGGCGCATCGCGTCGGCGCGCCTGCTGCGCCGCCACAAGACGAACCACGAGCAGGTGCTCGCTTCGGTCGCGCCGCAGACGCGCCGCGCCTACGGCGCGCTCACGGGGCTCTGAGGGTCGTGTTCAGCCCACGGCGTCGCGGTTGCACTTCTTGGTGAAGCTGGTCTTCGCCGCGCCCGACAGCTTTTTCTCGGCCGCCGCGGTGTCGCAGGTGGCAGCCGCGTCCTTGGTGCACTTCTTCAGGAACGAGGTCTTGGCCGCGCCGGCCAGTTTCTTTTCCATGGCGGCGGCGTTGCAGCTCGCGCTTTCGGCAAAGGAGGCCACGGGCAGCAGGGCCGCGACGGCGAACGAGCACAGGACGACAAGGCGCATGGAAGTCTCCAGGGTTGAAAGCCCCATTGAAGGGCCTGTCCGGAGCGCTGTCAAGAATACTCTCCCGGGGTAGGCCACCCGGTTAGCCGGGCGCCAGGTCCGACAGCACGCGCAGCAGCGCGCCGGGCAGGTCGTCCGCGCTGTCCAGGCACTGGCTCTGGCCGCGCCCCAGTGCCCGGTCGAGCACGCGCGCCGTGCCCGGGCTGAACACCAGGCTGCGCACCGCCACGCCCCGCTGCGCGGCTTCGCGGCCGGCGCGCTGCAGGTCGGCCGGCAGGTAGGCCGGGTCGTGCACGTCCACGTCGTGCAGTTCGCCATCGGTCAGCAGCACGATCACGCGCTGGCGGCCGGGGTGCCGGCGCGCGTCGTCGGCCGAGAGCCGCAGGCCGTGGCGCAGCGCGGCGCCCATGCGGGTGGAACCCTCGCCCTGCAGCGCCGGCAGGCAGGCGCCGTCCAGGGTGTCGTCCCAGGCCTTGAGGCAGGGCATCTGCACCCGGTGGCGGCCCTGGCTGGAAAAGGCCCACACCGCGCTGCGGTCCCCCAGGCGCTGCAGCGCGAGCGCGGCGGTGACGGCCGAGCGCTGCATCTGCGCGAGCGCCGGGCCGCCACCGGCCTGCGCGCCGGGCCGCGCGGTGGAGGCCGAGGCGTCAAGCAGCAGCAGCACCGCCAGCGGT
>QZKF01000074.1 GCA_003599455.1 Comamonadaceae bacterium
AAGTTCCCGATCGGCAACCTCGCCAACTACGGCTACGACGGCACCGTGGTGCTGCCGGTGCCGCTCACGGTGGACCCCGGCTTCACCGGCAGCCACATCGACATCCAGTTGTATGCCGCCTGGCTGGTGTGCCGCAAGGAGTGCATCCCCGAAGAGGGCCGCTTCGCGCTGCGCCTGCCGGTGCAGGGCTCGACCGGCCTGCACGGCAGCGCCTTCGAGGCCAGCTTCGCCGCCGCGCCGAAGGACCAGCCCGCGCAAGGCAGCCAGGTGGCGCCCGAGCCCGGCTTCCTGAACGTGGTGCTCGCCGGCCTGCCCGGCGCCTGGCGCGGCCAGCCGCTCGAATTTTTCCCCGAAGCCACCGGCCTGATCGAACCCGGCGCCGCCTGGACCCAGGCCTGGGACGGCGGGCGCTGGAGCGCGCGCGTGCCGCTCTCGCCGCACCGCAGCGACAGCCCCGCGCAGCTCGCGCTGGTGGTGGCGCAGGCCATCCCGCCCGGCCAGGGCCCGGGCAGCCCCGGCGTGCGCATCGACGTGCCGGTGCAGGGCAGCTGGCCCGCCGCCGCGCCGCTGCCCGCGGCCGTGCCCGAAGCGCTGCAGGCCGCGCTCGACGCCAACGCCGCGCGCGCTGCATCGGCCGCCCCGGTCACCGGCGCCACCGCGCTCACACTGGGCGCGGCGCTGCTGGGCGCGCTGCTCGGCGGCCTGGTCCTCAACCTCATGCCCTGCGTGTTCCCGGTGCTCGCGATCAAGGTGATGGCCTTCGCGAAACACGCCAACGACCGCCAGGCCCACCGTGCCAACGGCCTGGCCTACAGCGCCGGCGTGGTGGTGTCGTTCACCGCGCTGGGCGCGCTGCTGCTCGCGCTGCGCGCCGCCGGCGAACAGCTCGGCTGGGGCTTCCAGTTGCAGAGCCCGGCCGTGGTGGCCGCGCTGGCCGCGCTGTTCACCCTGATCGGCCTGAACCTGGCCGGCCTCTTTGAGTTCGGCAAGGTGCTGCCCTCGCGCCTGGCCACCCTGCAGGCGAAGAGCCCCACGGCCGACGCCTTCCTCACCGGCGTGCTGGCCACCGCCATCGCCTCGCCCTGCACCGCGCCCTTCATGGGCGCCTCGCTGGGCCTGGCCATCGCCCTGCCGGCCGCGCAGGCGCTGGCGGTGTTCGCCACACTGGGCCTGGGCATGGCCCTGCCCTACCTGCTCGCGAGCTGGGTGCCCGCGGTGGCGCGCGCGCTGCCGCGCCCGGGCGCGTGGATGAACACCTTCCGCCAGTTGATGGCCTTCCCGATGTTCGCCACCGTGGTCTGGCTGCTGTGGGTGCTGGGACAACAAAGCGGCATCGACGGCGCGGCCGCGCTGCTCATGCTGCTGGTGGTGCTGGCGCTGCTGGTGTGGGCGCTGGGCCTGCGCGGCCGGGGCCGCACCGTGCTCGCGGGCCTCTCGCTCGCTGGCCTGGCCTGGCTGGGCTGGGCCATCGGCCCGAACGTGACGCGCCCGCTGGAGGCCGTGTCGGGCCAGACCGTAGCCACCACGGTCGACGGCACGGGCTGGCAGCCCTGGAGCCCGCAGGCGCAGGCCACGCTGGTCGCGCAGGGCCGCCCGGTGTTCGTCGACTTCACCGCCGCCTGGTGCGTGACCTGCCAGTACAACAAGCGCACCACGCTGGCCGACGCCACCGTGCTCGGCGACCTCGCGGGCAAGAACGTGGCGCTGCTGCGCGCCGACTGGACGCGCCGCGACCCCGCCGTGACGGCCGCGCTCGCCGGCCTGGGCCGCAACGGCGTGCCGGTGTACGCGATCTACAAGAACGGGCAGGCCACGCAGGTGCTGTCCGAAGTGTTGAGTGTCGAGGAGGTCCGCTCGGCGCTGGCCCGTCTCTAGGCCCGCGCCGCTTCATTCATGCATCCGCCACCAGGAGTCCCACCATGCAACGCCGTCCCCTGCTCGCTTTCGCCGCCTTCTCGCCCTTCGCCACGATGCTGGTCACCCCCGCGTTCGCGGCCGCCGGCGTGGGCCAGGCCGCGCCCGACTTCACGCTGATGGACACCGCCGGCAAGCCGGTGAAGCTGTCCGACTTCAAGGGCAAGACCGTGGTGCTGGAGTGGAACAACCCCGGCTGCCCCTTCGTGCGCAAGCACTACCAGGGCAACATGCAGGCCTTGCAGAAAGAGGCCACCGGCCAGGGCGTGGTGTGGCTGGCGATCAACTCCACGCGCGACGACAGCGCCGACTACCTCACACCGCCGCAGCTGGGCCGCTGGATGACCGAACAGAAGGCCAGCCCCAGCGCCACGCTGATGGACGAGGACGGCAAGGTCGGCGAGGCCTACGCGGCGCGCGTCACGCCGCACATGTACATCGTCAACGCGCAGGGCGTGCTGGCCTACGCCGGCGGCATCGACAGCATCGCGTCCGCGCGCGTCGACGACATCCCCAAGGCCACCAACTACGTGCGCCAGGGCCTGGGCGAGCTGCGCGCCGGCAAGCAGGTGAGCGTGGCCACCAGCCGGGCCTACGGCTGCAGCATCAAGTACAAAAACAGCGCCGGCTGAGCCCTGGCGCGGGACGGTCCGCGCGGGGATCGGGATAATGCCCGCACAGCCCCAACCCAGCCGGACCCGCCCATGCCCTTCGCCCCCCTGCAGAACGACACCTTCCTGCGCGCCTGCCTGCGCCAGGCCACCGATCACACGCCCGTGTGGTTGATGCGCCAGGCCGGGCGTTACCTGCCCGAGTACTGCGCCACGCGCGCCCGGGCCGGCAGCTTCATGGGGCTGGCGACGAACGTGGACTACGCCACCGAGGTGACCCTGCAGCCGCTGGAGCGCTATGCGCTGGACGCGGCCATCCTGTTCTCCGACATCCTCACCGTGCCCGACGCGATGGGCCTGGGTCTGTCCTTCGCGCTCGGCGAAGGCCCGAAGTTCGCGAAGACCGTGCGCACCGAGGCAGACGTCGCCACACTGGCCGTGCCCGACATGGAGAAACTGCGCTACGTGTTCGACGCCGTCACCTCGATCCGCAAGGCGCTCAACGGCCGCGTGCCCCTGATCGGCTTCTCGGGGAGCCCCTGGACGCTGGCCTGCTACATGGTGGAAGGCGGTGGCAGCGACGACTACCGCGCCGTGAAGTCGCTGATGTACAGCCGCCCCGACCTGATGCACCGCATCCTCGCGATCAACGCCGACGCGGTGGCCGCCTACCTGAACGCGCAGATCGACGCCGGCGCGCAGGCCGTGATGGTGTTCGACAGCTGGGGCGGCGTGCTGGCCGACGGCAAGTTCCAGGAGTTCAGCCTGGCCTACACCAGGCGCGTGCTGGCGCAGCTCCAGCGCGAGCACGACGGCGTGGTGATTCCGCGCATCGTCTTCACCAAAGGCGGTGGCCTGTGGCTGGACGACATGAAGGGGCTCGACTGCGAGGCGCTCGGCCTGGACTGGACGGTCAACCTCGGCCGCGCGCGCGCGCAGGTCGGCGAGGGCCCCGGCGGCAAGGCGCTGCAAGGCAACATCGACCCCAATGTGCTGTTCGCGCCCCCCGAACGCATCGAGGCCGAGGTGGCGGCCGTGCTGGAGAGCTTCGGCACACCGCACCAGGGCCAGGGCCCGGGCGCCACGCACATCTTCAACCTGGGCCACGGCATCAGCCAGCACACCCCGCCGGAACACGTGTCGGTGCTGGTGGATGCGGTGCATTCGCATTCGCGCCGGCTGCGCGCGCAGACCTGAAGCGCTCCCGTTTTTGCAGCTGGACCGGCGCTTTTCACGCGCGCGGGCCGGTCCTGCGGCCCGTTTCAAGGTCTGTGACAGCGTCATTCCTCTGTCAAAAACCCCAGGCAGAAAAGGCCCTTAACACAAAAAGTGCCGAAAAAGGCGCTTGACAAGCCTTACTTATGCACAAAACTTGTGCTGCGGTGCGCCATAAAAAACGACCGCCCCGAGACACTGGGCGTTTCTCGCAATACTGTGGCAAGTCGTTGATTCATATGGCTTTTAATTTGTGCTTTTTTTGCAGGCAGTTTAAGCAAGCCCTTGATTTGCAAGGCTTCCGACGGCCCCGGAGCAATCTATCAACAAAGTTATCCACAAAAAGTCTGGATATGTTGCTATGCACTGTCAAATCAACAACTTAGAACGTTTTCCGACAGTCCAGCTGAGGAAGAGGCGCTAAGCATGACTTTCTGGCCCAGCGTGGTCGTGGCCACCCCGGCCCACAGCGGGGTGGGGCCGAGCCTGACCTACCGAAGTGAGTTGTCGCTCGCGCCCGGCACACTGGTGCGGGTGCCGCTGGGCGCCCGCGAGGTGCTGGGCGTGGTGTGGGACTGCCCGGCCACCCCGCCCGAGGGCCTGACCGAAGCCCAGACCAAACCGGTGGCGGGCGTGCTCGAGGGCCTGCCGCCGCTCAATGCGCGCTGGCGCCAGCTGGTGAAGTTTGCCGCCCAGTACTACCAGCGCAGCCTCGGCGAGGTGGCGCTGGCCGCCCTGCCACCGCAGTTGCGCGACCTGAGCACCGTGCAGCTCGCGCGCCGGCTCAAGAAGCACCAGGCGGCGCGCAACGCCGAGGCCACGCCCGCCCCCGAGGACGGCACCGACGGGCACGCGCTGAGCGACGAACAGCGTGACGCGCTGCAGGCGCTCGCCGGCGCGCAGGCCCCGGTGCTGCTGTTCGGTGCCACCGGCAGTGGCAAGACCGAGGTCTACCTGCGGGCCACGCAGCGCGCGCTGGCCGAACACGCCAGTGCCCAGGCGCTGGTGATGGTGCCGGAGATCAACCTCACGCCGCAGCTCGAGGCGCGCTTTCGCGAACGTTTCGAGCCCCTGTTCGGCACCGGCGCCCTGGTCTGCCTGCACAGCGGCATGACGCCCGCGCAGCGCCTGGCGAGCTGGCTCGCGGCGCACGCGGGGCACGCGCGCATCGTGCTCGGCACGCGCATGGCCGTGCTGGCCAGCCTGCCGGGGCTGCGGCTGATCGTGGTCGACGAGGAACACGACCCGAGCTACAAGAGCCAGGAAGGCGCGCGCTACTCGGCGCGGGATCTGGCGGTGTACCGGGGCAAGGTGGAGTCGGAGGCGTTGGCGGCTGAAGCGGCGCCGCTTCGCGCGGGCCCTCACCCCAGCCCTCTCCCCGAGGGAGAGGGCGTGAACACCCCTCGCTGCCAGGTGGTGCTGGGCTCGGCCACGCCTTCGCTGGAAAGCTGGCACGCCGCCGACCAGGGGCGCTACCTGCGGCTGGCGATGCCGGCGCGCATCGGTGGCGGCGAGCTGCCGCGCCTGCGCCTGGTCGACATGAACCACCAGCCCAAAGGCGCCGTGCTCGCACCCCCCCTGATCGCCGCCATGGCCGAGCGCATCGCGCGCGGCGAGCAGTGCCTGGTGCTGCTGAACCGGCGCGGCTACGCGCCGGTGCTGGCCTGCCACGACTGCGGCTGGAAAAGCGCCTGCCCGCACTGCAGCGCCTACCGTGTGTTCCACAAGCTGGATCGCACGCTGCGCTGCCACCACTGCGGCTTCACCGAGCGTGTGCCACGCGCCTGCCCCGATTGCGGCAACCTCGACATCGCGCCGGTGGGTCGCGGCACCGAGCAGGTGGAAGAACAGCTCGCCGGTCTGCTGGCGGATGTGAAACGCCCCGACGGCGGACCCGCGCGCGTGGCGCGCATGGACGCCGACTCGACGCGCCTCAAGGGCAGCCTGGAGGTGCAGCTGGCCACCATGCACAGCGGCGAGGTCGACGTGCTGGTGGGCACGCAGATGATCGCCAAGGGCCACGACTTCCGGCGCATCACGCTGGTGGCCGGCATCAACGCCGACGCGGGCCTGTTCGCCAGCGACTACCGCGCGCCCGAGCGCCTGTTTGCCCTGCTCATGCAGGCGGGCGGGCGTGCCGGGCGCGACGCGGCCTTCATGAGCAGCCAGGGCGCGGCCAGCGAGCTGTGGGTGCAGACCTGGACGCCGCAGCACCCGCTGTTCGACGCGCTGCGGCGGCACGACTTCCCCGCGTTCGCCGCCACGCAGCTGGCCGAGCGCGAGAGCGCGGGCATGCCGCCTTTCGGCCACCAGGCGCTGCTGCGCGCCGACGCGCGCACCCAGCAGGCGGCGCAGGCCTACCTGAACGCGGCCGCGCGGGCCGCAGCCGGCCTGCCGCATGCCGGCGACGTCACGCTCTACCCTGCGGTGCCGCTGACCATCCAGCGCGTGGCCAACGTGGAGCGCGCGCAGCTGCTGGTGGAAGCCGCCTCGCGCGGCGCGTTGCAGCGCTTTCTGGCCGCCTGGCAGCCGGTGTTGCTCGACTGCAGAAGCCTGCCCGAGGCGCGCGGCCTGGTGCGCTTCGCGGTGGACGTGGACCCGTTGGCCATTTGACCCTCCCCCGAAGCGCCTGCGGCGCCTCCCCCCAGGGGGCAACACCAGCGGCCCGGCAAAGCCGGTTCCGCGGTGTTCCTGGATGGATCCGTTTCAGGCGATGACGGCTTCCTCTACCGGCCAGAGCTGCTCCAGCGTGTGCACCACGTCGCGCAGCTTGAACGGTTGCAGCAGCAGGCGGCGCACGTTGAGTTCCTTGAGCCGGGCCACGAGCGCGGCATCGCCGGCGCGGGCCATGGCCGCCACCGGGAGTTCCGCATCGCAGCGCAGGGCGCCGGCGCGCAGGCGGGTCAGGAAATCCAGCGCGACGTCGCCTTCGGTCAGCGAGATCAGCAGGCCGTGCGGTTGGCCGGTCTTGAGCCATTGTTCGCCCGCCGACACGCTGATGGCCTGGCGCACGCGCGCGACCTGCAGCTCGCGGCAGACCGAGGCCACGGTGCCTCGCACCAGCCCATCGGGCTCGATCAGCAGCACCTTGCGGTTCGCGGGGAGCGGCAGGTCCGTCATGCGACGGCCTCCTCGCGGCGGAACAGTTCGTCCACCACCAGGTCGCGCAGGCCGCCGAGGATGGCCACGTCGAGCTTGTCGAACTCGCGCGGGCGCCGGTCCATGATGCACAGCGTGCCGACCACCTGGCCATAGGGCAGGCGCAGGCCGGCGCCGGCGTAGAAGCGGATGTAGGGGTGGCCGACCACCAGCGGGTTGTCGACAAAGCGCGGGTCGCGCAGCGCGTCGGGCACCACCAGCGTGGCCGATTTCGTGATCGCATGGGCGCAGAAGGAGACGTCGCGCGGCGTTTCGCACATCTCGATGCCGATGGTGGACTTGAACCACTGGCGGTCCCGGTCGACCATGGACACCAGCGCGATCGGCACGTCGAACTCCTTCGCGGCGAAGGCCGAGATGCGGTCGAAGCGCTCCTCGGGCGGGGTGTCGAGGATCAGCAACGAGCGCAGTGCGTCCAGGCGCTTGGCCTCGTTTCGGGGCAGGGGGGCGGCGGTCATGGATCTCTCCGGGCGGTCTGTACACAGCTCTCATCGGCATCCCGCGCAAAAACGTGAGCCCGCGGCCGCTCAAACATAAGCAAACTGCGATATAAGCAGAAAACAGCAAATCAAACTGTCCGGAGACATCCCCATGCGCCACACCTTCCTGCGCGCCCTGCTGGCCCTGAGCCTGGCCCTGCCGTTCGCGGGCCATGCCGGCGCGGCCGACGACGAACCGCCGCTGCAGACCGTGCAGGTCGGCCCGAACAGCCACTATGTGCAGGGCCTGTCGCAGCTCGGCTCGCCGAAGAACCAGAACTTCATCAGCAACGCCGGCTTCGTGATCACGCCCGCCGGCGTGGTGGTGGTCGACGCGCTGGGCTCGCCCCGGCTGGCCGAGCGCCTCACCCAGGCGATCCGGCGCCTGACCGACCAGCCGGTGACGCACGTGATCGTGACCCACTACCACGCGGACCACATCTACGGCTTGCAATACTTCAAGGCGCTCGGGGCGCAGGTCATCGCGCACGGCGCGGCGCGCGAGTACATCCAGTCCGACACCGCGCGCCTGCGCCTGGAGGCTTCGCGCACCGAGCTCGCACCCTGGATCGGCGCCAGCACCCGCATCGTGCCGGCCGACACCTGGATCGACGGCCCGATGGCCATGAAGGTCGGCGGCGTGGTGTTCCAGATCGATCACGTGGGCCCCTCGCACACGCCCGAGGATCTCACGGTGTTCGTGCCGTCGGAGAGGCTGCTGTTCGCGGGCGACCTGTTCTTCAACGGGCGCCTGCCCTTCGTGGGCAAGGCCAACAGCAGCCAGTGGATCCTGTCGCTGGAGCGCCTGCTGGCCTTCGACGCGCGCGCGGTGGTGCCGGGCCACGGTGCGGCCTCGACCGAGCCGAAGAAGGACATCGGCATGACGCGCGACTACCTGCGGCACCTGCGCCAGAGCATGGGCAAGGCGGTGGAGGACTTCGTGCCGTTCGAAGAGGCGTATGCGCGCACCGACTGGAGCGCCTTCGAACACATGCCGATGTACGGCTTCGCCAACCGCATGAACGCGTACAACACCTACCTGCTGCTCGAGGAAGAGGCGCTGGGGCAGAAGAAGCGCTAGGTCATCAGCGAGACGGCGGCCGAGAAGCTGAGGAAGGCCGAGGCGGTGGTGACCAGGATGATGCGGGCGATGCGCCCGTTGTCGGCACCAAAGCGCTCGGCCAGCAGCGAGACGTTGCTGGCGCTCGGCAGCGCGGCCGCCAGCACCATCACGGTGAGCGCTGCGGGCGACAGCGGCACGCCGAGCTGGATCGCCGCCGTGCCCACGGCCAGCACCAGCAGCGGGTGCAGCAGCAGCTTCATCAGCGCGACCGGCACGTAGTCCGACAGCGGCATCGGGTGGTTGGACTGCATCTGCGCGCGCGCCAGCACCGCACCGATGGTGAACAGCGCCACCGGCGAGGCCGCATCGGCCAGCAGCCACACGGTCTGCTCCACCGGCTTGGGCAAGGTGAACGCATACGCCGAAGCCACCGCGCCCAGGATGATGGACCACGGCATGGGATTGGTCAGCACACCGAGCAGCGCCTTGCGGCCCGCGTCCAGCATGGCCTGCCCGCCGTGGCCCTCGCCCTCGTCCAGGCGCGAGAGCGCGATGCACAGCGAGCTGGTGACCACCATGTCGATCAGCATGGTCACGATCACCGTGCCCACGGCCTGCGAGCCCAGCAGCGCGGCCAGCAGCGGCACACCCATGAAGCCGGTGTTGGGGAACGCGGCGACCAGCGCGCCGATCGAGGCGTCGTTCCAGCGGATGCGCTGGTTCATGGTCATCGCGATCGCGAACGCCACCATCACCAGCGCGCACAGCAGGTACACGCCGATCACCGAGGCGTCGAGCAGCGTGGCGATCGGCGTGGTGGAGCCGAAGCGGTACAGCATGCAGGGCAAGGCGAAGAACAGCACGAAGCCATTCAGGCCCGGAATCGCCTCCAGCGGCAACATGCCGCGGCGCGCGGCCACGAAGCCGGCGAGCACGAGCGCGAAGAACGGGAAGGTGACAAGCAGGATGTGGAGCACGGGCCGATTGTCTCAGGCGCCCGTGGGCCGCCCGCGACACCCCCTGCCGGTATGATCCAACGCTCTCCAACCGACGCCTTTCCCGCAGCCTTCCCGCCCCCATGTCCAACGGCCTGAACCTCGCCCAACTCGAAGCCGTGAACCACCTGGGCGGGCCGTGTCTGGTGCTGGCCGGTGCCGGCTCGGGCAAGACGCGCGTGATCACGCACAAGATCGGCCGGCTCATTCAGGCCGGCCTCGCGGCCGACCGCATCGCCGCCATCACCTTCACCAACAAGGCCGCGGCCGAAATGCGCGAGCGCGCCGGGCAGCTGGTCGGGCGCGACGCGAAGAAGGTGCTGATCTGCACCTTCCACGCGCTGGGCGTGCGCCTGCTGCGCGAGGACGGCGCGGCGCTGGGCCTGAAGAAGCAGTTCTCCATCCTCGACACCGACGACATCACCAGCCTGCTCAAGGACTGCGGCGGCACCACCGACGCGGCCACGGCGCGTGGCTGGCAGTGGGCCATCAGCGCCCTGAAGAGCGCGGGCCTGAATGCGGCGCAGGCACTCGCGCAGGCGAAGGACGAGAACGAGCGCGTGACCGCGACCATCATGGCGCGCTACGAGGAACGGCTCACGGCCTACCAGAGCGTGGACTTCGACGACCTGATCTCGCTGCCGCTCAAGCTGCTGAGCGAGCACGAGGACGTGCGCGGCCGCTGGCAGAAGAAGATGGGCCACGTGCTGGTGGACGAGTACCAGGACACCAACGCCACGCAGTACGAGCTGCTCAAGCTGCTGGTGGGCGAGCGCGCGCGCTTCACCGCGGTGGGCGACGACGACCAGTCCATCTACGGCTGGCGCGGCGCCACGCTGGACAACCTCAAGCGCCTGCCGCAGGACTTTCCCGAGCTCAAGGTCATCAAGCTGGAGCAGAACTACCGCTCCACCAGCGCCATCCTGCGCGCGGCCAACAACGTGATCGGGCCCAACCCCAAGCTGTTTCCCAAGACGCTGTGGAGCGACCTCGGCGAAGGCGAGCCGGTGCGCGTGGTCGACGCCGACAACGAGGACCACGAGGCCGAGCGCGCGGTCGCGCGCATCCAGAGCCTGCGCTCGAGCTCGCAGCACAAGGAATGGCGCGACTTCGCCATCCTCTACCGCGCCAACCACATGGCGCGCGCCTTCGAACAGTCGCTGCGCCGCGCGCAGATTCCCTACAAGGTCTCGGGCGGGCAAAGCTTTTTCGACCGCGCCGAAATCCGCGACCTCTGCGCCTGGTTGCGCCTGCTGGTGAACAACGACGACGACCCGGCCTTCCTGCGCTCGGCCACCACACCCAAGCGCGGCATCGGCCACACCACGCTGCAGGCGCTGGGTACGTTCGCCACGCAGTACAAGCTCAGCCTGTTCGAGGCCCTGTTCGCGAACTCCCTCGGTGCGGCCCTGCCCGCGCGCGCCGTGGCCACGCTGCACGAATTCGGCCGCAGCGTGAACGACCTGGAGTACCGCGCCAAGAGCACGGTCGGCCACGAAGCCGCGCGCGCCTTCCTCACCGAATGGCTCAAGGACATCGAGTACGAGAAACACCTGTACGACAGCGAGGACAACGAGAAGGTCGCGGCCGCGCGCTGGACCAACGTGATGGACTTCTGCGACTGGGTCGCCGGGCGCTGCGGCGGCAAGATCGAGGACGAGGCCGGCGTGCAGGTGGAGACCGAGCGCAAGAGCCTGCTCGAGGTGGTGCAGACGATCGCGCTGCTCTCGACGCTGAGCGAACGCGAGCAGGACCAGAACGTGGTGACGCTGTCCACCCTGCACGCCTCCAAGGGCCTGGAGTGGCCGCACGTGATGCTGGTTGGCGTGAACGAAGGCCTGCTGCCATTCAAGATGGACGAGGAGCCCGGCCAGAGCGACGCGGCCATGGAGAGCATGGCGCAGCGCCTGCAGGAAGAGCGCCGGCTGATGTACGTGGGCATCACGCGCGCGCAGCGCACGCTGGCCGTGAGCTGGCTCAAGCGGCGCAAGAAGGGCCGCGAGAGCATCCTGGGCCAGGCCAGCCGCTTCATCCAGGAAATGGCGCTGGACCAGAACACCGTGAAGGAAGACCCGCGCGAGAAGCTGCGCGCGCTGCGCGCCGAGTTCGCCCAGCGCGCCACCGACCAGGCCGCCCAGAAGGCGGCCGACATCGCGCCATGAAGCACCTCATGTCGAACATGGTGCTGCCGGTTGCTGCCCTGCTGATGGCGCTGGTCGGCGCACCATCCGCCACCGCACAAACGCCCGCCGCCGCCGTGGCGTGCACCCAGCCCGGCGACATGAGTCCCACCCAGCTCTACGGCCTGTGGCAGCTCGTGCTGTGGCCGCAGGACGGCCCGGGCAGCGAGGCCGCGCCCGCGTCCACCGGCGCGCTGTTGTTCGAGCGCCACCCCGAGTACCCGGGCAGCGTGCGCGGCAGCGTCAAGCGCAGCACGCCCGGCAACGACCGGCAGGCACTCGTCTCGGGCGACGTGACCAGCGGCGAGTTCAACCTCGACGAATCGGCCGACGGTGTGACCATGGACGCGGTGTGGGAAGGCCACGTCACGCCCGGCGGCTGCGGCCAGGAACTGCGCGGCATACGCCGCCCCGCCGAAGGCCGCCCGACCGGCGAGCCAGTGATGAACTTCGTGCTGAAGAAGGCGCCGGGCTGGCGCTGAGCGAACGCGGAGAGCGCAGCCGCGCTCAGCGCGTGGCCTGGTCCAGCTGCTCGGCGCGCTGCTGCTGCGTCTGGTCCATGGACTGTTGCAGTTGCTGCTGCACCTGCTGCTGCACCACGCGGCCCTGCTCGATCTCCTGAACCCGCATCGCACCGGCCGTCGCGGCGGTGCCCGCGGTCTCCACGCCGCAGGCGGCGAGTGCCGGCAGCGCCAGCGCAAGCAGCGTGGCCCGGCATGTCGTGCAGAAGTTCATGGTGGTCCGCTCCTCCGGTGGTGGTGGGCATGGTCTGCCCGAGCGCCACATTCTGACGCTGCCCGCGTGACGCGTGCGCGCCCTCAGGCCGCTTCGGTCGCCCGCACCGACTGCCGGTCGAATTCCACGCACAGCAGCGTGGCCAGGTGCTCGGGCACGTCGTTGTCGAAACTCATCAGCGCGTCGGTGGACTGGGCGGCGGCGGCGGATTGCAGCACGTCCACCACGCTGGCCCTGTGCGCATCGCTGACCGGGTCGCCCAGGCGTGCGCCGAGGGCCGCGACGCAGGCATCCAGCAGCCGCTGCGAGCCGAGCACCTGCCAGGCGTAGTCGATCTCGTAGCGCTCCACGGCATCCTTCAGGCTCTCACCATCCAGCCGCGCCTCTTCGGCCACGTGGCGCAGCGTGCGGGTGCTGAGCCCCTGGGTGAAGCGGGCCAGCAGGTCGTCGCGGCCGGTCACGGGCTGTGTTGCATGGGTCATGGGGAGTCCAATCGGAGGGAAGGGGCGAAAGCCCGGGGGTCGGTGCCGTGCGGCGGACCCGAAAACGAAAAAGCCCATCGCGGTGGATGGGCTTTTGCGAGGAGTTTGGTGGCCTGGGGCGGAATCGAACCACCGACACGCGGATTTTCAATCCGCTGCTCTACCAACTGAGCTACCGGGCCTTTGGAAGAAGCGAGATTGTAGCAGCTTCCGGGGAGCGTTTCCCCGGGCCAGAGGGCTCAGAGCGCGCTGCGTTTGCTGCGCGCCAGATCGACGCCGAGCTGCTTGAGTTTGCGGTAGAGGTGGGTGCGCTCGAGACCCGTTTTTTCGGCCACGCGGGTCATGGAGCCGGACTCTTTCGCGAGGTGGTATTCGAAGTAGGCCTTCTCGAATTCGTCGCGCGCCTCGCGCAGCGGGCCTTCGAGGTTGAACGACTGCAGCGACTGCGGGCCCAGGTCCATCACCGGTTCGGGCATCACGCCGCCGGTCATGGTGGTTTCCACCGTGAGCTCGGCCGACAGGATGCTGCCCATGCGCAGCGTGGGCATGGCCGGGCCGGGTTTGGCGGGTGTCTTGTTG
>QZKF01000029.1 GCA_003599455.1 Comamonadaceae bacterium
GGCGCAGCACGGCGCGGGTGAACGCCAGCAGGCGCAGCGCGTGCAGGTGTCCGCCGAGCGCATCGGCCGCGCGCTGGCCCGCCATCCGGCGTTGTGCCTGTACCCAGTCGACCACGGCCTGGGTCGACTCGTCCACGGGACCTTCAGGCAACAACTCGGGCAGCCGCTCGGTGGCGAACACGTCCCAGTTGCGCGCCTCGCCGAGCTGGCCGGCCAGCGCCTTCCATTCGCCCGCCCAGTGCGCGGCGAAACGGCGCGGCAGGTGGCCCCGGAACAGCCGCAGGCCGGTGCGCAGCCGCCGCAGCGCGACCCGCGCCTGGTGCACGAATTCGGGGTCGGGCACCGCGCCGTCGGGCCCGGCCGGCGACACGCCCGCCTCGTTGGCCTGCAGGTGGGCCAGGCAGCTCAGGGCCGCGGCGCGAAAGGCCTGCACCGGGTGCATGCCGGCGTCGAGCTCCACGGACGCGGCCTTGACCGGCTGGAGGCGCTCGCCCACGAACAGGGCGTAGCCGCGCTCGGCCTTGCTGCGGTTGGCCGGCAACAGCCGAAGGCCGCGCTCGGCCCGGCCCTGCGGCCCCAGCGCCAGCGTGTGCGCCAGATCGAACAGCGCGTCCACCGGGCCGTCCCGCAGTTCGAGCTCGACCTCCAGCAGGGCCTGGCGGTGGTTGCCCTGGGCATTGCCCGTGGTGATGAAGCCCTGGTCCAGCGCCACCTCCACCAGCGCCCCGCCGTGCCGCAGCTGCCAGGAGCGGCGCGTGAAATCGGTGCGGAACACCGGCACCAGCTGCCAGGCCACGCGCGTGAGCTGCTGCGCCAGCGCCTCGTCGTCGACCAGGGCGGCAAAGTCGAAGCTGCCCGGGCGGCACGCCGCCTCCCATTCACCGCGCTGCGACAGGCCCCCCACCGAAGCCCCGGCGGTCTTGACGGTGAGCAGCGTGCGGCGCCCCACGCGGCGCTCGCGCACCGCCATGCGCTGCTGCCGCAGCACCAGCGTGGAGGTGTCGAAATAGGTGTTGAGCAGACGCTCGCGCCTGGGTGGCATGGCGCTCAGCAAGGGGTGCGCGAGCAGACGCGGCAGGTCGTCCGGGTGCAGTTCGAGCTTGAGTTCGGTTTCCAGGGACATGGCGGGAGACGTTGCGCGCGATCGGGGGGATGAGCGGCAAGTCTGCCAGCCCGTGGCGGATTCATCTACCGTGCCCTGGGCACAACACCCGGCGCGCCATGCCCCCACGGGCTTACGCCTTGTAACGTGGCCCGCGGGGCGCGGCACCAGAATCGTGACCGGGCCGCTTCATGCGTCCCGCTTGTGCCACGCCAACCCACGACGAACCCCACAACATGCCCCTGACATTCCGCTTCCTCACCCCCTCGCTGGTCCTGGGCCTCGTGCTCCTGGGCAGCCTTCCCGCCATGGCCGAAAAGCCCGACTGGGCCAACAAGCAAGGCGGCGGCAAGGGCGAAAAGAACCAGAAGCACCAGAGCAGCGACCGCGGCGACGCGCCACGCATGGTGCAGGGCGGCAGTTCGGAACGCTCCTCGTCGAACGTGTCGGTGAACATCCAGATCGGCGGCTACTTCGGCGATTCGCAGCGCGTTGCCGTGCGCGACTACTACGAGCCGCGCGTCAAGGCCGGCAACTGCCCACCGGGTCTGGCGAAGAAGAACAACGGTTGCATGCCCCCCGGCCAGGCCAAAAAATGGCGCGTCGGGCGTCCGCTGCCGTCCGACGTCGTCTACTACCCGGTGCCCAGCGGGGTGTCATTGCAGATCGGCCTGCCGCCCGCCGGCCACAAGTACGTGCGCGTCGCGGCCGACATCCTGCTCATCGCCGTGGGCACGGGCATGGTGGTCGACGCCATCGAAGACCTGGGCCGCCTCTGAGCCCCCGCGTGCCACATGCCGCCGCCCTGCTGAGGGCCTTGCCGGCCGGCCTGCTGGGCCTGGCCGCTGCGGCTTCGTCGGCGGCCGAGCCCCAGGCCGAACCGGTGGCGCTGGACGCCAGCCGCGACTACCTGGTGGGCGCCGCGCTGAATTCGGGGCGCGACCCGCTGGGCACCAACGACCAGCGCCTGAGGCTGCGCCCGATCTGGGCATTCCAGCTCGGGCGCTTTCGTTTTGCCACCTCGGGCGCCAGCGCCCTGCTCGCCCAGGGTCGGGAGACGGTGGACACCGGCGTGAGCACCGTGCTCGCGCGCAGCGACCGCGTCTCGCTGAGCACCTCGCTGTCGCTCGACGAAGGCCGCTCGTGGGACAACGACCCGGTGTACCGCGGCCTGCCCGACGTGCGCGCCACGGTGCGCGGGCGGGTGACGGCCGGCATCACGCTGGCGCCGCGCTGGAGCGCCTCGCTGCGCGCCTCGCAAGACCTGCTGGGCCGCGATGGCGGGTTGCGGCTGGACAGCGGCCTCACCTACCGCCACCCGGTCTCGCCGCAGACGCACTGGGACCTGTCGCTCGGCGCGGGCTGGGGCAACGGCACCTACCGCCAGACCCACTACGGCATCGCGCCCGCGGACGCGGCCGCCACCGGCCTGCCGGCCTACGCCGTCGGCGCGGGCTGGGACGTGGTCTCGCTGGGCTGGCGCCTCACCTCGGCGCTGAACCGGCACTGGGTGGCCTACGGCGGGCTGGGGGTGTCGCAACTGCAGGGCGCGGCCGCGCGCAGCCCGCTGGCCACGCGCACCACGACCTACGGCGCCACGGTGGGCCTGGCCTGGCGCAACAACTGAGGTGTCAGCCCGCCGGGGCGGGCGTCAGCAGCCGCCGCAGGTAGCGCCCGGTGTGGCTGTCCGGATGTGCCG
Organism: Comamonadaceae bacterium; assembly: GCA_003599455.1. GTDB lineage: Bacteria > Pseudomonadota > Gammaproteobacteria > Burkholderiales > Burkholderiaceae_C > Hydrogenophaga. Next base: position 2,802 of record QZKF01000029.1, read on the forward strand.
CGATCACCTCGGGCGTGCCCTGCGCCACCACCAGACCGCCGCCCGAACCGCCCTCGGGGCCCATGTCGATCACCCAGTCGGCGGTCTTGATGACATCGAGGTTGTGTTCGATCACCACGATGGTGTTGCCGGCGTCGCGCAGCTGGTGCAGCACCTTGAGCAGCAGCTCGATGTCGGCAAAGTGCAGACCGGTGGTGGGCTCGTCGAGGATGTAGAGCGTGCGGCCGGTGTCTCGCTTGGAGAGCTCCAGCGCGAGCTTGACGCGTTGCGCCTCGCCGCCCGAGAGCGTGGTCGCGCTCTGGCCGAGCTGGATGTAGGACAGGCCCACGTCGAGCAGGGTCTGCAGCTTGCGGTGCAGCGTGGGCACGGCGCCGAAGAAGGCGTGCGCCTGCTCGACCGTCATGTCCAGGATCTGCGCGATGTTGCGGCCCTTGTACAACACGTCCAGCGTCTCGCGGTTGTAGCGCTGGCCGTGGCAGACCTCGCAGGGCACGTACACGTCGGGCAGGAAGTGCATCTCCACCTTGACCACACCGTCGCCCTGGCAGGCCTCGCAGCGGCCACCGGCCACGTTGAAGCTGAAGCGGCCCGGGCCGTAGCCGCGTTCGCGCGCGGTGGGCATCTCGGCCATGAGCTCGCGGATGCCGGTGAAGAGGCCGGTGTAGGTGGCCGGGTTGCTGCGCGGCGTGCGGCCGATGGGCGACTGGTCGACGTTGATGACCTTGTCGAAATGCTCGATGCCTTCGATGGCCTCGTGCGCTGCCGGCTCGTCGTGCGAGCGGTAGAGCGTGCGCGCCACGGCGGCGTAGAGCGTGTCGTTGACCAGCGTGGACTTGCCCGAGCCGGACACGCCGGTCACGCAGGTGAGCAGGCCCACGGGGAAGGCCACGCTCACGCCCCGCAGGTTGTGGCCACCGGCGTTGACGACGCGGATTTCCTGCAGCTCGCCCAGCGTGGCCTGGTGCGCGGCCTCGCGCGCGGCGCGGCGTTCGGCCGCCGGGCTGGGCGGAAAACGCGGCTTGAAGGCAGCGGCCTTGGCCGCCTCGGCCGACTTGAGCACCGGCAGCCAGGGCGTGCGGCGCGCCGGCACCGCGATGCGGCGCGCGCCGCTGAGGTACTGGCCGGTGAGCGAGTCGGGCGTGGCCATCACGTCCTCGCAGCTGCCCTGCGCCATCACGCGCCCGCCGTGCACGCCGGCGCCCGGGCCCATGTCGATCACGTGGTCGGCGGTGCGGATCATGTCCTCGTCGTGTTCGACCACCAGCACCGTGTTGCCAAGGTCGCGCAGGTGCTGCAGCGTGGCGATCAGGCGGTCGTTGTCGCGCTGGTGCAGGCCGATGCTGGGCTCGTCGAGCACGTACATCACCCCGGTCAGGCCGCTGCCGATCTGGCTGGCCAGGCGGATGCGCTGGGCCTCGCCGCCCGAGAGCGTGTCCGCGCTGCGGTCCAGGCTGAGGTAGTTCAGCCCGACGTCGTTGAGAAACTTCAGGCGCTGGCGAATTTCGTTGATCACGCGCGCGGCGATGTCGCCCTTGGCCCCATGCAGCTCAAGCCGCTGGAAATACGCCAGCGCCTCGCCCAGCGTGACGTGGCTGATCTTGTAGATGGGTTGCTTCTGCTCGCCCTCGCCCACGAACACGTGGCGCGCCTCGCGGCGCAGGCGCGCGCCGCCGCAATCGGGGCAGGGCTGCACGGCGCGGTAGCGCGCGAGTTCCTCGCGCACCGCCACGCTGTCGGTCTCGCGGTAGCGGCGCTCGAAGTTGCGGATGATGCCTTCGAACGGGTGCTTCTTGCTCACCTTCTTGCCCGCGCGCTCGCCCGATTCCAGCGCGTAGCTGAACTTCACGTCCTCTTCGCCCGAGCCGTAGAGCAGCACCTGTTGCGCCAGCTCGCTCAGGCTTTCCCACGGCGCCTCGGCGTCGAACCGGTAGTGCGCCGCGAGGCTTTCGATCATGGCGAAGTAGTAGCCGTTGCGCCGGTCCCAGCCCTTGATGGCGCCGCTGGCCAGGCTGAGCGTGGGAAACGCAACCACGCGCGCAGGATCGAAGAACTCGGTATGGCCCAGACCATCGCAGGTGGGACAGGCGCCCATGGGCGAATTGAAGGAGAACAGGCGCGGCTCGAGCTCGCCCACGGTGTAGCTGCACAGCGGGCAGGCGAAGCGCGCCGAGAAGGCGTGCTCGCGCGGGGCCGCGGCCGGCGTTTCGTCGGTGTCCATCTCCATCGCGATCGCTTTGCCATCGGCCAGACGCAGCGCGGCCTCGAAGCTCTCCGCCAGGCGCTGGCGCAGCGGGTTGACGCCCTCGTCCTCGCCGTCGGCGCGCACCTTGATGCGGTCGATCACCACGTCGACGTTGTGCTTCTCGGTCTTCTTCAGTGCCGGCAGCGCGTCGAACTCCAGCACCGCGCCATCGACCCGGAAGCGCACGTACCCCTGGGCCTGCATGTCGGCAAACAGCTCGGTGAACTCGCCCTTCTTCTCGCGCGCCACCGGCGCCAGGATCATCAGGCGCGTGCCCTCGGGCAGCGCCAGCACGGCGTCCACCATCTGCGCCACGCTCTGCGCGGCCAGCGGCAGGCCGTGGTCGGGGCAATGCGGCGTGCCGGCGCGCGCGAACAGCAAGCGCAGGTAGTCGTGGATCTCGGTCACCGTGCCCACGGTGGAGCGCGGGTTGTGGCTGGTGGCCTTCTGCTCGATGGCAATGGCCGGCGACAGGCCTTCGATCAGGTCCACGTCGGGCTTGTCCATGAGCTGCAGGAACTGCCGCGCATAGGCCGAGAGGCTCTCCACATAGCGGCGCTGGCCTTCGGCATACAGCGTGTCGAACGCCAGGCTGGACTTGCCCGAACCCGAGAGGCCGGTGATCACCACCAGCGAATGCTTGGGGATGTCGAGGTCGATGTTCTTGAGGTTGTGCGTGCGCGCGCCGCGCACCGACAGAAAGGGGCTGGCGTGGCGCAGCGCGGCGGCGAGGTACCGGGGCACGGGCTCGCCCACGGCTGGCGTGGGCGGGGCATCGGCGCCGGTCGATCCAGGCAATTTCAGGTCCGGGGGCAGGTTCTGGTTCAAGGCGCAACGCGGGTGTTCAGGGCAACCCGACATGATAAGCCGCGGCGCGGATTTGCGCCCACCCGCCCCGTGGGCGCCACCCTTTCGCCGACAATACGGCGACTCTCCGCCCTGCCGAACCCGGCCACTGCCTCTTGTCCACCCTGAGCCCCACCCCCACCGCATCGGCCAGCACCGCGCCCGATGCCGCGCGCATGACCCCGACCGAGCGCCGCGCCAGCGGGGCCCTGGCCTCCATCTACGCGCTGCGCATGCTGGGTCTGTTCCTGGTGCTGCCGGTGTTCGTGCTGCAGGCGCGGCACTACCCCGGCGGCGACGACCCGGTGCTGGTCGGCCTCGCCATGGGCGCCTACGGCCTGACCCAGGCGCTGCTGCAGGTGCCGCTGGGCCTGGCGTCCGACCGGCTGGGGCGCAAGCCGGTGATCCTGGCCGGCCTGGCGCTGTTCGTGCTGGGCAGCGTGCTGGCGGCCTGGGCGCCCAGCATACCCTGGCTGGTGGCGGGTCGCGCGCTGCAGGGCGCGGGCGCGATCTCGGCCGCGGTCACCGCGCTGCTGGCCGACCTCACCCGCGACGAGGTGCGCACCAAGTCGATGGCGCTGGTGGGCATCAGCATCGCGCTCATGTTCGCACTCTCGCTGGTGTTGGCGCCGGTGCTGGTGTCGCACATCGGGCTGGCGGGGCTGTTCGCCCTGACGGCCGCACTGGCCTTGATCGGCATGGCGGTGGTGGTCTGGGTCGTGCCCCCGGAACCACCGCAGCAACACGCACAGAGCCGGGGCGGGCTGCGCTCCGTGCTGGCCGATGCCGAGCTGCTGCGTGTGGACCTGGGCGTGTTCGTGCTGCACGCGGTGCAGATCGCCATGTGGATGGCCGTGCCCGCCCTGCTGGTGGAGGCCGGCGTGGCCACCGCCGCGCACTGGCAGGTCTACCTGCCGGCGGTGCTGGCCTCGCTGCTGATCATGGGCGGGCTGCTGTTCCGCCTGGAGCGCATGGGCCACTTCAGGGCGGTGTACCTCGGTTCGATCGCGTTGATCGCGCTCGTTCAACTCGGCTTCCTGTTCAGCCTGCAAGCGCCTTCGCTGTGGGGTGTGGCCGCCCTGCTGTGCCTGTACTTCGTGGGCTTCAACGCCCAGGAAGCCAGCCAGCCCAGCCTGGCCTCGCGGCTGGCCCAGCCGAACCAGCGCGGCGCGGCGCTGGGTGTCTACAACACGCTGATGTCGCTTGGCATCTTTGCCGGCGGCAGCCTGGGCGGCGTGGTGGTCAAGGCCTGGGGCAGCGCGGGCGTATTCGCCGCCAGCGCGTGCCTGATGCTGGTCTGGCTGGCGCTGGCCTGGCCGATGCAGGCCGGCGGTCCTTCAGCGCGGCGCTGAGCGCTCAGGGGCGGTCGGGATGCCGGCACCGTCCAGCGGCGCGGGCTCGCGGATGGAGCGCATCATCAACAGGGACATGGTGCTGTAGAGCGGCCGGCTGATCATGCGCGAGACCAGGCTGGCCAGCAGCGCGCCGGCCATCAGGCTGAGCACCATGTTGTGGCCGTCGGTCATCTCCATCACGATGATCATGGCGGTGATCGGCGTCTGCGTGACCGCCGCGAGAAAGCCGCACATGCCGAGCGCGATCAGCGCCACGCCGTGCGGCGAATCGAGCAGCCAGGCCACGTCGGCCCCCAGACCCGCACCGAGCGAGAGGCTGGGGCCGAACACGCCACCCGGCACGCCGGCCCAGGCCGACAACCAGGAAGCGATGAACTTCAGGCCGGTGAACAGCAGGGGCTGGTGGGAGCCGCCGGGGTCGGTGGCCTGATCGAGCAGCTGCTTGGTGTGCTCGTGCCCCACGCCCACCGCCGCGCCGTCGCTGACCACCGCGATCACCGCCACCACGAAACCGCAGATCGCGGCGAACGTGACCGGGCGCTTGCGCCGGTAGGCGCAGAAGCGGTCGGGCAGGCCGGTGAACGAGGCCAGCATCAGGCGCGAAAGCAGGCCGCCCAGCAGGCCGCAGCACAGGGCCACCAGCGCGCCCGGCAGCAGCAGGCTCCACCACGACATCGTCTCGGCGCGCACCCGGCCGAAGTACGACAGGTTGCCGAACGCGGAGACCGCGACCAGGCCGGCGATCACGATGGCCGCCAGCATGAGGCCACTGCTGCGGTCCTGCAGGCGGCGCGAAAGTTCTTCGATGGCGAACACGATGCCGCCCAGCGGCGTGTTGAAGGCCGCGGCAATGCCGGCCGCGCCGCCGGCCACCAGCAGCTCGCGGTCGCTGATGCCCGAGGCCGGTGACAGCCAGCGCCGCGCGTGCAGCATGACGCCCGCAGCCACCTGCACCGAGGGCCCCTGCCGCCCGATCGACAGGCCGGCGAGCATGCCGCCCGAGACGGCCACGATCTTGGCCACGCTGAGCCGCAGCGAGACAAAGCGCGGGCGCTCGGCCAGCGGCGTGGCCGGGTCCAGCGCGGTCAACAACTGCGGCACGCCCGATCCCGCAGCGCCCGGCGCCCAGCGGCGCGTGGCCCAGACCACCAGCGCGGTGAGCGCCGGCGTCCACAGCAGCGGCGCCCACCACCAGCCGCTGCGCAACTGGCTGTACAGCGCGAACGCACCATCGGCCAGCAAGGTGAGCGCCACCACCGCCAGCCCGGCGAGCACCGCGTAGGCGATCACCACGGCGCGGTCCAGCCATTGCCTGCCGCCGCCCATTTCGTCGCGCAGGTTCTGCAGGAAGTCCGGTTCGCCTTTCATGGCGGGCAGTGTATCGACCCGTGCCCCGTGGCCGCGGCGGCCGGGCGGCGGATTCGGCCCGGGCGTCACTTGCGGCACAATGTCAGACCGTTTCGCGGCCGCGCCCGGACAGGCCTTCCGGCTCCCATTTCAGGACATCACCACCATGGCATCCGTCAACAAAGTCATCCTCGTCGGCAACTGCGGCCGCGATCCCGAAATCCGCTACCTGCCCTCGGGCCAGGCCGTGGCCAACGTCAGCGTGGCCACGACCAGCCGCCGCAAGGACCGCACCTCCGGTGAAATGGTCGAGGAAACGCAGTGGCATCGCGTCACCTTCTTCGAGCGGCTGGCCGAGATCGTGGGCGAGTACGTCAAGAAGGGCAGCCCCATCTACGTGGAAGGTCGCCTGACCTACCGCAAGTACACCGACAAGGACGGCATCGAGAAGAACGCGACCGACATCGTCGCCAGCGAAATGCAACTGCTCGGTGCGCGCCAGGGCATGGGCGGTGGTGACGAGGGCGGCGGCGGCGGTGGTGGCAGTTATTCGCGCCCGGCGGCTGCACCGCGCGCACCGGCGCCGGCCGCGCGCCAGGCCCCTGCGGCAGCGCCCGCGCGCCAGTCCAGCGGCTTCGACGACATGGACGACGACATTCCGTTCTGACATCCCGTGCCGGGTGTAGCCGCCGGCCCGGGTCGGGGCATCCCCCCCGCCTCCTGAGCCTGCGCGGAACAGATCTGGTGCACCCCGCCCCGGACGACTTGTGACATGAGCCTCAGGGCGATTGTTTCAACTTGTTACGCGGCCAACACTTTGTCAAGGCATCATGAGCTACCCCACCCGGTACGTTGCATATGGTCAAAGTCGTTGTCGCTGAAGATCACGCATTGGTCAGACAGGGCATCGGCCTTTTGCTGGCCGCAGCGGGTGATTTCGAACTGGTTGCAGAAACCGCCCTGGGCAGCGAGGTCGAGATCCTCGTTCAATTCCACAACCCCGACCTGTTGCTGCTCGATCTGGCCTTGAGCGACAGCTCCGGCATCGAAGTCGCGCGCAGGGTGAAGAAAAGCGCGCCCAGGACACGCATCCTGATCGTCACGGGCAACGTCTACCCGGGCTCGGTGGCCAACGCGTTCGCTGCCGGTGCCGATGGTTTCGTGCTCAAGCACGAGCAGGGCTCCGAGTTGCTCGACGCGATCCGCACCGTGCTGGCGGGCCGACACTACATCAGCCCGCAAATCGCCAAGGCCCTGGGGACGTCGGCCAGCAAACAGGCACAGAGCCCGGACACCTCGCAGTCGCTCACGGTCCGGGAGCAGCAGATCGTGCGCTTGATCGCGAAGGGCAGCAGCAACCAGGAAATTGCCGATGCCCTGCACATCAGCGTATTGACCGCCCGCAAACACCGTCAGAACGTGATGCTCAAACTCGGCCTTCACAACGGCGCCGAGATCGCGGCCTATGCCATGAAATCGGGCCTCGCAGAAGCCCCGGACGTGGGCAGCAACCTGTAGTTGCCTGCGCTCGCGGCCAGGACGAACCACGCACCGGAACGCCTTCGTTCTCGGTGCGCAAACAAAATAGTGCTCATGCATTATTGAGAACGCCACCCCTCAAACGGATACTGAACGCCAGGTGATCGCACCGGCGTTGGCGCAGCAAGTCGACGCCCAAGCGGCGGCGGCAACCACGGGCTCGCGGGGTGAAACATGGGAATGAACGAACTGACCCAGGGCGTCATCAAGCGCCTGGGGTTGCGACAGGGCGAACCGATGCAGAAGGAAGAGGACATCGATTCCGAGATGGGCCCGAGCTCCATTTCGGAAGACTACCAGGAGCTCATCGAGGAGTGTTTCCGCATGATGGGTCTGTCGTCCGAACAGGTCCGCATCGGCGTGCGGTCGGTGGGTATCAGCCCGTCCGGCATGGAGGTGTACGCCGCCTTCGTCAAGGTGATGCGCTGGGACGCTCCCGTGGTGAGGATGCTGAGCAGGATGCCGCTGATCGAGAAGCGGATCGACCGCCGCATGCGCCAGAGCACCCTGTTGCGCTACAGCAGCTTTGGCGGGCTCTGGTTCCGCTCACCACCGGATCTCGACGAGTTTGCCGCCACCATGCACTGAACCGTGCCCCAGGGCCTGGCTGGGCCGCTCGCACCGGGCTGGCTCATCGCAGGTCGAACTGCTCGGGCAACAACAAGGCCATCGCATACAGGCCGTGGCGCGCCATGCAGGCCTGCGCTGCGAAGCCGAGCAACTCATTGCACAGCCGGCTCTGGTCGCACACCGCTGCCGCGAATTCGAGCGCGCCACGGGCACCGATCCGGAAACCCGCCTCGGCCAACCGCCGCGCATCGCAAGCCTGCGCAACCCTGGCCTGCGCGAGACCACAATCCATGACCGCCTGCAGGTAGGTCTCTCGGGCGGCCGCAAACCGACCGATGGTCTCATCGCGCGCCTGATGCAGGCGCAACACCCATGCGCTCAGATCGTCAGGCGAGGGACCTGTCCAGACCGCGGGCGATCCCCGTCGCCGGGCGCGCTCCCGCGCCAGCTGCCTGAGACAGTCCTGCGTCTGCGGGCAGTTGAGCGCGCTGGCGTCGGCCAGGCGGTCGATCTCGGCGGGGTCCACCGGCTCGAAACCTTCGGGCACCGCGCCCAGCTGGGCCGGCAGCAACCGGGTCAGACGCGAGAACTGTTTGCTCGCTCCATCCCATGCGCCAATGGCCTCGGTCACCGAGCGGCGCGCGTCGGCCAGACGGAGGGCCAGCTTGCGCTGCTCCAGACATTCGGACAGCCCGGCCTCCACCCTCGCGGCGAGGATGTGCGACACACTTTCCAGTGTCTTCTGGGCCTTCAGGGTGTTGAGCAGTTGCCGGCGCGCCGTGTCCACGCGGTGGCAGGCCTCCAGGATCGTGAGCATCTGTTCATTGAGGTGCCGCAAACCGCGCGCATCGGCGCACGCAAGGGCACTTGCGGGGTCGTTGAGCATCACGTGCCGCAACACATCTCCAGGCGTCATGGCCGGGCGGCGCAACGCCCGCGGCGCGCGCACCCGGGTCGGTTTAGGCGGACGCTCATGCGACGCGATCGCCCGGTGATCCCGCGCCCGACCACCCATCGCGTCGAACCACACATCCTCCCTGTAGACCTCGCCCATGCCGGCTTCTTTCGAGAATCGAATCGGTTGAAACTTGAGAACCCGCTCCACGAACCCCGCTCGCCAACAGGCGCCTGGATCGGGGTCGCATCCGGAGCAATGCCGGGCAGAACCGGAGCGGCTCGGGAACCCACCAGTCGCCGAGTTTCAAAGTGCGGTCGACGCGCATCAATAACGCGACCGCACTATTTTTCAGGCCGGTGCGCGCGCGGGCATGTCTGCCGCGCCTGCGTGGATTTCTTGCGGGGCACGCGCTACCATCGCGCCAGACCGCCGACACACGTCCCCACGCCGTGACGCCCCGATACCCGATTCCATGGAAGCGCATGCCGGGGTTGGCGGCTGAGGTGCTCCCGGACGGTTCGGTGGTGGAGGCCTCGGACGCGTTTGTCAGCCTGGTGGGCAAGGACCGTCTACCGCGTCAATGGCTGGCGCGGTTGTCTCCCGGATCGCGGGGGCGCCTCACGCGGTTGCTGGCGCAGCAGGCCGACTTTCAGATGTCGCTGGAGTGGTCCAACGGAGATGCCGGTACCACGTGGCTCGCGTGTTCGGGTTGGTGGTCGCCGGAGCAACGCCGCCACACCTGTTTTCTGGCCGATGTGACCGCCACGGAAGCGTCACGCGAGGCGGCGCAGTTGTTCATCCACCGCCTGCATCTGGTCTTTGACCACCTGCCCCTGATGGTGGCCTACCACGGGCCGCTGCCGGAGGGGCGGTGCCTGTTTGCCAACCGCCAGTATGCGAAGCTGTTCGGGCTGGATGACAAGACCATCCTGGGCAAGCCGGTCCGGGACATCGTGGGCAAGGCTCTGATGCAGGAGATGGTGCGACAGGCCCGGTCCTTTTTCGAGCAGCACGCGACCGTTGTCTACCCCTGCAGCGTGCCTCAGGGTGACGGGCGCTGGATGCGGCTGGAGGTCACGATGGTTCCCGACGCTGGCCCGGATGGCCAGGTGAGGGGTGCGTATGTGCTGATGACGGACATCACGCAACGGTATGAGACCGAGCGGGCGCTGCGCGAGTCGGAAGACCGCCTGGCCAGGTTCATGGAGGCCAGCGCCGAGGGCGTGGTGTTTCATCGTGGCGGCCTCATCACCGATGTCAACCCCGCGGCCTGTGCCCTGTACGGTGCCGACGCGGCGCATCTGCTGGGCACACCCACGATGTCGCTGGTGGTCCCCGAGTTCCGGGAAAAAGCGCAGCGCATGGTCGATTCCAGAACTGAAACCGCCTACGAGAGCGCCATCTTCAATGCACGGGGAGAGCGCATTCCCGTCGAAGTGATCGGACGCTCGATACAACACGGCGGACAGCCCTTGCGCGTCACGGTGGTGCGCGACATCCGAGACCGGCGCGAAGCGCAGGCGCGGATCGAGGAACTCATCAGCGGCCTGCGCGCCGAGAAGGAGCGCGCCGAAGCCGCCGACCGCGCCAAGTCGGTCTTCCTGGCCGCCGCCAGCCACGACCTGCGCCAGCCCATCCACGCCCTGGGCCTGTTCCTCACCGCCCTG
>QZKF01000038.1 GCA_003599455.1 Comamonadaceae bacterium
CGGCGGCGAGCAGGCGCGGGGCCAGGCGCAGCAGGGCGGTGGCCGTGGGCAGGGCGGCCATGCGCGCGCCCGGCACAGCGGCCAGGGCCTGCGCGTAGGCGTCGAAGACATTGCCCGCGAGCAGCGCGTCGCAGCCGGGGGGCAGGCTCTCGCGCAGGTGGGCGCCGAGGTCCTGCGGCGCGCACAGCCGGGGCGGTGCCAGGGGCGACAGGCCGGCCGGGCCGCAGGCCTGGATGGCCACGTACAGCTCACCCATGCGGGCGTCCAGCAGGGCGACGATGGCGTCGGGCGCCGGCCGGCCCGCCTGCTGGTGCGCGTGGCGGGCTTCTTCGGCCAGTGCCAGCAGGGTGTCGACCGGCAGCACGGGCAGGCTTCCCGGGTGCGCCCCCCCCTGGGCCCCGTAGGCCAGGCCCTGGGCCACGGCGCAGGCGGTGCGCAGGCCGGTGAACGAACCGGGGCCGCGGCCGAACACCACCGCGTCCAGGCTGGGCAGCGCCCAGCCCGAGGCGTCGAGCAGCTGGCGCACCAGCGGCAGCAGCGTGGTCGAGGCCAGGGCGCCGCCCGGGCCGCTGTGCTGCCACAGCGGCCCGCCGGGCGTGCCCGAGCCCAGCGCCACCGAGAGGGTGTCGGTGCTGGTTTCGATCGCGAGCAGGCGCAGGGCGGAGGGCATCGGGGGATTATCGGCCACCGTGCGCGCGGGCCCCTGTGGCGTGGGCACGCCACCGGCCGTCCTTCATGGGGGTCATTGGCCGCATCGGGGCATCGGCGGCCCCGCCCTCGTTTCATAATGAAACACCCATGGTCACACGCACGCTGCATTCACCGGTTTTTCCGCCCGCCCGCTGGCTTCGCGGGCTGGCGCTGGGCCTGCTTGCGGGCCTGGGCCTGCCGGCCTGCGCTCAGATGCCGGGCCGCAGCGCACCGCTGCCCCCCGCGGTGATGGAGGCGCTGAACCGCGCCCAGGTGCCGGCCAGCGCGCTGTCGGCGCTGGTGGTGTCGGTCGAGCCCGACGCCCATGAGCGCCTGCGCCACCGCGCCAGCGCCTCGGTCAACCCGGCCTCGGTGATGAAGCTGGTGACCACCTACGCCGCGATCGACATGCTCGGCGCCGACTTCACCTGGAACACGCGCTTCTACACCGATGGCGTGGCCGAGAACGGCATGCTGCGCGGCAACCTGTATGTGCGCGGCGGGGGCGATCCCAAGCTGGTGCTCGAACGCATCCAGGAGGCCTTTCTCGCCTTGCAGGCCAAGGGCGTGCACGTGATCCTGGGCGACATGGTGCTCGACCACAGCGCCTTCGAGCTGCCCGAGAGCGACCCCGGCGCCTTCGACGGCGAGGCCCTGCGACCCTACAACGCGTCGCCCGACGCGCTGCTGGTCAACTTCAAGTCGGTCATCCTGACCTTCCAGCCCGATGTGGCCAACGGCGTGGCGCGCGTGCTCAGCGAGCCGCCCCTCAGCGGCCTGGCGATCGACGCCACCGTGCCGCTCTCGCGCACCAGCTGCGGCGACTGGCGCAACGCCGTGCAGGCGCGCTTCGACGACGCCAACACCATCCGCTTCGAGGGCCGCTACCCGCAGAACTGCGGCGAGCTCAAGTGGCCCGTGGCCTACCAGAACCCGGCCAGCTACGCCGTGCGCGCCATGGAGGGCCTGTGGCGCGCCAGCGGCGGCGCGATCACCGGCCAGGTGCGCAGCGGCCTCACGCCACCGGGCGCGCAACTGCTGCACGAGGCGCAGTCGCTGCCGCTGTCCCAGATCATCGTGGACGTGAACCAGTGGAGCAACAACGTGATGGCGCAGCAGGTCTTCCTCACGCTCGGGCAACTGGCGCCGCCGGCGGGCGTGATCGCCGCGGGCTCGGGCGCCGAGCGGCTGGTGCCCGTGCGCGCGGCGCGCTTCGAGCGCTCGCGCGAGGTGGTCGAGGCCTGGTGGAAGCGCACCTTCGGCGCGCGCATGGCGGCGCCGGTGCTCGACAACGGATCGGGCCTGTCGCGCAGCGAGCGCATCACGCCCGAGGCGCTGGCCGGCCTGCTGCGGCACGCGGCCTACCACCCGCAGGGCGTGCAGTTCGTGCAGTCGCTCTCGATCGCCGGGGTCAACGGCACGGCCGCGCGGCTGGCGCGCGGCGAACAGAGCGCCGCGCGCGGCAACGCCTGGGTCAAGACCGGCACGCTGCGCGACGTGACCGGCATCGCCGGCTACGTGAACGCGGTCAACGGCGCGCGCTACGCGGTGGTCGGCTTCATCAACCACCCCAACGCCCCGGCGGCCCGGCCCGCGCTGGACGCGCTGCTGGAGTGGACCGCAGCACAGCCTGACTGATGCAAGCCGGCGATCTCATCGGCTTCGGTGCCGCCTTCCTCACCACGGCCAGCTTCGTGCCCCAGGCCTGGCTCACCTTCCGCACGCGCGATGTGAGCGGCATCTCGCTGGGCATGTACAGCGCCTTCACCCTGGGCGTGGCCCTGTGGCTGCTTTACGGCCTGAGCCTGGGCGCCTGGCCGGTGGTGGTGGCCAACGCCATCACGCTCGCGCTGGCCGTCTCCATACTGGTGATGAAGCTGCGCTTCGGGCGCGCTCCCAGCGCCTGACCCTGCCGCCGGCACCGCCGCGCCGGCGCCCCACGTAAACCCTCTGGTGTGCGGTTTCGCACGTGGATAGCATGGAAAAAGAACGCCCGTTCTTTTATTCCAAAAATCCCAGGAGACCCTTTCCATGTTCTTGCGCACCAGCCTGGCCGCCGTGGCGGCCGCCCTGATTCTTGTCGCCTGCGGTGGCGGCGGCGATGGCCCTTCCACACCGCCTGGGCCGCGCACCACCGCGGTGAAGGTGGTTGGTGACAGCTTGAGCGACAGCGGCACCTTCGGCATCAAATTCACGGTGCAGGGCACGACTGCGCCGAGCCTGATCTGGACCGACCGCGTGGCAGCCGCCGTCGCCGCGCCGGCTCTGTGCCCGCGCTACTCGGCACCGGGGGGCATTCCGGCATTGAACCCCGCGGCGACCGCTTGCACCAGCTACGGTGTGGGCAGTGGTCGCATCAACCCACGAGGCGAGCCTGACACGACCCGCTTCTCGGTCGTGCAGCAACTCAAGGACGTGCGCGCCCAGAGTCCGTACAACCCGGAAGAGCTCCTGCTGGTGGACGGCGGGGGCAATGACATCGCCGATCTGGTAGGCGACTACCTGGCTGCGCCAGGAGACGCAGGCGCGGCGTTCCTCGGATTGGCCGGTGAGTTGCTGATGCCGGGCGAGATGGCCGGTTTGACACTGGAGCAGATCGGCGGGGTGTACATGTCCAAGCTGGCAGATCGGCTGGCCAATGCGCTGGCGGCAGAGGCCCTGGACCGCGGCGCGCAACGCGTCGTGGTGATCACCGCGCCGGACGTGACCCGCACGCCGCGGTTCACTGCGGTGCTGGCCGGTGTGGAAGCCACCGTGAATGCCGGCGGAGGCAATGGTGCCGCCGCTGCCGCCGGCATCAAGGCCCTGGCGAACCAGTGGACCGTGGCGTTCAACACCCAGCTCAAGGCCCGCTTTGCCGGTCACAGCCGTGTGGCGGTGGTGGACTTTTACGCCGAACTGAACAAGTGGCTGGACACACCCGCCACGTATGGTTTGACCAACACCACCACGCCGGCCTGCCCGGTGGTGGGGGTCGACGGGCAAGGCTTGCCGGCCTACAACATCGCGACCTGCACCGATACCTTGCTCAGTGCGACGCCGCCAACCGGCGACTGGTGGAAGACCTATGTGTTCTCCGACAACTTCCATGGCACACCTCGCACCAACGAGCTGATGGGGCAACTCGTGGTGCAGGCTCTGGAGGCCAAGGGCTGGAAGTAAGGTGGTCCGTGGCGGCCTGAGCGCCGCTCAGGCCGCGGCGCGCTGCAGCCGGTCGCGCACGCCGTCCCAGGCGGTGTCGGCCGGCGGCGTCTCCACCCAGATCAGGCGCACGCCGGTGGCGTCGAGTTCGCGCAGCACCGCGAACAGTTCCTGCGCGCAGCGCGCCGCGTCCAGCGGCATGCGGCGCAGCGGCACACCGCGCGCCACCTTGAGCGGGCTGTGCGCGTACACCGCGATGTGTTTCGCGTCGGCGCCGAGCACGTCCAGCGCGGCCTGCAGCGGCTTGCCGTCCATCAACCGCACTTTGGCGCGCGGCGCGTAGTGCGATTCGAGCGTGCCCGAGGCGCGCGGCGCGGCCTCGTCGCGCAGGCGCACCGGCTGGCCGCAGGCGGCTTCGAGCTGGGCGGGCGTGATCATGCCGGGGCGCAGCAGCACCGGGTGGCCGCGCGTGGCGTCGACGATGGTGGACTCGATGCCCACCGGGCAGGCGCCGCCGTCCAGGATCAGCAGGCCGTCGTCGGGCAGGTCGGAGAACTCCTCCGCCACGTGCGCGGCGGTGGTCGGGCTCACGCGACCGAAGCGGTTGGCGCTGGGCGCGGCCACACCGCTCACGCCGCGCGCGGCGGCCGCGACCAGCAGCGCCTGCGCCACCGGATGCGCGGGGCAGCGCAGGCCCACCGAATCCTGCCCGCCCGCGGCCACCGCCGCCACGCCGTCGCGGCGCGGCAGGATCAGCGTGAGCGGGCCGGGCCAGAAGGCCTTCATGAGCGCGGCGGCGAATGCCGGCACCTCGCGCGCGTAGTGGTCCACGCCGGCGCGCCAGCCCTGCGCGCCCTCGCCGGGGGCCAGGTGCACGATCAGCGGGTGGTCGGCCGGCCGGCCCTTGGCCGCGAAGATGCGGTGCACCGCGGTGGCGTTGTCGGCATCGGCCGCGAGGCCGTAGACGGTCTCGGTCGGCATGCCGACCAGCGAGCCCGCGGCCAGGCGCTGCGCGGCGGCTTCGATGGCGGCCGGATCGGAGGCGGGCAGCAACAGCGGCATGAAAGGTGGGTCAGGCGTCCAGCGCGGGCAGGCCCAGCAGCGCCAGCACCTGGGCCGTGGTCTCGCGCACCTGCGCCACGCTGGGCGCGGTGATGTTGAGGTGGCCCATCTTGCGGCCGGCGCGCGCGCTGAGCTTGCCGTACAGGTGCAGGTGGGTGCCCGGCAGGGCCAGCACCTGCGCCCACGGCGGCGAGACCGGGATTGCGCTGGGCTTGGGCCGCGCGGCATTGGGCTCGAACCAGAGATCGCCCAGCAGGTTGACCATGATGGCCGCGCTGTGCTGGCGCGGCACGGGCAGCGGCAGGCCGGCGAGCGCGCGCACCTGGGCCTCGAACTGCGAGAGGTCGCAGGCGTCCTGCGTGTAGTGGCCGCTGTTGTGCGGGCGTGGCGCCATTTCGTTCACCACCAGGTCCGGCTGGCCGTTGGCGCCATCCACCACGAAGTACTCGATGCACAGCACGCCAACGTAGTGCAGGTGGTGGGCGATGGCCACCGCGCTGGCCTGCGCGCGCTGCGCCAGCGCCGCGTCCAGGGCGCCCTCGTGCACCTCGGTCAGCGCGAGGATGCCGTCGCGGTGCGTGTTCTTCTGCACCGGGAAGGTCACCGCCTGGCCGTCGGCGCCGCGCGCCACGATCACCGAGCACTCGCCACGCAGAGGCAGCAGCTTCTCCAGCACGCAGGGCACCTTGTCGAGCCGGTCCCAGGCGGCAGCCAGTTCCTCGCGCGTCGACACGCGCACCTGGCCCTTGCCGTCGTAACCCAGGCGCGCCGTTTTCAGGATGCCGGGCAACAGATCGGCCGGCACCGCCGCGAGCAGGGCGTCGGTGGTGATGGCGGCGTAGGGCGCGGGGAACACGCCGCTGACCGGCGCGCACTGCACGAAATGCGCCTTCTCCTTGATGCGGTCCTGCGCCACCGCCACGCAGGCGGCCGAGGGCGCGACCGGGCGGTGCGCGCCGAGTGTGACCAGCGCGGGCGCGGGCACGTTCTCGAACTCGGTGGTGATGGCCTCGCAGCGCTGCATGAGCTGGGCCAGGCCCTGCTCGTCGTCGTAGGCGGTGAGGATATGGTAGTGGCTGATCAGCCCGGCCGGGCTGGCCGGATCGGGATCGAGCACGGCGGTGAAGTAGCCCATGGCCTGCGCCGCCTGCACGAACATGCGGCCGAGCTGGCCGCCGCCCATCACGCCCAGCGTGATCTGCTGGCCGGTGGGCGAGGTGCTGCCGGGGAGAAGGGTTTTGAGGTTCATGAGAGACCGTGTTGAGTAAGTGCTTGTCCAGAAACACCGCGGAACCGGCTTTGCCGGGCCGCAGGTGTTGCCCCCTTGAGGGGGGATGCGGCTACGCGCAGCGAGCAAGCGACGGGGGTGGGCCTCATCCGGGCAATGTCATGCCGCGCGCGGCGGCGGTCTGCTGGGCGCGAAAGGTCTCGAGCTTGTGGCGCAGCTCGGGGTTGTCGGTGGCGAGCAGGGCCACCGCGAACAGCGCCGCGTTGGCCGCGCCGGCCGCGCCAATGGCGAACGTGGCGACGGGAATGCCCTTGGGCATCTGCACGATGCTGTGCAGCGAGTCCACGCCGCTCAGGTGCTTGCTCGCCACCGGCACGCCGAGCACCGGCACCACCGTCTTGGCCGCCAGCATGCCGGGCAGGTGGGCCGCGCCACCCGCGCCCGCGATGATGGCCTTGAGCCCACGCCCCACAGCGGCTTCGGCGTAGGTGAACATGTCGTCGGGCATGCGGTGGGCCGACACCACGCGCGCCTCGTGTGCGATGCCGAAGTCCTGCAGGATCTGCACGGCGTGCTGCATGGTGTCCCAGTCGCTGCTGGAGCCCATGAGCACACCCACTTGGATGGGGTTCATGACGGTGCCTCTGGCCGATGCGCCCCGGCGGGGGCTGGACCGGTCGCGCGCATGGGGGGCATGGCGCTCTCCGGTAAAGTGTCGATTTTAGTTTGCTGCCCGCCCGTTCCGCGCGGGCAGCCCTGCCCAGGCCCGCTCCCATGATCAACGTCACCGTCGCCAATTTTGAAGCCGAGGTCATCGAGGCTTCGATGCACACCCCCGTGCTGGTCGATTTCTGGGCCCCCTGGTGTGGCCCGTGCAAGGTGATCGGCCCCCTGCTGGAGAAGCTGGAAATCGACTACGCCGGGCGCTTCAAGCTGGTGAAGATCGATTCCGACCAGGAGCAGCAGCTCTCCGCCGCCTTCGGCATCCGCAGCATCCCCACCTGCGTGCTGCTCATGAACGGCCAGCCGGTCGACGGCTTCATGGGCGCGCTGCCCGAGGGCCAGATCAAGGCCTTCCTCGACAAGCACCTGCCCAGCGCCGAAGAACTCGAGGCCGAGGAGGTGGAGGCCGAGGCGCTGGATGCGCTGGCCGAGGGCGACCTCGAAGGCGCGCTGGAAAAGCTGCAGCAGGCGGTGCAGACCGACCCGAACAACGACGACGCGCGCTTCGACCTCGTCAAGCTGCTGCTGGAGATGGGGCAGGACGACGACGCCAAGGTGGCGTTCGCACCCGTGATCGCCAAGGCCGCGGGCGTGCGCCGGCTCGACTCGCTGCAGCGCTGGATGGCCGCGCGCGACGCGCAGGCCGGGGTGGCCGACCCCGATGCGCGCGCCGCCGGGCTGCACGCCGCGATCGCGGCCAACAAGCGCGACTTCGACGCGCGCTTCGCGCTGGCCCAGCTGCTCATGGCCTATGGCCAGTGGACGGCGGCGATGGACGAATTGCTGGAGATCCTGATGCGCGACAAGGCCTGGAACGAGGACCTCGCGCGCAAGACCTACATCGCCATCCTCGACATCATCGATCCGCCCAAGCCCAAGGTGGCCGAGGGCCAGGTGCCGCCGGAAGACCCGACGGTGGCGACCTACCGGCGCCGGTTGTCGAGCGTCGTGCTGAGTTAACCGATCAGGCGCGCAAGCGCTTCCTGGTATTTGGCCGAGGTCTTCTCGATCACATCCCTGGGCAGGCGCGGCGCCGGCGGCGTCTTGTCCCAGGGCTTGCCGCCCACCTGCGCGGTTTCCAGCCAGTCGCGCAGGAACTGCTTGTCGTAGCTCGGCGGGTTCTGGCCCACCACGTAGCTCTCGGCCGGCCAGTAGCGCGAGCTGTCGGGCGTGAGCACCTCGTCCATCAGCACCAGCTTGCCGGCCTTGTCCAGGCCGAACTCGAACTTGGTGTCCGCGATGATGATGCCCTTCTTCAGCGCGATCGCCGCCGCGGCCTTGTAGAGCGCGATCGACACGTCGCGGATCTGCGCGGCGAGCTCGGGGCCGATCATGGCCACGGTCTGCTCGAAGCTGATGTTCTCGTCGTGCTCGCCCATGGCGGCCTTGGCCGCCGGCGTGTAGATCGGCTCGGGCAGCTTCGACGCGTTCTGCAGGCCGGCCGGCAGCTTCACGCCGCACACGGCCTGGCCCTCCTGGTACTCCTTCCAGCCGCTGCCGGCGAGGTAACCGCGCACCACCGCCTCGACCGGGATCGGTTTCAGGCGCTGCACCAGCATCGAACGCCCGGTGACCTGCGGCACCTCGGCCGGCGAGACCACGCTCTCGGGCGCGTCGCCGGTGAGGTGGATCGGGCAGATGTTCAGTCCCTTGGGGCCCAGCTGGTCGAACCAGAACAGCGACAGCCGCGTGAGCAGCTCGCCCTTGCCCGGGATCGGCTCGCCCATGATCACGTCGAACGCGCTGATGCGGTCGCTCGCGACCATCAGGATGCGGTCGTCGCCCACGGCGTAGTTGTCGCGCACCTTGCCGCGCGCCAGCAGGGGCAGGGAGGTCAGGGCCGAGGTGTGGAGGGCAGAGGTCATGGTGGGAAAGGAATGCGGGACAAGAAAAAAGCCCGTTGAACAGTCAACGGGCTTTGAACCATTCCGGGCGATTATCGCAAGTTCAGTGCACGACTTGCGCGAGTTCGCCCTTGGCGTACCTGGCGGCGACGACCTGCAGGGTTTCGCCCTTGATCTTGCCGGCCTGGCCTTCGCAGCCGAACTCGATGTAGCGCTGCTTGCAGATCGCCTTGGCGGCCTCGCGCGCGGGCTTGAGCCATTCGCGGGCGTCGAACTTGTCCGGGTTCTCGGCCAGGAACTTGCGCACCGCGGCGGTCATGGCCAGGCGGATGTCGGTGTCGATGTTGATCTTGCGCACGCCGAACTGGATGGCCTTCTGGATTTCCTCCACCGGCACGCCGTAGGTTTCCTTCATCTTGCCGCCGTACTGGTTGATGATCGCCAGCAGGTCCTGCGGCACGCTGCTGGAGCCGTGCATCACCAGGTGGGTGTTGGGCAGGCGGCGGTTGATTTCCTGGATGCGGTCGATCGCGAGGATGTCGCCGGTGGGCTTGCGGGTGAACTTGTAGGCGCCGTGGCTGGTGCCGATGGCGATGGCCAGCGCGTCGAGCTGGGTGCGCTTGACGAAGTCGGCGGCCTGCTCGGGGTCGGTCAGCAGCTGTTCGCGCGTCATGGTCGCGTCGGTGCCGTGGCCGTCTTCCTTGTCGCCCTTCATGGTCTCCAGGCTGCCCAGGCAGCCGAGCTCGCCCTCGACGGTGACGCCCATCCGGTGGGCCATGTCCACCACCTTCTTCGTGACGTCCACGTTGTATTCGTAGCTGGCGATGGTCTTGCCGTCGCCTTCCAGGCTGCCGTCCATCATCACCGAGCTGAAGCCCAGGTTGATCGCGCCCTGGCACACGTCGGGGCTCTGGCCGTGGTCCTGGTGCATCACCAGCGGGATGTGCGGGTACATCTCGACGGCGGCCTGGATCAGGTGCTTGATGAAGGGCTCACCCGCGTACTTGCGCGCGCCGGCGCTGGCCTGCAGGATCACCGGCGCGCCGGTTTCGTGCGCCGCGGCCATGACGGCCTGCACCTGTTCGAGGTTGTTGACGTTGAAAGCCGGAATGCCGTAGCCGTTGGCGGCGGCGTGGTCGAGCAGTTCGCGCATGGAAACGAGCGCCATGAGAATCCCCTAGTTCAGTTGGTAACCGTGGTGTAACCACCGATTTTAACTTTGGGACCGGCACCTGGGCGGTCACGCCGCGTGTCAGAGGTCACGCCGACGGCTGGCGCAGGAAGCCGCTGACGCGGTCGAGCACCGGCGCCAGGCCGCGCAGCGGCCGCGCCATGGCGCCGATCAGCGTGGCGTGGCCGACCCGGTCGAGCAGCTCCAGGTCCACCCGGGCGCCTTGCCGCTGCAGGGCCCGCGCCATTGCCACGCTGTTGCGCTGCGGGTTGACCAGGGTGTCGCTGCGGGCGGCCAGCAGCAGCACGCGCCGGGCGCTGGGCGCGGGGGCGGCGGCGTGGAACAGGGGCTGCGAATCGGCCGGGGTGTCGGGCCAGTTGAAGGCGGTCTTCACCTCGGGCACGCCGATCGGCAGGAAATCGTAGGGTCCGGCCAGGCCGACCCAGCCCGCGAGCTGCCCGGGCGAGAGGCCCACCCCGCCCAGCCAGCGCGGATCGAGCGCGAGCATGGCCGCGTTGTACGCGCCCGCGCTGTGGCCCACCACGAACAGGCGCTCGCGCGAGGCGCCGAAGGCCGCCGCGCGCCCGGCCGCCCAGCGCACCGCCAGCGCGCAGTCCTGCAGGAACACCGGGTAACGCACCTCGGGGCTGAGGCGGTAGTCGGCCACCACGGTGACGATGCCGCGCGAGGCCAGGGCCTCGCCGACGAAGCGGTAGTCGGCGCGCTCGCCGCTGCTCCAGCTGCCGCCATAGAAGAACACGGCGATGGGCGCATCGCCCGACGACGGCCCGGCGGGCAGGTAGACATCGGCCCGCTGGCGCGCGGCGCTGCCGTAGGCCAGGTCGGCCTGCAGGGTGTGCGTGTCGCCGGGCACGGTGGCGTTGATCAGGCGCAGCGGCGAGCAGGCTTGCAGCAGCGGCGCGAGGCCGAGCAGGGCCAGCCAGCGGCGGCGTGTCGGGGCAGGAGAAGGGATGAAACGGGGCGGCGGCGTGTTCATCAGGGAGGTACGCAGGCCGCCCGCGGCCGGATTCAGAGGGCCCGGCAGATCTTGAGCGTGTTGGTGCCGCCGGCCTGGCCCATGGGCTCGCCCACGGTGATGGCGTACACGTCGCCGACCTGCACGATGCCGCGCTTCTTCAGGTGGGCCTCGGCGTCGGCCAGCGCGGTGTCGCGGTCGGCGCTGGTGTCCATCAGCAGCGGGCGCACGTTGCGGTAGAGCGTCATGCGGCGCTGGGTCGAGAGGTTGGGCGTCATGGCGTAGATCGGCATGCGCACGTTGTGCCGGCTCATCCAGAGCGCGGTCGAGCCCGAGTCGGTCAGCGCGACGATGGCCTTGGCGCCCAGGTGGTGCGCGGTGAACAGCGCGCCCATGGCGATCGACTGGTCGATGCGCTTGAAGGTCTTGCCCCGGAAGTCGGCCGAAAGCTCGCTGTACTCGGCCTTCTCGGCTTCCGAGCAGATGTTGGCCATCTCAAGCACCGTCTCCAGCGGGTACTTGCCGGCGGCGGTCTCGGCGCTCAGCATCACCGCGTCCGTGCCGTCGAGCACGGCGTTGGCCACGTCGCTCACCTCGGCGCGCGTGGGCACCGGGTTGACGATCATCGACTCCATCATCTGCGTGGCGGTGATCACCACCTTGTCCATCTCGCGCGCGAGCCGGATCATGTGTTTCTGCAGGCCCGGCACCGCCGCGTTGCCCACCTCCACCGCGAGGTCGCCGCGCGCGACCATGATGCCGTCGGACACCTTGAGGATGTTGGCCAGCTCGGGAATCGCCTCGGCGCGCTCGATCTTGGCGATCAGCGCCGGCTTGTGGCCGGTGGCCGCACCCGCCACGTTGCAGAGCTGGCGCGCGAGCTCCATGTCGGTGGCGTTCTTCGGGAAGCTCACCGCCACGTAGTCGGCCATCAGGCCCATGGCGGTCTTGATGTCGTCCATGTCCTTGGCGGTCAGCGCGGGCGCGGTCAGGCCGCCGCCCTGCTTGTTGATGCCCTTGTTGTTCGAAAGCTCGCCGCCGAGCCGGACCGTGGTGTGCACCGCCGGCCCGATCACCTTGTTGATGGTGAGCACGATCAGACCGTCGTTGAGCAGCAGGGTGTCGCCGGCCTTCACGTCGCGCGGCAGTTCCTTGTAGTCCAGGCCCACGCCCTCGATGTCGCCCGGCTCGGTGCGCGAGGCGTCGAGCACGAAGGGCTGCCCGGGCTCGAGCATCACCTTGCCCTGCGCGAACTTGCCGACGCGGATCTTCGGGCCCTGCAGGTCGGCCATGATGCCGACCTCGCGGCCCGCGCGCTGGGCCGCGGCGCGCACCAGCTCGGCGCGGTCGATGTGGTCCTGGGCGGTGCCGTGCGAAAAATTGAGGCGAACCACGTTGACCCCGGCGAGGATCATTCTTTCAAGCAGGGCGGGGTCGCTGGAGGCGGGGCCGAGGGTGGCAACGATCTTGGTGGCGCGCGTGGGCATGGAAGCAGTCTCCTGGAGGTGGAACGGATGGCCGGCGACACCGGCTTGTAATTTGGTTTCAATTGTCCATGAAACCAGTTACCACCCGGTTACGGGCTGCCGCGCACCCGCACCGACTGCCCGTCGCGCACCGTGCTGCCCGGGTACAGCAGCACCGACTGCCCGGCCTGCAGCCCCTGCGCGATCCACGCCACCTCGGCGTTGCGTTCCTTCAGCGTGACCGGCCGGGCGAGCGCACGGCCGCCCTCCAGCACGAAGACGCGCCAGCCGCTGCCGTCGCGCACCAGCGCGGCGCTGGGCACGAGCAAGGCATCGTCCTGCGCCGACACGCGGATGCGCGCGTCGACCCGGAAGCCATCGCCCAGGCCGGGCACGCCCGGCGCGAGCTCCACGATCACGTTGACGCGCTGCTCCTCGATGCCGAGCGCCGAGACCTTGGTGAAGGCCACCGGCTCGACCCGCGCGACGCGGCCCTCGATCGCGGGCGCGCCGCCGCCGAGCGAGAGCTGGACCGGCGCGCCCGGCGCGATCTGGCGCACCTCGCCCGACAGCACGTCGATCACCGCCTCCACCACCGAGGTGTCGCCGATCTCCAGCAGCGGCTGGCCCGCGGTCACCGGCGCCGCGCTGTCCAGGTGCAGCCTGACCACGCGCCCGTCCACCGGGCTCTTCAGCGTCCACAGGCCTTCGGTGCGCGCCCCGGGTTCGGCGCGCGCCAGCGCGGCGCGCGCCTCGGCCAGCGCGAAGTCGGCGGCGCTGAGCTCGGCGCGTCCCGCGTCCAGCGCCTGCCGCGCCGAGCGTTCGGCCAGCACCGCCTGGTCCAGCGCCGAGGCGGCGATGAAGTTTTCGC
>QZKF01000061.1 GCA_003599455.1 Comamonadaceae bacterium
CTGTTCGCCGCGATCCTGCGCAAGGACGCCACCGCCGGCGACCCGGTCAGCAATGCGATCGCGCTGGTGATCCGGCCCGACGGCCACGAACTCTGCACCGCCTGGTTCGTCATGGCCACGCAGGGCGACACCTCGACCGACCAGGAGCTGATCGCGTTCCAGGACGCGGTGTTCGCGCAGGACCGCCCGGTGGTCGAGTCGCAGACGCCGCGCGCGCTGCCGATCGGCCGCAACGCGCCCGTTACCGAGGTGCATGGGCCCGCCGACCGCGTGTCCAGCGCCTACCGCCGCTACCTGAACCGCCTGGGCATCGCGCTCGGAACCTGTTGAACCCAAGGAAAAACCGCCCATGAGCACGATGACCGCCGCCCAACTCGCCGCCGCCATCCCCAAGGCCGAGCTGCACATCCACATCGAAGGCTCGCTCGAGCCCGAACTGATCTTCGCGCTCGCGCAGCGCAACGGCCTGAACCTGCCCTACGCGAGCGTGGACGCGCTGCGCGAAGCCTACGCCTTCACCAACCTGCAGAGCTTCCTGGACATCTACTACGCCGGCGCCAGCGTGCTGCTGCACGAGGCCGACTTCCACGACATGGCCTGGGCCTATTTCCTGCGCGCCAAGGCCGACAACGTGGTGCACACCGAACTCTTCTTCGACCCGCAGACGCACACCGCGCGCGGCGTGCCCATGGCCACGGTGGTCCGCGGGCTGGCCAGCGCCTGCGCGCGCGCGCAGGCCGAACTGGGCATCAGCGCCGCCTTGATCCTGTGTTTCCTGCGCCACCTCAGCGAAGAAGACGCCTTCGCCACGCTCGAAGCCGCTCTTCCGTATCGCGAACACTTCATCGGCGTGGGCCTGGATTCGAGCGAGGTCGGCCACCCACCGAGCAAGTTCTCGCGCGTGTTCGCGCGCTGCCGCGCGCTGGGCCTGCACGTCGTGGCACACGCGGGGGAAGAGGGGCCGCCGGCCTACATCTGGGAAGCGCTGAACGACCTGCAGACCGAGCGCATCGACCACGGCGTGCGCTCGCTGGAAGACCCGGTGCTGGTGGCCGAGCTCGCGAAACGCCGCACGCCGCTCACGGTGTGCCCGCTGTCCAACCTCAAGCTCTGCGTGGTGAACGACCTGAAGGACCACCCGATGAAGCGCCTGCTCGACGCCGGCCTGTGCGCCACCGTCAACTCCGACGACCCGGCCTACTTCGGCGGCTACATGAACGCCAATTTCGTGCAGACGGTCGAGGCGCTTGGCCTCTCGCGCGACGACGTGATCACGCTCGCGCGCAACAGCTTCGAGGCCAGCTTCGTGAGCGAGGCGCGCCGCGCGGAGCTGATGGCCGCGCTGGACGGGACCATCGCCGCCTGAGGGGGTTTGCGGTGAATATGCGTCCTATTCACCGCATGATTTGCGGTGAATAACTTGAGTATTCACCGCAGCAGGCGCACAATCACCGCATGAACAGCGGTGAATACCGGCGCTCCCCGCGCTACATCTGGCAGGCGCCCGAGTGGCCGGCCTTGCACTACGACCTGTCGGCGCTGGCCGCACCGTTGGCGGAAGTCAGCCGCGCCCAGGGCGTTTTGCTGGGCCGCCTGGCCGATGTGGGCATGGCCCTGCAAGAGCGTGCCAGCCTGGTTGCCCTGACCGATGACGTTGTCAAAACCAGCGCCATCGAAGGTGAGCAGCTGGACGTTCTGTCCGTGCGGTCCTCGGTGGCGCGCCGTCTGGGGGTGGACATTGGTGCGCTGTTGCCGGCGAACCGGCACGTGGACGGCGTGGTCGACATGGTGCTGGATGCCACCCAGCGCTGCCTCGACCCTTTGACAGCCGAGCGCCTTTTCGGCTGGCATGCCGCGCTGTTTCCCACCGGCTTCGGCGGTCTCACCCGCATCCGTGTGGGCGCCTGGCGCAACGACGCGTCGGGTCCCATGCAGGTCGTCTCGGGGCCGGTGCAGCGGCAACGGGTTCACTTCGAGGCGCCGCCGGCGGAACGCCTGTCTGCCGAGATGGATGGCTTTCTTGAGTGGGCCAATGCCGCCACGGGCGAGCCGGCGGTGATCAAGGCAGGGCTGGCCCACCTGTGGCTGGTGACGGTGCACCCGTTCGACGATGGCAACGGTCGCATCGCGCGAGCGGTGGGCGATCTTTTCCTCGCGCGGGGCGACGGGAGTCCGCTGCGTTTCTACAGCCTCTCCGCGCAGATCCAGCGCGAGCGCAAGCGCTACTACGAGGTGCTGGAGCGCACGCAGCGCGGCGACCTGGACGCCACCGAGTGGCTGACCTGGTTTCTCTCGACCTTGCTGCGCGCGGTGGAGAGTGCCCACCAGACGCTGGACTCCGTGTTGCTCAAGGCGCGTTTCTGGCAGCGCTGGGCGCAGACCCCGATGAGCGAGCGGCAGGTGGCCATGCTCAACCGTGTGCTCGATGGCTTCGAGGGCCGGCTCACCAGCGGGCAGTGGGCCAAGTTGACGAAGTGTTCGCCCGACACCGCCCTGCGTGACCTGCAGCAGCTGCTGGCGCATGGGGTGCTGCGCAAGACGGAAGCGGGCGGCCGAAGCACCTCCTACGAGCTGGTGCACGGCGAGCACGGGTAAAATTCAGCCCCAGCGAGCCCGGTGCTTCCCCGGCTCGCTTTTTCATTCACGGAAGCCATGTAGAGGACCACCATGTACAAAAACCTCGTGGCCCGGTGCGCCTGCGCACTGGCGGTCGCCAGTTTTTCCATTCCCTTTTCCCTCCACGCGCAGACGCCATCCACGCCCGCGCCGCTCAAGGCCGCGTTCGTCTATGTGGCGCCACTCACCGAGGCCGGCTGGGTGCGCCAGCACGAGCAGGGGCGCCTCGCGGTGCAGGCCGCGCTGGGCAGCAAGGTCGAGACCCGCTTCGTGGAGAACGTGCCCGAAGGACCGGACGCCGAGCGCGTGATCCGCGACCTCGCGCGCCAGGGCCACCGCATCATCTTCACGCCCAGCTTCGGCTACATGGAGCCCACGCTCAAGGTGGCGCGCGAGTTTCCGGAGGTGAGGTTCGAATCCATCACCGGCTACAAGACCGCACCCAACGTGGCCACCGCCAACGCGCGCTACTACGAGGGCCGTTACCTCGCCGGCGTGGCCGCGGGCCGCCTGGCCACGCAGGCCGGTTATGTGGCGGGCTTTCCGATTCCCGAGGTGATCCAGGGCATCAACGCGTTCACGCTGGGCATGCGCTCGGTCAACCCGCGCGCCACGGTGAAGGTGGTGTGGCTGGGCGAGTGGTTCAACCCGCCGCGCGAGCGCGACGCCGCCATGACGCTGATGAACCAGGGCGCCGAGGTGCTGGCCTTCCACACCGGTTCCACCGCGGTGATGGCCGCGGCCCAGGAACGCGGCAGGCTCGCCGTGGCCTACCACTCCGACATGCGCAAGGTCGCGCCCGACGCGCAGGTCGTCGCTGTGACCCACCTCTGGGGCGACTACTACACGCGCCGCGTGCAGGCCGTGCTCGACGGCAGCTGGCAGAGCGGCAGCGTGTGGGGCGGCGTGAAGGAGGGCATGATCCGCGTCGACGGTTTCGGCCCCAGGGTGCCGGCCGCCGTGCGCGACGAGGTGCTGGCGCGCCAGGCCGACATGGCCGCGGGCAAGCTCGCGGTGTTCGCCGCCGCGCGCAGCACCGCCGTGCGCGACAACCAGGGCAAGACCACCATCGAGGCCGGCCAGGCGCTCAACGATGGCCAGATCCTCGGCATGAACTGGCTGGTCGAGGGCGTGCAGGGCAGCATCGACCGCTGAACCCCGGCGGCCGGTATGGCGGCCATCCAGCGCGCGGTATGTCCCGGGTCGGCGCAGGCGGTAAGCTCATGACCCCATGAAAGCCTACCGCGCCGCCCTCCTGCGTTTCGACGATGACCAACGCCCTGTGTACGACGCCGACGGCCTGCTGGTGGTCGGCCCTGATGCGAATGGCAAGCCCGTGGTGCGCGCCGCGGGCGACCACGCCGCGCTGATCGGCAACTATCCCGGCGTGTCGGTGGAAGACCTGCGCGGCCAGCTGATCGCGCCGGGTTTCGTCGACATGCACGTGCACTACCCGCAGACCGACGTGATCGGCGCGCCCGCCGCGGGCCTGCTGCCCTGGCTGGAGAACTACACCTTCCCGCACGAGTCGCGCTTTGCCGATCCGGCGCACGCGCGCGAGGTGGCGGCCTTCTTCTTCGACGAGCTGTTGCGCCACGGCGTGACCACCGCGCTCACCTTCGCGACCTCGCACCCGGCCTCGGTGGACGCGGCGTTCGAGGAGGCCCGCGCGCGTGGCCTGCGCTTCATCACCGGCAAGGTGCTGCAGGACCGCCACAGCCCCGATGGCGTGCGCGACGAGACCGAGCAGAGCCTGATCGACACCGAGGCGTTGATCCAGCGCTGGCACGGTGTGGACAGGCTGGGCTACGCGATCACGCCGCGTTTTGCGCCCACCAGCACGCCCGGGCAATTGCGGGGTGCGGGCGAGCTGGCCGCGAAATACGGCGATGTGTGGATCCAGTCGCACGTGGCGGAAAACCGCGACGAGGTGCGCTGGGCCGCCGAGCTGTTTCCGGATTCGCGCAGCTACCTGGGCGTGTACGGCGACTTCGGCCTGCTGCGCGCGCGCGCGGTGTATGCGCACTGCATCCACCTCGACGCCGCCGACCGCGCGCAGATGGCGCGCACCGGCGCGGTGGCGGCGGTGAGCCCGACGAGCAACCTTTTCCTGGGCAGCGGCTTCTTCGATTTCGCGGCGGCCGACGCGGCCGGCATGGGCTACGGCCTGGCCAGCGACGTGGGCGGCGGCACCAGCTTCTCGCCCTTCCACACCATGCTGGCGGCCTACTGCGTGGGCCGCGAGGGCCACACCAAACCCGGCCTGAGCCTCACGCCGGGCCAGCTCTGGTGGCAGCACACGGCGGGTGCTGCGCGGGCTCTGGGCCTGGAGGGTGTGGTGGGCAACCTGCAACCCGGTTGTGAAGCCGACTTTGTGGTGCTGAACCCGCAGGCCACGCCCCTGCTGGCGCGCAAGACTTCTCAGGCGAACAGCCTGGACGAGTTGCTGTTTGCTTTGATCGTGCTGGGGGACGACCGTTTGGTTGAACGCGCTGTGGTGGCTGGCGGCTGATTTCTTTCGCTGCTTTGTGCGAGGGCGGATGGGTCGGGTGCGCGTTCTCCGGTCCAGCTCGCGGGCGCCTTCCCGTGTGCGCCACCTTCATTGCGTCAACGCATCGGCTGGCGTTCCCGCTCTGTGGCAACCGCGAATCGTCCCTGCGCCCGCGCACCCAACCCATCCACCCCAGCGAGGTGCAGGCGCTCAAGGTTTGTGTGCCAACACGTCTTTGGAGTCGATGGCGGTGTCTGCGATCGCAGGGACGATTCGCGGTTGCAGCAGAGTCTGCGCGCGAACGCGCTGTTGACAAACCCACGGAGGCGTGAGGAAGCGTCCGACCGCGAGCTGGACCGGAGAGCGCGGGCACCGACATCGGCTCACGCGAGGCGCACCGAGTGAAGCTGAACCCAAAGATTCAGGTGTACGTGAGCGCCCGCGCCTTGCCCCAGAACACCCGGTACATGTAGACCGTGTAGACGATGATCACCGGCAGCGTGATCGCCACGCCGATGAAGATCACCGTGAGCGACTCGGTGGAGATGGCGGCCTGCCACACCGTCATGCGGCCGATCACGATGTCGGGGAAGATGCTGTACGACAGGCCGAAGAAGGCCAGCACGAAGATCAGCACCGTGGCGGCGAACACCACCCAGCCGTAGCCCGCCTTCACCACGTTGGGGTGTGTCACCACCCAGCGCACCGCGAAGAAGGCCAGCGCGCAGCTCAGCGGAATCGGCATCAGCGCAAACACCTCGGGCACGCCGAACCACTTGGCCACCACGGCCGGGTTCACCAGCGGTGTGGCGGCCGAAATGGCCACCAGCGCCACACCCATGGGCCAGAGCACGCGGCCCGCCCAGTGGACCGCGCGCGCCTGCAGATCGCCCTCGGCCTTCATGATCAGCCAGCCCGCGCCCAGCAGGATGTAGGCCGCTGGCAGCGTGAGCGCAATGCCCAGGCTGAACGCCAGGCCCAGCCAGCCCTTGTCGAAACCCGTGATGTAGCTGCCCAGCATCCAGCCCTGCGCCATGCTGGCCATCAGCGAGCCGGCGAAGAAGGCCTTGTTCCAGAACGGCTTGTACACCGGCGGCGCCTTCACGCGGAAGTCGAACGCCACGCCGCGCAGGATCAGGCCGATCAGCATGACCGCCACCGGCAGGTACAGCGCCTGCAGCACCAGGCCGTGCGCGAACGGAAACGCCACCAGCAGCACGCCCACGCCCAGCACCAGCCAGGTCTCGTTGGCGTCCCAGAACGGGCCGATGCTGGCGATCATGGTGTCCTTCTGGTCCTCGTCGGCCAGCGGCAGCAGCAGGCCCACGCCGAGGTCGTAGCCGTCGAGCACCACGTAGGCCAGCAGGGCCAGGCCCATCACGGCGAGAAAGATCAGTGGCAGGAATTCGGCCCAGGTCATGGTCATGGTGTGCGGTCCTCGTGCGTCAGACGCCGGCCTTGCCGAGCGCGCCGGGGGTGAGCTGCGGTGCGTGCTTGACGGGGTTCTCCGCCATGTACTTGAGCACGCCCACGTAGGTGACGAGCAGCAGGCCGTAGACGATGAGGTAGGCGGTGAGCGTGAGCGCGATGTACGGCGGCGCGATCTGCGTCGCCACTTCGCTGGTGCGCAGCAGGCCGTAGACGATGAAGGGCTGGCGGCCGATCTCGGTCACGTACCAGCCCGCGAGCGTGGCCAGCCAGCCGGAAAACGTCATGCCCGCGAGCACGTACAGCAGGGGCCTGGGCAGCACGACCTGGTCGTCGACCACCGCGCGGCGCTGGCGCCACAGCAGCCAGGCACCGGCCCAGGCCACCAGCAGCATCAGCGTGCCCACACCCACCATCACGCGAAAGGCCCAGAACACCGGCGCCACCGGCGGGTGCGCGCCCGGGTACTCGTTGAGGCCCTTGAGCTCGGCCTCGCTGTCGTGCGCCAGGATCAGGCTGGCCATCTTGGGAATCTGGATCGCGTAGTGCGTGGTGCGCGCGGCTTCGTCGGGAATGCCGAACAAGGTGAGCGGCGCGCCCTTCTCGGTGTGCCAGATGCCTTCCATGGCGGCGATCTTGGCGGGCTGGTGCTCCAGCGTGTTCAGGCCATGCATGTCGCCGGCGAGGAACTGCAGCGGCATGGCCACGGCCGCGGCCACCAGCGCGGTGCGCATCGCCTTGTGGGTGCCGCGCGTGGCGCTGCCCTTGATGAGCTGCCAGGCGCACAGGCCGGCGATCAGGAACGCGGCGGTGAGCGTGGACGCGAGCAGCTTGTGCGCGAAGCGGTAGGGGAACGAGGGGTTGAACACCACGGCCAGCCAGTCGGTGGGGATGAACTGGCCGTTGACGATTTCATAACCCGCGGGCGTCTGCATCCACGAGTTCAGGCTCAGGATCCAGAACGCCGACATGGTGGTGCCGAAGGCCACCAGCAGGGTGGCCGCGAGGTGCACGCGCTCGGACACACGGCCCCGGCCGAACAGCATGATGCCGAGGAAGCTGGCTTCGAGGAAGAACGCGGTCAGCACCTCGTAGCCCAGCAGCGGGCCGGCGATGTTGCCCGTCTTCTCCATGAAGCCCGGCCAGTTGGTGCCGAACTGGAAGCTCATCACGATGCCCGAGACCACGCCCAGCGCGAAGGTCAGCGCGAACACCTTGGTCCAGAAATAGTAGGCCTCTTCCCACGCCGGGTCGCGCGTCTTGAGGAAGCGCAGCCGGAAGAACACCAGGAACCAGCACATCGCGATGGTGATGGTGGGGAACAGGATGTGAAAACTGATGTTGGCCGCGAACTGCAGGCGCGACAGGATCAAGGCGTCCATGGGGGGTGCGGTTCCGTGCTGTGGGGGCTGGGTCAGGCGGCGTCGGGCAGCTTGTCCGGGCGCGCGGCGCGGGCACCCTTGCCGGTGAGCCGGTCCTTGAGTTCGAGCACGCGCGTGACGGTCGCGCCCATGCCCATGAGCTGCAGCGCGGTCTCGGGCGCGAGCTTCTGCACGTCGTCGAACCAGGTCATGAGCCGGTCGATCAGGTCGTGCATCTCGCGCATGCGGTTCTGCGCGTGGCGCTCGGCGTCGTTGGTGGGCGTGTCGAGCAGCGCGGTGCGCAGCATGGACAGGGTGGGCTCCACCTCGCGGCGGCGGCGTTCCTCGGCCAGCACGCGGAAGATCTCCCACACATCGGCCGGCGCCTCGAAGTACTCGCGCCGGTCGCCCGGCTGGTGGCGCAGGCGCACCAGGCGCCAGGCCTGCAGCTCCTTCAGGCCCATGCTCACGTTGGAGCGCGAGAACTCCAGCGTTTCGGCGATCTCGTCGGCGTTGAGCGCGTTGGGCGAAATGAAGAGCAGCGCGTAGATCTGCCCCACGGTGCGGTTGATGCCCCAGCGGCTGCCCATCTCGCCGAAGTGGGCGACGAACTCGCGGTTGAGTGGAGGAAGGTGGTCTTGCAGCGGCATGGGCGCCACTGTAGCGTTTTCAGGCTTGAGTTTTCAGTAATTACTGAAAGTCCGGGAAGTTCGGTGGGTTATCGCGGCGGACCGGCCTGCCGGGCTCGGGGGCCGAATCCCTACAATGCGCCTCCATGAGCATCAAAAGCGACAAATGGATCCGCCGCATGGCCGAGCAACACGGCCTGATTTCGCCCTTCGAGCCCGGCCAGGTGCGCGCGGTCGATGGCAAGAAGGTGATCAGCTACGGCACCAGCAGCTACGGCTACGACATCCGTTGCGCCCCCGAATTCAAGGTGTTCACCAACATCCACAGCACGGTGGTGGACCCGAAGAACTTCGACGAGAACAGCTTCGTGGACATCAACAAGGATGTCTGCGTCATCCCGCCCAACAGCTTCGCGCTGGCGCGCACCCTGGAGTACTTCCGCATTCCGCGCAACGTGCTCACCATCTGCCTGGGCAAGAGCACCTACGCGCGCTGCGGCATCATCGTCAACGTCACGCCTTTCGAGCCCGAATGGGAAGGCTATGTGACGCTCGAATTCAGCAACACCACGCCGCTGCCGGCCAAGATCTACGCGGGCGAGGGCTGCGCCCAGGTGCTGTTCTTCGAGAGCGACAAGGACGACGTCTGCGAGGTCAGCTACAAGGACCGCGGCGGCAAGTACCAGGGCCAGACCGGCGTGACCCTGCCCAAAGCCTAGAACGGCTCCCCCCGCAGCGCCTTCGGCGCTTCCCCCTCAAGGGGCAACACCTGCGGCCTGGCAAAGCCAGTTCCGCGATGTCTCTGGAATGGGCTTTGGCGCCCAACCGTTGATGTGAGTCAAGGTGGCTTTCAGGGCCGGCCGGTAGCATGCCGGCCATGTCACGCAATCCGCCCGGCCTCTCCTCCCCCGATCCCGTTCCCGTTGGCCAGCCGCTGCCGCACCGCAAGGTGATCCGGGGCTGGCTCGCGCCCCTCGTCGAGCGCCGCACCGCGCGCGCCATCGCCCTGCTGGCACTCGACTGGGCCGTGTTCGCCGCGCTCATGGCCGGTACCGTGCTGCTCGGCGCCGTGTGGGCCAAGCTGCTGTGCGGCCTGGCGGCGGGCTTCATGATCGGGCGCCTGTTCATCATCGGCCACGACGCCTGCCACCAGAGCTACACGCCGCACCGGGGGCTGAACCGCGTGCTCGGCCGCCTCGCCATGCTGCCTTCGCTCACGCCCTACAGCCTGTGGGAGGTGGGGCACAACGTGGTGCACCACGGCTACACCAACCTCAAGGGCGTGGACTTTGTCTGGGCGCCGCTGACCCGCGCGGAATACCAGGCGCTGTCGCCCGCGCGCCGCGCACTCGAACGCGCCTACCGCAGCGGCTTCGGCCCCGCGCTCTACTACCTGGTGGAGATGTGGTGGCACCGCATGTATTTCCCGCGCAAGACCTACCTGGGCACCAGCCGGGCCGAGTTCGAATGGGACGGCATGTTCGTCAGCGCCACGGCGGCGCTGTGGATCGGTGGCCTGGTGGCGGCGGCTTCGGCCACCGGCCAGTCGGTCTGGCTGCTGCTGGCCATGGGCTTTGCCGTGCCCTTCCTGTTCTGGAATGCCATGATCGGTTTCGTGGTCTATGTGCACCACACCCACACGGCGGTGCAGTGGCACGACGACAAGGCCACCTGGGCGCGCGCCGCGCCCTTCGTGTCGACCACCGTGCACCTCACCTTCCCCCTGCGCATCGGCGCGCTGCTGCACCACATCATGGAGCACACCGCGCACCATGTGGACATGAGCATCCCGCTCTACCAGCTCGAGGGCGCGCAGCAACTGCTGGAAGACGCCTTGCCCGGCCGCATCGTCGTGCAGCGCTTTTCCTGGCGCTGGTACTTCGACACCGCGCGCCGCTGCAAGCTCTACGATTTCCAGCGCCGCTGCTGGACCGATTTCGCCGGCCGGGCCACGAGTCCCTGCGCAACAGCCCCCGCCTGAGCGCCACCGCCCGGATAATGGGCGCATCGCCGCGGCCCACGCCGTGCAGGAGGCTCGCCATGAAATGGGAAAACAACCGCCAGTCCGACCAGGTCGAAGACCGCCGCTCGCAGCCCGGTGGCGGCGGGCTCGGTGGCCTGGGGGGCGGGCGGCGCACCGGCGGGCGCAACATCGGCCTGGGCACCATCGCGGTCGCCCTGGTGGCAGGCTGGATCTTCGGCATCAACCCCATGACCATCCTCGGCGCCCTCAGCGGCGTCGGCGAGATGGCACCGACCGGCCAGGTGGAAACCGCCCAGGGCCCGGCACAGGCGCCCACCGACGACATGGGCAAGTTCGTGGCGGCCGTGCTCGGTGGCACCGAGGACGTGTGGGGCCAGGTGTTCCAGCAGGCCGGCTCGCCGTACCAGAAGCCGCGCCTGGTGCTGTTCCGCGGCGCCACGCCCACCGCCTGCGGCACCGGCCAGTCGGCCATGGGGCCGTTCTACTGCCCGGGCGACCAGAAGGTCTACATCGACCTGAGCTTCTACGACACCCTGCGCCGCCAGCTCGGCGCGCCGGGCGACTTTGCCCAGGCCTATGTGATCGCGCACGAGGTCGGCCACCATGTGCAGAACCTCATGGGCATCACCGACCAGATGGAGAAGGCGCGCGCGCGCATGAACGAGCGCGAGTACAACGCGCTGTCGGTGCGGCTGGAGCTGCAGGCCGACTGTTTTGCCGGCCTCTGGGCGCACCACAACCACAAGAGCCAGGCCATCCTGGAGCCGGGCGACGTGGAAGAGGCGCTGAACGCGGCGGCCGCGATCGGCGACGATGCGCTGCAGCGCAAAAGCCAGGGCCAGATCGTGCCCGACAGCTTCACCCACGGCACCAGCGCGCAGCGCCAGCGCTGGTTCAACGCCGGCCTGCAGAGCGGCAAGGTCCAGTCCTGTGACACCTTCAAAGCCACGAGTCTCTGAGCCCCCAGGCGCCTGCCGGGCGCCGGTTTGGGCGAAAAGCGGTCAAAGTGAGACAATACCGGGCTAACTTTGACGCCAATGACCCAATCCTTCTCCGAACTCTCCCTCTCGCCCGCCATTGAGCGCGCCGTGGCCGAAATGGGCTACGAGACCATGACGCCGATCCAGGCGCAGGCGATTCCGGTGGTGCTGCAAGGCCGCGACGTGATGGGCGCCGCCCAGACCGGCACCGGCAAGACCGCCGCCTTCACGCTGCCGCTGCTGCAGCGCATGCTCAAGCACGAGAACGCCTCCACCTCGCCCGCGCGCCACCCGGTGCGTGCCCTGGTGCTGCTGCCCACGCGCGAACTGGCCGACCAGGTGGCTGATCAGGTCAAGCTCTATGCCAAGTACACCAACCTGCGCAGCACGGTGGTGTTCGGTGGCATGGACATGAAGCCCCAGACCGCCGAGCTCAAGAAGGGCGTCGAGGTGCTGGTGGCCACGCCGGGGCGCCTGCTGGACCACATCGAGGCCAAGAACTGCGTGCTCAACCAGGTCGAGTACGTGGTGCTCGACGAGGCCGACCGCATGCTCGACATCGGCTTCCTGCCCGACCTGCAGCGCATCCTGAGCTACCTGCCCAAGCAGCGCACCACGCTGCTGTTCTCGGCCACCTTCTCGCCCGAGATCAAGCGCCTGGCCAGCAGCTACCTGCAGGACCCGGTGACGATCGAGGTGGCGCGCTCCAACGCCACCGCCTCCACCGTGGAACAGCATTTCTACCGCGTGGAAGACGACGACAAGCGCGCCGTGCTCAAGCAGATCCTGCGCGAGCGCGGCCTGAAGCAGGCCTTCGTGTTCGTCAACAGCAAGCTCGGTTGTGCCCGCCTGGCCCGCTCGCTCGAGCGCGAAGGCCTCAACACCACGGCCCTGCACGGCGACAAGAGCCAGGACGAGCGCCTCAAGGCGCTGGACGCCTTCAAGACCGGCGCGGTCGACCTGCTGGTGTGCACCGATGTGGCCGCGCGCGGCCTGGACATCAAGGACGTGCCCGCGGTGTTCAATTTCGACATCCCGTTCAACGCCGAAGACTATGTGCACCGCATCGGCCGCACCGGCCGCGCCGGCGCCTCGGGCCTGGCGGTGTCCTTCGTGAGCGGGCGCGACACCCGCCTCATGGGCGACCTCGAAAAGCTGCTCGGCAAGAAGCTCGAACTCGAAGCGCTTGAATTCGAAGCCGACCGCCGCCCGGCGGGCCGCTTCAACGACGGCCAGCGCGCCTGGCAGGCGCCCGAAGGCACCGAAGGTACCGAAGAGCGGCGCGAGAGCCGCCCGCCACCGCGCGATCGCGAACGCGCCGAAGCGCGCGGCAGCGATGCCGTGCGGCCGGCGCCCGCCGCCCGACCGCCGCGTGCGAGATCGGAAGAGC
>QZKF01000004.1 GCA_003599455.1 Comamonadaceae bacterium
CAAGTACCAGCGTTCCAACCAGAACACCAACATCCACCAGCGTCCCATCGTCAAGAAGGGCGACAAGCTGGCCAAGGGTGACGTGATCGCCGACGGCGCCTCGACCGACCTGGGTGAAATCTCGATCGGCCAGAACATGCTGATCGCCTTCATGCCCTGGAACGGCTACAACTTCGAAGACTCGATCCTGATCTCCGAACGCGTGGTCGCCGACGACCGCTACACCTCGATCCACATCGAGGAACTGGTGGTGATGGCGCGCGACACCAAGCTGGGCGCGGAAGAAATCACCCGCGACATTCCCAACCTGGCCGAGCAACAGCTCAACCGCCTGGACGACTCCGGCATCATCTACGTGGGCGCTGAAGTGCTGCCTGGCGACGTGCTGGTGGGCAAGGTCACGCCCAAGGGCGAGACCACGCTGACGCCCGAAGAGAAGCTGCTGCGCGCCATCTTCGGCGAGAAGGCTTCCGACGTGAAGGACACCTCGCTGCGCGTGGACCAGGGCTCGCAAGGCACCGTGATCGACGTGCAGGTGTTCACCCGCGAAGGCATCACGCGCGACAAGCGCGCCCAGCAGATCATCGACGACGAGCTCAAGCGCTTCCGCCTGGACCTCAACGACCAGCTGCGCATCGTGGAAGCCGACGCCTTCGACCGCATCGAGAAGCTGCTGATCGGCAAGACCGCCAACGGCGGCCCGAAGAAGCTGTCCAAGGGCACGACCATCGACAAGGCCTACCTGGACGACGTCGAGAAGTACCACTGGTTCGACATCCGCCCGGCCGACGACACCGTCGCCGCCCAGCTCGAGTCCATCAAGAACTCGATGGAGCAGACGCGCCACAGCTTCGACCTCGCGTTCGAAGAGAAGCGCAAGAAGCTCACGCAGGGCGACGAGCTGCCCGCTGGCGTGCTCAAGATGGTCAAGGTCTACCTGGCCGTCAAGCGCCGCCTGCAGCCTGGTGACAAGATGGCCGGCCGCCACGGCAACAAGGGCGTGGTCTCCAAGATCGTGCCCGTGGAAGACATGCCGCACATGGCCGACGGCACCCCTGCCGATATCGTGCTGAACCCGCTGGGCGTGCCTTCGCGCATGAACGTGGGCCAGGTGCTGGAAGTCCACCTGGGCTGGGCCGCCAAGGGCCTGGGCCAGCGCATCGGCGACATGCTGCAGGCCGAGGCCAAGGTGGCCGAGCTGCGCACCTTCCTCGAGAGCATCTACAACCAGGCCGGCAAGAAGGAAACCCTGGGCGCGCTCAGCGACGCCGAGGTGTTCGAGATGGCCGAGAACCTGCAGTCGGGTGTGCCGTTCGCCACGCCGGTGTTCGATGGCGCCTCGGAAGACGAGATCCGCGCCATGCTCAAGCTGGCCTACCCGGACGACATCGCCACCCTCAAGGGCCTGACCGAGACCCGCACCCAGGCGCAGCTGTACGACGGCCGCACGGGTGACGCTTTCGAGCGCAAGACCACCGTGGGCTACATGCACTTCCTGAAGCTGCACCACCTGGTCGACGACAAGATGCACGCGCGCTCCACCGGCCCGTACTCGCTCGTCACCCAGCAGCCGCTGGGCGGCAAGGCGCAGTTCGGCGGTCAGCGTTTCGGCGAGATGGAAGTGTGGGCGCTGGAAGCCTACGGCGCTTCGTACATCCTGCAGGAAATGCTCACCGTCAAGTCCGACGACGTGCAGGGCCGCACCAAGGTGTACGAGTCCATCGTCAAGGGCGAGCACACGATCGACGCCGGCATGCCCGAGTCGTTCAACGTGCTGGTCAAGGAAATCCGTTCGCTCGGTATCGACATCGAACTCGAACGTTCCTAATTCACCGATAAGGAAAGCAACCCATGAAATCTTTGCTCGACCTGTTCAAGCAGTTCACGCCCGACGAGCACTTCGATGCGATTCGCATCGGCCTGGCTTCGCCGGAAAAAATCCGCTCGTGGTCCTTCGGTGAAGTCAAGAAGCCCGAGACCATCAACTACCGCACGTTCAAGCCCGAACGCGACGGCCTGTTCTGCGCCAAGATTTTTGGTCCCATCAAGGACTACGAATGCCTGTGCGGCAAGTACAAGCGCCTCAAGCACCGCGGTGTCATCTGCGAGAAGTGCGGCGTTGAAGTCACGCAGACCAAGGTGCGCCGCGAGCGCATGGGCCACATCGATCTGGCCGCGCCCTGCGCCCACATCTGGTTCCTGAAGTCGCTGCCGTCGCGTCTGGGCCTGATCCTGGACATGACGCTGCGCGACATCGAACGCGTGCTGTACTTCGAAGCCTATGTGATCGTCGACCCGGGCATGACCCCGCTGAAGAAATTCGCGATCATGAGCGAGGACGACTACGACGCCAAGCGCAAGGAATTCGGCGACGAGTTCGTGGCCAAGATGGGCGCCGAGGGCATCAAGGAACTGCTGCAGGCGATCGACCTCGACATCGAGATCGAGAAGCTGCGCAACGACCTGACCGGCTCCGAGCTCAAGATCAAGAAGAACGCCAAGCGCCTCAAGGTGCTGGAGGCCTTCAAGAAGTCGGGCATCAAGCCCGAGTGGATGGTGCTCGACGTGCTGCCCGTGCTGCCGCCGGACTTGCGTCCGCTGGTGCCGCT
This sequence comes from Comamonadaceae bacterium, assembly GCA_003599455.1. Taxonomy (GTDB): domain Bacteria; phylum Pseudomonadota; class Gammaproteobacteria; order Burkholderiales; family Burkholderiaceae_C; genus Hydrogenophaga. The sequence continues at coordinate 2,610 of QZKF01000004.1, forward strand.
GGACGGCGGCCGCTTCGCGACCTCCGACCTGAACGACCTGTACCGCCGCGTCATCAACCGCAACAGCCGCCTGCGCCGCCTGCTCGAACTCAAGGCGCCCGAGATCATCGCGCGCAACGAGAAGCGCATGCTCCAGGAAGCCGTGGACTCGCTGCTGGACAACGGCCGCCGTGGCAAGGCCATGACGGGCGCCAACAAGCGCGCGCTCAAGTCGCTGGCCGACATGATCAAGGGCAAGAGCGGTCGTTTCCGCCAGAACTTGCTGGGCAAGCGCGTCGACTACTCGGGCCGTTCGGTCATCGTGGTCGGCCCCACGCTCAAGCTGCACCAGTGTGGCCTGCCCAAGCTGATGGCGCTCGAGCTGTTCAAGCCCTTCATCTTCTCGCGCCTGGAAGCCATGGGCATCGCGACCACCATCAAGGCCGCGAAGAAGGAAGTGGAAGCCGGCACGCCGGTGGTGTGGGACATCCTGGAAGAGGTGATCAAGGAACACCCGGTGATGCTGAACCGCGCACCGACGCTGCACCGCCTGGGCATCCAGGCGTTCGAGCCGATCCTGATCGAAGGCAAGGCGATCCAGCTGCACCCGCTGGTCTGCGCGGCCTTCAACGCCGACTTCGACGGGGACCAGATGGCCGTTCACGTGCCGCTGTCGGTGGAAGCGCAGATCGAAGCGCGCACCCTGATGCTGGCTTCGAACAACATCCTGTTCCCGGCCAACGGCGAACCGTCCATCGTGCCGTCGCAAGACGTGGTGCTGGGCCTGTACTACGCGACCCGCGAGAAGATCAACGCCAAGGGCGAAGGCATGATCTTTTCCGACCTGCTCGAGCTGCAGCGCGCGCTGGACAACAGCGTGGTCGAGATCACCGCCCGGATCAGCGTGCGCCTGACCCAGCAGCTGCTGGACAAGGCCAGCGGCGAATTCGTGTCGACCACCTCGCTGGTGGACACCACGGTGGGCCGTGCGCTGCTGTCCGAGATCCTGCCCAAGGGCCTGCCTTTCGAGGTGCTGAACAAGGCGCTGAAGAAGAAGGAAATCTCGCGCCTGATCAACACCTCGTTCCGCAAGTGCGGCCTGAAGGAAACCGTGGTGTTCGCCGACAAGCTGCTGCAGAACGGCTTCCGTCTGGCCACGCGCGCCGGCATCTCGATCGCCGTGGACGACATGCTGGTGCCCAAGGAGAAGCCGGCCATCATCGACCGCGCCGAGAACGAGGTGAAGGAAATCGCCCAGCAGTACGCTTCCGGTCTGGTGACCGCGGGCGAGCGCTACAACAAGGTGGTGGACATCTGGGGCAAGGCCGGTGACGAGATCTCCAAGGTCATGATGGCCCAGCTGGCCAAGCAGAAGACCACCGACCGCCACGGCAAGGAAGTGGATCAGGAGTCCTTCAACTCCATCTACATGATGGCCGACTCGGGTGCGCGCGGTTCTGCTGCGCAGATCCGCCAGCTCGCCGGCATGCGCGGCCTGATGGCCAAGCCCGACGGCTCCATCATCGAGACCCCCATCACGGCGAACTTCCGTGAAGGCCTCAACGTGCTGCAGTACTTCATCTCCACGCACGGTGCCCGAAAGGGCCTGGCCGACACGGCGCTGAAGACCGCGAACTCGGGCTACCTCACGCGCCGCCTGGTGGACGTGACGCAGGATCTGGTGGTCAACACCCAGGACTGCGGCACCTCCAACGGCACGCTGATGCGCGCCATCGTCGAGGGTGGTGAAGTGATCGAGTCGCTGCGCGACCGCATCCTGGGCCGCACCACGGCCGAGGAAGTGATGCACCCCGAAACGCGCGAGTTGCTGGTGCCCGCCGGCGAGATGCTCGACGAAGACCTGCTCGACGTGCTCGAAGCCGCCGCGGTGGACGAGGTGAAAGTGCGCACCGCACTGACCTGCGAAACCCGCTTCGGCATCTGCGCCAAGTGCTACGGCCGCGACCTGGGCCGCGGTGGCCTGGTGAACATCGGCGAAGCGGTCGGCGTGATCGCCGCGCAATCGATCGGTGAGCCCGGCACGCAGCTGACCATGCGCACCTTCCACATCGGTGGTGCGGCGTCGCGTGCGGCGGTGGCCTCCAGCGTGGAAGCCAAGTCCAGTGGCGTGATCGGCTTCAACGCCACCATGCGCTACGTGACCAACACCAAGGGTGAGCTGGTGGTGATTGCGCGTTCGGGTGAAATCATCATCCACGACGAGCACGGCCGCGAGCGCGAGCGCCACAAGGTGCCGTACGGTGCGATCCTGTCGGTCAAGGCCGACCAGAACGTCAAGGCCGGCGCCATCCTGGCGAACTGGGACCCGCTGACCCGCCCGATCATCACGGAATTCGCCGGACAGGTGCGTTTCGAGAACGTCGAGGAAGGCCTCACCGTGGCCAAGCAGGTCGACGACGTGACCGGCCTGTCCACCCTGGTGGTGATCGATCCGAAGCGCCGCGGCGTGGCCAAGGTGGTGCGTCCGCAGGTCAAGCTGATCGACGGTTCGGGCAACGAAGTGAAGATCCCGGGCACCGACCACTCGGTGACCATCGGCTTCCAGATCGGCTCGCTGATCCAGGTGCGCGACGGCATGGACGTGGGCCCAGGCGAAGTGCTGGCCCGCATCCCGGTCGAAGGCCAGAAGACGCGCGACATCACCGGCGGTCTGCCGCGTGTGGCCGAGCTGTTCGAAGCCCGCAGCCCGAAAGACAAGGGCATGCTGGCCGAGATGACCGGTACCGTGTCGTTCGGCAAGGAGACCAAGGGCAAGGTTCGCCTGCAGATCACCGACCCCGAAGGCAAGGTCTGGGACGACCTCATCCCCAAGGAGAAGAACATCCTGGTGCACGAAGGCCAGGTGGTCAACAAGGGCGAGAGCGTCGTGGACGGCCCGGCCGACCCGCAGGACATCCTGCGCCTGCTGGGCATGGAAGAGCTGGCCCGCTACATCGTCGATGAAGTGCAGGACGTCTACCGCCTGCAGGGCGTGAAGATCAACGACAAGCACATCGAGGTGATCGTGCGCCAGATGCTGCGCCGCGTGGTCGTGGACAGCGTGGGCGATTCGAGCTACATCGCCGGTGAGCAGGTCGAGCGCTCGGAGATTCTCAACACCAACGACGCGCTGCGCGCCGAGGGCAAGCTGCCGGCGGTGTTCAGCAACGTCCTGCTGGGCATCACCAAGGCCTCGCTGTCGACCGACTCGTTCATCTCGGCGGCTTCCTTCCAGGAAACCACACGGGTGCTGACCGAGGCGGCCATCATGGGCAAGCGCGACGAGCTGCGTGGTCTGAAGGAAAACGTGATCGTGGGTCGTCTGATCCCGGCCGGTACCGGCATGGCCTACCACGAGGCGCGCAAGGTCAAGGAGAAGATGGACGACGAAGAGCGCCGTGCCATCGCCGAGGCCGACGCGATCTCGCTGGCCGCCGATCAGGCCGAGCAGGCCGACGCATCGAACGCCAACGAAGCCGCCGACTAAAAAGGCCTCTCGCGGCACTGCGTGCCGCTGACCCATCAAAAGCCCCCGGTTGTCCGACCGGGGGCTTTTTTCGTTCAGGCCGTTGCCGCGTGAACGACAGGGTGCGGGGTATATTGGCCGCGCCTGCCGGGGAGCAGGTGTTGCACACAAGGAGTTCCGAACATGTCCGTCTCGCTGTGGGTCATTCTGGCTGTGGGCCTGGTGGTTTTCTTCTGGGCCGTGGGCGCCTACAACCGGCTGGTGCGCCTGAAGAACGCGATCGCCAATGCCTTCGGCCAGATCGACGTGCAGCTCAAGCGCCGCTACGACCTGATCCCCAACCTGGTGGAGGTGGCGCGCCGCTACCTCGCGCACGAGGCGCAGACGCTGGAGGCGGTGATCGCCGCGCGCAACCAGGCGCGCACGGCCGAACAGACCGCGGCGGGCAACCCGCTCAACGCCGGCGCGCTGGGCGCCCTGGCCGGTGCCGAGCAGTTGCTGGGCGGTGCGCTGGGCAAGCTGTTCGCGGTGGTCGAGGACTACCCCGACCTCAAGGCCGACCAGAACATGCGCGAGCTCAGCGAGGAACTCACCAGCACCGAAAACCGCGTGGGCTTTGCGCGCCAGGCCTACAACGACCACGTGCTCGAATTCAACGACGCCGCAGCCCAGTTCCCCACCCTGGTCATCGCGCGCCTGTTCGGCTTCCTGCCGCAAGCCATGCTGGAGTCCACCACCAGCGACGCCGAGCGCGAGACCCTACGCATCCAGATGTGAACCCGTTGACCTGACAGGCCGGCGGTGCGCTTCTTCGAATTCCAGCGCGATGCCCGGGGCGAGACCCGGCGTCTTCTGCTGGCCTTCGGCCTCACGGTGGTCCTGCTGCTGGTGGCGGTCAACGCGGCGCTGGCGCTGGCCTGGGGCCTGAGCTGGGGGTTCTGGGTGCCGGGCGGGCTGCACTTCCCGCGCCACTTCTTCGCCGTCAACACCGGCGTCACCCTGCTCTTCGTGCTGGGCGGCTGGTGGGTCGAGACCTCGCGCCTGGCCGACGGTGGCGGCGTGCGGCTGGCCGAGCAGATGGGCGCGCGGCCCGCACGGCCTTCGGGCGACCTCGACGAGCAGCGCTTCTGCAACATCGTCGATGAAATGGCCATCTCCTCGGGCCTGAAGCGGCCGCAGGCCATGGTGGTCGCGCGCGACCAGGGCATCAACGCCTTCGCCGCGGGCTGGGACGAGGACGACGCCGTGGTCGCGGTCACGCAGGGCGCGCTCGAGCACCTCACGCGCGAGGAACTGCAAGGCCTGGTGGCGCACGAGTTCAGCCACATCGGCGAGGGCGACACGCGCCTGAACATGCGCCTGGTCGGCATGGTGTTCGGTCTGGAGATGCTGTTCCGCATGGGCCAGGCGCTGTTCGAGCCCGACACCAAAGACCGCCGCATGGCGGCAGCGCTGATCGGCCTGGCCATCATGGCCGCGGGCTGGCTCGGCTGGCTGGCGGGCCACGCGCTGCAGGCCGCCGTCTCGCGCCAGCGCGAATACCTGGCCGATGCGCGCGCCGTGCAGTGGACGCGCAGCCGCGACGGCCTGGGCGGCGTGCTGCGCAAGGTGCTGAGCCAGCGGCGCGAGGGCGTGGTGCCGCGCCAGGCCGGCTCCATGGTGCAGCACATGCTGCTGGTGGCCAACGAGGGCAGTGGCGCGGCGGAGCACTGGCTCGATTCGCACCCGCCGCTGGCCCTGCGCATCCGCCGCATCTACGGCCGCGACATGGGGCCGCTGCCGCTGCAGCGCGAGGACGGGCCGCTCGCGCAGCCCGCCGAACCGCCGCCAGGGCCGGCGGGCGACGGCGTGCCGGGCTGGACCCTGGGCTGACGGCCGCCCGACGGGGTGTGTGACACTCGCCGTCTCGCCTTTGCCTCGGAACCCCTCGTGACCGCCCCGGCCTCCTCCCACCCACCCGCTCCCCAGGGCCCGACCCTGGCCACCCAGCTGCGCCACACCGCGGGCTGCGTGCTCGCGGTCGAACAGGGCCGCTCGCTCAGCGAGGTGCTGCCCGCCGTGCCGCCGACGCTGCGCCCCGGCGTGCAGGCGCTCACCTTCCATGTGCTGCGCCACCTGGGCACCGCGCGCGCGCTGGTGGGTCGCCTGGTGCAGCGCAAGCCGGCACCGGCCGTGCAGGCGCTGCTGTGCAGCGCGGTGGCCCTGCTGCTCGACACCGCCGAGGCGGCCGCGGGCCCGCGCTATCCGGCCCACACCGTGGTGAACCAGGCGGTGGACGCGGCCCGGCACGACCGCCAGACCGAGCGCCAGGCGCCCTTCATCAACGCCTGCCTGCGCCGCTTCCTGCGCGAGCGGGAGGTGTTGCTGGCCGGGATCGAAGGCGATCCGGTGGCGCGCTGGAACCACCCGCTGTGGTGGATACAGCGCCTGCAGAAGGACCACCCCGAACACTGGCAGGCGATCCTTGCCGCCAACAACCAGCCCGGCCCGATGGCGTTGCGCGTGAACCGCCGCCGCACCGACCGCGCCAGCTACCAGCAGGCGCTGCAGGCGATCGGCCTGGCGTCCACCCCGGTGGGCAGCGACGGCCTGGTGCTGGACGCACCCCAGCCGGTGGAGCGCCTGCCGGGCTTCGCCCAGGGCCACTGTTCGGTGCAGGACGCCGCCGCCCAGATGGCCGCCGGGCTGCTGCTGGACGGCCGCGCCTGGACGCCCGCCGACCGCGTGCTCGACGCCTGCGCCGCGCCCGGCGGCAAGACGGCCCACCTGCTCGAGCGCGCCGACCTGAACCTGCTCGCGCTCGACGTCGATGCGCGGCGCTGCGAGCGCATCGAAGACACCCTGGCGCGCCTGGGCCTGCGCGCCGAGGTGCGCTGCGCCGACGCCGCGAAACCCGCCAGCTGGTGGGACGGCCAGCCGTTCGACGCCATCCTGCTCGACGCCCCCTGCACCGCCTCGGGCATCGTGCGCCGCCACCCGGACGTGCGCTGGCTGCGCCGCGCCAGCGACGTGGACCAGCTCGTGGCCGTGCAGCGCGCCCTGCTCGAAGCCCTGTGGCCGCTGCTCAAACCCGGCGGCCGCCTGGTCTACGCCACCTGTTCGGTGTTCCGGGCCGAGGGCGCCGAACAGGTCCGGGCGTTCCTTGTGCACCACACTGATGCACTCCAGCGGCCCTCGCCGGGGCATTTGCTGCCCGGTTTGGCCGCCCCGGCGGGGGAGTTCAACGACAATCATTTGGGTGGATACGACGGTTTCTTTTACGCCCGCCTCGACAAGGCCCTGCCTTGACCGGCCGACCCGCGGCATGACGGCCCTGCGCGGGTTCTGCCTGGGGCTGGCGCTCACACTGCTGGCGCTGTGGCCGGCCCACGCCCAGGCGCCCCAGGTGCAGCAGCTTGGCCTGCAGCGCACGCCCGAAGCCCTCTACCTCTCGGCGCGCCTGGGGCTGCAGCCCGCGCCGGTGGTGGAAGACGCCCTGTACAAGGCGGTGCCGCTCTATTTCGTCTGGCAGGCCGACGTGTACCGCTACCGCTGGTACTGGACCGACAAGCGCGTGGCCAGCGCGGTGCGCACGCTGCGCCTGGCCTACCAGCCGCTCACGCGGCGCTGGCGCGTGAGCCTGTCCAACGAAACAGGGGCGGCATCGGGCGGCGCCGGGCTGCAGTACGCGCTGCACCAGAACTTCGACTCCCTGAACGAGGCCCTGGCCGGTGTGGGCCGGGTGGTGCGCTGGAAGATCGCCGAAGCCGCCCGGCTCGAGTCCGGCGCCGACCACGAGGTCGAATTCTCGTTCCGGCTCGACCTCTCCCTGCTGCCGCGGCCGTTCCAGATCGGCATGGCCAACCAGCCCGAGTGGACGGTCGAGCTGCGCCAGACCCTGGCCGTGCCCGAGCGCGCCGAACCCGAGAAGGCCCCGGAGCCCACCACCGGCGTGCAGGCGGTGGAAGTCACGGGTGAAGCCACCGTGAGTGAGCCCCCCCGTTGAGCGGGCGACGATCCCTCCCCACCCGCAGGGTCTGCCCGGCCAGCGCCACACCACCGTGAACCCCGTTCCCACCACCGCCCACAAGACGAAACCCGCCGCCGTGCGCTGGGCCGTGGGCGCCGCTCTGGTGTTCATGACCGGCGTGGGCATGGTGCTGCTGTTCCTGCTCACGCTGGCCACCAACAACCGCGCGCTCTACGAACAGAACTTCACCTGGCTGGTCGTCATCAACGTGGCGGTGGCGGCCTTCCTGCTGCTGGTCATCCTGTGGCTCGCGCTGCGGCTGGCCCTGCGCCTCAAGCGCGGCAAATTCGGCAGCCGGCTGCTGATCAAGCTCGCCGCCATCATCGGCCTGGTCGGCATCCTGCCCGGCCTGCTGATCTACACCGTGTCGTACCAGTTCGTCTCGCGCTCGATCGAGAGCTGGTTCGACGTGCGCGTGGAATCCGCGCTGGCCGCCGGCCTCAACCTCGGGCGCACCACGCTCGACACCCTGACCGCCGACCTCAGCAGCAAGACCCGCGTGGCCGCCGAAGGCCTCTCGCGCGTGCCCAACTCGTCGGCCGTGCTGGCGCTGGAGCGCCTGCGCGAACAGCTCGGCGTGACCGATCTCGTGCTCTGGGGCGCCAACGGCCAGCCGCTGGGCAGCTCGGGCCTCTCGCGCTTCGACATCAACCCCGAGCGGCCGACCGCCGCGCAGTTGCGCAACGCCCGCACCTCGCGCGTGGTGGCCCAGATCGAAGGCCTCGAAGAGGGCGGCGACGGCGAGCTGGAAGCGCTGATGGCGGTGAGCCAGGCGCGCATCAAGGTGCTGGCGCTGGTGAGCCCGCCCAGCTTCGGCTTCAACGCCGAGCCGCGCTACCTGCAGGTGGTGGTGCCGCTGCCCGGTGCGCTGGTGACCGACGCGCTCGCGGTGCAGGTGGCCAACCGCGAATACCAGGAGCGCGCGCTCACCCGCGAAGGCCTGCGCCGCATGTACATCGGCACGCTCACGCTGGCGCTGTTCCTCGCGGTGTTCGGCGCGGTGCTGCTCGCGGTGCTGCTGGGCAACCAGCTGGTGCGCCCGCTGCTGGTGCTGGCCGAAGGCATGCGCGAGGTGGCCGCCGGCAACCTCGCGCCCAAGACCGCGCTGACCTCGCGCGACGAACTCGCCAGCCTCACCCGCACCTTTGCCCACATGACGCAGGACCTCGCCGATGCGCGCGAGGCCGTGCAGCACAGCATGGAGCAGGTGGACGCCGCGCGCGACAACCTGCAGACCATCCTGGACAACCTCACCGCCGGCGTGGTGGTGCTCGACGAGCAGGGCCGCATCCGCAGCGTCAACCCCGGCGCGGCGCGCATCCTGCGCACGCCGCTGGCGCTGAACCAGGGCCAGCCGCTGGCCGAAGTGCCCGGCCTGGAGCCCTTTGCCACCGGCGTGCTGCAGCAGTTCGAGCGTTTTCTTTCCGAGCAGACGCCGCACGAGGGCGGCTACTGGCAGCAGTCGTTCGAACTCAGCGCCAATGGCAACACGCCGTTCGACGAGGGCATCACCCTCATCGCGCGCGGCGCCCTGCTGCCCAACAACGATCGCCTGCTGGTGTTCGACGACGTGTCCGAAATGGTCTCGGCCCAGCGCGCCAAGGCCTGGGGCGAGGTGGCGCGGCGTCTGGCGCACGAGATCAAGAACCCGCTCACCCCGATCCAGCTCTCGGCCGAACGCCTGGCCATGAAGCTGGACGGCAAGGTGCAGCCCGCCGAACAGGCCATCCTCAACAAGTCGGTGCGCACCATCGTCGACCAGGTCGATGCCATGAAGCGCCTGGTCAACGAGTTCCGCGACTACGCGCGCCTGCCCGCCGCGCAGCTGCAACCCGTCGATCTCAATGCGCTGGCGCGCGACATCCTTTCGCTCTACGACAACGCAGCCGTGCCGGTGCGCCTGGAAGCCGCCGACGACTTGCCCCTGGCGCAGGCCGATCCACAACAAGTGCGGCAGATCCTGCACAACCTGGTGCAGAACGCCCAGGACGCCATGGCCGGTGTGCCCAACGCCCAGGTGGTGCTGCGCACGCGGCGCTCCGACTCGGGCCAGTGGGTGCGCCTCTCCGTGCTCGACCAGGGCCCCGGCTTTGCCGAGCACATCCTCAAGCGCGCCTTCGAGCCCTACGTCACCACCAAGGTCAAAGGCACCGGCCTGGGCCTGGCGGTGGTCAAGAAAATCATGGACGAACACGGCGGCCGGGTCGACCTGAGCAACCGCGTGACCGAAGGCAAGGTGATCGGCGCCCAAGTGTCGTTATCATTCGCAGTTGCTAATTGACAACACGCTCCAAGGGAAGCACTCCGCGCCATGGCAACTATTCTGGTCGTAGACGATGAACTGGGCATCCGGGATTTGCTCTCCGAGATCCTCAACGATGAAGGTCACACGGTCGAGCTCGCCGAAAACGCCGCGCAGGCCCGCGCCGTGCGCACGCAGTTGCGGCCCGACCTCGTGCTGCTCGACATCTGGATGCCCGACACCGACGGCGTGACCCTGCTCAAGGAGTGGGCCAGCGGCGGGCTGCTGACCATGCCGGTGATCATGATGAGTGGCCACGCCACCATCGACACCGCGGTGGAGGCCACGCGCATCGGCGCCACCGCCTTCCTGGAAAAACCCATCACGCTGGCCAAGCTGCTCAAGGCGGTGGACCAGGGCCTCAACAAGACACCCGCCAAACCCGGCCCGGCCATGCCCACGCTGCGCATGGGCAGCATCCTGTCGGCCGAGCTCACGGTGGAAACCACCATGACCGGCGG
>QZKF01000080.1 GCA_003599455.1 Comamonadaceae bacterium
CGACCACCGCCGCCGTGGACAACTCTGCACCTCTTCAACCCGCACGCAGTCTCTTTATCTCTCGGGGTAAAACTGTTCAGAGAAGCGGGGCCACTTCTCTTACGACGCTTGCTACTCCATCCTGTCCTTGAGGCCCTTTGTCTCCGCCGAACCAGATATCGCATATCAAGAGTTCCTGGGGCCTCCTGCGCTAACTTTCGGGGCACCCGTGAGTCCCGTCACGGCCACCGACAAAGCCTGGGCCCTCCGAAACATGAAGGCAGATGTTGCTTGGCACCTCCCCTTGCCCGTAGGTGGGACACCCAATGGCCAAGGGTCGCTCATTGCGCATCTGGACACAGGCTATGTATTGCACGACGACCTGGACCAGGTGAATTTCGTGCACTTACTAAAGCGCGACTTCATCACTCGAGGTGGCGATGCTTCCGACCCCCTGAAAGGCCTGCCCCTCGTCTCGAATCCAGGTCACGGCACCAAAACCGGCAGCGTCATGATGAGCAGGGGTAATGTTGCCCCGGCACCGTTTCCATCGACCTCAAGCGGGACCACGGGTCCGGGAGAGATTACGGGGGTGGCTCGTGAAGCCAGCTACGTGCCCATACGCTGTATCAAGAGTGTTATGGTCATCTTCGCCGGCGACATCGCGAAAGGTGTACAGCACGCGACTGCCAAGGGCTGCCATGTGGTCTCGATGTCTCTGGGCGGCTTCGGGGCCACAGCCCTGCGCAAGGCTATCGAGGTTGCCGTGAACAACCATCTGGTCGTCGTCGCTGCGGCTGGCAACCATTGTTTTGCTGTGGTCTATCCTGCGAGGTATCCCGAATGCATTGCAATGGCTGCAAGCAACGTGCACAACGTTCCGTGGACTGGCTCGGCAAGCGGAAAACCAGTTGCACTGACCGCACCTGGCGAAGATGTCTGGACAGCTGAACCAACGCGCGCGCCAAGCGGGACAGGCACAGGCAGCGGGACTTCCTACGCAACGGCCCACATGGCCGGAGTGGCCGCACTGTGGATGTCATTCTTTGGTCGCCGATTTCTTGTTGACCTAGCGACACACCAAGGCGCCATCCTTCAAGAGCTTCTTCGTGAACACGCAATGGCAACCGCCTACTCTCCCCCAGGGTGGGACACGAAGAACTATGGAAGCGGCATCGTTGACGTTTACAAGCTGTTAAGCAATGGGCAAGAGCAAGCTGCAGGCCTTCGCTGACCGCGGCTACTTCAACAGTCTGGAGATCAAGGCCTGCGAGGACGCCGGGATCACTGCCTTCGTGCCCAAGCCCATGACATCCAATGCGAAGGCGCACGGGCGCTTCGGCAAGGCGGACTTCATCTACATCGCAAGGGACGATGAATACCAGTGTCCTGCCGGTCAGCGAGCCATCTACCGGTTCAGCAGATTGGAAGACAACATGGACCTCCGTCTGTACTGGTCCAGTGCATGTCCAGGTTGTGCGCTGAAAGACCAGTGCACGACTTCATCCTTCCGACGCATCCGTCGCTGGGAGCATGAAGCCGTAGTCGACCGGATGCAGCATCGCCTGGATCGCAAGCCCGATGCGATGACGTTGCGACGCTCGACCATCGAGCATGTGTTCGGGACGCTGAAACACTGGATGGGATCGACGCACTTCCTGATGAAGACGATGGCTCACGTTGGAACGGAGATGAGCCTTCACGTGCTTGCATACAACCTCAAGCGCGTGATGAGCGTCTTGGGTATTTCGAGAACGATGAAGGCGATGCAGCTGGCGGGGGCGTGAGCCTCTTCGCCCTCTCGTTTGCACCTCCATGAGGCGTCACAACCGCCTTGGAATCGATCTCAGGCGCGTCTCGGCATTCGTTGAATGCCAGTCGGCCTAAGAATGCCGCCTCCACATGACGCCATCGCGCGTTTCTACACAGCCTCGGCCCTCAGCGGTCTCTGGTTCCCGCTAGAAGAAGGTTCTTCCAAGCCATGGAATTACACCAACGAAGAAGATCAGCACACCAATCACGACACAGAACCACTGCAACGATGAAGCAAATCCCTCCTTAACACCTCGCGTCAAGAGAAGGTATGGGAAGACGACCAAGAATGGCAGCAGAATCCAGCCCATCGTGAAACTCAGCGCAACGTAGCGCGACTTGCCATGCTGGGGTGCATCTTGCCAGGCCCATGAGCCGAACACACCCAGCAAGCCGGCACCCCAAAGCAGGGAGATAGTGGCTGCGCCGACGGATTGATCAACGGGCAAGAGGCCGGAGAACAGCAGGCTGATGCCGACCGCTGGCAGCCCGAAGAACCAACTGACTCCGGCGATGATGTGGCGATGGGTGTAAGTCATTCTTTACGCTGCTCAATATCCGCTTCTGGCCGAAGCCAGCCTATTTCCCGTTTCTCGCTTCGAGTTCCTGGCCAATCATGAGTCGATGCCCATCAGGCGTCGCCACCAAGAACTCACGCATGCCGTGCGGCTTATTCTCCGGTGGCTGTCGTATCAACGCGCCACGGTTGACGAGCTCTTCGTGGAGCGCGTCAACGTCATCGACATGCAAGTATCCGAAATAGCTGTGATCCCCTGTCGCAGACGGCGGTACGGCATCTGGACAATGGCCAATCATGATGCGCACGCTCCCGCGCGAAAGAAGCTGCCACCCTGTCCCTTCGGGCCATTCAACTCTGAAACCAAGGGCGTCTCTGAAGTAGGCAGTATTTCGTTCGAGGTCCGGCACGGCGAGGACGAACGAAAAAGGACTTAGCTGGTTTGCCTTCGGCATCGGATTTCCTCTTCGAGGTAAGGCTGATGCAGTGGATTCTGTCCGTGCTGCAGGTGACGGCTTCTGGCCGTCGCCCGTCATCGTAGCTGACGAAAAGACGGCCCACGACCGGCCCGCAAGCCACTGGCCCTTGCTGGCTGGATACCCGGCCAGAGCGCGTCTACAAGAACCTGTCGAGCAGCCGGCGCGAGTGCGCGTCCAGCGCCAGGCGGTCGCGCACCGCGAAGGTGACGCCGTGGCTGGCCAGGATCAGCAGCGCCTGGTCTTCCAGCCGGCGGATGTCGTCTTCGCTGCGCAGCACGAAACTGGTGGCGCCGCGGTCGGTGTCCACCTGCCAGGTGCTGGGGGTGGAGAAGGTGGACACGGCGCGGATGCGCTGGATCACCGGCGTGAACTCGCGCTGCGCGAGTTCCTCGGCGAGCAGGGTGCGCAGCTCTGCCGGCAGTTCCGCCAGCCGGTCCACCCAGACCAGTTCATGTCCGTCGCTGCCCAGCAGCGACAGGCCTTCGTCGGGCGCGCCGATCGGGAAGGCCCGCACGGGCACCACGCCCACGTGTTCCAGGCCCTGTTCGTCCACCAGGACCAGGCGGCCGAAGGCATTGCGGTGGAGGCGCCAGCCGGGGGCGCCTGCGGTGGAGTCGTTCATGCGTCGTCGTCCTCGGGCGTGTCCGCGTCGAGCAGGGCCGCGGCTTCCTGTTCCTTGCGGGCCTGCGCCTCGTACAGGCGCCAGTAGTGCCCGCGCAGGGCCATGAGCTCGTCGTGCGGGCCGAGCTCGACCACCGCGCCACGGTCCATCACCACCAGGCGGTCGGCCTTGCGCAGGGTGGACAGGCGGTGCGCGATGGCGATCGTCGTGCGCCCCTGCACCAGGTTGTCCAGCGCCTTCTGGATCTCCTTCTCGGTCTCGGTGTCGACCGAAGAAGTGGCCTCGTCGAGGATCAGGATGCGCGGGTCGATCAGCAGCGCGCGCGCGATGCTGATGCGCTGGCGCTCGCCGCCCGACAGGCCCTGGCCGCGTTCGCCCACCAGCGAGTCGTAGCCCTGCGGCAGGCGCAGGATGAATTCGTGCGCGTGGGCGGCCCGCGCCGCAGCGATGATCTCCGCGTGCGTGGCACCGGGTTTGCCGTAGGCGATGTTCTCGGCGATGGTGCCGAAGAACAGGAACGGCTCCTGCAGCACCAGGCCGATGTGGCGCCGGTAGTCGGCCACCGCCACGCGGCGGATGTCGATGCCGTCGATGCGGATCGCGCCCTCGCTCACGTCATAGAAGCGGCACAGCAGGTTGACCAGGGTGCTCTTGCCCGAGCCGCTGTGGCCGACCAGGCCGATCATCTCGCCGGGGCGGATCTCCAGGCTCAGGTCGCGGATGACGGTGCGGCTGCCGTAGCGGAAGCTCACGCCCTCGGCGCGCAGGCCGCCACTCACCTGCGCCAGCGGCACCGGTTGCGCCGGCTCGGGCACGTTGGAGACGTGGTCGAGGATGTCGAAGATGCGCTTGGCGCCCGAGGCGGCCTTCTGCGTGACCGAGACGATGCGGCTCATCGAATCGAGCCGGCCGTAGAAGCGCCCGATGTAGGCGATGAAGGCGGTGAGCACGCCGACGGTGATCTCGTTGCGGCTCACCAGCCAGATGCCGAAGGCCCACACCACCAGCAGGCCGATCTCGGTGAGCAGCGTCACGGTGGGGGTGAACAGCGACCAGGTCTTGTTGATGCGGTCGTTGATGGCCAGGTTGTGCTCGTTGGCGCGCTTGAAGCGCCTGGCCTCACGGGCTTCCTGCGCAAACGCCTTGACCACGCGGATGCCCGGGATGGTGTCGGCCAGCACGTTGGTGACCTCGCCCCAGACGCGGTCGATCTTCTCGAAGCCGGTGCGCAGGCGGTCGCGCACCAGGTGGATCAGCCAGGCGATGAAGGGCAGGGGCAGCAGCGTGACCAGCGCCAGCCAGGGGTTGATGGAGAACAGGATCGCCGCCGTCATGCCGATCATCAGCACGTCGGTGGCGAAGTCCAGCGCGTGCAGCGAGAGGAAGACGCTGATGCGGTCGGTCTCGCTGCCGATGCGCGCCATCAGGTCGCCGGTGCGCTTGCTGCCGAAGTAGTCCAGCGAGAGTTCCAGCAGGTGGTCGAAGGTGGTGGTGCGCAGGTCCGAGCTGATGCGCTCGGATACCAGCGCGAGCAGCCAGGTGCGGGCCCAGCCCAGGCCCCAGGCCAGCAGGGCCGAGCCGAGCAGGCCGGCCAGCAGGGCCAGCACCAGGCCGGTGTCGATGTCCTGGCCGTTCTGGAACGGGATCAGCACCCGGTCCATCAGCGGAATGGTCAGGTAGGGCGGCACCAGCGTCGCGGCGGTGGACGCCAGTGTGAGCAAGAAGCCCGAGAACAGGGTCCAGCGGTAGGGGCGCGCGAAGCGCCACAGCCGCAGCAGCACCCAGGTCGAGGGAGGGGCCTGCTGCTCCGGCGGCGCGCACTCCGGGCATTCGTCGCTGTCGGGCGGCAGGGCGGCCTGGCATTGCGGGCAGGTGCGGGCGGGTTCGTCCCAGGCCAGATCGGGCACGCGGTCGAGCTGCGCGACCACGCGCCGGAACTGGTCGACCAGACGCGCCGCCTGATTCTGCGGGCCCAGCGTGAAGTGCCACATGGCGATCCGGCCCCGTGCGTCCACCAGTTCCAGCGTGCCCACGCCCGCGTGGTCGCTCAGGCGCAGCTCCATGCCCGGGGCGAGCGGCCAGGTCTGGTCGTCGAGCACCAGGCTTTGGCGGGTTAACAACAGGGTGTGGGCGCGGAAATGTAAATGGCTGTCCAAGTCCAGCGCCAAGGTGGCGACAGCGCTATCATCGCCCCCCAGCTGGATGGATGCGGGACGCGAGGCGTCTCGCGCGATGTCGGCTCCTGGGGCTGAGGATTCAGCTGGAAAGCGTGAAGGCATGTTGAAGATGGCTGCGTGGCGTCGACCGCGAGAAGCGACAGGGTTTCCCGAGGGAACATGGCATTTTCACCGATGTGCGACCCGCGTCCTCAGTGGACACTGAAGGCCCTTCGCCCCACCGGCCGGTGCTGCAACTACACCCGGTCACCCGAACCCAGCGTCCCGCCGGAGACATGAGCCCTACACACGACATCACGCTGCTGCGCATCAATTTCCTGCGCGGCCCCAACATCTGGACGTACCGCCCGGTGCTCGAGGTCTGGCTGGACCTCGGCGACCTGGAGGACCTGCCGTCGAACAAGCTGCCCGGGCTCACCGATCGCCTGACCGCCTGGCTGCCGGCCCTCGAAGAGCACCACTGCGGCGTGGGCGAACGCGGCGGCTTCATCGAGCGGCTGCGCGAAGGCACCTGGGCCGGTCACATCCTCGAGCACGTCGTCATCGAGCTGCTCAACCTGGCGGGCATGCCCACCGGCTTCGGCCAGACGCGCGAGACCAGCCGGCGCGGGGTCTACCGCATGGTGTTCCGTGCCCGCGACGAGGCCGTGGCGCGCGTGGCGCTGGCCCAGGCCCACGCCCTGCTGCTGGCGGCCATCCACCACCAGGACGGCGCGCCGGCGTTCGACGTGCCGGCGGCGGTGGCGCGCCTCGTCGAGCAGATCGACCGCAGCTACCTCGGCCCGAGCACCGCCTCCATCGTGGCCGCGGCGACCGACCGCGGCATCCCGCACCTGCGCCTGAACGACGGCAACCTGGTGCAGCTGGGCCATGGCCGGCAGCAGCGCCGCATCTGGACCGCCGAGACCGACCGCACCAGCGCCATCGCCGGCGGCATCGCCAGCGACAAGGACCTGACCAAGACGCTGCTCAAGGCCTGCGGCGTGCCGGTGCCCGAGGGCCAGGTCGTCGACAGCCCCGCGGCCGCCTGGGAAGCCGCGCAGGAAATCGGCCTGCCGGTGGTGGTGAAGCCGTCGGACGCCAACCACGGCCGGGGCGTGAGCCTGGACCTGTCCGAGCAGGCCGACATCGAGAAAGCCTACGCGGTGGCCGATGCCGAGGGCAGCGAGGTCATGGTCGAGCGCCACGTGCGCGGCGACGAACACCGCCTGCTGGTGGTGGGCGGTCGCGTGGTCGCGGCCGCGCGTGGCGAGACCCTGTCGGTGGTCGGCGACGGCAGCTCCACCGTGGTCGGCCTGATCGACAGCCAGCTCAACACCGATCCCCGCCGCGGCGAGGCCGAGGAACTGCCGCTGGAGACCATCCGCCTGGAGCGCGAGCCGGTCATGCGCCTGCTGCTGGAGCGCCAGGGCCTGTCGGGCGAATCCGTGCCGGCGGCCGGCCAGCGGGTGCTGATCCAGCGCAACGGCAATGTGGCGATCGACTGCACGGACGAGGTGCACCCCGAGGTGGCGCACGCCGTGGCGCTGGCCGCGCGCGTGGTGGGCCTGGACGTGGCCGGCGTCGACGTGGTGGCCCAGGACATCGGCCGCTCCCTGCAGGCGCAGGGCGGCGCGGTGGTGGAGGTCAATGCCGGCCCCGGGCTGCTGATGCACCTCAAGCCCGCCACCGGGCGCTCGCGCCCGGTCGGGCGCGCCATCGTGGACCACCTGTTCGACGAAGGCGGCAACGGCCGCGTGCCCATCGTGGGCGTGGCCGGCTCGCGCCATGGCAATGCCATCGCCCGGCTCGTGGCCTGGCTGTTGCACCTCAGTGGACGCCATGTGGGCCTGGCCTGCCGGGCGGGCCTGTTCCTGGGCAACCGCCAGGTCGATGCACGGCCCAGCGCCCACTGGGTGGCCGGGCAGCGCCTGCTGATGAACCGCGAGGTGGACGCCGTGGTGATCGAGAACGGCGCGGCCGCGATCCTGGACGACGGCCTGGCCTACGACCGCTGCGCCGTCGGCGTGGTGACCGACCTGGACGACGTGCACGGCCTGGAAGGGCACGACGTGCACAACGTCGACCAGCTCTACCGCGTGCTGCGCACCCAGGTGGACGTGGTGCTGCCCGACGGCGTGGCCGTGCTCAACGGCGACGATGCCCGCGTGGCGCAGATGGCCTCGCTGTGCGATGGCGACGTGATCTTTTACGGACTCGACGGCACCGCGCCGCTGCTGGAGGCGCACCGCGCCGCCGGCAAGCGCACCGTCTCGGTGTCCGCCGACGGCGCGCTGGTGCTCGCCGAAGGCGTGCGCAAGGCGCACCGCGTGCGGCTGGATGCGCCGGTCGTGCAGCGCCTGGCCCGCTCGCTGGGCCTGCATGCCCTGATGGCCGTGGCCGCCGCGGCCTGGGCCCTCTCGGTCTCGCCCGAGCTCATGGTCGCCGGCATCGAAACCTCGGGCCTGGATGCCGGTGTGGCCGACGACGCCGCCGTGGCATCCTGAGTGTCCTTCCAGAACCACACCTTCCTGCCTCCCGACATGGACGTCTCCCGCATCCGTTCCCTGCGCGGCCCCAATCTCTGGAGCCGCCACACCTGCATCGAGGCCATCGTGGCCTGCGAACCGCAGGAGCTCGACCTCGATGCCCTGCCGGGCTTCGAACGGCGGCTGCGCGAACTCTTTCCCGCCGTGGGTGCCCTGCAGCCGAGCAACCCGCAGGAGCGCCTGTCGCTGGCCCATGTGCTGGAAGACGTGGTGCTGGCCCTGCAGGCGCAGGCTGGCTGCCCGGTCACCTTCAGCCGCACCTCCGCCACGCTGGAGCCCGGCGTGTTCCAGGTGGTGGCCGAGTACAGCGAGGAAGTCGTGGGCCGGCTGGCCTTCGAGCTGGCGCGCGAGCTGCTCGCGGCGGTCCGCGCGGGCGCGCCCCAGGGCTTCGACGTCGAGGCCGCCATCGCCCGCCTGCGCGCGCTCGACGAGGACGTCCGCCTGGGCCCGAGCACCGGCTGCATCGTGGACGCCGCCGTGGCGCGCAACATTCCCTACCGCCGCCTCACCTCGGGCAGCCTGGTGCAACTGGGCTGGGGCTCGCGCCAGCGGCGCATCTGGGCCGCCGAGGTCGACACGACCAGCGCGGTGGCCGAATCGATCGCGCAGGACAAGGACCTCACCAAGACCCTGCTGGCCGCCGCCGGTGTGCCGGTGCCGCAGGGGCGCCCGGTGCGCGACGCCGACGACGCCTGGGCCGCGGCGCAGGAGATCGGCCTGCCGGTGGTCGTCAAGCCGCAGGACGGCAACCAGGGCAAGGGCGTGACGGTCAACATCGTCTCGCGCGACCACCTGGACATTGCCTTCCGCGCCGCCGCCGAGATCGGCGAGGTGATGGTCGAGAAGTTCCTGCCCGGCAGCGACTTCCGCCTGCTCGTGGTGGGCGACAAGGTGGTGGCCGCGTCGCGCCGCGATCCGCCGCACGTGATCGGCGACGGCGAACACACCGTGCGCGAGCTGGTCGATCTGGTCAACGCCGACCCGCGCCGCGGTGAAGGCCATGCCACCTCGCTCACCAAGATCCGGTTCGACGACATCGCGCTGGCCCGGCTGGACGTGCAGGGCCTCAAGCCCGAGTCGGTGCCCGAGATGGGCCGGCGCGTGGTGCTGCGCAACAACGCCAACCTGAGCACCGGTGGCACCGCCACCGACGTGACCGACGGCCTGCACCCCGACGTGGCCGCGCGCGCCGTGGCGGCGGCGCAGACCGTGGGTCTGGACATCTGCGGCGTCGACGTGGTCTGCGAAAGCGTGCACGTGCCGCTGGAGAGACAGCATGGCGGCGTGGTCGAGGTCAACGCCGCGCCCGGCCTGCGCATGCACCTGTCGCCGTCCTACGGCAAGGGTCGCCCCGTGGGCGAGGCGGTGGTGGCGCACATGTTCGAGCCGGGTGACGACGGCCGCATTCCGGTGATCGCCGTCACCGGCACCAACGGCAAGACCACCACCACGCGCCTGATCGCGCACCTCATGGCCACCAGCGGCATGCGCGTGGGCATGACCAACACCGACGGCGTCTACGTCGATGGCCGCCAGATCGACAGCGGCGACTGCTCGGGTCCCAAGAGCGCGCGCAACGTGCTGCTCCACCCGCACGTGGACGCCGCGGTGCTCGAGACCGCGCGCGGCGGCATGCTGCGCGAGGGCCTCGGGTTCGACCAGTGCCGGGTGGCGGTGGTCACCAACGTGGGCACCGGCGACCACCTGGGGCTGAACTACATCACCACCGTCGAAGACCTCGCGGTGCTCAAGCGCGTGATCGTGATGAACGTCGCGCCCACCGGTTACGCGGTGCTCAACGCGACCGACCCTATCGTCGCGGCGATGGCGCCCAAGTGCCCGGGCGGCGTGGTGTTCTTCGGGCAGGACCACGACCATCCCGTGCTGGCCGCGCACCGCGTGCAGGGCCGGCGCACCATCTGCGTCGAGGGCGACCGCATCCTCGTCACCGAAGGCAGCTGGCGTGTGCAGATCCCGCTCAATGGCGTGCCCCTGACGCGCGGCGGCACGATCGGCTTCCAGATCGACAACGTCATGGCGGCCATCGGCGCGGCCTGGTGTGCCGGGCTGGACTGGGACACCATCGCGCGCGGCCTGGCCAGCTTTTCCAACGACGCCGACAACGCGCCGGGCCGCTTCAACGTGATGGACTACCGCGGCGCCACCGTGATCGCCGACTACGGCCACAACCCGGACGCCATGCGCGCCCTGGTCGAGGCGGTCAACGCCATGCCGGCGCGCCGGCGCAGCGTGGTGATCAGCGGCGCGGGCGACCGCCGCGACGAGGACATCCGCGAGCAGACCGCCATCCTCGGCGCCGCCTTCGACGACGTGCTGCTGTTCCAGGACGCCTGCCAGCGCGGGCGCGAGGACGGCGAGGTGCTCGCGCTGCTGCGCCAGGGGCTGGCGGGCGCGAGCCGCACGAGCGAGGTGCAGGAGATCCGCGGCGAGTTCGTCGCCATCGACACGGCCCTGCAGCGCCTGCAGCCCGGCGACCTCTGCCTGGTGCTGGTCGATCAGGTGGAAGAGGCGCTGGCGCACCTGGCGCAGCGCATCCGCGAGGCCAGCGCGCAGCCGGCCGGTTCAAGCCGCTGACACGGCCGCATCCGGCAGGCGCAGGCGCAGCAGCGCCCGCACGAAACCGTGGTCGCTGCGGCTGCGGTCGCGGCCCTCGAACAGGTGGTCGTTGAATACCTCGACGCGGCGCACGTCGCCGATCGCGCCGCGGCTGGTGGCCACGAACTCCTCGCTCACCAGCACCTGGTCCAGCACCTCGGGGTAGCCCTGGTGGATGTGGGAATAGGCCACGTCGCGGCGCAGCGCGGCCTCGCCCTGCACGTCCCAGGCGCTGAACAGCGCGTTGTCGCGCGCGCCCTTGTCGTAGGCCACCTGCGAGGTGGCGGCGATGAGCTGGGTGGTCACGCTGTGCGGGCTGTCGTTGAGGTCGCCCATGAGCACCAGCGGCAGCTGCGTGCGGTGCAGCAACTCCACCACTTTCAGGCGCAGCGCGAGCGCCTCGCTGGCGCGCATGATCAGTGAGCGCAGCGAGGCCAGCGCCTGCACGGCGGGGTCGTCGGTGTCCTCGTTGATCCTGCCCGCCGCGTCTTCGAGGAACTTGGGCCGCTTGCTCTTGAGGTGCGCGGTGATCACGCACAGCGGCTGGCCGTGTTTCAGGCGCAGCGTGGCCAGCAGGGGCGGGCGCTCGAAGCGCGTGTGCGGCCCGATGCCGGGCACCTGCACCACGGCGGCGTGGGGAAAGTCGGTGAACGATTCGATCGCATCGACCTTCAGCCGGGTCACGATGCCCACGCGCGGCGTGCCCTGCGCGCCCACCTGCCCCGGGCCGTTCTCGGCGCCGGGCACGGCCACGAAGCCGTACTGCAGTCCACTGCGAGCCACCGCCGCGCGCAGGGCCAGCTCGTCCCACACCTCCTGCACCGCGATCACGTCGGCGTTGAGGGCCTTGAAGCGGTTGCCCAGCCAGTCCACCTTGCGCTCGAACTCGGTCTGGCTGTAGGGGTCCTGCCCGTCGTAGAAGTGGCGCCCGGGTTGGGCCAGGTTGAGCACGTTGCAGGTGGCCACCATGAGCGTGGCCCAACGTGGCGACGCCCCGTTGCCGATGAAGGCGGACGGGGCGTCGGTCGGGAGAATGGTGCGGTCGGTTGGCATGACCGCACTGTAGTGTGAAACGGCTTAGCGGATGCGGCCGTAGTTGGTGCGCAGCGGATCGGCGTTGCCGCCACCACCACCGCCACCACCCGCGTTGCGCGGGCCGGCGCCGCCCCGGCCACCACCACCGCCGCCGCCCTTGCCACCGCGGTTGCCGGTGCGCATGGCGTCGATGCTGGTGCGCAGCGGGTCGGGCTGGCCGCCCGGGTTGGCCGCGCGTGGGCGCGGCTCCTTGATGCGCAGGCTGCCCAGGTGGGCGTTCGGGCCGGGCTGGCGCTCGGCACCGGGTTCGCGCTCTTCGCGCGGGCCGCGGTCTTCACGCGGCGGGCGGTCCATGCGCTCACCGCGGTCGGCCTGCTGGCGACGATGTCGCCGAGCCTGCGGCAAGCCCTGCTGGACGGCGTTGACATAATCGGACTTTCGCAGCACTGCCCCGGCTCGCTGCGAACGGACGCCGAGCGGCTGGTTGCGGCCGGCCGGACCACCCCGGTGGAGCTCGACCGCGCGCTGAAGATGGAGACGGCCTACGCCGGGCGCTCCTGGCTGCTGCGCGGCCTCGACGAGCACCAGGTCGGCAAGCGCGTCGCCTCGCCGCTCGTCACGGCGTACTCGGATCCGGCCCTGCCGGGCTACGGCCACTACGCGTACGACCACGAGGGCACGCCGGCCCGGCGCGTCGTCCACATCGACCGCGGCGTCTTCC
>QZKF01000100.1 GCA_003599455.1 Comamonadaceae bacterium
CACCAGGTTCTGCGCGCTGATCTGCACCAGGTTGCGGCCCGCGATGTGTCCGGTGTTCAGCACATCGCCGCTGAGGTTCATCTGCACATCGCGCCCGGCGATGAGCGCACCACTGGCAGACAGATCACCTGCGCGCGGCAGCAGGTACACGCGCGGCACCAGGGCTTGTGTGGTGGTGCCGTCGGGCAGGGTGATGGTCTGGGTCTCCAGCCAGACGATGTCGCTGGTCAGAGCGGCCACCTGCTCGGCGGAGAGCGTGATGCCCGGGCGCAGCAGGTGGGCCTGGGCGAAGGTGGTGCCGGCGTCCATCAGCGCGAGGTATTGCGCTTCGTCGGTGGTGAAGTCGCCCAGGAAGCGCCGGCCAGTGAGTTGGCCCACCTGTTCGCGGATGAGGCGCTGCTCGATGAAGCCATCGCCCAGGCGCTTGTGGGTGGTGGCCGGGTCCACAGCCAGGGCGCTGAGCAAGTGGTCGGAGTTCAGCCACTGTCGGTGGTCGGCAAAGCGCGGGTCGGTCTCGAAGACCGGGCCCGAGGCCGGGTCGGGGTTCAGGGCGAAAAGGGCAGACAGGGCAGCGCTGGGCGCAGCGGTGGGCAAGGTGGCGCTGTAGCTCTCATACCGCAGGGCGGGCAGTGGCACGGCGTTGGCGACGGTTTCGACGTAGGGCGTCTGGATCCAGCCGTACTCGGGGTCGCAGCCGAAGGGGCCACAGTCGCGACCTGTCACGCCCCAGCTGCTGAAGGTGCCGCTGCGGCTGGTGAGGGCGCTCACCTCGGTGGCCTGGTTGGTCACCTGCACGCCAGTGATGGACAGTGCGCCGCCGGCGACGATTTCGCTGTCCTGGTTGAGCAGGCTCTGGCTGGCGTTCAGGTTCATGGAGCCTCCGGTGGAGAGGCGGGCGGGCTCGCTGCCCGTCATCACCGCCCGCTGCGTGGTCTGGGCGTAGCTGCTGTGAGCGTCAAAGCGGAGGAACTGGGCCTCCACGGCGGTTTTGAAGCTCGCCACGCGCGTGGCGAGCTCCACCCAGGGCGCCGCCTGGGCCTCCCAGGCGGCCACGGCCTGGGGGTCGGGTGGGCTGAGGGGGGTGCCCTCGCTGTCAACGGTGCCGCCGGGCCGTTGGCCTGGCGCATCCCAGGTGGGCGCGCTCATGCCGAAGTGCGCCCAGACGGGCGACTGGCGGCTGTAGGTGAAGGTGTCGCCCACGGCCTGCGAGTAGCCTGAGTCGCCGAAGTCCCACCAGATCACGTGCGCCGGCACGTAGGGCAGTGCACCCAGGTAGTAGGTCTTGAAGGCGGGATCGGCCCAGGCACTGGACTTGGGCAACAGCCATTCGCGCCGGTAGGCGTCGTATTCGGTCTGCGGACCCTCACCGAGTGGTTTGACCACGCTCCATGCCACATCGGCGGCATCCACTGCGCCGCTCGGGGTGAAGTACACCGTGTGGTTCGTGGTGGCGTCGCTGACCACCGTGTGGCTGATGTGGTCGTTGGCGTTGACCAGCACCGGCGCGCTGATGCTCAAGCTGCCCAGGGCCTCGATACCGGCCGAGCGGTTCTCCAGCCGCTCGCTGGCCGAAAGGGCCATGTCGCCCGCGCTCAGCAGCAGGGCGCCCTCGCGGTTGATGATGTTTTGCACCGCCACCTGCAGCCGCTCGCGCGCGGCGATCACGGCGCCGTCTTCGTTGCGCAGGCCCTGCGCAGCGATGGTCACCGCATCGCCATAGGTGCGTGCGCCAGCAGATTGGCTCAGCCAACCGTTGACATCCAGGGTGAGGGCGCCCCGGGCATCGATCAGCCCGGCCTGGTTCACACCCAGTCCGGCTTCGGTGCCCACCAGGTGGATCTTGCCGGCGTACATGCCGCCCAGTGCGGCCACGTCCAGTGCGAAGGCGGGCGCCGCGCCCGTTGCCGAACCCGGGTTCAGCGGGGTGATGCGGGCTGAGTCTGCCGAGACCTCGTTGGCGCCGGTCACCACCGTGAGCGCCTGGGCCCAGATGCCTGCGTTCACCTCGACCGCACGCGCCAGGATGGCGGTGTGATCGGTCTGCGTGGCGTCCAGCCCCAGGCCCTCCACCTTGATCTGGCCGCCCTGCACGCGGAAGCCGTCCAGCGCCCCGGCGTTCATCATCGGTACGCCGGTGGTCAGCGTGGTGCGGCTGGCGTTGATGAAGCCGCCGCCGTTGACGTTGATGCCCGCAGGGTTGGCAATGACCACTTCGGCGCGCTGCCCACCCACCTCCACGAACCCGTTGAGCTGGCTGGGCTGGCTCGAATGCACCTCATTGAGGATGACGCGCGCCGGGCCGGTGGCGAGCCAGGGGTTGCCCTGCACCCAGCCACCGAGCTGGGTCTGCACATCGGTGCGGCTGTTGTTGAGGATGGCGCCCTGGGTGCTCACATCGAACTGGCGGTAGACGTTGCGCGAGACGCCGGCCGCACTCGGCGTGGCGATGTTGACCAGAGGCACGCCATTGGATGCGCTGAGTACCGTAGGGCGCAAGCTGCCCGCTGCGTTGGGGTCGGCGACGATCTGGGATTGGGCGGGCAGGGCCAGGGTGGCGAAGGCGAGCAGCAGGGCGAGGGGCAATCTGCCCCGGCGCTTCGGCCTTGTGGCGCTGGCAGGGCCCTCGCCGCTGGCCGACGAGCGGGCGCATGACTGCGCGGTTTCGCTCACGGCCATCAGCTGGCCGCGCTTGGCGTTGAAAACGATGCGGTGGTGGTTGCGGTTCATGGAAACTCCCTGG
Source organism: Comamonadaceae bacterium (assembly GCA_003599455.1). GTDB lineage: Bacteria > Pseudomonadota > Gammaproteobacteria > Burkholderiales > Burkholderiaceae_C > Hydrogenophaga. The sequence continues at coordinate 2,741 of QZKF01000100.1, forward strand.
CGGTTGTTGTGGATGGCGTTGGGTTCAGAAGCCCGTGGCGAGCCAGAAGCCCAGCGTGGTGTTGGCGGTGCGGAAGCCGTCGGGCTGGTGCAGCGGCCAGCCGGCGAACAGCTCGTGCTGCACGCGGCCCGCGCTGCCGCGCAGGCCGACCACTGCGCCGGTCAGGCGGGTGCCGACGAGCCGCTGCGCGCTGGGCCCATGCACCTGGCCGTGGTCCAGCCCGGCGAACGCCGACGTGCCACTGGCACCGAGCGGGGTGGAGAGCTCATTGCGCAGGAAGGACCCGCTGTCGGCGCTCAGGCTGGATTCGCCGTCAAAGCCGCGCACCGTGTGGCGCCCGCCGATGGCGAAGCGCTCTTGCGGCGCCAGTGGCGTGCGGTGGGCCTGTGCGCGCCATTGGCCGCTGTATTGCTAGGCCTGTGCACCGAGCTTGAAGGGCCATTGCCACTGGGCGTTGGCCTGCACCAGCGCAAAGCGCGAGGTGCCTTCACCGAAGGCCTCTTCGGGTGCGCGCAGTGATCCGAAGGCGCCGGTGCCCCGCCGGTGGCTCAGGTTCAGATCGAGCGTGCCCGGGCCCACAAAGGCGCGGTGACCGACGCCCAACTGCCAGCCACCCACCTTTCGGCGCTGCACCTCGACCTCGGTGTCATCGATGAAGTTGCGCGACTGCCGAGCGAACGCCTTGAGGTGCAAGGTGGTCTTGCTCGTGGCGTCGCGGTACACCAGATACGACAGCGTGGCCTCCTGGGCGCCCGTGTTGCCGCGGTAGGCATAGTCCTGCGCGGCGCCCGCCACGGTCTGCAGGTAGCGGTGTCGGCTGACGTCGAAGGCCAGCAAAGCCCGACCCCAGGGCAGCGAGTAGTGCCATGAGCTGCCGCTGGTGCCCCGTGCTCCGGAGTCACCGCCACCCAAACTGCCTTGAAGCCCCACATAGAGCAGATCGTTGAGTGCGAGCGGGTTGTCCAGGCTGAGTGTGGCGCTGCCCTGGTAGCGCCCCGTGCCGGGCGAGCCGCTGTCGTCCACACTCAGCTGCATGCGCACCGGCCGACCCTGTGTCCAATGAATGAGCAGGTCGCTTTGACCGGGTTCGTCGGCCGGCACGATCCGGATGTCGGCATCGGCGCCGGGCACCCGCTTGAAGTTCTCCAGCGCCTGCTCGATGTCGCGCAGGTTGAGCACGTCGCCGGGTTGAGCGGGCAGGGCGAGGCGGGCAGAGGGGTGTCGCGCAGTGGGATCGGCGAAGCGAACCTGCCGGATGCGCCCGGGGATCACCGTGAGGGCCAGGCGGCCCTGGTTCAGTTCTTGCGGTTCGATCAGCACCCGGCTCGTGACAAAGCCGCGCGCGACCAGGGCATGTTGTGCGCGTTGGACCAGGATGCCGATGCCGCCTGCACCCAGGCAGCGGCGCAGCGGCCCGTCCAGACCATCGGGTGCGGTGAGCGCGTCCAGCACCCATCTGAAGCGGGCCACGTCTTCGCCGCGCAATTCGATCTGGTGGACCGGGAAGCAGGGTGACTCACCTTCGGGCAGGCGCCGCACCGGAGCGGCTTCAGGGGTCTCGGGCCGGTGCTCACGCCCCTGCAGCGCCTGGTCGCGCTGCCGCGCATCGCGCTCCTCGGCCCGGCGCTGCTCCGATGTGCTTTGGGTTGTGCCGGTGGGGGTTTGGCCGATGGCTGGCCAAGCCCACAGCGCGCCCGTGAGGAGCGTCGCCACGGTCATGCACCGAACCGGCCCGGGGGCCCTTCTGCATTTCATCCTTTTCCTCGCCTGAATACTTTTGGGTGATCATTTCGAGACACCGCGCATTCTGGCGATCGTTCTCAAAAATGAATACCTAAGTGTTGTATTCAGATCGAAAAAAATTCAGATAGAAGAAGAAAGTCGTGAAAAATTGACGGGCCGGCGCCTTGCCTACCCCACCCGCCCACTCAACTGCCGCGCCGCCACCAGCACCTTGCCCACATGCCGCTCGTCAAACCGGTGCGCCGGCATGGTGAGCGTGAGCGAGGCGGCGATCGAGCCGTCGGCATGGAACACCGGCGCCGAGATGCCGGCCACCTCGGCCAGGCGGTCGCCCACGGCCGTCATGTAGCCGTCGGCCCGGATGCGCGCCGTTACGCGCTTCTCGGCGGGGGTGGGCTTGCGGCTGTCGTCGCCCGCGCCAAAGGCCGTGAGCACGCGCCCGCCGGTGCCCTGGTGCAGCGGCAGCACGTCGCCCGCGCGGATGTGGTCGCGCACCGGGTGCGGTGAGTCCACGCGGTAGAGGCACAGGCGCGTCTGGTTTGGCGCCTGGCCCTGGCGCACGTGGTAGGCCGCGCTCTCGCCGGTGGCGGCCACCAGCTGGCGCAACACGGGCATGACGACGCGGTCGAGCGAGAACGAGGCGGCGTAGATGCCGTGCAGCCGCGCCACCTCGCCCCCCAGGGCGTAGCGCCCGTCGTCCAGCCGCTGCAGCAGGTGCGCGTGTTCGAGCGAGGCGAGCAGGCGCAGCGCGGTGCTCTTGTAGAGCTGCGTGCGCTCGGCCAGCTCGGCCAGCGAGAGCGCCGCATCGCCCGCGCGGAAGGCGCCGAGCAGCGAGAGCGCGCGGTCCACCGCGGCGGTGCCGCCGCTGGCGGCGTTGGCATCGGCGAGGGAGGGGGTCTGCGCTTTGCGGGGCATGGACTCTGGTTGACAGGTTGGGGTCGATCTGCGATTCTTTCAGCAGAGAGAATATCGTTCTGTCTGACAGAACGCAAGCCAGAGCCCAGATTTTCCCTGTTTTCACATGCACGACGCCCCCGAAGTCCTCATCAGCGAAGTCGGCCCGCGCGACGGCCTGCAGTCCGTCCAGGCCACCATGCCCACCGACCACAAGCTGCGCTGGATCGACGCCCTCGCGGCGGCCGGCCTGCGCGAGATCGAGGTCGGCTCCTTCGTGCCGGCGAAGCTGCTGCCGCAGATGGCCGACGTGGTGAGCGTGGTGCGCCATGCGCTGCGGCATGAGGGCATCACCGTGATGGCGCTGGTGCCGAACCGGCGCGGCGCCGAGGCCGCGCTGGCCGCGGGCGTGCACAAGATCACCCTGCCGGTGTCGGCCAGCGAAGCGCATTCGCTGGCCAACGTGCGAAAGACGCCGGCGCAAATGCTCGACGAGCTGCGCGAGGTGCACGCGCTGCGGCGCGACACCGCGCCGGGTGTGGCAATGGAGGTGGGCCTGTCCACCGCCTTCGGCTGCACGCTGCAGGGTGTGGTGGATGAAGACGACGTGATCCGCCTCGCCGTGGCCTGCGTGCAGGCGGGCGTGGACGAAGTGGGCCTGTCCGACACCACCGGCATGGCCAACCCGGCGCAGGTGCGCCGCCTGTTCACGCGGCTGCGCGCCGAGCTGGGCGAGCGCGCCGGCGCGGCCCACATGCACAACACGCGCGGCCTGGGCCTGGCCAACTGTCTTGCGGCCTACGACGTGGGTGTGCGCACCTTCGACGCCTCGCTCGGCGGCCTGGGCGGTTGCCCTTACGCGCCCGGCGCTTCGGGCAACGTGGTCACCGAAGACCTGGTCTTCATGTTCGAGGCCATGGGCGTGCGCACCGGCATCGACATCTCAAAACTCATCGCCGCGCGCGAGCCGCTCAAGGCGGGCCTGCCCGGCGAGCCGGTCTACGGCATGACGCCCGAAGCCGGCCTGCCCAAGGGCTGGCACGCGGCCTGAACCTTTCTGCTTCTCCCACATGCAAGACACCACCACCATCACCACCGAGACCCCCCGCCGACTGCCCTACGAAGGCATCCGCGTCGTCGAATTCACCCACATGGTCATGGGCCCCACCTGCGGCATGGTGCTGGCCGACCTGGGCGCCGAGGTCATCAAGGTGGAGCCACCCACGGGTGACAACACGCGCCGCCTGCTCGGCTCGGGCGCGGGCTTCTACCCGCTGTTCAACCGCAACAAGAAAAGCCTGGTGCTCGACCTGCAATCGCCCGAAGGCCACGAGGCCGTGCTCAGGCTCATCGCCACCGCCGACGTGGTCAGCGAGAACTTCAAGCCCGGCACCATGAAGAAGCTGGGGCTGGACTACGACACCCTGAAGAAGCTCAACCCGCGCCTCATCCACGTGAGCCACAAGGGCTTCCTGCCCGGGCCTTACGACCACCGCACCGCGCTCGACGAAGTCGTGCAGATGATGGGCGGCCTGGCCTACATGACCGGGCGCCCCGGCGATCCGCTGCGCGCGGGTTCCTCGGTGAACGACATCATGGGCGGCCTGTTCGGCGCCATCGGCGTCATGGCCGCGCTCAGCGCGCGCGAGAAAACCGGCGTGGGCAGCGAGGTGCAGAGCTCGCTGTTCGAGAACAACGTCTTCCTCGTCGCGCAGCACATGATGCAGTTCGCCGTCACCGGCCAGCCCGCCGCGCCCATGCCGGACCGCATCTCGTCCTGGGGCATCTACGACGTGTTCCAGGTGCAGGGCGGTGAGCAGATCTTCCTGGCGGTGGTGAGCGACACGCAGTGGGCCATCTTCTGCGACGCCTTCGGCTACCAGGACCTCAAGGCCGACCCGCGCCTGCAGGGCAACAACAACCGCGTGCGCGCCCGCGACTGGCTCATCCCGCTGCTGCGCGAGCGCCTCGCGCTGCAGAAGGCGGCCGAGCTCGCCGCGCTGTTCGAGCGCCACGGCCTGCCGTTCGCACCCATCACCAAACCCCACGAGCTGCTGGACGACCCGCACCTCTGCGCCACCGGCGGCCTGGCGCCCATCACCCTGCCCGACGGCGAGCGCGCCGGCCAGACCGCGCAGACCGTGCTGCTGCCGCTGGCGCTGGACGGCGAGCGCCTCGGTGTGCGCCGCAGCCCGCCCCGGCTGGGCGAACACAGCGCCGAGCTGCTGGCCGAGCTGGGCTACGCGCCCGAGGACGCCCGCCGCCTGAGCCAGACCGTGGAAAAAGCTTCCTGAAAAGTCATCAATCCTGTCAGAACTGGCATTGATCCGCGCCTGCGGGTGGGGTAATCTGCCCCGGTGGACAAACTCAAGCAACTCGAAACCTTCGTGGCGGTCGCCACGCGCGGCAGCCTCACGGCGGCCGCCAAAGCCGAGGGCGTGGCCCCGGCCATCATCGGGCGCCGGCTCGACGCGCTCGAAGCCCGCCTCGGCGTGAAGCTCATGGTGCGCACCACGCGGCGCATCACCCTCACGCACGAAGGCAGCGCCTTCCTCGAAGACTGCCAGCGCCTGCTGGTGGACATGGCGAATGCCGAAGCCAGCGTGAGCGCCGGCGGCGTGAAAGCCAGCGGCCACCTGCGCCTGACCGCACCGGCCGGTTTCGGCCGCCGCCACGTGGCGCCGCTGGTGCCGCGTTTTCGCGAGCTGCACCCCGAGGTGACGATCTCGCTCAACCTGAGCGACCGCGTGGTCGACGTGGCCGGCGAAGCCTACGACTGCGCGGTGCGCGTGGGCGACCTGCCCGACTCGTCGCTGGTGAGCGTGCGCCTGGCCGACAACCGCCGCCTCTGCGTGGCCACGCCGCGCTACCTGCAGCAGCACGGCCGCCCGCAGACGCCGGCCGACCTGGCGCGCTTCGACTGCCTCACGCTCTCCAGCGACGCGTCGCAAACCCGGGGCTGGGCTTTCGCCGTGCCCGCACCGGGCGGTGGCGAAGGCAGCGAGAAGGAGATCGTGCACCTGCGCCCGGGCGGCCCGCTGGACTGCACCGACGGCCAGGTGCTGCGCGAGTGGTGCCTGGCGGGCTACGGCATCGCCTGGCGCAGCACCTGGGAGGTGGAGGCCGACATCGCGGCCGGGCGGCTGGAGAGCGTGCTCGACGACTTCGCCGCACCGCCCAACGGCATCTTCGCGCTGTTCCCGCAGCGCAAGCACCTGGCGCTGCGCGTGCGCCTGTGGATCGACTTCCTCAAGCACGAGTACGCGCGCTCCGATTTCTGGAAAACCTGAACGAACCCGCAAGGAAGACCACCATGACCATCACCGTGAACCGGGACCGCGGCCACAAGATGCGGCACACCGTCAGCGTGCGGCAGCACCGCATTTCCGCCGACGAGGGCGCCGCGGTCGGCAGCGAAGACCTGCGCGTCACGCAGGTGACGACCGAGATCACCACCGAGCTGGCATCCGCCGCGCCATAAGACACCCACCACAGAAAGAAAGGGCACCACCATGGTCAAGCTCCTCGGCATTTCCGGCAGCCTGCGCGCGCAGTCCTTCAACACCGCCTTGCTGCGCGCCGCCCAGCCGCTGGCGGGCGCGGGCGCACAGCTCGACGCCACCACGCTGCACGGCATTCCGCTCTACGACGGCGATCTCGAGCAGAGCGAGGGCACGCCAGCGGCGGTGCGTGCGTTGAAAGAGCGCATCCTCGCCAGCGACGGCCTGCTGCTCGTCACCCCCGAATACAACAACGGCGTGCCGGGCGTCTTCAAGAACGCGGTGGACTGGCTCTCGCGGCCCACGCCCGGCCTGCCCGACGTGTTCCACGACCGCCCGGTGGCCGTCATCGGGGCCTCGCCCGGCGGCTTCGGCACCATCATGTCGCAGACCCACTGGCTGCAGGTGCTGCGCACCCTGGGCACGCGGCAGTGGCACGGCGGGCGGTTGATGGTTTCACGCGCGTCCTCGGTGTTCGCGGCCGACGGCGCGCTGCAGGACGACAAGGTGCGTCAGCAGCTGGCCGAATTCGTGCAGGGCTTCGCCGCCTTCGTGGCGGCTTCGAAAGCCTGAGGCACGGGCTTCAGCCCGGAATGTCCGGCTCCACCAGCGTGGCCAGCTGGGCCAGCGATTCCTGCCAGCCGAGGTAGCACATCTCCAGCGGAATCACCTCCGGGATACCGTCCTGCGCAATGCTGATCTCGGTGCCGCACACCACCGCTTTCAGCTGCACCTCCACCGTCATCACGCCGGGCAGGTTCGGGTCGTCGAACCGGTCCGTGTAGCTCAGGCGCTCGTGGGGCACCAGCTCCAGGTACTCGCCGCCGAAGGAGTGGCCGTTGCCGGTCGAGAAGTTGTGGAACGACATCTTGAAGCTGCCGCCCACCCGCGCGTCCATGTGGTGCACCTCGCAGGTGAAGCCGTAGGGCGGAAGCCACTTGCTCATGGCATGGGGCTCCAGGAAGGCGCGGTACACCTTCTCGGGCGGGGCGCGCAGCACGCGGTGCAGTCGAACGGTGCGGGATGGCATGGCGGGGTTCCTTTCACGGTGTGGATCGTCTGAACGGGTTGCGACCATGGGGAAGAATCCCCGGCCTCCCTTGCACGACGATCCAGCGTACGCGTTTTCGACAGACGCGCACCGCGGCGGCGATCGCAGCGGTGACGGCGATCATGGCCACGCCGTGCACCACCACCAGCCCGAGGGCCTGCCACAGCGCTGCCGAGCCCAGGGTCCCGCCGGCGGTCGCGTCACCCAGGCACAGCGGCATCAGCGCGGGCACCAGCGCCAGGCCGGCACCGTGCGCGGTGGACACCACGAAGGACCCGAGCCCCCAGCCGGCCTGCCCGGCCACCGCGCGCGCCACGCGCGGTGTGCCGCCCGCGAGGTGCACCAGCGCGGCCACCACCAGCAGAACGCCCGCCAGCGCCTGCAACAGCTGGCGGTCCATCGACAGGCCGGACACCAGCGCCGCGCACACGACCGCCACCGAGGCGAGGTGCCCGACCGTGATCGGGACCAAAGACCGCAGCGCCGTGGCCCGCTGCGCTTCAGGCCTGCGCATGGCAGCAGGCGCTGGCTGCCGCCACCTGCGGTGCCGGCGCGTAGCGGTCGTGGTGGCGCACCCACTCCATCTTGTTGGGCACATCGCGCTCGTCGCGGCCCCGGGGCGCGAGGTCCAGCAGGTTGTAGGTGCCCATCATCACTTCCACACCGCGCCCGTAGGTCGAGTAGGTGTGGAAGACGTCGCCCGCGTCGTCCTTGAAAAAGGCGCTGATGCCCGGCGCTTCCTCGATCGGGAAGGGGCGCATCGCGTAGTTGTAGTAGACCTCGCCGCGGGCCTGTACCTCCGGCGAAAAGCTGACGTGGAAGTCGTGGTTGAAGTCGCTGCCGTGCGAGGACAGCCAGGGAAAGCGCCAGCCCATGCGCTGGCGGAAACGCTCGATGCGGGCCAGCGGCGCGCGCGAGATCGCCACCAGGGTGACGTCGCGCTGCGCCAGGTGCGGCAGCATGCCGTTGGTGTGGTCGGCCATGAAAGAGCAACTCGGGCAGCCCTGTTCCCAGTCCGGGCCGAGCATGAAGTGCTGCACCAGCAGCTGGCGTCGGCCTTCAAACAGCTCGGCGAGCGTGCGCCGGCCTTCCAGTCCTTCGAAGACGTAGTCCTTCTCGACGCGCACCCAGGGCAGCGCACGGCGCTCGCGGGCGATCTGGTCGCGCAGCTGCGTCAGTTCCTTCTCGCGCGCCAGCAGCGCCTGGCGCGCGGTGAGCCATTGGTCCGGGGACACGATGGCGTGGTCCACGGTGTTCGTTTCAGCGGTGGTGTTCATGGTGGGAGCTCCTGGATGTGAGGTGGTTGATGTGGCGGAAATGTGCCGCTCACGCGGCCTTGGGGCGCCGCACGGCGCGGACCTTGCCGCTCTCGCCGCCGCCGCAATAGAAGAGGTCGGCGCCGTCGGATTCGAGGCCGCTCACGCCGGTGCCGGCCGGCATGTCGAGCCGTTCGAGCACGGCACCGGTGGCCGGGTCGATGCGCCGGATGTCGCTCGCGTCGCCTTCCCAGGTGCCGTGCCAGAGCTCGCCGTCGACCCAGGTCACGCCGGTGACGAAGCTGTTGGATTCGATGGTGCGCCGGACGGCGCCGGTGGCCGGGTCGATCTGGTGGATCTTGCGGTCGCGGTACTGGCCCACCCACAGGCTGCCTTCGGCCCAGGTGAGCCCGGAGTCGCTACCGCCGCCGGGCGCGGGGATGGACGCCACCACATCGCCGCTGACGGGATCGATCTTGTCGATGCGCGCTTCGGCAATCTGGTAGAGGTGGGTGCCGTCGAAGGCGGTGCCGGCGTCACCGGCGCGCTCCAGCGTGCGGGCGGTTTCGCCGCTGGCGGGATCGAAGGCGAGGATCTGCGCGCCGACGGAGGCCCAGACGCGCTGGCCATCGTGGGTGACGCCGTTGACGCGGCCCGCGCCTTTGAAAGGGCCGTACTCGCGCACGATCTCGGCGGGGCGCGCGCTGGCGCGGCGGGAAGCTGGGGTGGTCTTGCTGTGCATGGTGAACTCCTGTTGGGCAGCACCGTGTGTCGGTGCATGGAGGTCACTCTATTCAATCGGCAGCGCAGCGGGGAGTAACAAGATCGTCGTGAATCCGGCCAGGGTGGGCGCCAGCCAGCGCCGCGCGCGCGCCTGCCCGATGGCGCGCGCGCGCCCTTCGGCTTCCAGCTCGGCCAGCGCGCGCTGCACGGTGCGCTGGCTCGCGCCCAGCGCCAATGCCAGCGCCGAGGTGGACCAGGCCGCGCCGTCGGACAGCAGCGCCACCAGCGAGGCCTGTTCGCCATCGATGGGTGGCGCCAGCACCACGACCTCGCGCCCGTCCAGCGGCTGCAGGATGAAGCCGCGTTCGGTGGCCTCGATGCGCGCCATCGTTTTCACGAGCGCGCGCAGGCGACCGATCTCGACCCGCAGGCGCGCGCGGTGCGTGTCGTCGGGGCGCCGGGTGCGGAAGGCGTCCGCGATCAGGGCCTCGCGGTCCACGTCGCCCGGCCAGGCCTGCGCCAGCGCGCGGGCCAGCGCGAACAGCACCGGCCGGCGCGCCAGCGGCT
>QZKF01000050.1 GCA_003599455.1 Comamonadaceae bacterium
GCGCGACGGCCCAGTCCTCCACGAACTGCTCGCGCGTCATCCAGCGTTTTTTCTCCACCAGCTCGCGCTGCACCACCGCCAGCACGCCGCCAAAGCCCTGCAGGGCCAGCCAGGTGAAGGAGAGGAACAGGTCGGTTTTCGAGTGGGGATGGTTCTGCGCGGCGTCGGCGTCCGCGTGGGCGATGGGCTGGGGGGCTGGCATGGCCGCCATTATCCGGCGGTGCCCGGTGCCGGTTTCAGCACAGGGACTTCACAGCGCGAGTTCCCAGGTCTCGCCCACCAGGTCGTGTCCGTAGCTGTGGTGCGCCTCGCTGTGCACCAGCACAAAACCGCGCTGCGCGTAGATGGCGCGCGCGGCGGTGAGGATGCCGTTGGTCCACAGGACCATCTTGCGGTAGCCTCTGGCGCGCGCGAAGGCCAGGCACTCGTCGGTGAGGCGCGCGCCCAGGCCCAGGCCCCGCGCGGCCGGGCTGAGAACCAGCAAGCGCAGCTGTGCCTCGGTTTCGCTCTTGCGCACCACGAAGACGGAACCCACGCGTTCGCCATCGAGCTCGGCGATCCAGCCGCGCTCCCACACCGGGTCGTGCTGGCGGATCATGCCGGCCACGATCTCGGCCACCAGGGCTTCGAATTCGCTGTTCCAGCCGTACTCGCGCGCGTAGATCTCACCGTGCTGCTGCACCACCCAGCCCATGTCGCCAGGCCGCACGTCGCGCAGCACCGCGGTGCGCGCCGGCTGGCCGGCGTTCGGGTCGAGCAGGGCCTGCGCCTTCGACAAGGCGGCCACCAGCGCGTCGCGCCGTGCGGGCGCCAGCGGCGCGAGCAGGCGGGCCGCTTCCTCGCGCGAGCGCTGCTGCAGCGGCTCGAACACCGCGCGGCCTTCGGGCGTGAGGCCCAGGGCGTGCTGGCGCGCGTCGGACGGCGAGGGCGTGCGGGTGATCCAGCCGGCGGTGCTGAAGCGGCGCACGATGCGGCTGAGGTAGCCCGCATCGAGCACCAGCCGGCGCCCGAGTTCGCTCGCGGTGCAGGGCGCGTGGTGCGCCAGCTCGTACAGCACCCGCACCTCGGTGAGCGAGAACGCGCTGCCGAGGTAGGGGTCGAGCAGGCCGGTGCGCTGCGTGTAGAAGCGGTTGAAGGCGCGCAGCGCGCGCACCTGGGCGGGGTCGATGGCGGTCGTGGTGTCGGGCATGGACCCGATTTTGTGCCATTTACTTGACATAAGCAAGTAAATGGCGGCTATTGGCAACTAAGTGCCGGTCTGCAGCATGGCGCGCACCCGCTCCACCGTGAGCGGCTTGGTCACGAAGCCCTGGATCAGCGGCGTCTCGCTGGCGCGCTGGCGGTCCTGCGGTGCGTCGGACGAGGTGAGCATGAGCACCACGACCGTGGGCTTGTTGCTCAGCAGGGGCGTGGCCTGGCGCGCAAACTCGAAGCCGTCCATGAGCGGCATGTTGATGTCGAGAAACAGGCAGGTGGGCAGGGAGAGCGCATCGGTCTTCAGGAAGGCCAGTGCGTCGGCGCCGCTCTCGAAGACGAGCACGTCGCCGCCGAAGCCGGCACGCCGGATCATGATCTCGTGGTAGACGTTGTCGGCCTCGTTGTCGTCGACCAGGATGAAGCGCTCGGGAATCGCCATGGGTGTGCCTTATGAGGGGGTGCCGTGCGCCACCGGCAGGTGCAGCGTGAAGCGGCTGCCGACGCCGGGCTCCGACTGCACCGACAGGTGCCCGCCGTGCAGGGCCGCGATGCGACGGCAGATGGACAGGCCCAGGCCCGAGCCCGTGTGCTGCTTGCGCGGGTGCAGCCGCTTGAACATGTCGAAGATGCCGGCCTGGTGTTCGGAGGAGATGCCGATGCCGTTGTCCTCGACGTGAATGAGATCGAACCCGTCCTTGCGGCTGGCGCTGATGCGCACGCGCGGCGGCACCTGCGGCCGCGCGAACTTCAGGCCGTTGCTGACCAGGTTCTGCAGCGCGATGCGCAGCAGCGACGCGTCGGCCTGCACGGTGGCGAGCTGCTCGCGCTCGACCTGGCCCTGGGCGAGGGCGAGTGCCGAGGCCAGGTCGTCGCGCACCTGGTCCACCAGCCGGGTCACGTCCACCGGCCCGGTGGAGAGGGCATGGCGGTCCAGCCGCACGTACTTGAGCAGGTCGTCCAGCAGCGCGCCCATGCGCTGGCCGCCGGCGCGCACGAAGTCCAGGTAGCGCTGGGCCGCGGGCGGCAGGTCCGGCTGGTGGTCGGAGGCCAGCAGCGAGCTGAAGTTGTTGATGGAGTTGATCGGCTCGCGCAGGTCGTGCGAAATGATGTGGATGAAGCGCTCCTGCTCGAGGGTCTTCTGTTCGAGCAGGGTCACGGTCTCGCGCAGGTGGGCTTCGCGCTCGCGCACGTCCTGCACATCCTGGGCGCGCAAAACCACGCCGGTGATCTCGCCCTGCGGATTGCGCGCGGGCAGCAGCGCGACCTGCACATGGCGCGAGCCCCGCGCAGGGAAATGCACCTTGCGCTGGTAAGACACCGTCTCGCCCGCGAGGGCACGGTCCAGATGGGGCTGTATGCCTTCGCGGAACGCCTGCTCGCCCAGATGGTCGGGCAGCCGGCGGCCGATGACGTCGTCGCGCCCGCAGCCCCAGTAGTCGAGGAAGGTGTCGTTGACGTGCTGGTAGACGTACTGCGGATCGACATAGACCTGCAGGTCCAGGCCCGAGATGGCCATGGCGGTGAGCTGTTCGTGCTGCAGTCGCGTGGCCTCGGCGGTGCGCGCCACTTCGTTGAGTCGCGCCTTTTCGTGCTCGAGCAGGCTGGTCACCAGGCCCGAGAGCTTGCTCAGCGCATCGAGCTGCACCGGGTGCAGCTGCCGCTCCTGCAGATCGACCACGCACACCGTGCCTAGCGCGAAGCCGTCGTCGGTGACGATGGGCGCGCCGGCGTAGAAGCGCACGTGGGTGGGGCCGCTCACCAGGGGGTTGTCGAGGAAGCGCGGGTCCCGGCTCATGTCCTCCACCACCGTGACATGGTCGGGGTCGAGGATGGCGTGCGAGCAGAAGGCCAGCTCGCGGCTGGTTTCGGTCATGTCCACGCCGATGCGCGACTTGAACCACTGGCGGTCGCGGTCGATCAGCGTGACCATGGCCACCGGCGTGCCACAGATCACCTGGGCCAGGGCCGAGATGTCGTCAAAGGCCTTCTGGGGCAAGGTGTCGAGGATGCCCAGGCCGTGCAGACGGGCCAGGCGTTGTGCCTCGTTGGCGGGGTGGAGGGCGATCGGCATGCGGACGGGGCGGGACGAAGGCTTTCATCATTGCATACAAGATGTGGGCCAGGGACACCGCGCGCGCCGAAAAGCGCTGGTACCAAGAAGTACCGCACGCCCCTCCACCGCGCACCGGACGGGCGGTATCAGACCGACATGCCGCCCGAGACTTCGATCACGGCGCCGTTGATGTAGCTGGCCTCGTCGCTGGCCAGAAACGCATACACATTGGCGATTTCCTCGGGCTGGCCCAGCCGCCCCAGCGGCACGCGGCGCGCCATCTCGGTGATGACCTTGTCCGGAATGGTGCTCAGGATGGGCGTGGCGATGAAGCCGGGCGCGACCGCGTTTACGCGGATGCCCTTGGGTCCGAGCTCGCGGCTCCAGGTCTTGGTGAAGCCGATCACGCCGAACTTGCTCGCGGCGTAGTTGGTCTGCCCGAAGTTGCCGTAGATGCCCACCACCGACGACGCATTGAGGATCACGCCGCGGCCTTGCGCGATCATGGTGTCGGTCACCGCCTGCGCGCAGTGGAAGACACCGCGCAGGTTCACGTCGATCACGCGGTCGAACTGCTCCAGCGTCATCTTCTGCAACCGCGCGTCCTGGGTGATGCCGGCGTTGTTCACCAGCACGTCGATGCGGCCGAAACGCGCCTTCACCTGCGCCACCACGGCGTCGACCATCTCGCGCTGCGTCACGTCCATCACGAAGCCCGCGGCCCGGGCGCCGAGCGCCTCGCACTGCAGCACCGCCGCGTCCACCGCGGCCTGCTTCACGTCGCAGACGATCACGGTGGCGCCTTCGCGGGCGAACTTGAGCGCGGTGGCCAGGCCGATGCCTTGTGCGGCGCCGGTGATGAGGCTGACTTGTCCTTCGAGTCTTTTCATGTTTCGGATTTCGTGTGTGTTTCAGGGGTTGTTTCAGGTGTGGCACGACCAGCAACGCGCGAGGTGACTCCACCCAGAGACACCGGGGAACCGGCTTTGCCGGGCCCCTGGTGTCGCCCCCCTTCCAGGGGGGAGGCGCCGAAGGCGACGCGGGGGGTGTCTCAATACACCGGCTGGTGGTGGCGGATGGCGCGCGAGGTGGTCTCGTCGAGCGCGAAGCCGTTGCCGTACCGCGCGGCCAGTTCGGCGCAGCGCTGCTCGAAGGCGTCGATGCCGGTGCCGTAGATGAACTGCAGGGCGCCACCGGTCCAGGCCGGGAAGCCGATGCCGAAGATGGAGCCGATGTTGCCGTCGTGCACCGAGGTGAGCACGCCCTCGGCCAGGCAGCGCGCGGTCTCCACCGCCTGGCGGTAGAGCAGGCGGTCCTTGATGTCGCGCAGGTCCCAGGGGACGCCGGCTTTTTCGAACAGCGGCTTGAGCTCGGGCCAGAGCTGCTTCTTCTGCCCGGCGGGGTAGTCGTAGAAGCCGCCGCCAGCCGCGCGGCCCGCGCGCCGGAGTTCCTTGACCATGCGCTCGACCAGCAGTTCGCCCGGCGAAGCGGCGTAGGCGCGACCTTCCCTCTCGTAGTCGGCGCGGGTCTGGTCCAGCACATGCACCGAGAGCGACAGCGCGGTCTCGTCGAGCACCGCCAGCGGCCCCACGGGCATGCCCGCCTGCATGGCCGCGTTCTCGATCACCGGTGCAGGGATGCCTTCGCCCAGCATGGCCGCGCCTTCCATCACGAAGGTGCCGAAGGTGCGGCTGGTGTAGAAGCCGCGCGAGTCGTTCACCACGATCGGCAGCTTGCCCAGTGCCTGCACGTAGTCGTAGGCGCGCGCGACGGTCTCGTCGTCGGTGTCCTTGCCGCGGATGATCTCCACCAGCTTCATCTTGTCCACCGGGCTGAAGAAGTGGATGCCGACGAAGCGCTGCGGCCGGCTGCTGGCCTGCGCCAGGCCCGAGATGGGCAGCGTGGAGGTGTTGCTGGCGATGAAGCCGCCAGCGGCCAGCATGGGCTCGGCTTCCTTGGTGACGGCGGCCTTGAGTTCGCGGTTCTCGAACACGGCCTCGATGATCAGGTCGCAGCCCTTGAGGTCGCCGGGGTGGTCGGTGGGCAGGATGTGGTCGAGCAGCGCGCGCTGGTCGTAGGGGCTCATGCGGCCCTTGTCCACGCGCGCCTGCGTGAGCTTGAAGCTGTAGGACTTGCCGCGCTGGGCGTTCTCCAGGCTCACGTCTTCCAGCACCGTGTGGATGCCCCGGCTGGCCTGCACGTAGGCGATGCCCGCGCCCATCATGCCCGCGCCCAGGATGCCGACCTTCCTGGGCTTGTAGCGCGAGATGTCCTTCGGGCGCGACTGCCCGCTCTTGATCGCGTTCATGTTGAAGAAGAACGTGTTGATCATGTTCTTCGCCACCGGGCTCACGATCAGCCGGGCCAGGTAGCGGCTCTCGATGCGGGTGGCCGTGTCGTAGTCCACCATCGCGCCTTCGGCCATGGCCGCGAGCGCGGCCTCGGGTGCCGGGTAGAGGCCGCGAGTCTTCTGCTTGAGCATGGCCGGCGCCACGGTGAGCATGCCGGCCACCTTGGGGTTGGCCGGTGTGCCGCCGGGGATCTTGTAGTCCTTCGCATCCCAGGGCTGGCGCGACTGCGGGTGGGCGGCAATCCAGGTCAGCGCCGCGTCGCGCAGCGCGCCGGCCACATCGCCCTCGGCCGAAACCAGCTCGTGCACCAGGCCGAGGTCGAGCGCCTCGCGCGGGTTGAACAGCTTGCTCTCCAGGATGTAGGGCTGCGCGCCCATGAGACCGAGCAGGCGCGTCATCTTGGTGATGCCGGTGGCGCCGGGGATCAGGCCGAGCGTGATTTCGGGCAGGCCGAGCTGGATCTTGGGGTTATCCACCGCCACGCGGTAGTGGCCCACCAGCGCGACTTCCCAGCCGCCGCCGAGCGCGGCACCGTTGATGCAGCTCACCACCGGCACGCCCAGCGTCTCCAGCGTGCGGAAGTTCTTCTTGGTCTGCTCGATCTCGGCGAACACGCGCGGCGCGTCGGCGGGCATCAGGCGCATCGTGCCCTTCAGGTCGGCGCCGGCGAAGAAGGTGGTCTTGGCCGAGGCCAGCACGATGCCCTTGATGTCGGCGCAGTCGCGCATGACCTGCGCGGTCGCCTCGCTGAGGTCGGCCTGCCAGTCGGCGCACATGGTGTTGACCGGCGAACCGGGCTCGTCGAAGGTGAGGGTGGCGATGCCGTCGGCGAGTTCGTAGCGGATGGTTTTCATGTTTTCCTGGGACTCCGGCTTCAGATGCGTTCAACGATGGTGGCGATGCCCATGCCGCCGCCGACGCACAGCGTGGCCAGGCCATAGCGCAGCTGGCGGCGGTGCAGTTCATCGACTAGCGTGCCCAGGATCATGGCGCCGGTGGCGCCCAGCGGGTGGCCCAGGGCGATCGCGCCGCCGTTCACGTTGACCTTCTCGTGCGGCACGCCCAGTTCCTTCATGAACTTCATGGGCACGGCGGCAAAGGCCTCGTTCACCTCGAACAGGTCGATCTGGTCGATGGTGAGACCCGCCTTGGCCAGCGCCTTGCGCGCAGCCGGCATCGGGCCGGTGAGCATGATGGTGGGGTCGGCGCCCGAGAGCGCCACCGAGACGATGCGCGCGCGCGGCGTGAGGCCGTGCGTCTTGCCCGCAGCCTCGCTGCCGACCAGCACCGCGGTGGCGCCATCGACGATGCCCGAGGAGTTGCCCGCATGGTGCACGTGGTGGATGCGCTCGACCTGCGGGTAACGCTGCAGCGCCACGGAATCAAACCCCATGCCGCCGAGCTGCTCGAACGCGGGCTTGAGCGCGGCCAGGCCGTCCAGGGTGGTGTGCGGCTTGATGAACTCGTCTTCTTCCAGGATGGTCTGGCCGAGGAAGTCGGTGACCGGCACGACAGAGCCCTTGAAGTAGCCTGCTGCGCGCGCGGCCGCGGCGCGCTTCTGCGATTCGAGGGCGAAGGCATCCACGTCGTCGCGGCTGAAGCCTTCGAGCGTGGCGATCAGGTCGGCGCCGATGCCCTGCGGCACGAACAGCGTGTCGCTGTTGGTCTGCGGGTCCTGCGCCCAGGCGCCACCGTCGGAGCCGATCGGCACGCGGCTCATGCTCTCCACGCCGCCGGCCACCACCAGGTCTTCCCAGCCGCTCCTCACCTTCATCGCCGCCATGTTCACCGCCTCGAGGCCCGAGGCGCAGAAGCGGTTGAGCTGCACGCCCGAGCAGCGCCAGTCCCAGCCGGCCTTGAGCGCGGCCACCTTGGCGATCACCGAGCCCTGCTCGCCGATGGGCGACACCACGCCCATCACCACGTCGTCCACCGCCGCGGTGTCGAAGCCATTGCGCTGCTGCAGCTGGGTGAGCACACCGGCCAGCAGGTCGATCGGCTTGACCTCGTGCAGGCTGCCGTCTTTCTTGCCCTTGCCGCGCGGCGTGCGCACGGCATCGAAAAGGAATGCTTCGCTCATGGTGTCTCCTGGGGGAATGCGGATGCCGCGAATCAGTATAGACTTTTGCCAAGCACTTGCTTTGTCAAATTCCCTCCCCCAGTCTGATAGGTGACACCGCCATGATCGAACGCACCCTGTTCAACGCCGACCACGAAGCCTTCCGCGACAGCTTCCGCAAGTTCGTCGAGAAGGAAATCGCGCCGCACCACGAGGCCTGGGAAGAGCAGGGCTACGTGGACCGCGCGGTGTGGAGCAAGGCCGGCGAAAACGGCTTTCTCTGCATGACCCTGCCCGAGGCCTACGGCGGATCGGAGGCCGACAAGCTGTACTCGGTGGTGCAGATGGAGGAGATCGCGCGCACCGGCTTCACCGGCATCGGTTTCGGCCTGCACAGCGAGATCGTGGCGCCCTACATCCTGCACTACGGCACCGAGGAACAGAAGCAGAAGTACCTGCCCCAACTCGCCAGCGGCGAGATGGTGGGCGCGATCGCGATGAGCGAGCCCGCCGCCGGCAGCGACCTGCAGGGCGTGAAGTCCAGCGCGATCCTGCAGTCCGACGGCAGCTACCTGCTCAACGGCAGCAAGACCTTCATCACCAACGGCTGGCACGCCGACCTGGTGATCGTGGTCGCCAAGACCGACCCGAGCGCGGGCGCCAAGGGCACCAGCCTGCTGCTGGTCGAGCGCGGCATGCCGGGTTTCGAGAAGGGCAAGCGCCTGAAGAAGCTGGGCATGAAGGCGCAGGACACCTCCGAGCTGTTCTTCGACAACGTGAAGGTGCCGGCCGCGAACCTGCTCGGCGGCCCGGCCATGGTGGGTCGCGGCTTCGTCTGCCTGATGGAGCAGTTGCCCTGGGAGCGCTTGCAGATCGCGATTGGCGCGGTGGCCGCGGCGCAGGCCGCGATCGACTGGACGGTGCAGTACACGAAAGACCGCAAGGTGTTCGGCCAGGCCGTGGCCCAGTACCAGAACACGCGCTACACGCTGGCCGAACTGCAGACCGAGGTGCAGGTGGCGCGCGTGTTCGTTGACAAATGCTGCGAGCTCATCGTGGACAACCAGCTCGACACGGCGACCGCCAGCATGGCCAAGTACTGGTGCTCCGACCTGCAGTGCAAGGTGATGGACGAGTGCCTGCAGCTGTTCGGTGGCTACGGCTACATGTGGGAATACCCGATCACCCGGGCCTACGCCGACGCGCGCGTGCAGCGCATCTACGGCGGCACCAACGAGATCATGAAAGAGGTGATCTCGCGCGGCATGGGGCTGGGCGGGCGCTGACGGCCCGCCCCCTTGCGCCGGCTTACTTCTTTGCCGCCTCCGTCAGGCGCCGGCCGAGCGAGATCGCGTAGGGCGCGGCGCGCGCGTTGAGCACCGGGTCCGCCGAGGGCTTGATGCCGGCGGGCAGCACCAGCGGGTTGAAGGTCATGGCGTCGCAGGCGCCGCCCATGCCATCGGCCACCTTGTCGATCACCAGCTTGCCGGCCGAGACCACGGGGCGCGCATCGGGCCAGGCCAGCGTCGGGTCGGTCAGGTTGTCGCCGGCCTCGGCCAGTTGCAGGCGGAAGTCGAACGACACCGGTGCTTTGGCCACGCGCTCGCGCAGCTCGCCCGCCAGGAACTCGTCGCCCATGGCCTTCAACTGGTCTTCGCTCAGGCCCTGCACGCCGGCCTCGGGCACGAACTGCCAGCGCACGAAGCGGCTCTTGCCGGGCGCGGCTTCGAACTCGAACGCGTTCACACCCCAGAAGTTCACCGTGCCGTAGCTCGCCGGCACCGGAGCTTGCGCGAGGTAGGCGCCCTGGCGCGTGGTGTCGGGGTTGGCCGCGCTGAAGGCCTTGATCTTTTCGGGGTCGGCCTTGCCGGTGGCCGGGTCGGCGGTGCGGGCCTGCACGAAAGGCGCGAACTGCTCGGGCTTGCTCACGAAGAAGACCGGCGCCGAGATGTTGGCCATCTGCCACTGCTCGCCGCCAGGCAGCTGGAACTGCAGCGCCAGGCCGCGCACCGTCTTGCCCTTGTCGCTCGCCTTGGGGCTGCCGCCACCGACCGAGAAGCGCGCCACCACGGGGATGCGGTCGCCCTTGAACACCGAGGCGCGCGAGAGTTCGCGGCCGGCGGCGTTGCCGATGAAATGGCCACTGGCGCAGATGCCCTTGGCGCCGGAGCGGCGCGAACCCGGCTGCGGGCCGGCCAGGCCTTCGAGGGCATTGACCTGGGCCTCGGCCGGGGATTGCGCGAGGACCTCGGGCGCCAGCAGCGAGCTGCCCAGGGCAGCGGAAGCGGCGACAGCAAGAAGCAAGGGTTTCATCGGGGCGACCTTTCGTGGGGTGTGCGGTGTCGCACAGCGCGACCACCTGTGCAGTGGTCGGCCCGGTCGTCCGTTTCTTACATCAGGCCCCGACCGGTGGGGTCAGGCCCGCAGCGATTCAGAGATCGATCACACGGGCCAGCGCCAGACCATCCGGTGCCTCGTGGTCCGCCAGCAGCCAGGCGCGGCTGGGGTGGTCGGCCGCGTCCTGCAGCAGCTCGCGCAGGAAGCGCAGCGAAGGCCCGTCGAGCGCGGCGAAGGGCTGGTCGATCAGCGTGAGCGGCGTGCCCGCGGCAAAGGCGGCGGTGAGCCAGACCTTGCGCCGGCTGCCGGTCGAGAGCATGTACATCGGCTTGGCCAGGTGCGGCCCGAGGGCGAAGCCATCGACCAGCTCGGCCATGGTGTCGGCGCTGAAGCGCGGGTAATGGCGGCTCAGGCTGTCGAGGTAGCCCCCCGCGGCGAGCGCGTCGTGTGCCTCGGTCTGCGGGTCGATCCAGAACACCTGGTGGCGGTAGGCGTCGTGCTGCTGATCGAGGCGGATGCCATGGATGGCGAACGTGCCCGCGCCAGGCGTCTGCGCGCCGGCCAGCAGGCTCAGCAGCGTGCTCTTGCCGGTGCCGTCACCGCCGCGCACCAAGCTCACGCCGGGCGGCAGGTCGAAGCTCAGGCCGTTGAACAGAACGCGATCGCCCCAGGCGAACTGCAGCCCTTTGACCTGCAGCACGGGTTCTTCGGGGTCGGCGTTCATGTCAGTAACCGATGCTGTAGCGCAGGCCCTGGTGGTTGAGCACCGCGTTGCGCTGGCCAATGGTTTCCAGCTTCAGGCCGGGGGCGATCTCCTGGCCTTCCTGCACCACCTTGCCGTTGACGATGAGCATGCGCAGCGCCGGATTTTTGGAGTAGGTGGAGCCGCTGACGCTGACGGCGGGCAGCTGCGCGCGCGCTTCGGGTGAGAGCTCGGCGAAGCT
>QZKF01000098.1 GCA_003599455.1 Comamonadaceae bacterium
GCTCTGGCGCACCGTGCTGGTGAGCTGTTCCATGCTGGCCGCGGTCTCTTCCAGATTGCTGGCGGCCTGCTCGGTGCGCGCGGAAAGGTCCTGGTTGCCCGAGGCGATTTCCACCGCGGCGGTGTTGATGCTGTCGGTCGCGCTGCGCAGCTCGCGCATCATGCCCAGGAAGCGCTGGCGCATGGTTTCCACCTCGCGAACCAGGCGGCCGATTTCGTCGCTGCGCCCGGACTGGAAGGCCTGGCTCAGGTCGCCCTGCGCCACGCTGGTGACGGCCGAGGTCAGCTGCGCCAGCGGCTGGCTGACGTTGCGCCGCACCAGCACGAAGAGCCCCACGCCCAGCAGGGCGGTGGCCGCGGCCAGCAGGGCCCAGAAGGCATACATCGTGCGCCAGTGGCTGGCCATGGCTTCGGTGTCGGACACCTCGGCCACCACCCACCAGCCGCCGGCCTTGGCCTCGCGCTTGACCACCCAGGGCTGGTCAATGGTCGTCGAGAACAGCGGCGTGGCTTCGCGCACGAACACCTCGGGCGTGGCGCGCAGTTCGCTCAGCATGGCGTCGGCGCCGGGATTGACTTCCAGCACCTTCTTGCCCGCGGCCGTGGGGTGCGAGACGAAGACCGCCTCGGCGTTGGACTGGCGCGGGTCGATCACATAGGTGCCGCCGCTGTCGAAGTAGCGCGCCTCGGCCACCAGCTTGTCCAGCGAGGCCTGGAAGTCGGTCACGTCGAAGCCGATGAACAGGATGCCGACCACCTTGCCGGCCTCGTCCTTCACCGCCTCGTAGTGCGTCATGTAGGGCTTGCCGAACAGCACGGCGCGGCCGGTGTAGGTCTTGCCCTCGATCATCAGCGGGTAGGCCGGGTGGCTGCGCACGAGCAGCGTGCCCATGGCACGCTCGCCGTTTTCCTTCTTCAGCGAGGTGCTGATGCGCTCGAAGTCATCGCCCTTGCGCATGAAGATCGTGGCCACGCCGCCGTTGGTGCGGTTGAAGGTGTCGACCTCGGAGAAATCGTTGTTGAGCAGCATGCCCCAGCTCTTGAGCATGCCGGCCTGCGCGTCGAGCTCGAACTTCTCGCCGAACTTCTGGCGGAAGGGCCGGTAGGCGCGGTCCGTCATCATGCGGGCGGTGGCGTCGAAGGCATCGACCGAGTCGGCCACGGAGGCGGCCTTGTCGCCGGTCCACTCCAGCAGGCGCTCGCGCGAGGAGGCCTCGGCCACCACGGACATGGCGCCGCTGATGAGCGCGAGCACGGCGGCCAGCATCACCACGGCCAGCAGGGCCACGCGGCGTGCGACGGAGCTTTGTCGTTGGGGAAGTGTCTGCATGGTCGGGGTTTCCTTGACTCTTCGGGTCTCGTCGCGGCGCGGGCGGCGGCTTACTGCAGGGCCTGGGTGCTGTCCATCAGGCCCATGTCGCTGCCGGACATGAGGGCCTCGATGTCCATCAGGATCAACATGCGTTCACCCACGCTGGCGATGCCGGTGATGAAGGTGGTGTCCACGTTGGTGTTCATCTCGGGCGCCGGCTTGATCAGGTCGCCCGCGAGCTCGAGCACGTCGGAGACCGAGTCGACCACGGCGCCGACCACGCGGCCGTGCACGTTGAGCACGATCACGACGGTGAAGCCGTTGTATTCCACCTTGTCGCAGCCGAGCTTGATGCGCAGGTCCACCACCGGCACGATCACGCCACGCAGGTTGACCACACCCTTGATGAACGAGGGTGCGTTGGCGATGCGGGTGGGCTCTTCGTAGGAGCGGATTTCCTGCACGCGCAGGATGTCGATGCCGTATTCCTCGCCGCCCAGGCGGAAGGTCAGGAATTCGGCGCTGGCCTTCTGGGCTGCGGCGGCGGCACGCGCGCTGTCGTGGCGGGCAAGGTGGGTGGCTTCGTTGCGCATGTCCATGGAATCGGTCCTCGGTTGTCGGGTTGGTCCATGGAATATCGGCCAGCCAGGCCCGGGCTGAAGTCGGAAAAAAGCGGACAAACCCGCCCCATTCCCTCCCACGGCCTTCATCGCCCAATACCAAAGTACACAAAGCACCACCGCCACGGCGCAGGGATTTGTCCCTCAGGCGTCGTGGGCACCGCTCGCGCTCTGGTAACTTGGGACCATGAACGCCGACACCCCACCGGGCCCGCAGCACCTGGCCGCCACCGCCAGCATCGACGCCACCCACCCCGACGTGCTGCGCTTCGCCCGAGCGCACGCGCTCGGCGACACGCCGCGCGAGCGCGCGGTATCGCTGTACCGGGCGGTGCGCGACAGCGTGCGCTACGACCCCTACCGCATCGACCTGTCCGAAACCGGCATGAGCGCGAGCAACGCACTGCGGCAGGGCCACGGCTGGTGCGTGCCCAAGGCGGTGCTGCTCGCGGCGGTCTGCCGGGCGCAAGGCATCCCGGCACGGCTGGGTTTTGCCGACGTGCGCAACCACCTGTCCACCGAGCGCCTGCGCAGCACCATGAAGACCGACGTGTTCGCCTGGCACGGCTACACCTCGCTGTGGATCGACGGCGCCTGGCGCAAGGCCACGCCGGCCTTCAACATCGAGCTGTGCGAGAAGTTCGGCCTGCTGCCGCTGGAGTTCGACGGCGAAAGCGATTCGCTCTACCACCCGTTCGACCGCGCGGGCCGCCAGCACATGGAATACGTGAACGAACGCGGCGCCTTCGACGACCTGCCGCTGGCGCAGATCCGCGCTGTGTTCCGCGAGATCTATCCGGACATGCCCACCGCCAGCGCGGTGGCCGACGGGGACTTCGCGGCCGACGCCGCGCGCGAGGCCGGGCGGGCCTGAACCTCGCGCCGGTGGGTCAGCTCGAGAAGCGGAACACCGCCGTGCTGGCCATGAGGTTGGGCAGCACGCGGACCTCGCGGCCCTCGTGCAGGCCAAAGCCGTCCTCGATGGTCAGGCCGTTGCGCCGCGCCAGCACCTCGAAATCGGCGTGCGTGCCGACGCGGATGTTGGGCGTGTCGTACCACTGGTAGGGCAGGCGCTTGGTCACCGGCATGCGGCCCTGCAGCACGGCCAGGCGGTTCGGCCAGTGCGCGAAGTTGGGAAACGCCACCACGCCCAGGCGGCCCACGCGCGCGGTCTCGCGCAGCATGGTCTCGGCGTTGCGCAGGTGCTGCAGGGTGTCGATCTGCAGCACCACGTCGAAGGCGTCATCGCCGAACATCGTCAGGCCGTCCTCCAGGTTGAGCTGCAGCACGTTGACGCCGCGCTTCATGCAGGCCAGCACCTTGGCGTCGTCGATTTCCACCCCGTAGCCGCTGCAGGCGCGCGTGGCCTGCAGGTGGGCCAGCAGGGCGCCGTCGCCGCAACCTAGGTCGAGCACGCGCGAGCCCGGCGGCACCAGGCGGGCAATGGATTCCATCAGGCGTTTTTCGCTCATGAGCGGCCTCCCGAAACGGTCTGTTCGAAATACGCGCGCACCGCATGCAGGTAGCGCGGGTCGTCGAGCAGGAAGGCGTCGTGGCCGTGCGGCGCATCGATTTCGGCGTAGCTCACCTCGCGCCGGTTGTCGAGCAGGGCCTTGACGATCTCGCGGCTGCGCGTGGGCGAGAAGCGCCAGTCGGTGGTGAAACTCACCAGGAAGAATTTCGCCTTCGCCCGCGCCAGCGCGGCGGTGAGGTTGCCATCGTGCTCGCGCGCCGGGTCGAAGTAGTCGAGCGCGCGCGTGATCAGCAGGTAGGTGTTGGCGTCGAAGTACTCGCTGAACTTGTCGCCCTGGTAGCGCAGGTAGCTCTCGATCTGGAACTCCACCTCCTGCGTCGAGTAGCGGTAGGCCAGCTCGGCCGCGGCCGTGGGGTCCTCGGCATCGCTCGAGCGCAGGCTGCGCCCGAACTTCTCGTTCATGACGTCGTCGCTGAGGTAGGTGATGTGGCCGATCATGCGCGCGATGCGCAGGCCGCGCCGCGGCAGGGTGCCCTCGCGCAGGTAGTGCCCGCCATGGAAGTCGGGGTCGGTCACGATGGCGCGGCGGGCCACCTCGTTGAAGGCGATGTTTTCGGCCGTGAGGTTGGGCGCGCTGGCCACCACCACCGCGTGGCGCACGCGCTCGGGGTATTGCAGGGTCCAGCTCAGGGTCTGCATGCCGCCCAGGCTGCCGCCCATGACGGCGGCCAGCGTGTCGATGCCCATGGCGTCGAGCAACCGGGCCTGGGCATCCACCCAGTCTTCCACCGTCACCACGGGGAAGTCGGCACCCCAGGGCTTGCCGGTGACGGGGTGGGTGTGCGTGGGGCCGGTGGAGCCGAAGCAGGAGCCCAGGTTGTTGACGCCGATCACGAAGTACCGGTCGGTGTCGACCGGTTTGCCCGGCCCGATCATGTTGTTCCACCAGCCCTCGCTGCGCGCCAGCGGCTGGCCGTGCTCGTCGGCGTGCCAGCCGGCCACGTGGTGCGAGGCGTTGAGCGCGTGGCAGATCAGCACCGCGTTGGAGCGATCGGCATTGAGGGTGCCATAGGTTTCGACCACCAGCTCGTAAGCCGGCAACACCGCGCCGGAGCGCAGCGGCAGCGGTTCGGAAAACCGGAAGGTTTGGGGCGTGACGATCAATGCCTTGTCCTGAGGGCGGTGTCCGCCCAATAAAAAACCCGGTGCCGCCAAGAGCGAGACCGGGAATCTCCCCTTTAGCGGCATTTTTTAAGCGCCCGCAATCTGGATCAAATCGGCGCTGGGGGGAGTATAAATTGAAGCGCTGCGCCGTGCAGTGCTGCCTTCGCCGGGAACGCCGCCATGTCAGAACTGTTCGGATCAGACGCCTACGCCCCGCGCGAGGTGGCCCGGCGCATCGAGTCCGTGGGCGTGGCCAAGGCGCGCATGGCGGCGCTGCCTCTGTTCCTGCTGGGCGTGCTGGCCGGCGCCTTCATCGGGCTGGGCTCGCTCTTCTTCGTGATCGTCAAGTCCGACCCGACGCTGGGTTTTGCGCTCAGCCAGCTGCTGGGCGGCCTGGTGTTTTCGCTCGGGCTGCTGCTGGTGGTGGTGGCCGGCGCCGAGCTGTTCACCGGCAACAACCTGCTGGCCATGGCCTGGGCGGACGGGCAGATCGGCAGCGCCGCGTTGCTGCGCAACTGGGCGCTGGTGTGCGCGGCCAATTTCGTCGGGGCGGCCGGGTTGGCCCTGCTGGTGTATGCCAGCGGCCACACAGGCCTGAACGGCGGCGCCATCGCGCAGCAGGTGGTGCGCATCGCGCTGGCCAAGCAGGCGCTGCCCTGGCACGAGGCGTTCTTCCGGGGCGTGCTGTGCAATGTGCTGGTGTGCATGGCGGTGTGGATGGCCATGGCCGGGCGCAGCGTGGTGGACAAGGCCGTGGCCATCGTGTTCCCGGTCAGCGCCTTCGTGGCCGCCGGCTTCGAGCACAGCATCGCCAACATGTACCTGTTCCCGCTCGCCATGCTGGTGCAGGGCGATGCGGCCGGCATGGCCGGGGTGACCTGGACCGGGCTGGCGGGCAATCTGCTGCCGGTGATCGCCGGCAACCTGCTGGGCGGCAGTGTGCTGGTGGGACTGGTCTACCACCTGGTCTACCGACGCAACACACCGGAATGAGCTCAGCGGACGGTGCAGCGGGCCTGTTGTTGCCGCGCATCGGCCCTCCCCGGGCTTTGCACATCCTGAAAAATAGTTAGTGTTTGCGCGACATTGGGCGCATAATGGTCCGGCGAGCGTGGTAAACGCTCGTTTTGACAAGTGATCGGTTGGTTTCGCGTGCTACAGGTTTTTGTGTGCTAACGGGGCTCCATCGCTATTTTTCTCAGTGTTATTAGGAGTCCCAACCATGGGCAACAAACTGTACGTTGGCAATCTGCCATACACCGTCCGCGACGAAGACCTGCAACAAGCTTTCAGCGCCTACGGCTCTGTCAACAGCGCCAAGGTCATGATGGAACGCGACACCGGCCGCTCCAAAGGCTTCGGTTTTGTGGAAATGGGCAACGATGCCGAAGCACAAGCCGCTGTTGAAGGCATGAACGGCCAATCCCTGGGCGGTCGCAGCCTGGTGGTCAACGAAGCCCGTCCGATGGAAGCCCGCCCCCCCCGCACCGGTGGCGGCGGCTTCGGCGGCGGCCGCAGTGGCGGCGGCGGCTTTGGTGGCGGCGGCGGCGGTGGTGGCGAAGGCGGTTTCCGCAGCCCCTACGGTGGCGGTGGCCGTCGCGAAGGTGGTGGCGGTGGTGGTGGCCGCGGCGGTTACTGATCGCCCGCACCCGTCGGCCTGACCCGGCGCCTGTCGCCGGTCAAAACGACCCAAAAGCCCTGTGGCCCTGCCCCAGGGCTTTTTTCATGGGCGCCGCCACAGAGAGGCGACGCGCTCGTTCAATCGCGCGAAGCGGCCGTGCCCTGGCGGTGTTTGCGCGGGCGCCCGGCGAGCAGCCGGTCGAACCAGGCGTTGGGCAGCGCGCGCAGCAGCTTGGCCACCACGCCCATCTGCCAGGGAATGACGCGGTAACTGGCGCGCGCCTCGATGGCGTCGAACGCACGGTCCGCGAAGGTGTCGGCGCTCAGCAGGAACGGCATGCTGTAGCGGTTCTGTTGCGTCAGCGGCGTGTCCACATAGCCCGGTAGCACGGTGACCACCGCCACGCCGCTGCCGCGCAGCTCGCCGCGCAGGCTCTCGCAGTAGGCCACCACCGCCGCCTTGCTCGCGCAATAGGCGCCGTGGCCGGGCAGACCGCGGATCGCGGCCACGCTGCCGATGCCCACCAGCGCGCCGCTGCCACGCGCGGTCATCGCGGTCACGAACGGGTGGAAGGTCGCGGCCAGTCCGGTGTTGTTGGTGGCGAAGGTCCGGGCCATGACGTCAATGTCGCCGCGCTCGGCGGTGTCCATGCCGACGCTGATGCCCGCGTTGGCGATCACCACGTCGGGCACGCCCTGGGCGGCCAGGCAGGCCTGGCCGGCGGCGACGATGCTGTCGGTGTCGGCCACATCGGCGCCGTAGATGCGGCAATGCGCGGCGTCGAAGCCTTGGCCGTCGGCCCAGGCCTGCATGTCGCCGGTGCGGCGCGCCACCAGCGCGAGCCGGTAGCCGGCGCGCGCAAAGCGCGCGGCCAGGGCCTGGCCGATGCCGCTGGACGCGCCGGTGATGAACACCAGCGGGGCGGGCCGGACGGTGGATTCGGACGTGTTCATGGCAGGCGAATGGGTTTCAACGCGGCGCCAGCTGCACCTTCACGCGGCCCTTGAACTGCGCCACCTGGTCTTCGCCGGTGTAGTCCAGGGTGTCGGCGACGAGCCGGTCGTTGCCGCGCAGCAGGGTGACCGGGCGGTTGGACACGATGCGATCGGGTTCGAGGTAGATGTGCAGGAACTCACCGCGAAATTCCAGCCGGGGCAGTGCCTGACCGTCGGCACCCGGCCCCCCTTCGCGCACGATCACCGCGTCGCCCTCGAGCACGAACTCGGTGTTGTCGCCGTTGGTCGTGACCAGGCGTGCGCTGGCCAGCGTGGGCAGGCCCTGGTCGCCGATGTGGCGGATGCGCGCGTTGTCGATCTCGACCGTGTCGGTGGCCGGGAAATGGCGCGCCTCGACGCCCGAGACCTCGGTCTTGAGGATGCCTTTGGCATCAAAGGCCTTGACCGAGAAACGGCGCATGAAGTAGTCGGGTTCGCTGCTCACCGGGCGTTCGGCCTGGGGCAATTCGGTGGCCGGTGTGGCGCGCAACAGCCAGTAGGACGCGAGCGCGAGCAGGCCCATGAGCAGCACGGGCAGGTAGATGGACAGCCGGTCCCAGAGCTGGCGTTTGCGCCGCGGCGCGCGCGGCACCGGGACGGTCTGGTCCACATCGTCGAAGAAGTCGAGCGGGTCGGAGGTGCTCACCGCGAGGCCGCCTCCAGCTCGCGGGCGTAGGCGCCGCTGGCCACCAGCAGCAGGTCGCACAACTCGCGCACGGCGCCGGCGCCCGGCAAGCGCTGGGTGACATGGTGCGCCACGGCCAGCACCTCGGCGTGCGCGCCAGGAGGCGCGCTGGCGAGCGCGGCGCGGCGCAGCAGGGGCAGGTCGGGCCAGTCGTCGCCCATGGCGGCGGCGGCGCTCCAGTCGAGGCCGAGTTCGGCCAGGATGGCTTCGGCGGCCGGGGCCTTGTCTTCCGTGCCCAGACGGAGGTGGACCACGCCCAGGGCCGACAGGCGCTTGCGCAGGGCGGCCGAGTCGCGCCCGCTCACCACCGCCGGCGTGATGCCGGCGCGCTGCAGCAGCTTGATGCCGTGGCCGTCGAGCGTGTGGAAGCGCTTGAGCGTTTCACCCGCCTCGCTGAAGTAGAGGCCACCGTCGGTGAGCACGCCGTCCACATCGAACAACACCACGCGCACCGGCTGTGCGCGCAGCAGCAGCGCGGGCGGAAAGTTCAGCACGGGACGCAACGGGGTCATATGACTTTGGCGCGCATCAGGTCGTTGCTGTTGAGCGCACCCAGCAGGCGGCCGGCATCGTCGACCACCAGCACGCTGGTGATGCGGCTGGCCTCCATCAGGCCCGCCGCCTCCACGGCCAGTGCGTCCGCGCGAACAGTGCGGGGGTTGGCGTGCATCACGTCGCGCGCGACCATCGAGCGCAGGTCAGCGCTGCTGCCGGTCTTTTCGATCAGCCGGCGCAGGTCGCCGTCGGTGAAGACGCCCACCACGCGCTGGTCGGCGTCGACGATGGCGCTCATGCCCAGGCCCTTGGCGCTGATCTCGCGCATGAGGTCCATGAGGCCGGCGTCCAGTCCGACGCGGGGTGCGTCGTCGCCGCTGCGCATGACATCGCTCACATGGGTGAGCAGCTTGCGGCCGAGCGCGCCGCCGGGGTGCGAGCGGGCGAAGTCGTCGGCCTTGAAGCCACGCGCGTCGAGCAGCGCCACGGCGAGCGCATCGCCCAGCGCGAGCTGCGCCGTGGTGCTGGCGGTGGGCGCGAGGTTGTGCGGGCAGGCCTCCTTGTCGACCGAGGCATCGAGCACCACGCTGGCGTGTCGGCCCAGCGTGGAGTCGATGCGGCCTGTGATGGCCAGCAGTGGCACACCCATGCGCTTGATCAGCGGCAGGATGGCGGTGAGTTCCTCGCTCTCGCCGCTGTTGCTGATGCCCAGCACGAGGTCGGCGCTGGTGATCATGCCGAGGTCGCCGTGGCTGGCCTCGGCCGGGTGCACGAACAGGGCGGGCGTGCCGGTGGAGGCCAGCGTGGCGGCGATCTTGCGGCCGATGTGCCCGCTCTTGCCCATGCCCATGACCACCACGCGGCCCGGTATGCCGAGCACCAGCTCGATGGCGCGGGCGAAAGAGGCGTCCATGCGCCGCGCCATGGCGGTCACGGCCTGTGCCTCGATGCTCAGGGTCTCCTGCGCCAGGGCCATGGCCCGGGCCGGGTCGAATGTGGAGGGCAGGGTCATGCGGGCGATTATCGCCGCCGGCCTGCGCCGGCATGGTGGCCCGTTACCATCCATCCATGAATTCGCTCGACATCGCACTGCTGTACCTGCTCGCCGCCGTGCTGGGGGTGGTGACGTGCCGCATGCTCCGGCTGCCGCCGATGCTGGGGTATCTGGTGGTGGGCGTGCTGATCGGTCCGAACGCACTGGCGCTGGCCCAGGATTCGGGCGGCATCCGCTACCTCGCCGAGTTTGGCGTGGTGTTCCTCATGTTCGTGATCGGACTCGAGTTCAGCCTGCCCAAGCTGCGCGCCATGAAGCGGCACGTGTTCGGCCTGGGCATGTCGCAGGTGGTGCTGACCGTGCTCATCACCACCCTGGCCTCACTGGCGCTCACGCTGTGGTTGCCCGGCTGGCTGAACGTGTCCTGGCAGACCGCGCTGGCGCTGGGCGGCGTGATGGCCATGAGCAGCACGGCCATCGTGATCAAGCTGGTCGCCGAACGGCTGGAGCTGGAATCGGAACACGGCAAACGGGTGCTGGGCATCCTGCTGTTCCAGGATCTGGCCGTGGTGCCGCTGCTGGTGCTCATTCCCGCGCTGGCCGCCGCGCCCGAGAACCTGCTGCCGGCGCTGGGCTGGGCCACCTTGAAGGCTGTGGCGCTGCTGGGCCTGCTGCTGACCGGGGGGCAGAAAGTCATGCGCTGGTGGCTCACGATGGTGGCACGCCGCAAGAGCGACGAGCTGTTCATGCTCAACCTGCTGCTCATCACCCTGGGCCTGGCCTGGCTGACCGAGCACGCCGGGCTGTCGCTCGCGCTCGGCGCGTTCGTGGCCGGCATGCTGATTTCGGAGACCGAATTCAAGCACCAGGTGGAGACCGACATCCGGCCGTTCCACGACGTGCTGCTCGGCCTGTTCTTCATCACCATCGGCATGATGCTGGACTGGCGCCTGGTGCTGGACCGCTGGCCGCTGGTGCTGCTGCTGCTCTCGGCATCGATGGCGTTCAAGCTCGCGCTCATCACCGGCCTCACGCGCGCCTTCGGGGCGCCCACCGGGGTGGCGCTGCGCACCGGCCTGTACCTGGCGCAGGCCGGTGAGTTCGGCCTGGTCCTGCTCACGCTCGCGGGGCAGAACAACCTGGTGCCGCCGCAGCTGTTCAACCCCATCCTGGCGTCCATGGTGATTTCCATGCTGGCCACGCCGTTTGCCATCCTCTACGCCAACACCATCGTCACGCGCCTGGTGGGCAGCGACTGGCTGATGCAGTCGGTGCAGATGACCACCATCGCGCGCAA